>JBQTIA010000096.1:0-42870 GCA_052388455.1 Hyphomicrobium sp.
GAAAATGTACGCGCCAGGTCTGCCATCAACCCACCGCAGCAACCCAAACGGCGCGGCCGTCCACCAGGAAAGAAGCCGATCGATCCCGAAAACGGCTGATCCCCGAGCACCCGCCATCAACGCCAGCGAGGGAAAATTGGAAGCCCACATTCGCGGAAAGTTCACGGCCCATTGACACATCTGGCTACCCGAAGCCGAGATTGCACCGAGCATGGGAGGGCGGGCTGAAGTCGACCGCCCGATGGCCGTGGTCCACGGCGTCAACACCGCGACGCCGGCGCTGTATCACGTCCACGTGGACCACCTGCACCGCCCGATCAAGATGACCAACGCGGCCAAGAACACCGTGTGGGACGCGAGCTGGTGGCCGTTCGGAGCGGGATTGTCGATCACCGGCCCCGCCGCGCTGGACCTCAGGTTTCCCGGCCAGTGGTTCCAGCTCGAAAGCGGCTTGCATTACAACTGGCACCGGCACTACGATCCAAGCCTCGGGAGGTACACGCAGCCCGACCCGCTCGGGTTCGTCGATGGGCCGGGGGTTTATGGGTATGTGAGGGGCTCGCCGCAGAGGTGGGTGGATCGGGATGGGCGACAGGTGCCGCGCTCCAAGCCTGGGCTAGGGTTTCCGCCAATTGCAATTCCAGGCAGCCCCGAGAATAGGGCTTGGTCGAAATGGGCTGAGTTCAAGATTCAGCAGTGCCACAACTGGTTGCAGGATTTCTTCTATTCGCGGCCCAAAGGATATTGGGACGGACCCGATGGTGCTGAAGAATGGGGTCGACGAAATGGTGTCGGCACTAGAGAGGCAAGGAATAAGTTCCACGAGATAAAGAGTGACGACCCTGGAAGTCGAGGTGATGACGATTACTATGTCGATCCAGCGTCAGGCGATGTAGTTGGCCCCGATGGCGAAAGCGTCGGCAATATGGGCGATTGACCATGCTGGCAAAGCCTATAACGAAGATTTCATACAATGTTGCCGTATATCTTTACGGGGACGATTTAGATTCGGACTTAATCAGCGAAATTTTGCAATTGGCGCCCACTAAAGAGCGCAAAAAGGGTAGTGCACGAACTTCGGCGATAACGGGTCGGACCAGCACCTCACCCACTGGCCTTTGGATGACAAAAAGTCCCTCCAAGTCGGAAATGTTGGCTGAACATATCGATGCCCTGATAAGTCGCTTAAAGTCGGCACCCCGCCTTACTAGTCTACCTGGGGTGACTATGGCGCGTTTAGACATAATAGTTCTATGGGGTTCATCCAATCCAGCGGGGCTGAAAGCAACAAGCAACTTTAAGTTGGACCCAAAACAATTGGAGGAGATTGTTCGTCTAGGCCTTGAAGTATGTATCACCGTTGACGCCTTTCACGACTCCAATTTACTCGAAACGCCGACTGATTAATTTTATGCAATGTGACTTGCGTGTAGAACCGGGGGACATGATAGTTAATTGCGAACTTTCCGATGGCGTGCTGCACCGGGGGCACGTGGAGTGTGGGAGACACCAACCGCTTTACCGCGGTCGTGATTGTCGTGGGGCTGGCTGGCTGCGAACAAACGAATCATCGGGCTCCGATGTCGCTGAAGGACGATGTTGCCTCCTGCATCAGCCAGGTTGGAGCCGGCATTTCAGGCGTTTGCAAAAAGAAGGAGGGATGCTTCAGGGAGGAAGCTTCACAATCGGTGGCCGCACTACTGAGGGACGAAGGCATCGAGGAAATACGGGGACGTCAGCATAAGATGGCCATCGAGATCGGCGGGACGAAGAAATCCGACGGATGGGCGTCCATTCGCCGATTGACGTCACCATGCCGTCCGGCGGGCTGGAATGTCGTCGTTAGAATCGGTTGGCCGACGGGGGTCGCGGGGCTGGTGATGCCGAACGGCACGAACCGGGTGATCGTCGAAGTTTGCAATGTAGACCGGTGCGATCCGACTCATGCGAGCGGCGCCGTGCAGGAAAGACCGGCACCGATTCCCAACGATCAGCAGTCGGCCGCAATGGGCCAATTGGCCGAGGCCGTAATGAATAATATCAGGGGGAGCGCCCGATGAGGAAGGTTCTGGCATGGGCCTACAGCGGAACGGTCGGCCTGATTATCGTGGCGATTGTGGTCGGATATGTGTCGGGGAAGTACGGGAGCGGCGAGTCAACCCCCAGGGAATGGCTTCAGTTGTTCTCGCTTACGGGCGGTGTGCCCTTGGCATTCATGTTCGACAGTTCGAATAAGACAAGTCTGCACGCCGGCCGGTCATTCCTGATCGTCTTCGGCTTGGTCGCGCTTTATCCCGTCCTGCTTCTGGTCATCTTGTACGTCTTCGTCGGCGATGGGTCTTGGTTCCAACTCGCACTCGGCGGCGATACCGGTCAGACGATTTTTGAACGCATGCGCCGGTCGGAACCTGCGTTGCGTTACATAGAGCTTGGAGTGGTGGGACTGTTTGTGTTGATGGATCGTGAGGCTTAGTGCCTCGACTGTCGAGGTCGGTCTGAATGCGTTGATCCACAGTCGCTCGATCCCTTGCTCATGCGACGGTAGCGACCCGCGCCCGCTGATGCGCGCTGCGTGTCGTTTCAATTGATCTCGGACTGTCGCCGGAAATGACACCTACCCCCGACCGAAGCCGGATGGCCGAGACCGGCATCATCTCAGTCGTCACGCGGGTGAAAAAGTAGATGAGATGGTGAGCCGGGCTCGGGGTTCCCCGAGGGCGGGTTGCCCGAGCGGCGAGGTTCGCCGAGCACGTGCGAGGCCGCGAGGGTGGTCCAGATCCCTCGCGATGCCCTGCCCTTACTTGAACTCCTCGAACGGCGGCAGGTCGGTCATGACGGGCCGGCTCGCGATCCAGGCGTCGATATCGGACTCGAGCCAGGATTGACCATTGCTCAGGGACTTGGGGAATTCGGCGCGTGTGTGAGCGTGGTAGAGTTCCAGCGCCGTGAGCCCGGTGCGCTCCATGACGTCCTGGCGGCTGAGCACGGAGGCTTCGCGGGAGGATGCCGTGGCGCGCCGGTCATCTTCGATGAGGATCATGTTGTCGGTCTCGATAGTGTTGACCACGCCGTCGCTGGTGACGATGACGAGGCTATGCGTGTTGGAAGACTTCCGCTGGGGAGTCATGGCTTCCTTCCTATTGATTGGATGGGTGGCGATATGAACTCGATGCGCTCGGCCGGGGTGGGAGTTGCTCGCGTGTGCGCTTCGGCCTGCTTGAAGACGACTGTTATCCGAGGCCGGGAGGAGTGGGAGGGTGCAGTCGTCTCAGGGCGTCTCAATGGCGGGCGCCGCTGTCCGCATTCAGACGCGACAGGGGGCGGCATGCGCCACCCCCTGCCGGAATTTGGAACATTCAGAGTAGACGATCGACGTGCAGCTCCGGCCGGATCACCTGTCGCCAGCCTCACTGTCGGGTTCATTGAGGACGTCATCGATGTGAGCCCGCGGCCGGTTCATAATCCAGTCATCGATCTCATCGTCGCGCCAGCCGATGCGCCGCTCGGTGATCACCACTGCATCAGGAAAGAGCTTCTGACCGGTCAGGCGCCTCTTCTTGATCAGGCGATAGATGGTTGCTCGGGCGAGGCTCACCTTCAGGATCACCTCTCGCAAACCCAGCAAACGTTTCGGCTTGCGAGGCGGCTGCGGAGGGCCTGCAGACGCCAGCGTTGGCGTCGGAGGCAACGACGGCTGAGGCGGAGCAGTGGCGGTCTTGGGCACGTTGGGCCTACGGCTGTTGTAGATTGTCGGCATCGGAAATCTCCGTGAGGGGATGGGGTGCAAGGACAGGCAACAGCCGGCCGGTCACCGCATGGGTGATGCGGCGGCGGAGACAGCTGCTCGGACGGAGGTGACGCGCGCGCTCAGCAGCTCAACGCTTGAGCGGCGAGTCGGGGGGACATGGAGCTGGTTTGGGGGCTGGCCTGGATCGGGGGAAGACCGGGAGCTAAAGTGGCTCACCCGGCGGTGTGCTTGCCCGAGACCAGCCCCATCGCAGCGTGACGGTCACGGGCCGCATAATGGTAATAAGCTTCACGATATCCGAGCCGCTGGCCAGGAGCGTGAGGCTCTGGCTCTCAACATGGGCATGGCTGTTGGCGGCGCGGATCATGAGATCCTTCGCAGGCTTATGCGGGATGTCTGAATATATCCGAGAATCGGGGCCGAGTGGTTAACAGAAGATTGCCAAAAAGCCGATTTCGGTCTCAGGGCGTCTCGCGAGGAGAGAAATATTTGCAGGGTGAGGTGAAAGACGTGGACCTGGCGTTCCTCGACCGCTGGCTGGTGTCGGACGAGGCGCCGGAGCACTGCATGCCGCTCTCCGATCTCGACGGGTTCCTCGCGGCCGTTGCGATCGGCCCCGAGCCCATTCTGCCGAGCGAGTGGATTACGCGCATCTGGAATGGCGGTGAGCCAGCGTTCAAGTCGACGAAGAAGGCGCAGCGCGTGCTCGGCATCATCATGGCGCGCTACAACGAGATCCTCTTCGATGTGGCGCAGGCGCCGGAGGATTATCAGCCGCTGTTTTGGGAGCGTCCGCAGTATGGCCCGGTGACGGGCGACTGGTGCGAGGGTTTTTTGGACGGCGTCGTGCTGCGGCGTGCGGCGTGGGAGCCGTTCCTGACCTCGGCCGCGGGCACCAAGCTGATGGCGCCGATCTATGCCGGTACGGACCCCAAGGCGATCATGGACGCTCTAGGGTTCGAGGTCACGAGCTCGCCGGAGATGATCGAGAAAAGCGCGGAGGCGATACCGGGCGCCGTGGTCGAGATCGCGCGGCGGTACGCGCAGTTTCGTAGGTAGCAGTGACAGTCCCAGGACGGACCGCGCAAGCTCATCCCAGCTCACAAAAAGTGCTACCTATGTGCTACCTTTTCAATTTTTGACTTTCTGTGAAATCGCATAAGTCTCTGATTTTATTGGCGCGCCCGGAAGGATTCGAACCTCCGACCCCCAGATTCGTAGTCTGGTGCTCTATCCAGCTGAGCTACGGGCGCTTGCCTTTAGTTTCAATGACTAGCGGTAGTGAGTCTGACCTTTCAGGCACTGAAAGGCCCATTCGCGCGGTGAGCCGCAAGGCGCAGCCATGTGTCGGAGCCTGCAGAGCCCCGCTGCTTAGGGCGGGCGGGCAGCGAGGTCAATAGCTGACGACGGCGCAGCCGGCCGGTGTCCAGGCGATCGTGCCCGTTGCCGTGGTACAAGAGCGCGTGTCATGGCCTGAGCTGGATATTTGCTCGGGCCGCCGTTCACGCCGCTGAGATGCGCTGCGGCTTGGTTTGTGGATCAACGCTGATTGTGGCGAGTTTTTCCAGGCCATGTAGCGGGATCGGGTGGCCGCCCATTCGTCGTTCTGCTCGATCAGCATTTCGCCGACGAGGCGTACGATGGCGCCCTCGTTGGTGAAGTCGGACCATGACTGCTTCTTCAGGCCGGCGCCGCTGTAGACGACCTGCGGAAATGGCGTCCAGCGGTGCCGCTCTCCGGTCGGCCTAAGGGCTGCCTCCCAACGGCATCGCCCTTCCAACTCCCGCACCACGTGTCGGGACGACAGCGGCAGAGGCTCGTCCCCTCCGAAATAACGGCACGATAAAGATCGGCGGATCATCAGCGTCCGCAATCCTGCTCCGCCAAGGCCGAAACGATGGCGACGACCTGCGTCCCGCGCTCGCCGTTGCGGGAAATCGACAGCGTGCCGCCGAGCAATCCAACCCGCTCGCGCATCCCCTTGAGGCCGTAGCCTTCGGCCATCTCGTCAGGGAGACCTTCGCCGTTGTCCTCGATGCGGATCGACACACGCTGGTCGGCTTGCTCGTGTTCCGAAGCGCGACTCACCCGCTCGACAAAGACCGCGATCCGCGTGGCTCCCGCGTGCCGGAAAGCATTGGTCAGTCCTTCCTGCACGACGCGGTAGATGGTGAGGCCGGTCGTATCGTCGAACCCATCGATGTGCTGGTCGATGTCAAGGTGCACGGCGATGTCGGGCATCTCCTTTCGCCAGGACGTGACCAGTGCCCGAATGGCGCCGGCGAGCCCCAGTTCCCGCAACCCGACCGGACTGAGGCGCTGAAGCACTCTGCGGTTGGTCTGCTGAAGCGCCTCGGCAGCGTCGAGAATCGCCGCGGTCTTCCGCAAAGCGCTTTCGATCTGCGGCGGGTCACGATCGAGGGCACCGCGGAGCATTCCGCCGTTGGCGCGGATCGAGAAGAGGTGTGGGCCGAGCTCGTCGTGAAGCTCGCGAGCGACTTCGCGCCGCTCGCTGTCCTGAATGCGAATGACGCCGACCGAGAGTTGCCGGTTCTCGTTGCGGCTGCGCTCGAGGGCCGCGGCCAGACGATTGAGGCGCGTGCAGATCGCCGCGATCTCGGGCGGCCCCTGTCTCGCGACCTCCACGTCGTAGTCGCCGGCCTCCAGCAGATGCATGGCCCGGTCGAGATCGTAAATGGGTGCGATCGCCCGTCTGACGAGGAGGCTGGTGACCAGGAAGGCGCCGATCGAGAACAGCAGTCCATAGCCAGCGATGCGGCCAATCGTGTCCCAGACCTCCTGCATTTCGTCGTACCCGGCCGGCGCGACGATCACGGCGCCGATCACCTTTCCCTGGGAGTGGACCGGCACGCGTACGGGCTCGACGGTCTGGAGTGCCAGCCAGCTCGGAACGTTGCTGTCCGGGGAGAGACCCGCATCACTCGTCCTGACGTCGGTGCTGCCACTTTCGAGACTGACGCGAACGTGACGCTGATGCTGCAAGCCCTCGACCAGTCGCGCCAGAATCTCCTGCGGCCGTGACGCCTCCTCGATCGGCCCGACCGAGGACCTCACGACGCTCTCGGCAATCCGCATCCCACTCGCGATTTCAGATTGCAGCCGTGGCCCGGCGTCCAGCAGGAGTGCTGCGATCATGGCAAAGAGGCTCAGCGAGAGGACGAGACCGAGCGCCAGGGTCAAGCGGAGCTGTATCGACATGCGAAGCGCTCATGTTTTCGGCGCCGGCCAAAACGGCCGCACCAAATTGGCTTGCCAAGACGGATATTCGACGGTACCCAAAGAAGCAACTCTATAACATAGCAATGGGATTGACCCTGCCGTGCGCGTGCTGCTTGTCGAGGATCATCCGATCGTCGTGTCCGGTTGCCGTGCCGTCTTTCTTGAGGATGCGGATCTCGAGTTCATCGTGGCCGGAACACTGCGGGACGCACGCGCGGCGATGGCGGCAACGCCGCCGGACGTGATCGTCGTCGACATCAATCTGCCCGACGGTTCGGGTCTCGATTTCTCCCTGGACCTCGTCGAGAATGATCCGGCCGCCAAGGTCATCCTGTTCACGATGAGCGATGCGCCCGTTCTGGCCATGCAAGCCATCGAAGGGGGGGCAAAGGGGTACGTCAGCAAGAACGGCGATCCGGAATGCCTCAAGACGGCGGTTTATGCTGTGGCGCGCGGCGAGCGATGGCTGGCCCCGAACATCATGCAGGATGTTGCGCTGCTGCGCGTCGACGCCAGCAAGCGCACGCTGACCTTGAGCGAGCGGCAGATCCGGGTGCTCAAGTCTCTGGTACGCGGCAGCAGCATGGCTGAAATCGCCGCCGAAATCGATGTCTGCTACAAGACGGTGGCGGGAGATTGCGCCGCCATTCGCTCCAAGCTTAACGCGCGCACCAACTCCGAAATGGTCCGCATCGCCGCCGAGCTCAAGCTGGTCTGATGACGGTCTCGGTTTAGCCTGCGGCACACCCTCACCGCTGATCAATGGGTCCGCGATCGGTGTCGCCAGAGCAGGTGAAGCAGCAAGATCGGAGCGGAACTACCAAACTGGTCTCGCCCAACGATCGGCGCAACCTATTCGAGCGACGATCGAAGTCTATCCGCCGATCTCGGGATGTCCCAATAGGTTCTATACCTCATCGAAAACGGGAGTTCGTCCCATCGCAGACGTCCTCCCCTCCGCCTAATCTGCGCGCCGCCGTATCCAGATATGACCGGGTGCGGCCATGACCACTCGCCCGCCGGATTGCAGCTCACGCGATCTCGGCAGTCCCGCAGGGCCAAGACCGGATTTCGACAATCGACGGATGGCAGTCGAATGGCGGTCCGCTGGCCGCGGATGGCCGCGTCATCGGGCGGGGACTTTAGAGGGCAATCCCGCAGCGGTCCGGGAAGCGCGAAGAGTGAAAAGAAAAGTCTATCGATGGAGGACAGTATGAAATCGGTATATTGGCGTCTCGCAGTCGCGGGCGCCGTCTCGGGGCTTGCGGTGGCGACGGTCTTTGCCGCGAGCGGCCTGTCGGTGCGACAGGTGACGAAGCTCAAAGGTGCAGACAAGGAGATCTGGGCGAAGATCGGCGGCTTCTGTCAGATCAAGGACTGGCATCCGGCCCTCTCGGGTTGTGACGAGAGCAAGGAAGGCGACGCGACCATTCGAACGCTGACACTCAAGGACGGGGCCAAGATCAAGGAGAAGCTCACCGGCACGACGGAAACGGGCTACACGTACGCCATTCTGGAAAGCCCGCTGCCGGTGAAGGATTACTTCGCGTCGTTCTCCGCCAAGCCGGATTCCGACGAGGCCGGGCAGGTCATGGTGGTCTGGAGCTCGTCCTTCGCCGCCAGCGGCAAGCCCGACTCGGAGGCCCGCAGCGTCATCGAGGGCATCTTCAAGGACGGCCTGAAGTCGATCACCGACAAGCACGCGGCGCCCTGATCAGCCGTACCGCGTGTGCATTCGGCGGCGCGACCCGGCAGATGGAGACGACGGTGAGGGTGGCCAGTCATGGGCGATCCTCGCCGCTTTCGTTTCAAGCCCCTCTGTTGGTGAGAAGGGTCGCGGACGCGAAAACGGTCGAGAGAAATTCACATTCTCGAGCGGGAGTGTTTCCCGAATTGTAGTCACGCCATTCCTTTCACTGGCGAAACGAAGTGCGATGCGACACAAGCACGGCCGGACACGCAATGACGAACCGATGAGCCTGTTCGTGCGCTGTGGCCGAAATGGCAATCCAGATGCACAGATGCCCCGATACTCGTTCGAATCGAAGTCCTTCGACATCGTGCCCTGAGCGGCGACCTCGCGCCTCTCACCTGACATCACCGGACGGAGTAGACATGCGTCACACGACTCTCGCCTGCCTCTCGATCTTCGCAAGCCTCGCCCTGTTGCCTGTCGGGACGGTCCATGCCGCCGACGAAACCGTTCGGCTGCCCGAGCGCCGGGCGGGACTGTGGGAGCTGAAGACGGGCATGGACGAGGGCAGCGGCGTTCAGATGACCTCGATGAAGATGTGCATCGACGCTGGCATGGAGGCGAATACCGTCATCGCCAGCGCCGAGGAGCATCGCAAGAGCTGCGAGAAATACGACATTGCACGTTCGCCTGAGCGGATCGTCGTCGATGCGGTCTGCACCTTCAACGGCCGGCATGTGACGAGCCGGACGGAAATGTCCGGCGACTTTCAGTCCGCCTTCAAGGTGCACATCGACAGCGCGACGTCGGATGCCAAGGCCGGCGTAAATCAATCGGTCGTCGTGAAGCGAACCATCACGCAAGAGGGAACGTACCTCGCGCCATCGTGCGGCGAACTCAAAGGCGGCGAAGCTATGGGTCCGGACGGCATGAAGGTTGCCGTGCAGTAAGCGTCGGGGCGTTTGCCGCCCGCGCGACTGCCCCGCCGTCACGCAAGTCCGGCGATGGACCTCCATGCGTGTCCGCCATGCGTTGACTTTTCCGGTGGTCCGCGATGCAATTGGCGATGCTTGCATCGACTCCAGTCGGGCGGTCCATGCGGAACTGGTTCGGAATTCTGCTGGCCGGACTGCTGGCCGGGGCCGCACCGGATGCCGGTATCACGCCGTGGTCAAAGGTTCGCACGGATGCGGCGACGGCCGTGATCCAGCGGTTCATAGACGGCCACCTAAAACGCAATCCGACGGACAGTCCCGGTTTCAGCGTCGCTCTCGGCATGGATGGACTGCCGGTCTGGGAGCGAGGCTTCGGCGAGACGTCGCCCGGTGTCGCGGCGGAGCCCCGGTCGGTTTACCGCATCGGCTCGCTGACCAAGCAGTTCACGGCGGCCGCACTGCTGCTTCTGATCGAGAGTAAGGCCGAGGGGTGGCTGACGGGACGTCCCTTCGGTCTCGACGATCCGGTGACGAATGTGCTCGGTCCCGCCCGGGGATGGGAGGTGGCCGGCCAGCGCGCGATTACCGCTCGCAGCCTGCTCAACATGGTGTCCAATCTTCCGAACTTCACGAGGAGGCCCCCGAAAGGCCGCGATCCGTGGGGTCCCATTCCAGCCGCAGAACTGATCGGGCTCCTGAAGGAGACGCAGCCGTCGGGCTGGCCGGCGTCGTTCGAGTATTCGAATACCAGCTATTTTCTGCTGTCAGCCGTCATCGAGGCGCTGCGGCTGCCGGAGGAATCCGTCCCGCGTGACTATCATGCGACGCTGGAAACTCTGGTCATTGCCCGCGCCGGTTTGAAATCCACCGGCTTCGCGGGCCGGATGTCCGAGGCGCAGCCGGTGGCGGCGGGTCAGCCGAGACGGCGTCCGGCGTTCATGCAGCCGGATTGGCTGAAGGGCAGCGGCGACATGGTCAGCACGGCGACCGATCTCAGGGACTGGAACCGCGAGTTGATGGCAGGGCGCATCATCTCGCCGGCCATGCTCGGCGAGATGTTCGCCGACGGCGGGCGGGTCTCGCCGACCGTCTACTACGGCATGGGCTGGTACGTCTCGGCGGCCAACGGCTGGGATCACTATCTTCATACCGGGGCCATCCCCGGCTACACCTCGTGCAACGCGATCGCCCTCAACCCGAAGACAGGCAAGTGGATTTCGGCTTCGATCCTCACCAACGGCGACGAGGTCGAAGGGCTCGACCAGTTGACGGAGGATCTGCTGGAACTGGCCAAGTCGACCCTCGCACCCGTCCAGAACTGACGGGAGCGGAACCGACGCTCATCGCGCAGTTTCATTTCAGATGGTGTGCGATCAGCGTCTCAGCTCGGTCATCAGTGTGATGATTTCGAAGTCCGCTTCATACCATGCGGCTGGCTCAATAGAGGACTTCGAAATCTGAATATCATGAGTATCGAATACGATTGAGGTTCGATTGCCACGTCCTCAA
This sequence comes from Hyphomicrobium sp., assembly GCA_052388455.1. Lineage (GTDB taxonomy): Bacteria > Pseudomonadota > Alphaproteobacteria > Rhizobiales > Hyphomicrobiaceae > CAZSNH01. The sequence continues at coordinate 11,126 of JBQTIA010000096.1, forward strand.
AGCGGTTCCGCGCACGATGCAATTGCACTCGGCCTCCCATCGGGATATGCGCAATGAAATCTACCCACACCTTGCGAAAACCGATTTGGAACGTCTCGAATGAAGCTAAGCGACTTTGCCTGCGGCCGGCACGGTGGAAGTCTCCTTTGTGCTGCTTTCCTTTTCATTTCGGGAAATTTTCCCGAATGCCGTGCCGACGAGGTGGTCATTCGCCAAGGTCTCGCCGGACAGCACGTCGACATCAGGATGATACCCGGCAGCGCCCGGCCGTTCAGCGATTGCAGCGAGAGCGCCGGCTGCCCCGAGCTGGTGGTCGTACCGGCCAATCCCGCCGGCCTCGAGATCGGCTCGCCTGATACCGAGCCGGGACGCGTCGAAAACGAAGGCCGGCACGCGAGGTCGTTCAGGTCTTTTGCCATCGGCCGGACCGAGGTCACGGTGCGCGCCTATCGGGCTTGTGTGGAGGCTGGTGCATGCCGGCCACCGGAATGGGACGAGGTCGGCGGCACGCACAACATCCGCACCGGCACCAGCCTCTATTACAAAAACCTGGGGTCCTCGGTGACCGGCGACCGGCAACCCGTCGTTGGGATCAGCCATGCCGACGCCAGTACCTACGCCGGTTGGCTGGCGAAGCTGACCGGGCACGGTTATCGCCTGCCGTCTGAAGCGGAATGGGAATACGCCGCGCGGGCCGGGACATCGACGGCTTACTGGTGGGGCGACACCGCGGCTGCATCCGACGGGTCAGCCAACGCCAACTGTCGCGACTGCGGTCCGCAGCCGGGCAGCCGGCCACCGATGCCCGTCGACAGCTTCAAGCCCAATCCCTGGGGCTTGTTCAACGTGCATGGGAACGTCTGGGAATGGACGGCCGACTTCTATTGCGAGAACTACGCATCCGGTCCGGCCGACGGGAGTGCCCGCCTTGTCGATGATTGCGCCGTCAAGGACGCGCCGGGCCTGAGGGTGTTCCGCGGTGGATCGGGCTTCTATGAAGCGGCCAAGATGCGTGCCGCCTCCCGGTTGAGAAACTACGAGGACTTCCGCAATTTCAGCGTCGGTTTCCGCGTCGCCCGCGATCTATAGCTTGTTTGGTGTGGCCGCAGGCGCGGGCTTTGCTCCGCTTGCCGCATGGGACGAATATGTTATACAGTTGCAGCTCAAGTCCACGGATCGCTGCTCGATGTCACTCAGGCTTCAACTGCTGGGAACGATGGCGCTGGTTCTTCTGGGAACCCTGCTGCTCGGAGCCTTTCTGACCTATCGCCATGCACTGAATAAGATCGACACCGAGATGAGCGCATCGATCGGGGTGGGAACGCGCATCGCGAAGAATGCCGTCGATGACGCCGAGGAGGTCGTCAATCCCCGTCGCCGCCTCGAGCTGCTGGTCGGAGATTTCGACGGGGATCGTCACCTGCGGGCCACCTTCATCGAACCATCGGGCGCGGTGGCGGCGGTGTCTCAGCTGGCACCGCCCGACGAGGCGGCTCCGGCCTGGCTGTTTCAACTTTTGAATCGAGAAACGCTTTCTTCGAGTGTGGCGCTGCCCAGCGTGTTCACGAACGTGGGGCGTATCGAGCTGCAAACCGATTCCCGCAACGAGATCGCCGAAGTCTGGCAGGACGTCCAATTGTTCATCACTATTCTGTCGATCTTCTGCGCGGCCGGCGTGCTGGTGACGCTGTTCATCGTCGGCCACGCCATGCGGCCGCTCAGCTCTCTCACCCGTGCCTTTCAACGCATCGGCGATGGCGACTATGCCCCCCGCATGTCGCAGACCGGGCCGCGGGAGGTGGTGACGCTGGCGGAAGGCTTCAATCAGATGGTGGCCCATCTCGCCGCGACCCAGGAGCAGAATCGAAGTCTGCTCGTCCAGCTCGAAACGGTTCAGGAGGAGGAGCGCGCCGAGCTGGCACGAAACCTTCACGACGAGGTCAGCCCCATGCTGTTCTGCGTAGGAATCGACGCCAAGTCCATCGAGCGTCTCGCCGATGATTGCGGTGCGCCGAAGGTCGCGGATTACGCCCGGTCCATCCAAACCGCCGTGACCGATATGAAGGGCAACATCAAGGGCATTCTCGGTGACCTGCGCCCCTCCAGAATGCATGCCCTGGGTTTGCAGGGCGCGATCGAGGATCTGGCGGAGTTCTGGCGCACCCGGCATCCGGCTGTACGGTTCTTGGTCGACATTGCGCCGGCAACGTGGGGCGCGCGGATCGACGGGACTTTGCAGGCGATCATCGGGGAAAGCGTCAGCAATGCGCTCAAGCATTCCAGCGTCTCGGAGCTCTCCATCGCGATCAGCCACGACGAGAGACTCGTCACGCTGACCGTGCGCGACAACGGCGGCGGGTTGAAGTCGGGCTCCGCCGAGCGGGGTTTCGGCATCCTGGGAATGCGCGAGCGCGCCCAGAAGATCGGCGGCGCTCTCGATGTGGCGACTTCGGCGGACGGACGTGGAGTGGCTGTGACGGCCTCTATCCCCATACCGCCAGCGGATCAGCGCCGAGAGTTACCCGTTCACGCAGCCGCCTGAAAGGCGAGGCCATGAAGATTCTGATCGTCGACGACCATGCCGTGCTCCGCGAAGGTGTCCGTCGCCTGCTGAGCGTCATTCCGGGCGTGCAGATCCACGAAGCAGGGACGGCCCATGAGGCGCTCGCGCTGTTCCGCAAGCATCAGCCGACCGTGACCGTGCTCGACGTCAATCTCAACGGCAGCAGCGGTCTGGAGCTGTTGCAGCGGCTCCGGGTCGAAAACCGGCTGGCCCGCATCGTCATGTTCACCATGCACGCCGATGCCAGCTACGCGGCCCGGGCGATACGGGCGGGTGCCATGGGCTACGTCAGCAAGACCGCCGATGCGGACGAGCTGGTGATCGCCGTCAAGCGTGTCTCGGAAGGCGAAAACTATCTCGATCGTGAACTGGCGAGCATCCTCGCCTTCACGCCGGTGCAGACATCGGACCCTTTCAGTACTCTGTCGAACCGCGAAGTCGAGATGCTGCGGCTGCTGGGCGAAGGCAAAAGCCTGAACCAGATCGCAAATACGTTCGGCATCGCCTATAAAACCGTCGCCAATTCCTGCAGCCGGCTGAAGACCAAGCTCGGGCTCGAACGCACCGCCGATCTCATCCGTGTCGCCATCGAGCAGAAGCACGTGTGACGCCGATCTTCCCGGCGCCCTTGATCCCGTTGATTGCCATTCCGTCACGAGCACAAGGCGCGCATTCGACGACGCCATGACGGCGCTATCCATGATCACAAGGCCGTGACAGAGAACGCCGCCTCGGATTTTCAGGAATTTGTCCCGTCGCGGAATTCAACGCTACAATATAGCAATTCGCGGGCTTGCAGCTCACTGCTGGACGTCGCGAAAACCCGGCTTCCTCCTTGGTTTTTTCGGCGCCCAGCAGATTTTTTTCGACGTCCAGTTTTCAATAAGAATAATGCAGGCGGCGATTGTCGAGCCGTTTTCCCGCGAACGCCATCGATATTGCGCGTGCAATTGTGCCGCCAGTCTGCAGGATTTCTGCCGAACAAACCCGTCACGGGACTTTTTCTCATTCATGCCTCCGCGACCGGAAGCCGATCGGAATGAGCACCCTTTTATTTCGGGAACTCGTCCCGTGGCGCGCGAGCCGACACGGATCGAGAGTAACCCGTCCCTGCACTGGACCTTAGTCGATATCGAAACCTCTGAAAAAGACGGGGTCGGCGGTCGCGAGGGTCGGGAGGCAGCGGATGCGGTGCCAAAAGGCGGAGTGGTTCACATCCGCAAGGCGCTGCCATCGTGACGTCGCACTTGGCGGCGGTCCGGTCCCGGCCGACGGCAGCCTTTTGTCCATTGGCTCGCGGGAATGAAAATGAACCTAGGAGAGGAAGCGAGAATGACGCTCAAGAACAAACTGACGTTGGGCTGCGGCCTGGCGTTGGCCTGGATGGGGATGACCAGCCCCGTGCTCGCCAACTCCGAAGTCGAGAAGCGGGCGGCCAATCCGAACGAGTGGGGTGCCCCCGGACGCGACAACAAGCTGACACGGCACTCCCCGCTGGCCGACATCAACACCGGCAACGTCACCAAGCTGCAGATGATGTGGTCGCAATCGACCGGCGCGCTGCGCGGCCATGAAGGCCAGCCCGTCGTCATCGAGGACGTCGGCGGCAAGCCGATGATGTTCTTCGTCTCGGGCTGCCCCGAAATGTCGAAGTGCAACATCGTGCAGGGTCTCGATCTTTCCGACCCGGACAACCCGAAGCAGATTTGGAACTACGTCAAGCAGACCGATCGCGATGAATCGGCCGTGCCGCGCGCCTGCTGCGATACCGTCAACCGCGGCCCGGCCTATGCCGAGGGCAAGGTGATCTTCGCGACGCTCGACGGCTTTCTGATCGCCCTCGATGCCGCCACCGGCAAGGAAGCCTGGGTCGTCAAGCACGCCTGGCCCGACAAGGGCGAAACCATCACCAACGCTCCGATGATTGCGGAGAACCTGGTGATCATCGGCTTCGGCGGCGACGAGTTCGCAGCCCGCGGCCGTGTCACGGCCTACAATCTGAAGGATGGCAAGGAAGTGTGGAAGTGCCACTCCACGGGTTCCGACAAGGACGTCTGCCTGACGCCCGATACCAACAAGGCCAATCCGCACTACGGTACGGCTGGGCAGGATCTCGGAATCAAGACGCACGTCGGCGAGGACTACAAGATCGGCGGCGGCGCGGCTTGGGGCTGGTTCAGCTACGACAGCGAGCTGAAGATGGTCTACTACGCAACCGGCAATCCCGGCCTGTGGAGCCCATCCTACCGCTGCGCGAAGAAGACCCACGACGAGTGCAACACGGGTGAGTTCGACAACAAGTGGTCGATGACCATTTTCGGGCGCAAGGTCGATACGGGCGAGGCCGTATTCGCCTACCAGATGACCCCGTTCGATCAGTGGGACTATGACGGCGTCAACGAGAACATTCTCATCGACATGGATGTCGATGGGAAGAAGCGCAAGACGCTGGTTCACTTCGATCGCAACGGCTTCGCTTACGTCATGGATCGCACCGATGGCACGCTTCTGCGCGCCCACAAGTACGTGACGACGGACTGGGCAGAGAAGGTCGACCTCAAGACCGGCCGTCCGGTGAAGGTCCAGAAGCACTCGCCGCTCGAACTCGGCCGCAATGTCGCGTCCTGCCCGTCGGCCATGGGTGGCAAGGACCAGCAGCCGTGCGCCATGGACCCCAAGGAGCCGACCAAGGCGTACTGCCCGACCAACAACTGGTGCATGGAGCTGGAGCCGCAAGAGCGCAGCCACACGCAGCAGGGCACGGTCTACGTGTTCGCCAACGTCTACATGTTCCCCGAGAAGCCCGGCGTTACCGGCAAGATCAAGAAGTTCGACGTCTTGACCGGCGAAACCGACTGGGAAATCCCGGATCAGTACCCGAACTGGGGCGGCACTCTCGTCACCGACGGTGGACTGATGTTCTACGGCTCGCTCGGTGGTGATTTCCGCGCCGTCGACCGCAAGACCGGCAAGGTGCTCTGGAGCCGCAAGCTCGCCTCGGGCGTGATCGCGAATCCGATCACCTACAAGGTCAAGGGCAAGCAGTACGTGTCGATCCTGTCCGGCATCGGTGGATGGATCGGCGTGCCGGTCACCGCCGGCCTCGATCTCAACGACAAGTTCGGAGCGATCGGCGCCACGGCGATGACCAAGGCGGCCAACCTGGACAAGATTCCCCAGGCTGGAACGCTCTTCACCTTCCGGGTCGGGGATTGATGATCCCTCTCGGCAACCGCGGCTGGCCAGCATCGTTTCCCCAAGGCCGGCCGCGGTTTTTTCCAACAACTTCCTCGGCGTCCGCAGCGAATTTCGCTTCGGACGCCGATGGCTGACAGGACGTGATGAAACCATGCGGAACGCCGAGCCATTCGGAAAGCGTTTATGCGGCGTGCTTTTTACGTGCGCGGCAATCGCCACCGCGCTGCCGGCTACGGCTGCGGATGGCGAGGCGGTTGAAGCGGCCCTCAAGGGCGCCTTCTCGCGCCTGGAGGCGCAGTTGCCCCTGACGGCGGCGGACCACACGGCCCTCAAGAAGGCCGCCGCGGCGCGGACGCAGAGAACGCTGACCGTCTGCGGCGATCCCGGAAATCTCCCGCTCTCCGACATCAACCGGGCCGGGTTCCAGAACAAGGTGATCGAGCTCGTCGCGGCCGAGATCGGCGCGCAGGTGAACTACTTCTGGCGCCCCTATTTGATGCGCGGCATCACGCGGCAGACATTCGACACCAACGACTGCGATGTCCTGCTCGACATGCCGGTCGGCTTCGAGCGCATCATCACGACCAATCCCGTCTACAAGACGACCTATGTCCTCGCCTATCGGAGCGACCGCGGCATCGACATCAAGTCGCTGGACGATCCAGCGCTTCAAACGCTCAAGATCGGCGTTTTCCAGACCTCGGGACTGAGAACGGCGCTGACACGCCGCGGGGTCATCGCCAATGTCTCGCTGCACGTCGTCAGCCACAACTCCGATCTCAAGCCCGAAAATCAGCCGTGGCAGCAGGTGCAGAAGGTCATCGACGGAAAGCTCGACATCGCGGGTGTGTGGGGTCCGTTCGCCGGCTGGCTCAAGACCATGAAGGGCGAGCCGCTCACGATCGTTCCGGTCAACCTGTGGGAGGACGACATCCCGCAGGAGTTCGAGCTGGCGATCGGGCTCCGGCGTGTCGATTGGGTTCTGAAATACAAGCTCGACCTGGCCCTTGAGGCCCGCAAGTCCGACATCGAGAAGATCCTCCGCGACTACGGCGTGCCGCTGGTTCAGTGCAGCAAATGCACGGTCCAGGGCGACCTGCCGGCGCACGGGGTCTACACCAAGGTTCGCGAGGTCCAGGGGCCGGCCGAGCCGCGTCCCATCGCCGAGGATCAGAAGGTGACGCGAGAGCGCCTGGAGTCGTGGCTTGCGGATGGATCGAACCTCGACGACGAGCTTGCCAACGCCGTTCTCGGCTCCGACATCCAAAGAATTCAGTTCCTCGTGAAGAAGGGGGCGGACGTCGACCGGCGTGACCGGCAGGGCTACACGGCGCTCCATAGTGCCTCGCGTCATCGCGACGACCCGGTGCTCGATGCCCTGATCGCGATGGGGGCCGACGTGAACGCCACCGATCAGGACGGCTTCACCGCCCTCCATCACGCAGTCCTTCGCAATCATCCCCATGCCGTGACGGCGCTGCTGGGGGCAGGTGCGCACGGAGATGCTCGAACCCGCGACGGCTTCACACCGCTGGCCATGGCGATCATCGAAGATCAATACAAAGCTGCAATGGCGCTGATCGCCGGGCAGGTTCCGGTCGCCACCGCCGTCGGAGAGACGTCGCTGACGCCGCTCATGCTGGCCGCCGGCAAGGAAGAGCGGCGCCTGACGCTCGGAGCCGGTGTCTCCCGCGTCGAGAAATTCAATCCGAAGGATCCCGGCGCCATCGACGTGGTTCGGGCGCTCATCGGCCGAGGTGCCGATGTCAACGCCGTGAGCGGGAATGGTCTGACGGCACTGCTGCTGGCGGCCGCTCACAACAATGCGCCGATTGTCGGGGCTTTGGCCGAAGCCGGTTCCGACCGCAACTTCAAAAACCCGCAGGGGAAAACGGCCTCTGACATCGCCGGTCAGAACGGGAACGCTGCGGTCGTCAGTCTGCTCAAGCTCCTCGATCAATCCGGCAGCAACTGAGGGAAGGCATGCACTCGATCATCGCCGGCACGGCACTCCTGTGCCTGACCTCGACGGCCGGTCACGCCGGATCGCATCACCCTTCCCTGAGCCATCCCGGTACGGGAATCTGGAAGTCGGTCGTTCCGCCCGTCCGGATGAAAGGGGAGTTCGACAATCATGACCCGATCGGGCTGGCCGCCGGAAAGCGGATCAAGGCCGACTGCTCGCTGAACTGGACCGACCCGGATACCGGGCAGCTGTTCTGCTTCGCCAGCGCCACCTCGCTCAACTATTTCCTCGACTGGCCGAAGCGAAACACCCGGCGGGCGCGGGACTTCTGGACGCGGGGCGCCCTCACGCAATGACTTTGGAAACGATCCGAAAAGGGGCGCGTTGCGCACCGTTGCTCGAAACTCCGCTGAACATCCCGTTCGCCGACACCAACAGCAATCGCAAGAAGAGAGGGACGTCTGTGACCACCAAGTTCTCAGCATTGATCGCCGGGCTGGCGCTGGCCATGATCTCTTCGACCGCTAAAGTCACGCCATTGCAGGCCGCCGACGATCCTGCAAAGCCCGAGGTTACGGCACCGGCGGAGCCGGCTGCTAAGCCGGCCGAAGCGCCGGCAACGGCTGCACCGGAGGCGAAGCCGGTCGAGACGACGTCGGCTGGCGCGAAGATGTCGCCGATCGACCGCGTCAATTCCACCGAGAAGGGCAAGCTCAAGAATCCCTACACCGACAATCCGGAGGCGATCGCCGAGGGCAAGAAGCTCTATCTGGGCAACAGCTGCAACGGATGTCACGGCGGCGGAGGTGGTGGCGGTATGTGCCCGCCTCTGACCAACGAGACCTGGGTCTACGGCAGCGACGACGACACGCTGTTCCGGCTGATCACGCTCGGCAGCGCCGACCTCAAGGCCAAGGGTGGCTACAAGGCCATTGCCAAGGAAGCCGTCACCGGCCCGATGCCCGGCTACTCTGAAATCATCAAGGACGAGGACCATCTGTGGAAGATCATCGCCTATGTGCGCTCTGTCTTCGGCGGGCGGCCCGAGAAACGAAACTGGTAGGTAGCGGCGTCTTCGGCGGTGAGGCGGCGCGATCAGAGCCGAGCCGTCGAAACCGCTTTCGATCGACTTAAAATGTAACGTTATCGTGTATCGACATTTGTGAGAAAGAGTCGGATTTCCTTCGTTCGGGCATGTCCGCCGTCGTGAGCGAATGAGGACGCAGTCGCATGATGGGTGGCGCGAACAGCCGGGCAATTCTGAAATCGCAAGCGGTTGCCGGCGTGGCCCTGGCGCTGGGCTTGGCTGTGGGCATGGTCGTCTCCACGCCGCTCGCGGCGCTGGCCTCTCCCGATCGCCTCGCCGGCGCGGAGGCTGCGCCGGCACTCCCCGGCCGCGCGACGGAAACACCGGCCGCACCCTCTTCTGCCGGTCAGTCGGAGCAGCCCGCGATCAGGGCGCGCATCACCTATCTCGGAAAAATCTACCCCGAGCCGGCTCCGCTGTCCCTGCTCGACAAAGTGCTGACCGACGAGGGCGTGCAGGGCGCCCGGGTCGCGCTAAAGGAAAACAACATGACCGGCCGGCTGATCGGTCAGCATCACGAGCTGGCCGAGCATCGGATCGCGATGGGCGACGACATCGTCGAGAAAGCAAAGGCGCTGTTCGCCGACGGCCATACCCTCATCATCGCCGACCTCGAAGCCGATGATCTCCTCGAGGTCGCCGACCTGCCGGAAGCCGCCGGCGCGATCCTGCTCAATATCCGTTTGAGCGACGATGAGTTGCGGCAGGAGGCTTGCCGCTCCAACGTCTTTCATCTCGCACCGAGCTGGTCGATGCGCGCCGACGCCCTCGCCCAGTATCTCGTCTGGAAGAAATGGAACCGATGGTTCCTGCTTTCGGGCAAGGGCCTCAAGGACCAGCAATATGCTGCGGCCATCCGGCGCTCGGCCAAGAAGTTCGGCGGAAAAATCGTCGATGAAAAAACCTACGCCTTCGAGGCGGGATCGCGGCGAACGGACAGCGGGCATCAGCAGATCCAGACCCAGATGCCGCAGCTCACAGAGACCGCCGAGGACTACCACGTGGTGTTCGCAGCCGACGCGGAGGAGAGCTTCGGCGACTATCTGCTCTTCCGCACCCGCGATCCGCGCCCGGTTGTCGGTTCCCACGGCCTCACCGCCGTCGGCTGGCACCGCTCGTTCGAGCAGTACGCGGGAACGCAGATGCAGAACCGCTTCGAACGGGCGGCTCATCGGTGGATGACCGAGCGCGACTACTATGCCTGGCTGGCCGTGCGCGTATTCGGCGAGGCGGTGCTGCGCACGAGTTCGACTCAACCCGATACTCTCAAGACGTACCTGCTCTCGAAGGACTTCGAGGTCGCCGGGTTCAAGGGCCTCGGCATGACGTTCCGAAACTGGGACCGGCAGTTGCGCCAGCCGATCCTGCTCTCAGGACCGCGCGCCCTGGTGTCCATCTCGCCCCAGGACGGTTTCCTGCATCAGTATTTCCAGACCGATACGCTGGGCTCCGATCAGCCCGAATCCCGATGCCGACCAGCAAAGTGAGACCGCCCAAAATGTCCCCTGTCCGTCTTGCCTCCATCCTGTCCGTTCTGAGCGCTACCCTCGGCGCCGTGGCGCCGGCTTCCGCCTCGACCATTTTCGTCAGCAATGAAAAGGACAACACGGTCACAGTCATCGACGGAAAGACTTATGCGGTGGTGAAATCCATCCCGACCGGCGCGCGGCCCCGCGGCATGATCCTGACCCCCGACAAAAAGCATCTGGTCGTCTGCGCGGGGGACGATAGCCGGCTCGATCTCATCGACACGACGACGTTGGAGGTTGTGCGTTCGCTCGACAGCGGACCCGACCCCGAGCTGCTCGACATCGACAGCAAGGGTGATCGCATCTACGTCGCCAACGAGGATGACGGCATGGTGACCGTGCTCCAGATCAGCGACGGCAAGGTGCTGGCCGAAATTCCCGTCGGCGTCGAGCCGGAAGGCATGGCGGTCAGTCCGGACGACCGCATCACCGTCGCGACCTCGGAGCAGACCAGCATGGCGCACATCATCGACAACGCGACGTTGAAGGTGGTTGCCAATATCCTGGTCGACGTGCGCCCGCGCGTCGCCGCTTTCACGCGCGACGGGCAGCACGTCTGGGTGACGGCCGAGATCGGCGGCACGGTCGCCGTCATCGATGCGAGGTCCTACAAGACCGTCAAGAAATTCGGTTTCGAGATTCCTGGCGTCAGGCCGGAGGTCATCCAGCCGATGGGCGTAGTGTTCAGCAACGACGGAAAGCTGGCCTTCGTCGCGCTGAGCACGGCCAATCGAGTCGCGGTCGTCGATACCGCCACTTACGAGGTCAAATCCTACATTCTCGTAGGGCAGCGTCCCTGGCATCTGGCCCTCGAGCCGGACGGCAGCAAGCTCTACGTGGTCAACGGATTGACCAATGACATGACGATCGTCGATGTGGCGACCCTTCGACCCGAGAAGTCCGTCCCCGTCGGCCGTCTGCCGTGGGGCGTGCAGGTGATGCCCTGAGGCGAAGGGGATGCCGGCCGTGAGCCCAACCCTCGGCATCGGTCTGGCGCTGCTCTTCGCGATGCCGTTCGCGGCGACGGCCGTCGCGCAAGGCGATGCTCCGCCGCCGTCTGCTCCGCACCGGCCAGCCACCGCGACGGGGGTCGCGGGTTCGAGCGATGCGAGGCTGGAGACGGACGCGGCTCTTCGCGAGGGGATGGAGGCGATCCGCACCGCCGTTCGCAACGCTCACACCCTCATCACGCATCGCCGATTTCCTCCGCCGATGGCCGCCGGATTCGTGGCCACCATCAAACGCAATGTTTCCGCCATCCGACAGAACACCGCAGCTCCCGACAGTTCGCGCCGGCGTCTCGGTGCGCTGCTCGACGACATCGCCACCGGCGCTGACCTCTGCCGTTCATCAGAAAATTCCGGCCGCGCGATCGAGGGCCTGTTCCGCATCACCACGGCGCTCGAGAGCTACGGCGAGACGTTCGATCATCCGGGCTGGCAGCGGCTGCAGGAGCAATGAGGTTCGACCAGCGTCATCGAGGAGAGCAGGGATCATGTCCGAGCTTGCAAGACGTTTGCGATGTGCCGCCATGTTCGGCGCACTCATGGCCACAGGGCTCCTGGTGCAGCCTGCCCTCGCCGATCCACCGCCGAGCGGCGCGGCCTCGCCGGCCTTCATCGAACTCGCAGGACACGGCGCCGATCTGTGGTGGGGCGGGTTCAGCCCCGACGGCCGTCGCGTGATCACGGCTTCGAGTGACAGGACCGCGCGGGTCTGGGACTCGGCGACGGGCGCCACGGTGCTGACCCTCGCCGGACACGACGAGGCGATCCGCGTGGCCATCTATTCTCCGGATGGCAGCACCATCGCCACGGCCTGCCGAAACGGCGTCGTGAAGGTCTGGGATGCGAGCAGCGGAACCTTGAAGTCGACGATCGTCGCGCACGGCCAAATGATCGAAGCCATCGCCTTCAGTCCCGACGGAACGCGGCTCGCGACCGCGTCCCGCGATGCGACGGCCAAACTCTGGAAGGTGCCTTCGGGTGAAGCGATCGCCACCCTGGCGGGGCACACCGAGTGGCTGTCCGGCATCGATTTCAGTCCGGATGGAAAACTCGTTCTCACGTCATCGAGCGACAAGACGGCGCGATTGTGGGACGGCGCGACGGGTGCCTCCATCCGCGTGCTGGCGGGCCATGACGGCCTGGTGACGAGTGCCGTCTTCAGTCCGGATGCTTCGCAGATCGCCACGTCGTCCAGCGACAAGACGACGAGACTTTGGTCGGTCGCCACCGGCGAGACGATCGTCACCGTCGGCGGCCATGACCGCGCGACGCTCAGGGTGGCCTTCAGCCCCGACGGGCAGCGCTTCGTCACCACCTCCAGCGACAAGACCGCGAAGGTCTGGGATGTGAGGACGGGAACTCAGCTCGCCGTCCTGCAGGGCGCGCATAGGCGCTTGATCCCGCGCGTGATGTTCAGCGGCGATGGCCGGCGCATCGTGACCGCCTCGCACGATAAAACCGCGGCCGTCTGGGACGCGGCTTCGGGCGCGCTGCTCGCCGTCCTGGCGGGACACGCGAAAGAGGTCGATCATGCCGAATTCTCGCCAGATGGACGCCGCGTCGTGACCGCCTCCTATGATCGGACGGCACGAATCTGGGACGTGAGCGCGATCGTGGCAAAGTCCAGTCCATAAATCTGACGAACCATTTACGTCGTTGAGCGGACGTTCTGACGTTAGATCGTCGGCATCGGCGCGCCTCCGCGATCCTCCGGTTTGCCATCGCCCGCTGAATGTTTCCGGCGTTTGACAACGCTGGGACCCTTGGACAATTGCGAACATCGGCAGGCTTTTCGACGGCCTTCAATTTCCGCCGATACCAATCGAGATGCCCGCTCCCTTTCGGCCGATGGAGAAATCTTCCCGACCCCGATTTGAAAAAACGAGTGCCAGTGTCGGATGAACTCCCCATCGCATGTAATTGATTGGAAACATGTTCAAAAGACCTATGGACTCCGATGTTATAATGTTTCTTTTTCTGTGGGCGGCGCGCTTGATCGCACCGCTGAAAAATAATCTCCGACAACTTTCGAGATAGGGAGTGAAGGCATGTCCGAAAGGCATCGTAAATTGGGTTTCGGCGCCACTCGTCTGACGGCGGTATCGGCCTTGGCCCTGTCGGCCGTTGCTGGATTTGGCATCGCGCCGGCAGGCGCTGGGGCCGGCGAGAAGCCCGTCGCGTGGGAAGATATTCTGAACGACGAAAAGACGACCGGCGACGTGGTCGGCTGGGGAATGGGCGTCCGCAATCACCGCTACAGCGCTCTCGACAAGATCAACGTCGACAACATCGCGCGGCTGAAGCCCTCGTGGTCGTTCTCCTTCGGCGATGAAAAGCAGCGCGGACAGGAAACCCAGGCGCTGGTCCACGACGGCGTGATCTACGTCACCGCCTCGTATTCGCGCATCTTTGCTCTCGATGCCAAGTCCGGCAAGAAACTCTGGAGCTACAGCCATCGCCTGCCGGACGACATCCGTCCGTGCTGCGACGTGGTCAACCGCGGCGCTGCTCTCTTCGGCGACAAGGTGTTCATGGGCACCCTCGACGCCGGCATCGTCGCGCTCGACCGCAAGACCGGAAAAGTCGTCTGGAACGAAAAGTTCGAAGATCACACCGCCGGCTACACCATGACCGGCGCTCCGAACATCATCAAGGATCAGAAGACAGGCAAGGTGCTTCTCATCCATGGGTCCTCGGGCGACGAGTTCGGCGTTGTCGGCCGGCTCTATGCGCGCGATCCCGATACGGGCAAGGAAATCTGGATGCGCCCGCTGGTCGAAGGGCACATGGGCCGCCTCGACGGCAAGAACTCGACGACCACCGGCGATCCAAAGGCGCCGTCGTGGCCGAACAACAAGGACGGCAAGAAGGTCGAAGCCTGGAATCAGGGCGGCGGCGCTCCGTGGCAGTCGGCGACCTACGACGAGAAGACCAACACCATCGTCATCGGCACCGGAAATCCGGCTCCGTGGAATTATCATTATCGCTCCGGTCCGAACGGCGACTGGAAGCCCTATGACAGCCTCTATACTTCGGGGCAGGTCTACATCGAGCCGTCGACCGGCGAGCCGGTCGGCTTCTTCCAGCACACGCCCAACGACGCCTGGGACTATTCGGGCAACAATCCGATCACGCTGTTCGAGATGGAGAAGGACGGAAAGACGGTCCGCGCCGGCGCCCATGCCGACCGCAACGGCTTCCTGTTCATCACCGACCTCGACAAGCTGACGGCCCGAGACGGCAAGATCTCCAAGCAGGCCGGCGGCGCTTTCGGCATCTATCCGATGGTTCGCAACATCACCTGGGCCACGGGCTGGGACGTCGCCACGGGTCGTCCGATGGAGGTCGAAGGGCAGCGACCGCCGGCCCCAGAGAAGGGCCAGGACAAGGGCAAGGCGATCAAGGTCACGCCGAACTTCCTCGGCGGCACCAACTGGATGCCGATGGCCTACAACCAGGACACCAAGCTGTTCTACATCCCGACCAACGACTGGACCGAGGACTACTGGACCGAGAACGTCACCTACAAGAAAGGTGCCGCCTACCTCGGGCAAGGCTTCCGCATCAAGCGTGAGTTCGACACGCACGTGGGAGCGCTCCGGGCGATGGACCCGACCAACGGCAAGATCGTCTGGGAGCACCTCGAGGCGATGCCTCTGTGGGCCGGCGTGCTGACCACCAGGGGTGGATGGGTTCTGACCGGCACCAGCGACGGCTACGCCAAGGCCTTCGATGCCAAGACGGGTAAGGAGCTGTGGAAGTTCCAGACCGGCTCGGGCGTCGTCTCGCAGCCCGTGACCTGGGAGGACGAAGGCAAGCAGTACATCGGGCTGGCCTCCGGCTATGGCGGTGCCGTTCCGCTGTGGGGCGGCGACATGGCCGACCAGACCAAGACCGTAAGCCAGGGCGGATCGTTCTGGGTGTTCGAGGTGCCGCAGGCCACCGCCGCGGCCGACTCGAAGTGAGGAATGCGGGCGAGGTGCATTGCGTTTCCAGCGCCTCGCCCGTGATCGGCGGGTGGCTCGCCGGGTTCTCACCCCGGCGGGCCGCTCGCCGTTTTCTCCGCGGCTCCCAATCGGAACGCCAACGTAGCTTCTAACGAAACTCCCAACTTTAACCTCATGAGGTGCCGTCATGGCCGTCCTTTGCGTGAAGTGGACCATGCAGCCGCTCGTCTTCGGCGTGGCCTTGGCTTCTCTTATCGGCATGTCCGGGTTGAGCGTCTCGGCTGGAGCCCAGAATTATCCGGTCATCGTCAACGTCGAGGAGCGTCCCGATCCCTGGGTCGTGAACGGCTGCGCCATCAAGGCAGCAACGGTCTGCGAAGGCGCCGATCTCCGGCATGCGGACCTCAAGAACGCCAACCTTTCGGGTGCGAAGCTCGCAGGCGCCAATCTGATGCGCGCCGACCTTCGCCACGCCAACCTGCAAGGCGCCGATCTCTCCGGCGCCAACCTGGAGGGGGCGCGGATGCACATCGCCTTCATGCAGGGCGCCAAGCTGCCGGGAGCATCGCTGCGCGGGGCGGACCTCTCGCACGTCCGCATGAACAAGGCCGATCTGTCGAACACCGATCTCACGGCCGCGACACTCGAAAAGGCGATGGCCAAGGGGGTCAAATTCGTCGGTGCGAAGTTCGTCGGCACCGACGTGCAGGAAACGAAGTTCTACGAGTCCAACCTCAGCAATGCGGTCTTCGATGGCGTGAAGATCCGCTTCGCCATTTTCCAGGATGCATTCATGGAGGGCTGCAAGGGCTGTCCCTTCGACTGGCAGCGCGGAACCAAGCAGTGGGAAGAGGACATGTCCAAATGGGAGCCGGCTCCCGGCCAATGAGCAGGGTCTTCGGTCTGTGCGGGATCGCCGCGCTGTGCGTCGGCCTCGGACATATCGGGGCGGCGGCGCGCAATGCGGCCTCGGGGGCGACGGCGTGCCTCGACATCGCCGACGGCGCCGGCCGGCTCGCCTGCTACGACCGCGAGGTCCGCAAGCTGGTGAAGCCGGACTTCGAGGGACGGCTCAACATCGTCACGGACCGTTTCGACATCTCCGCTCCGACCCGCCTCAGGTTCCAGAGCGACGGCGCCATCTTCGTTCTCTATCTCAAATCGGCGGAAGGCGAGGTCGTGCAAAACCTTCACATCGGTGGCGGCGGCGAGGACGCCTACGTCATCGAGCGGCCGGGCACCTACTACCTGCAAATCAACGGAAGCGAGTCGTGGCGCATCTGGCTGGAGCCCGTCGCCTCGACCGGTAGCGGCAAATTCAAAGCGGGAAGCGACGGAACATGAAAGTGCTTGCACTGAAGTTGATTTGGATCGCAGGTTTCGCATGTTTTGCCGTTGCCGCGTGGGCGCACGGCGACGGCGCTCCGCAACCGGTCGACACAGCTGGCCTCGATCCGCTCGGCGAGGAGCTTCGAACGACCAATCCCTATCGCGGCAATCCGCGAGCCATCGCAATCGGGGCAAAGGGCTACAACTCGAACTGCGCGCGCTGTCATGGTCTGGACGCGAAGTCGGGAGGCATGTCGCCGGATCTGCGCGCGCTCGCCGTCGACGACGAGACGGACGCCTGGTATCTCACGCGCGTGCTCAATGGCGCACGTCGTGACGATCGCGTGAAGATGCCGCCGTTCGAAGGACTCCTGTCGCAGGAGGCGATCTGGGCCATCCGCAGCTACATCGATGCGCAGGCCGATGACTGACCGACGACGTCTTCCTCACATCGCACTCGTGTCGTTCGGGCTTGTGGCACCGCCTTCGGCACTGGCCGAGATTCACGACCACGAGATCCGGCGCCTGCTCTACCTCCACAGCTCCTGCGGCGTCGATCAGCTCGAGCAGCTCGTGAGCGAGCCGAGCCTGCGCCGGTTTCGTGCCGTATGCCGCAACACGAGCGCCTTCCCTGACGGCCTGGAGGTGCTCTGTACCGACATCCACGACGACCGCTCGTGCCGGATCGAGACGCCGTCCAAGACCTTCGACAGCCTCGATCTCCTGCGAAAGCCCCGCTGACCGCCGCATCAAGATCCGCCGCATCGCTTGCTTCAAGCCGTGCGCTTGGTCGAGAGCCTGCTGAAGCAGGGAGTCGTCATTCTGCCGCCCCGAATTTTTCGTGGACTAAGCCATATCTATATAGATATAGCTTGGAGGCGCTTTGCGCTGAGCGTCGGCAGACAACCGGGTTCGAACCAAGTGCGGGGATGCCGCGCATGCCGGTGGCGAAGCAGCAGCCGCTCCGGCGAGTGCTTGCGCCCGTCGAGCGATCGCGCGGGCAGTGGTTCGAGGCACGACCTCCAGCCAGCATTCAGGCGAAATCGGGCGTGGCCCAAGGGATTCCGGGGCGAAGGAGCCCTGACGCATGATCGACAAGCTCGAAATCTTGCTTGCGCTGGCTCGTGAACGGCATTTCGGCAGGGCGGCCGAGGCCTGCGGTGTATCCCAGCCGACGCTGTCGTCCACGCTCAAGAGCCTCGAGGAGCAGCTCGGCGTCACCATCGTCGAGCGCGGATCGCGGTTCCGCTGCTTCACACCGGAGGGCGAGAGAATTCTCGATTGGGCGCGTCGCATCGTCGGCGATGCCCGTGCCATGCGTCAGGAGATCGAAGCACTGAAGCGGGGCATTACCGGGCACTTGAGGCTGGGCGTCATTCCGACAGCGTTGCCGTTCGTGCCCAAGCTTACGACCAGCTTCAAGGCGCGACACGCTGGCGTTGGCATGTCCGTGGTCTCGTCGACATCCGACGCAATTCTCGCCGGCCTGGACAATCTCGAACTCGATGCTGGGATATCGTACGTCGATACGGAGCCATTGGTTCGATTCCAGACCGTGCCGCTCTACGCCGAGCGCTACGTTCTGCTGGTCGCACCCGAGAGCGAGCTCTCCCGGCGTGCGGCGATCTCGTGGGCGGATTGCGGCCGGCTGCCCCTGTGCCTGCTGACCCCCGACATGCAGAACCGCCGTTTCATCGATCGACATCTGGCCGAGGCCGGAAGCAGTGACGTTCGTGCGACCTTCGAATCGAACTCGATGACGATGCTGCATGTGCACGTCCTGACCGGGCAGTGGGTCACGATTGCCGCCATCGGCGAAGGCGGGCGTTTCGAGCCTCCGATGGGACTGAAGGCCATCCCGATCGTCGCGCCGAGCGTCACGCACAAGATTGGTCTTGTGGTCAAGAGCCGTGAGCCGTATCCGCCCGTGGTCTCAGCTTTTCTGTCCTGCGTCAGAAAACTGACGGCAGGCTCCTTGGAGTTGCAGCCGGCGTGAGGCGGCAGTCGATGACGCGCAGCACAAATAAATTACTGCCGGTTTGACGGAAGACATCAGGAACAGAAATATTTATTGGTATTTTTTGATTTTCATTCGATTTCGCTATCGCAGCACGGAACAGCGTTATTGATGCCCCGCTCCCTTTGGGCGCAAGTCCCGTGCAGTCGACCTCAGAGGAATTCCAGGATGGGTGCTTCCGTGCCGTGGAGCGAAGCCGAGACGCGCGCGATCGTCCTGCGGCACGTACATCGCGAAGGTCCTCTGATGCCGATCCTGCATGATGTGCAGGCAGCGTTCGGATGTGTGCCAGAGGCGGCTGTCCCCGTCATTGCCCACGAACTCAACCTCAGTCGCGCCGAGGTGCATGGCGTCGTCACGTTCTACCACGACTTCCGCCGCGAGCCAGCCGGCCGGCACGTCTTGAAAATTTGTCGTGCCGAAGCCTGCCAGGCCATGGGTTGCGAGAGCCTGGTCAAGCGCGCGGAAGACCGGCTCGGCGTCGCGTGCGGGAGCACCAGCGTCGACGGCCGCGTTACGATGGAACCCATTTATTGTCTCGGCCTTTGCGCCACGGCCCCATCCGCGATGTTCGACGGCAAGGTCGTCGGCCGGCTTGACGCCGCCAAGCTCGACAGAATCCTCAAGGAGGCCGGTGCATGACGACTCGCATCTTCGTTCCGCGGGATGCGGCCGCCATCGCCTGCGGTGCCGACGATGTGGCTGCCGCCGTGACGGCCGTCGCCAGGAAGCACAAAGTCGGCGCCGAACTCGTCCGAAACGGCTCGCGCGGAATGCTTTGGCTGGAGCCTCTCGTCGAGATCGAGGACAGAGGCGAACGCTATGCCTTCGGCCCCTGCGCGCCCGCCGATGCCGAGAAGATCGTCGCCGCACTGGCAAAGAGCCGCGCATCCAAGATCAAGCATGGTCTGGCCTTGGGTCCGACCGGGCAGATCCCGTTCTTCAAGACTCAGACGCGGCTGACCTTCGCGCGCTGCGGGCTGACCGATCCGGTCTCGCTCCAAGATTATAAAGCCAACGGCGGCTACGCCGGTCTCGCCAAGGCGCTGAAGCTCAAGCCCATCGAGATCGTGGACACGGTGGCGAAATCGGGCCTGCGAGGTCGCGGCGGCGCCGGCTTCCCGACCGGCATCAAATGGAAGACCGTCCACGACACGCCGATGGGCCAGCAGAAGTACATCGTCTGCAACGCCGACGAGGGCGACAGCGGAACTTTCGCGGACCGCATGATCATGGAAGGCGATCCCTTCGTGCTCATCGAGGGCATGACGATCGCCGGCATCGCCGTCGGGGCGACCAAAGGCTATGTCTACCTCAGATCCGAATATCCCCACGCCGAGATCGCGCTGAACGAGGCGATCGCCACCGCGCGTGCCGCTGGTTACCTCGGAAAAAACATCGACGGGTCTAAATACGCTTTCGACCTGGAAGTGCGCATGGGCGCCGGAGCCTACGTCTGCGGCGAAGAAACGTCGCTTCTTGAAAGCCTCGAAGGCAAGCGCGGCATCGTGCGCGCGAAGCCTCCGCTGCCCGCGCACAAGGGTCTGTTCGGCCAGCCGACCGTCATCAACAACGTGCTCTCGCTCGCCGCCGTGCCCTACATCCTCGATCACGGCGCCAAGGCCTACGCCGACTACGGCATGGGCCGCTCGCGCGGGACGATGCCGATCCAGCTCGCCGGCAACATCAAACGTGGCGGCCTGTTCGAGACCGCCTTCGGCATCACGCTCGGCGAACTGGTGGATGTCATCGGCGGCGGTACGGCGACGGGTCGGCCGGTCAAGGCCGTGCAGGTCGGCGGCCCGCTCGGTGCCTACTTCCCGCGCGCGCTGTTCGATACGCCGTTCGACTACGAGGCCTTCGCCGCGCGCGACGGCCTCATCGGTCACGCCGGCGTCGTGGTGTTCGACGATACGGCCGATATGGCCAGGCAGGCCCGCTTCGCATTCGAGTTCTGCGCCATCGAGAGTTGCGGAAAGTGTACGCCCTGCCGTATCGGGGCGGTTCGTGGTCGCGAGACCATGGACAAGGTGATCGCCGGGTCCAGCCGGGAGGCCAACCTCGCCGTCGTCGAGGATCTCTGCCAGACCATGAAGTTCGGTTCGCTCTGCGCTCTCGGTGGGTTCACGCCCTATCCAGTGATGAGTTCGCTGACGCATTTCCCTGAAGATTTTGGCCGGGCGCCCAAGCTGCCGGCCGCTGCGGAGTGACCCCGATGACCCTCGACGCACCCAGCTCTCTGATCAAGGAAATCGACTACGGCACGCCGGCGTCCAAGTCGGAGGAGATGGTCACGCTCACCATCGACGGTCAGTCCGTGACCGTACCGGCCGGCACGTCGATCATGCGGGCCGCGATGACCATGGGAACGACGATCCCCAAGCTCTGCGCGACCGACATGCTGGAGAGCTTCGGCTCGTGCCGGCTGTGTCTGGTCGAGATCGAGGGCCGCAACGGCACGCCGGCCTCCTGCACCACGCCGGTCGCGCCCGGCATCGCCGTCAAGACGCAGACGTCGCGCCTAAAGGCGATCCGCAAGGGCGTGATGGAACTCTACATCTCGGACCACCCGCTCGACTGCCTGACCTGCGCCGCCAACGGCGATTGCGAGCTGCAGGACATGGCCGGTGCCGTCGGCTTGCGCGATGTGCGCTATGGCTATCAGGGCGAGAACCATGTGTTCGAGGACAGTGGCCGGCAGCCCAATCCACTGTTCGTCAAGAAGGACATTTCCAATCCTTACTTCACCTATGACCCCTCGAAGTGCATCGTCTGCAACCGCTGCGTGCGCGCCTGCGAGGAAGTCCAGGGCACGTTTGCTCTGACCATCTCGGGCCGCGGTTTCGATAGCCGCGTCTCGGCCGGCATGGATGAGGACTTCCTCGGCTCGGAATGTGTGTCCTGCGGCGCCTGCGTGCAGGCGTGCCCGACGGCGACACTCTCCGAAAAGAGCCTCATCGAGATCGGCCAGCCCGAGCATTCCGCCATCACCACCTGCGCCTACTGCGGTGTGGGATGCTCGTTCAAGGCCGAGATGCGGGGTGAAGAGGTTGTGCGGATGGTGCCGTGGAAGGACGGCAAGGCCAATCGCGGGCACTCCTGCGTCAAGGGCCGCTTCGCCTATGGCTACTCCACGCACCGCGACCGCATCCTGAAGCCGATGATGCGCGACAAGATCACCGATCCCTGGCGCGAGACGACCTGGGAGGAGGCGATCAAGCGGGTCGCGAGCGAGTTCCGCCGCATCCAGAAGACTTTCGGCCAGGGCGCCGTCGGCGGCATCACGTCATCTCGCTGCACCAACGAGGACATCTTCCTCGTGCAGAAGCTGATCCGTCAGGGCTTCGGCGTGAACAACGTCGATACCTGCGCCCGCGTCTGCCATTCGCCGACGGGCTACGGCCTCAAGTCGACGTTCGGCGAATCGGCCGGAACGCAGGACTTCGACTCCGTCGAGCACTGCGATGTCGTGATGATCATCGGCGCCAACCCGACCGATGGGCACCCGGTGTTCGCCAGCCGCATGAAGAAGCGGCTGCGCGAGGGTGCCAGGCTGATCGTGGCCGATCCGCGCCGGACCGACATCGTGCGCTCGCCGCACGTCGAGGCCGCCTACCATCTGCCCTTGCAGCCCGGAACCAACGTCGCTTTGCTGACCTCGATGGCGCACGTCATCGTCACCGAGAAGCTCGTCAACGAGAGTTTCGTCCGCCACCGCTGCGACTGGAACGAATTCAAGGAGTGGGCGGCCTTCGTCGGAGAGAAGCGCAATTCACCCGAGGCGCTGGAGCAATATACCGGCGTCGATGCGAACCTCGTGCGCGAGGCGGCACGTCTCTACGCCACTGGCGGAAACGCGGCGATCTACTACGGCCTCGGCGTCACCGAGCACAGCCAGGGCTCCACGACCGTCATGGCGATCGCCAATCTCGCCATGGCGACCGGCAATATCGGCCGCGCCGGCGTCGGCGTGAACCCACTTCGCGGCCAGAACAACGTGCAGGGCGCCTGCGACATGGGCTCGTTCCCGCACGAGCTTACAGCCTACCGGCACGTCTCGGATGCCGCTGCCCGCGCACTGTTCGAAAGCGCATGGGGTTGCAAGATCGATCCCGAGCCCGGCCTTCGCATCCCGAACATGCTCGACGCCGCCGTCGATGGCAGCTTCAAGGCCATCTACATCCAGGGCGAAGACATCCTGCAGTCCGATCCCGATACGCATCACGTCTCCGCCGGCCTCGCAGCCATGGAATGCGTCGTCGTCCAGGATCTCTTCCTCAACGAGACGGCCAACTACGCGCACGTATTTCTGCCCGGCTGCACCTTCCTCGAAAAGGACGGCACCTTCACCAACGCCGAGCGGCGCATCCAGCGCGTCACCAAGGTCATGACGCCGAAGAACAGATATGCGGACTGGGAGGTGACCCAGTTGATCGCCAAGGAGCTGGGGCTCGGCTGGAATTACGCCCATGCCGGCGAAATCATGGACGAGATCGCGCGGCTGACGCCGACCTTCACCGGCGTTTCGTTCAAGAAGCTGGATGAACTCGGCTCGATCCAGTGGCCGTGCAATGAGGCGCACCCTGAAGGCTATCCGGTGATGCACACCGAGGAGTTCACGCGCGGGCGCGGACGGTTCATGCTGACCGAATACGTCCCGACCGACGAGCGGACGGGAGCCCGCTATCCGCTCATCCTCACCACCGGACGTATCCTGTCACAATACAACGTCGGCGCCCAGACTCGGCGCACCGAGAACGTCGTCTGGCACGAGGAGGATCGGCTCGAGATCAATCCTCACGATGCCGAGCAGCGCGGCGTCAAGGACGGTGATTGGGTGACGGTCCGCAGCCGTGCCGGCGAGACCGCGCTTCGGGCGCTGATTACCGACCGCCTGGCAGCGGGCGTCGTCTACACGACGTTCCACCATCCCCTGACACAGGCCAATGTGATCACGACCGACTTCTCCGACTGGGCGACGAACTGCCCCGAATTCAAGGTTACGGCCGTGCAGGTCTCACCGTCGAACGGCCCAACCGACTACCAGAAGAAATACGACGAGTTCTCGCAAAAGAGCCGCCGGATTTTGCCGGCTGAGGCGGCGGAGTAGGCCGATGCAGGAAGCGCTAATTCAGGCGCGCTCACTGAAGGTCTCACCCAGGGGTGCCGACCCTTCGAGCCGCATCATCCCCGAGGAGACGCCAGTCGCCTTCGTCTACGACGGCACGACGCATGCCGTGATGATGGCCACGCCGGCCGATCTCGAGGACTTCGCAATCGGTTTCAGCCTGAGCGAGGGCAAGGTCGAAAATGCCAGCGAAATTGCCGAACTGTCGGTTGTCGAGCAGGACAACGGCATTGAAGTGCGGATGTGGCTCGTGTCCCAGGCGGGACGGCGTGTCGCAGTGCGGCGGCGTGCGCTGCTCGGGCCCACGGGCTGCGGCCTGTGTGGGGTCGAAAGCCTCGATGCCGCGTTGCCTCAATTGCGAAAAGTGACCGCAACACCGGTTTTCGAAGCCGGGGACGTGGCGGCTGCCGTAGCGTCGGTCATGCCGGCCCAAGTGCTCAATCATCAGGCCCGCGCCCTGCATGCCGCCGGATTCTGGACGCCGGAGGCGGGGCTCGTGGCGCTGATGGAGGATGTCGGACGGCACAACGCGCTCGACAAGCTCGCCGGCGCCCTCACACGCCTTTGCATCGATCCCGCGTCGGGAATCGTCGTGATCACCAGCCGCGTCTCCGTCGAGATGATCCAGAAGGCGGCGAACTGTGGAGCGCCGGTCGTTGCGGCGGTATCGGCGCCGACAGGGCTGGCGCTGCGATCCGCAGTTGCCGCCGGCATCACTCTGGTCGGCATCGCACGACCCGACAGCTACGAGATCTTCACGCACCCGTACCGCATCGTCGCAATGCCCGCGAAAGACGGGGGAATTCTCAGGGACACCGAACTCCATGCAGCCTGCTGAAAAGCTCGTCATGATGGCCAACCAGATCGCCAGGAACCTCGCTGTGCAGGGCGAGGAAAGGGCCATCGCACTGACTGCCGAGCACATCCGAAAGTTCTGGGATCCGCGGATGCGCGCCAAAATCGTGGTGCACTTTGAAGGCGGAGCAAACGGCCTGAACCCTATCGCACTCAGGGCTATCGAGACCATTGCGTCGGTGCCGGCCAAGGCTTGAGACGAATTGTGATCGGGCATTGCGAGGCGGATGATGCTGCCAGGGCATCGAGGTTGAGCTGACGGCCATTGCCCGGCGTGCAGCGATGCTCGAATCCCGAGACACCAATCGCGTCGTGGTCGCGTTTGCCATTGTGCGGCGCGCGATCAGCGCAACATTCGCGTAACATTGCGGACTTTGCGTGCGCTCATGAAAGGCGGCCGTCGCAAGGACCCGCGCCGGGTCAGCGGGAGTCCAGCAGCCCGGAATCGATCAGGCGGCGGTGGAAGGCGAGAATTTCCTGCTGGTCGGAGCAGCCGAAATAGCGTCCCCGGCAGACCGTCATCAGGCGCTTGCGCTCCAGCGCCGCGTCCGAGAGCGGCAAGCGGGCTGCCTCGAGCACCAGCGTTCCGAGATAGGGCACGTCGAGCACGTCGACGGTGGGCAACGGCGGCGGCAGGTGGTTGATGCCCTGGACGGCGAAATAGGTGAGGAAGCCGATGGAATCGCGCGGCAGGACGACATCCTGCGGATGCTCGACTTTGCCCTGCCCGAGATAGGCCCGCGTCGCCGTCGGATGATGATCGCCGTAGTGAACGATGAGGAACCGCTCCTTCGGAAAGCGGCGCTTCAGGTCGGCGACGAAACCATCATAGTCGGCGCGGGCCATCGACAGCCGGCGAAGGTATTCGTGCATCTCGGCATTGGTGCCGGGACCGCCGCCGGGCACGTCGACTTCCGGCATGTAGGTGCGGTCGTAAGGACCGTGCGTCGCCATGGTCAGCACGTAGGTGAACAGGGGCTGCCGGCTCGACTTGAAATGCTCGCCCATCACATCCAGCGCCTGGCCGTAGAAGAAGCGGTCGCGCTCGTTGATGCGGGAGCCCTTCATGTCTCGGATGTCGCGGATCTCCGGCATTCCGGCCGCCGCGTAGAACTTGGCGTAGGACACGAAGTTCTTGTCGCCGGGAAACAGAACGACGTTGCGATAGCCGCAGCGCGCGAGAGCCTGCGGCAGCGTATCGCGAACCTTGCCCGACATCAGGGAATGGACGAACGAGCGCATTCCGCCGAACGAATAGGTGGAGACGCCGGTGAGGATCGAGAACTCGGTCAGCCACGAGGCGCCGCCATACGTCTCGACGCGCATCGGGTGCATCTGACTGTCGAAGGAGCGGAACAGCGGATCGAGGCTCTGGTCGTAGGTCACGCCCGGGACGAGGGACGGCGGCACCACCGATTCCTGGTGGATGAGAATGATGTGCGGCGGCTTCTCGTCGGGCCGGCAGGACTTCGGGATCGTGAACAGCGGTGCTCCGCCGTGCGGCGCCGCCTCGATGAGCTGACCCTTCCACAGCGTCTCGGCCGTATCCGCGATCGAGGAAAAGAAGGTCGAGAGCGTCAGGTCGGGCCAGTACTGCTGGGTGTGGCTGCGCGCACCCTTGGTGTGAGCGACGATCGCCGTCGCGGCGATGAGCGCGCACACGGCCGCCGAGGAATAAATGCGAGGCACGCGCACGCTATCCATCCGGTAGGCGATGACGCTGGCGGAGACGACGGCCGTCAGGGCGGCGATGAGCTTGACGAACTCGGCCCGGTATTCACCCCACATGAAGCCGACGGTCGAGGGCGAGGTCAGATAAAAAACCACGTCGTAGGCATGCAGGTTCATCTGCAGCGTCTGGTGCTTGAAGGCCCCGGCGCTGACGACGATGCCGATCAGTGCGGGGACAGCCACCGCCGCGACCAGGGGCCGGCGCGTTGCGAGCACGAGCAGGGCGGCGGTGAGAAGAATGGCGACGGCGACAAACGACTGGTTGGCGGCGCCGCCTTCATAACGGCTCATATAAAGTGCGACCGGCGTGAACGCGGCCAGGCACGTCACGGCCGTTCCCGTCCATCCGAGGCGGATGGAGGGCAAGCCGCGCCGGATTTTCGCCGTGCGCACGTCGACTTTCGGCACCGGAGCCAGAAGCCCGGCCGCATCATCGGACATGGAGGAATGCGCCACACGTTGTCATGCTCCTGTCATAGAACGCCCGGCGGCGCTTCGCGACAGTTCTGTGACGCGAGCATGTGAGAATTTTTTCATCTTCTGCTCAACGACTTGCCACAATTCCGGCCTGACGCCGCGCGTCGGAGTCAGGGCGCGGCGACGGCGGCTCGGATGGCGGCCAGGATCAGCGCCGGGAGCGCGGCCGACGCCGCGATCGAACCGGCATAGATCGCCGCTCCGCCGGCTTTGCGGATGGCCTCCGGAACGTCTTCGCCGGCGTGCAGCCCATCGCCGGAAAAGAACCCGCTAACGACCGTCGAGCGGCGGGTGTCGGCGAGAACCGCGTCGAGAAACGGCGGCTCCTCCAGGAAGGCCGTCGCTGTTTCCGCGAATCCGCCGATGCCGGCGACAGCCGAGGCGGCGGCGCGGGTGGCATTGGCCGAAGCCGGTCCGAGTTCCGAGCCGTGGCCTACGATCAGCAGCCTCGTAGCATCCGCCGCTAATCCGGTGCGGTGGGTGGCGGCCAGGGCATCGGCATGGATGAGGTCCGGCAGGCGCGCGTCGAGTCCGAGCGGTGGCAGCATGAGGTATCGATCCGAGGCACCCGCAGCGGCGATGCGCGCCGGCAGGACGTCGCGGACGAAATAGCCGTCGGCCATGAACAGCGGATAGACGACGATCCGGCCGGTTCGCCGCTCACGGATGACGTCGTCGGTCATGATGGCGTCGCTCACCGCCTGCTCGATGGTCGGCTCGCCCTTGAGGACGCCCGCGGTGACGAGCCCGAACGCGCCGCTCTCCCTTATCGTGGCGGCCAGTCGCAGAAGCCGTCCGTTCGGGGTGGCTCCCGCCCGGTCTCCATGGGCCGCCAGGATGACAGCCACGTCGCGGAAAGCGTCGCCGCTCACGGACCGCGCTCCGCTGGACGGGTCGCTTCCGCGAGTAGCGTTCGGACGCCATCGACGAGCGGAAGGCCGAGCGCCGCGCCTTGCCCGCGTTCCGACATTTTGGCCCAGGTCTTGCGCAGAATGTCGCGCACCTTGTCCGCAGGATGGCGGCTGGCGAACGACGGCGCGTAATGCTGCAGGAACACGAGGCAGGCGACATCCTCCAGAGTCTGCGCCTCGGGATCGGTGCGCAGCTCCTCCTTGCGGATCAGCTTGGCGACGCGCGCGATCTCGTCCGCTGGGTAATCCCTGGTGGCGAGGATCTCGCTCGCCCATTCGGCATGGCGTCGCTTGAGATCGTTGCGCCAGCGGTGATAGCCGGCCCGGTCCATCGGGTAGCTCGCTCGCGGCACGGTCCAGCGCCGGATGTGCTGGGCGCGGGCGGCGAGCCGGAGGGCCTCGGTGGCGGACGGGAAAAATTGCATGAGCATCGCCGTCATGCGCTCGCCGTAGACCAGCTCGGCTGGACGCGCGTCGCCATGGTCCGCGATCGTGTTGGGGTCGGCGGCGTTGGCGGCATCGATATCGGCGATGGCCGACTCGAAACGGGAACTGATCGTCACGTGGCTTTCCTCAGCAGCGGCCTCAAAGCGGGCCGCGGAACACGAAGTAGGCGCCGGCCACGATCAGCGTGAAGCCGACGGCGTGGTTCAGTGTCAGCGGCTCGTTGAGATAGAGCACCGAGAAGGCCGCGAACACGATGAGGGTGATGACTTCCTGCATCGTTTTCAGCTCGGCCGCCGAATAGTAGCCATGGCCGATGCGGTTGGCGGGAACGGCCAGACAATACTCGATGAGCGCGATGCCCCAGCTCGCCAGGATCGCGATCGCCAGCGGCGCGCTCTTGTATTTCAGGTGTCCGTACCACGCGAGGGTCATGAACACGTTCGAGGCGGCGAGCAGCAGGATGGGCGCGACGCTGGCCGGAATGGTGAACTGGGACACGGGACGGGTCTCCTGCCGGAAGGATCGAGAAGATGGCGGGCGCTGGCCTGCTCGGCAGGGGCATAACATCGCTGCGCCGCACCACCAAACCCGACCACGGACGCCGATGGTTGCGGAGCAGTCTGGATTTGAATTGCGCACAGCCTATTGCGACTGCCGTGGCCGGTGGAGACGATGCTGCATCGCGCTGCACCGCACACGTCATCTGACGCTTCGCCGAGCGATGGGGCAGCCGATTCATCGACGGCTTCGGAGTTCTTGCGGATCGAGCCGCGCTTATGCGATGACGGCTGATACGGGACAGTCTTGCGATGGGAAATAGTCCCGCCGGCCATGGAGATCGCCGCTCTCTCCTCCGGTGGCACCAGCTCACGCAACTCGCAAAGGTCATGAATCCGCCGGTCAGGCAGCGGCGGGATGGAACGGCAGCAGCACATGCAATCGAGACGCGGTGACGAGCCCCGGGTCATGGCCTCAGAGCCTGCTCTGCGCGTCATCATGCGCCGGCTGCGCGAGATCATGTCCGAACCCGGCGACGGACAGACGCGCCTCGACCGCATCGTGCATCAGATCGCCGGCGTGATGGTGGCCGACGTCTGCTCGATCTACCTCAAGCGGCAGGACGGAAGCCTGGAGCTGTTCGCTACCGAAGGCCTCAAGGCGGAGGCCGTGCACAATACGCGGCTGAAGCGGGGCGAAGGTCTGGTCGGCCGCTGCGCCGAGCTGAACATCTCGATCAGCGAGCCCGACGCGCCGAAGCACCCGGCCTTTTCCTACCGTCCCGAGACCGGCGAGGAGCTTTACCACTCGCTGCTCGCCGTGCCTTTGCATCGCAACGGCGAGGTGCTCGGCGTGCTGGTCGTGCAGAACCGGATGGCCAAGGAGTATTCGGACGAGGATGTCGAGGTGCTCGAGGCGACCGCGATGATCGTGGCCGAGCATCTGGTGTCCGGCGCCGTCACCGGCTCTGCGGCGGCGATCGAGTTCACGAAATCGCTTTCCGCGGTGATCAAGGGCGAGATCATGTCGGACGGCATCGCGCTCGGCCACGTGTTCCTGCATGAGCCGCGCATCGTCGTCACCAAGCTGATGGCCGACGATCCCAAGAGCGAGCTGGCGCGGCTCGAATCGGCGATGGGCGAGCTGAGGTCCTCGCTCGACGAATTGATGGGGCACGAGCACCTCTCCAGCGCCGGCGAGCACCGCGACGTGCTCGAAGCCTACCGCATGTTCGCCCACGATCGCGGCTGGGAGCGGCGGCTGCGTGAGGCGGTGCAGGGCGGGCTGACGGCGGACGCCGCCGTCGAGCGCATTCAGAATACGACGCGGGCTCACATGCTGCGCCAGCCCGACCCCTACTGGCGCGAGCGGCAGCGCGACCTCGACGATCTCTCCGACCGTCTGCTGCGCATTCTGGCCGGCCGTTCGGCCGGCAGCGGCGACGTGAAGGACATGCCGCCGGATACCATCCTGGTGGCGCGGACCATGGGACCGGCCGAGTTGCTCGACTACGACCGCATGAAGCTGCGCGGTCTCATCATCGAGGACGGCGGCGGCCAGAGCCACGTCGCGATCGTCGCCAAGGCGCTCGGTATTCCGGCGATCGGGCAGGCGATGGGCGTCGTGGAGCGGGTCAACGCCGGCGATGCGGCGATCATCGACGCGGAATCGGGAGAAGTGCATTTCCGCCCGTCGGGCGAGGTCGTCGCCGCCTTCACCGACAAGGTTCGCTTCCGCGCCCGCCGCCAGAAGCGCTATGCGGCTCTGCGCGACAAGCCGGCGGTCACCACCGACGGCAAGCGCATCGGGCTCAACATCAATGCCGGCCTGCTGGTCGACATGCCGCATCTCGCGGAGTCGGGCGCCGACGGCATCGGGCTCTTCCGCACCGAGCTGCAATTCATGATGTCTCATACACTGCCGCGGCTCGAGCAGCAGATTCAAACCTACCGCACCGTGCTCGACGAGGCGGGCGACAAGCCCGTGGTGTTCCGGGCGCTCGACATCGGCGGCGACAAGCTGCTGCCCTACCTGCGCCAGATGAAGGAGGAGAACCCCGCCATCGGCTGGCGCGCCATCCGCATGTCGCTCGACCGGCCGGCGCTGTTCCGCGGCCAGGTCAGGGCCTTTTTGCGCGCCGCCTCGGGCCGCGATCTGCGTCTCATGATTCCCATGGTGTCCGTTTCCAGCGAAATGGAAGAGATCGGCATTCTCGTCGACAAGGAGCTGGCGCTGCTCGAACGGCGTGGCGTCGATGCGCCGCGAACCATCGAGATCGGCGCCATGATGGAGGTGCCGGCGCTGCTGTTCGAGCTGGATGCGCTGCTTTCCAAGGTCGATTTCATCTCGGTCGGCAGCAACGACCTGATGCAGTTCCTGTTCGCGGCGGATCGGACGAATGCCCGCGTCGCCAGCCGCTACGATCCGCTGTCGACGGCTCCGCTGCGCGCGCTCAAGGGCCTCGTCAAAGCCTGCCGCAAGCAGAAGGTTGCGATCACGCTGTGCGGCGAGATGGCCGGCCGGCCGCTGGAAGCCATGGCGCTCATCGGCCTCGGCTTCCGCTCGATCTCGATGGCACCGGCGTCGATCGGACCGGTCAAGGCGATGATCCGCTCGCTGGACGCCGGCCGCGTCACCAAGCGGCTCGACGATTTGCTCGACGAGAGCTCTAGCGCGATCCGCTCGGAACTCGAGCGTTTTGCCGTTTCTGAAGGCGTCGAGATATGATGCGGCGCAAGAAACCTTTGACATTCCGCGCACGGTTCTGGGATTGATCGTCATCGGGGGAACTCAATCGTCGGTTTGATCTGCTGTTCATGCGTATGAGATCAGAGACGAAACCGTCTGCCGGATCGGTGGAGCGGTCAGCCGGGCGCAAGCCGGATTCCGCGTCGGCTGGCCTCGTGCCGTCTGGGCTCGACGGGCTGGATGGCGTGCCGGCCACCGTCACCGACATCGGACAGTTGTTCCGCGAGCTGCGCCGCTGCCTCCGATCTTCGCTGCCCGAACTGGCGCGCCGGCTCGAAACTCGCATCGACGTCATCGAAGCCTTGGA
>JBQTIA010000097.1:0-25743 GCA_052388455.1 Hyphomicrobium sp.
GGTCGTGAGGTCGTGAGGTCGTGAGGTCGTGAGGTCGTGAGGTCGTGAGGTCGTGAGGTCGTGAGGTCGTGAGGTCGTGAGGTCGTGAGGTCGTGAGGTCGTCGGATGGGGCAAAGTGAGTCGCAAGGGGCAAATGGCGTTAGGCTGAGATTTCGGCGGTCAGCGGCAAAAACCACTCACCACTCACGACTTGACGATCTCACGACCTCACCACTCACGACCTCACCCCTGCACTATCCTATCCATTCCCCCCATATAGCCCTGCAACGGCTCCGGAATCATGACGGAGCCGTCCGCCTGCTGGTAGTTTTCCAAGACTGCGACCAGCGTGCGGCCGACGGCGAGACCTGAACCGTTGAGCGTGTGGACGTAGCGCACATCTTTGGCGCCCTTGGGCCGATAGCGCGCGTTCATGCGGCGGGCCTGGAAATCGCCGCACACCGAGCACGAGGAGATTTCGCGGTAGGCGTCCTGACCGGGGAGCCAGACCTCGATGTCGTAGGTCTTCTGCGAGGCGAACCCCATGTCGCCGGTGCACAGCAGCATGGTGCGATAAGGCAGCCCGAGGCGCTTCAGGACCTCCTCGGCGCAGGCCGTCATCCGCTCGTGCTCGTCGAGCGCCTGCTCGGGCGTGGTGATGGAGACGAGTTCTACCTTGGAGAACTGGTGCTGGCGGATCATGCCGCGTGTGTCGCGGCCGGCGGCACCTGCTTCCGAGCGGAAGCACGGCGTCCACGCCGTCATGCGCATCGGAAGCTGATCCTCCTGCACGATCTGCTCGCGCACGACATTGGTCAGCGACACCTCGGCGGTGGGGATGAGCCAGAAACCACTGGTAGTGACGAACAGATCGTCGGCGAACTTCGGCAGGTTGCCAGTGCCGTAGGCCGCGTGATCCTTGACCAGCAGCGGCGGGTTGGTCTCGACGTAGCCGTTGGCGCGCGTGTGCAGGTCGAGCATGAAGCTGCCGATGGCGCGCTCCAGCGTGGCGAGCGCACCCTTCAGGAATACGAAGCGCGCGCCCGAGACCTTGGCCGCGGTCTCGAAATCCATCAGCCCCAAGGCTTCTCCGATTTCGAAATGCTGCTTCGGCTTGAAATCGAATTTGCGCGGCGTGCCGTGCTTGCGAACCTCGCGGTTGCCCTTCTCGTCCGATCCGAAGGGCACGTCGTCGCTCGGCAGGTTGGGAATGACGGCGAGTTCCTTCTCCAGCTCGGCGACGACCTGCCGCTCTTCCTCCTCGCCGGCCGCAATCGCCTCCTTCAGCTCGGCCACCTCGGCCATGAGCCTGGCGGCGAGCTTGTCGTCCTTCGCACCCTTGGCCTTGCCGATGTCCTTCGACGCCGCGTTGCGGCGCGACTGCGCCTCCTGAAGCCGCGTAATGATCGCGCGGCGCCGGTCGTCGATTTCGAGCAGCTTGGCTGAGCAGGCGGGAAGCCCGCGCTTCTTCAAGCCGGCGTCGAACGCCGCCGCATTGTCGCGTATCCACTTGATGTCGTGCACTGGCCCTCTCGCAGCGTTTCAAATCCTCTTGAAGCTATAAGACCGAGCCAGCACCACGTCCAGATCTCCCATCCCGAAGCATCGGACGGAGGTTCGATGCATGTAAGTTGTTAGTTGACATAATGACAGACAATAACGTACAATTCTCGGAGGTATAGCGAGTTCTGGCATTTGGGCACGATGTGATTGTCTCATTCAGAAGTCGTGCCCTCAAGAAGCTCTGGGAGCGTGACGATCCTTCCAAGCTCCCGCCCGACAGGATTGCGAGAATTACGATACTGCTGAACCGTCTCGACGCCGCCGCCAATGCCGAGGACATGAACCTGCCGGGCTTCGGATTTCATCGGTTGGCCGGCAGCTACAGGGGCCGGTATGCGGTCTCCGTTTCGGCCAACTGGCGGATCACCTTCGGCTGGCAGGACCAGGACGCGGTGGACGTCGACTTCGAGGACTATCATTGACAGAGGGCTACCAATTGAGCCCGTCACATGAGATCGGATGCATAGAGCATGCCCAGCCCGCCCAAGAGATCGCCGCATCGGTGCCCCACTCATCCGGGCGAGCTGCTGCGCGAGATCGTGCTTCCGGCTCTCCCGATCGGCAAATCCGAGGTGGCCCGGCAGCTCGGCATCTCGCGCCAGACGCTCTATGACCTGCTGGCCGAACGTCAGCCCGTCACTCCCGTCATGGCGCTGAGGCTCGGCATCGTATTCGGGGGCTCTGCGATGTCTTGGCTCAACATGCAGACGGCGTATGATCTCTGGCACGCCGAGCGCAAGCTGGACACCAGCAAGCTCAAACCGATGAAGATCGCCAGTTAGGTCGCCTTGGCCGCATCGGCGGAGGCTTGCCTCTTCTCGACCCAGGAGACCGCGAAAATCGACAGTTCGTAGAGCAGCGTCGTCGGCAGGGCCATGATGATCATGCTCAAGGCGTCGGGCGGCGTCAGCACGGCGGCGACGGCGAAGATGCCGACGATGGCGAAGCGGCGGCCCTTGCGCAGGGCCTCGGAGGTGACCAGGCCGGCGCGCGCCAGCAGGGTGAGCACCACGGGAAGCTGGAAGCACAGGCCGAAGCCGAGAATGAGCTGCATGATCAGCGAGAGATACTCCGACACCTTCGGCATCAGCTCGATGCGGCCGGCGGCGTCGTTGGAGGCGGCGGCGAGGCCGAGCGAGAACTTGATCAGGATCGGCATGGCGAGGAAGTAGACCACCGCCGCGCCGAGCATGAAGAAGAAGGGCGTCGCCACGAGATAGGGCAGGAAGGCGCGCCGCTCGTTCTTGTAAAGCCCCGGCGCGACGAACTTGTAGATCTGCGTCGCCACAACCGGAAACGACAGGAACGCGGCGCCGAACATGGCGAGCTTCAGGTAAGTGAAAATCTCCTCGAGGAAGTGCGTCGCGATGAGGCGGACCTGATCGCTGCCCGAGACCCAGACGTAGGGCCAGACCAGAATGTCGTAGATGGCGGCCGCCTGCGTGAAGCAGAGCGCGAACATCACCAGGAACGCGAAGACGGCATGGATCAACCGCTGGCGCAGCTCGATGAGATGATCCATCAGCGGCGCCTTGGAGGCGTCGATGTCGTCCTCGGGTGGCGTGGGGGCGCGATCCTGCACGAGCGGCTAGCCTTCCCTGATTGGCGGCGCAGGCGCTGCCTCAGACGAGTCATTCTCCGCCGCCGTGGGCAAATCAGCGAGGGGCACGGACGGGACGGAGCCGGACGAGCGTAGTGCCGCGTTCGCTTTGTCCGTCGTCGCCGCGAGGCTGCGCTCCGCGTCCTGGGCGGATTTGAGGATGTCGCGGCGCACGCCGTCCATCTCCTCCCGCAGCTCGGCCATTTCGGCTTCCCGCATGGCCTCGTCGAAGTGGGAACGGAACTCCGCCGCCTGCCGCCGCGCCATGCCGGCATAGCGCCCGAGCGTGCGGAGGAAAACCGGCAGCTCCTTGGGGCCGACGAAAATCAGCGCCACGACGCCGAGGATCAGTAGCTCGCTCCAACTGATGTCGAACATCGCAATTGCCTCGGGGGTGGCGGCGTCAGGCCGTCATGCTCGCGTCCTGGCGTGCTCGATCGAGTCCGGATCGGACCGCGACGACACGATCTCGATGTCGGCGCCGGACAGCTCGGGTGGAACCCGTCCAGAGAGCCCGGCGGCATCAGGGCGTCTTGCTGCGCTCGCTTTCGCGGGTCGTGCTGGCGTCACTGATCGGCTTGGCCGCAGCGGCGCGTTTGTCCTCATCTTCGTCGTCGGCCATGCCTTTCTTGAAACTTTTGATTCCCTTGGCCACGTCGCTCATCAGCTCGGAAATCTTGCCACGCCCGAACAGCAGTACGAAAACGACCAGCAACAGCAGCAGGTGTGTGGCGCTAAAGCCCATCGCGATCTCCAGACGCGTTTCCGCGCCGCTCGTGTTTTGCTGAGAAACTATTGCAGATCGGCGCCGTTGCGGCAAGCGCGCCGCCGTCACGGCACGCATTAACAATCTGAAATCAAATGGCTTTCGTTGCGGTCTCGGGGAACACCAGTACCTCTCGCGGATCGATCTCGATTGAGACTTCGACGCCTTTCGAAAGTCCCTGACCGTCGTAGGTGCGGGCGCGCAGCGGAGCGTCGAAGCCGGCCACCCCGATTTCGAGCCGCTGCACGTCGCCGAGAAAACGCACATGCAGCACGCGGCCGGCCAGCGCGGCCCCCGATCCACCGGCAGCTGCGCCGCGACCGTTGAGACCGGTACTCGCCCTGAACCGGATGCCGCGCTCGCGCACGCAGACGACGGCCGCTGTCCCGTCCGCCAGTCCGGGCGCCGGCAGCGATCCGAACGGCGTTGCGATGGCACCCCGCTCGACGCGGCCGGAAAGCTCGTTGATCTCGGAGAACATGCGAGCGACGAACAGCTCGGCCGGACGCTCGTAGAGATCTTCCGCCTTGCCGGTCTGCACGATGAGGCCCTCGCGCATCACGGCGACACGGTCGGCGAGCCGCATCGCCTCCTCGGGATGATGGGTGACGATCATCGACGTGGCCCGCGTCTCGCGCAAGAGCGCCAGGGTCTCCTCCTGCATGGTGTCGCGCAACTGCACGTCGAGACCGGAGAACGGCTCGTCCATCAGCACCACGGCGGGACGCGGCGCGAGGGCCCGCGCCAGCGCCACGCGCTGCTGCTGGCCGCCGGACAGGATGTGCGGATAGGCGTCCGCGTAGCGTTCCAGCCCGACGCGCACCAGCATGGCGAGTGCCTCCCGCCGCGCCTCGGCGCGGGGCAGCGACTTCAGACCGAAGGCCACGTTATCGGCAATCGAGAGGTGCGGAAAGAGCGCGAAATCCTGAAACATCAGGCCGACGCCGCGCTGCTCGGGCGGCACGAAGCGCTGCGGTCCCGCCACCTCGTGCTCGTTGATCAGCACGCGACCCGACGACGGTTTCTCGATGCCGGCCGCGATGCGGAGCAACGTCGTCTTGCCGCAACCCGAGGGGCCGAGCAGGCAGACCACTTCGCCCGGCGCGATGTCGAGACTGACCCCGGCGAGCGCCCGCTGCCCGTCGTAGCGGCGCTCCACGTCCTCGAAGGTCAGCCGGGCGGCGAAGGTGACCGCGGCGCGTCCGCGCTGGCCCACGCCGACGCCCCCGACTCCGGCCCCGACTCCAGCCTGAAGCCGTCCCGACGTGTCCGAAACCCCTGGCACTCTCAAGGTCACACGACTTTCCGGCGGTTACGCCCGCTCAGATCACGAGCGGTCGGATGCTGGGGTATCCGTCTCGTCGTCGGCCGGCAAGTCAAGCGACATCTCGGACTGATCGTCGGCCGCATCCTCGTCCTCGAGCGGCAACTCGTCGGGCAGCAAGGCAGCCACATCCGTCGGCTCGGGTACCGAGAACCCCGGCGGCAGGTTGCCGTCGAGCAGGCCGGCGCCCTTCAGCTCCGCCAGTCCCGGCAGGTCCCTGATGCTGTCGAGGCCGAAGTGGCTGAGGAACGGCTCGGTCGTGCCATAGGTGATCGGCTTGCCCGGTGCGCGCCGGCGACCGCGCGGCCTGATCCATCCGGTTTCCATCAGGATGTCGAGCGTGCCGGCGGAGGTGGTGACGCCGCGGATCTCCTCGATCTCGGCCCGCGTCACCGGCTGGTGATAGGCGACGATGGCCAGCGTTTCGAGCGCCGCCTTGGAGAGCTTGCGTTCCTCTGTCGCCAGCCGCTCCAGCAGGTACGACAGGTCCTCGGCCGTGCGGAACGACCACTTTCCCGCAACGCGCACCAGATTGATGCCGCGCCCGCGATAGAAGGACTTGAGCTCGTCGAGCAGATCCGCCACAGCCGCCGTATTGCCTCCCGGAAGCCGGCTCGCCAGACTGGCCTCGTCGAGCGGCTCGGCCGCGGCGAACAGCAGCGCCTCGAGGATTCGCAGCCGCTCGTTGCGGTCGGTGGAGGTGAGTGCCGAAACGGCTTTGGCGGCCGCATCGTCGGGAACGGCAGCATCGGCAGGTGATGCGGCAGGCGGGCTTTGAACCACGGGAGATGCAGGCGCGACTTCGCGCACCGCCTGTCCCTCGGACGGATTCTGGTTCGAAACGAGCGTCAGTCTTGGCGGTGCCATGGTGCAGGCCCTGCTGTGAACTCGGTTGTCATTGGCCGACGATCTGCCAGGCCGCGTCGTCCTCGCGCCGGCGCATGTAGATCGGCGCGAAGGGCGCGTCCTGCCTCAACTCGACCAGCCCCTCTCGCGCCATCTCCAGCGTCGCTCCGAACGAGCTGGCGATGGCCGTGCGGCCTTCCTCGCCCTTCGGCAGGAAGTTTTCGAGAAAAAGATCGAGCTGCAGCCACCCGCCGGCACTCTCGCCAATCAGCCGCTCCAGCCGGCGTCGGGCATCCTTGACCGACCAGACCTTGCGCGCCTTGACGACGTGGCCGACCTTGATGGTGCGGCGGCGCTGGTCGGCATAAGCTTTCAGCAGATCGAAAATCTCGGCCGTCCATTGGGTTTCGCGCACCGTCCTGATGCCTTCCGGCATACCTCGGGCGAAGACGTCCTGCCCCAGCCGCTTGCGCGTCATCAGCTCGGCCATCGCCCGCCGCATGGCTTCGAGCCGCATCAGGCGGAAGGCGAGGCGCCGGGCCATCTCCTCCGCATCCGGCTCGCCCTCCTCGACCGCCTCGCGCGGCAGAATGAGGCGCGACTTGAGAAACGCCAGCCACGCCGCCATGACGAGATAGTCGGCCGCGATT
Source organism: Hyphomicrobium sp. (assembly GCA_052388455.1). Classification (GTDB taxonomy): domain Bacteria; phylum Pseudomonadota; class Alphaproteobacteria; order Rhizobiales; family Hyphomicrobiaceae; genus CAZSNH01. The sequence goes on from JBQTIA010000097.1 coordinate 6,729, forward strand.
TCGAGCTTCAGCTTCTGCACCTCGGCGATATAGGCGAGGTACTGGTCGACGAGCGCGAGAATCGAAATGCGGGCGATGTCGACCTTCTGGGTACGGGCCAGCGCCAAGAGCAGATCGAGCGGCCCTTCGAAACCAGCGACGTCCACCCGCAGGGTTTCACTGGCTGATGGCGCAAGCTCTCCGACCGGCGCCTCCCAGGCGTCGGGCGTGTCGAGCGGCTCGGCCGTCTCCTGCGTCATGCGCTCCTCGGTCCTGCGGCCCCGCCTCCGCATCGTCTTGCGGTGAGACTACACTGATTCAGTGCGGCCGGTGCGCCCGGCATGTGTGGCGAGGACCTGCGCCAGACACGCCTCGGCCCGGTCGCGATCGAAAGGATCACGGCGCGCGAGCACGCCGAGCGCCGTCTGGAAGCGGCGCAGCGCTGCCCCGGCAAGCGGCGGTGATCCTTCGGTAGCGGCCCGCATTTCCTCGATGTTACCGTTGCAGTGCAAAGCCAGATCGGAACCAGCGGCGATCACCGCTTCGGCGCGCACGCTAAGATTTCCTGACAGCGCCTTCATGCTGAGGTCGTCGCTCATCAGCAGACCGTCGAAGCCGATCTCGCCGCGAACCACCTCGTGGATCACGATCGGCGAGGTGCTGGCCGGCCGCTCCGGATCGATGTCCGTAAAGATGACATGGGCCGTCATGGCGGCCGGAAGATCGCGCAGCATGTGAAACGGGGCAAAATCGGTGGCTGACAGCACAGCGCGCGGCTCACCCACCACCGGCAGATCGAGATGGCTGTCCTTGGTCGCCCGTCCGTGCCCGGGAATATGCTTCATCACCGGCAGCACGCCGCCGGCCATCAGGCCCTCGGCCACTGCGCGCCCGAGGGCCGCGGCCTGAGCGGGCGCCGTGCCATAGGCGCGGTTGCCGATCACGTCATGGGCGCCGGCGACCGGCAGATCGAGGACCGGCGCGCAGTTGGTGTTGATCCCGAGCGCCAGCAGATCGTCGGCGAGCAGCCGGGCGACATCGAACGCCGCCTGGCAGGACTGCCGGGAATCGACCGCGTAGTCGCAGCCGAACGCCGCGGCTGGCGGCAGCGCGCGGCCGAGCGGGGGGCGAAGCCGCTGCACGCGCCCGCCTTCCTGGTCGATCGCCACCAGCACGTCGGCACTGCCGATCGCGACCTTGCAGTCCTCGACGAGATCGCTGATCTGCTCACGGCCGACGCAGTTGCGCGCGAACAGAATGATGCCCGCCGGCCGGACGGCGCGCAGGAACGCATCCTCCTCGGGCGTCAGCTCGGGTCCGGCAAGTCCGGTGATGAGGGCGGTGCGCATGGGGTGGGGTGATGTGGTGAGTGGTGAGTGGTGAGTGGTGAGTGGTGAGTGGTGAGTGGTGAGTGGTAGCGACGGCATCCGTCCGATGCAGTCAAAGAATTAAAGCGAGTTTACGAACAGCCACAGTGCTTTTTGCGCGCACGATTTCTGCCTGTGCTCGTTCCGCTTGCGCTTCAGTGTCACTCGTAACGCTTGACTGTAAGGTCATCGGGCACGAGTGCGGGGATGTGATGAGACCGGCAACGTCGCCGGTGTCGGTTGCACAAGACGGCCACTGGCCCTCAGCGACGGCGAGCGTCGTAATTGAAATCGAGACGTAAGGGACGGTGCAATTGAGTTGCGATATTCAAGTGGTGTTGCGCAAGGCTCCGGCGGACAGCCAACCCACTCACCACTCACCAGCCTCAGTACGCCGTCACCCAGCAGTCGCTGCCGTAGCCGGCGGCTTTGAGAGAGCCGCAGAGCGCCTGGGCGCCCTCGCGCGAGCCGGGCGGACCGACGAGCAGGCGATGATAGCTGCCCTTCTCGCCGAGATCGGCTTCGCGCACATCCGGCGTCTTGTTCTGCAGCACGGTGCCGAACTTCTGCTGCATGTCGGCAAACTGCTTCAGCGCGTTGATCCGGCTCGTCGTCGAAACGGGGACCGATGCGAGCACCGCCACGTAGCCGGCACCGGACGGCGCAGCGACGATGGGCACGATCGGCTTCTTCACAGCCGGTGCTGCCGCCGTGGCGGCGGCCGGCGCGGTCGCAACGAGCTTCTTGACCGGGGGTGGCGCGGGCGGAGCCGCGGGTTTTGCCGCCGCTGCCGCAGTGATCGAGTTGGTGACGGTCGGCGTCACCGGTTTGGCCTTTTCAGCCGCCACGGCTGCGATCTCGACCGGCTTGTCGAGTGCCTTCGGCGGAGTCACCGTCACTGGTCCTTCGGCGGTGCTCGTCGGCGGAACCGGGGCATCGACGGTTGCGCCGCCGCCCGGGAAGCTCGTATCGCTCGCAGACGTGGCTGACGCTGGCGCGGCCGACGCCGGCTCGGCAGCGGGCGTCGTGACCACGGCGGGCGCCTCGGCCGGGGGAACGATCGCTCCGTCGGGACCGATCGGAACGGTCGATACCTTTTTGACGCCGCTCGCGTCGGCATCGCCGCCCGGATCGTTGAGCCGGCCCATGATCTTGGAATCGGCGTTTGCGAATTTCTTGCCGCCCGCGTCGGCCGGCTTGATCTTGGTCGGCCCGCCCGCGCTCTTGATGACCGGGGGAGTGCCGCCGTCGCCGCCAATCAGCGAGGTGTAGGCGAACGTCAGCCCGCCACCGACGACGATCGCACCGACCAGCACGGCGGCGATCTTCATCCAGGGCTTTCCGGGAGTGTCCTCGGCGTAATAGCCGTCGTCTTCGGGGTTATATTCCCCATCGAGTTCCTGTCCGGCCTGCGGTTGCCCGCCATAAGCCGAGCCGTCAGCATGTGCCTGCGGATGATGATCCGGATGGTAGCCGCCCGCGTCGAGCGACGGCTCGGCCGGCGGCGGATAACCCTGCGCATAGGGCTGCGCGTACGCCTGCCCGTAAGGCTGCTGCGCGCCCCAGTCACCGGCTGCCGGCTGCGGATAGCCGGCGGAGGCGTAGCCCGGATCGGCCTGCCCCTGCGGATAGCCGGCGGATTCGAAGCTGCGCGCCTCTGGCTGCGCCAAAGCCTGATAGGCGGACAGCTGCTGAGCGTGCGGAGACGGTGCCGCGGGCTGCGTCCAGGGATCGAATGCGGGCGGCGCGGCGCGGGCCGGATCGGGTGCCGCGGCGTAACCATAGCCGGGCGGGGGATTGGCGTAGGCCGCCGGCTGCGACAGTGGAAGCTCGTAGGACGGCACACCGGCTGGCTGCTGAGGGGACTGCGGCAGGCCACCAGCACCCGGGCCCGGATCGTATTGGGCATATCCCTGCTGCGGCTGTCCCGTGTAGGCATCGAACTGGGGCGCGTAATTCGGCTGGCGAGCGGCGGCGGCCGGAGCCTGCGCATAGCCCTGCGCGGCGTAGGGATCGGCACCACCGTGACCGGGATGCGCGTGTGCAGGCGGATAGCCGGCGGGGGGGGCGGCACCGTGCGGGAGCGGCTGATGGGGCGGCAATGGATTGAGCTGCCGGGCCGGTCGCGTCGACACGCCGCCCGGAGGCACCTGCGAACTGTTCGACCGTGACATGATGTTCCCCTCGTCCCGAGCTTCCCGCAACACTCTCTATCGAATCGAGAGTTTAGCGCATGGCAAGCGGCGCCTCGACGCCGAGAATGCCAAGACCTGAGGATATCACCTGCCGCGTCGCCGCAACGAGCGCACAGCGGGCTGCGGTTACCTTTCGATCTTCAGTTCGTATGAAGCGCAAATGTGGCAAATCGTTGCCGCGCGTCCACTGCGCGTGAAAATCTGATGCTAAATCATAGAGGTAGAACGCAAGCCGGTGTGGCTCATGGGCCGCGGCCGCGTGTCCGACGAGCCGCGGGAAAGTTCCGAGCTTGCGGATCAGCGCCAGCTCTCCGGCGTCGTCGAGCAGGGAGAGATCGCCCTTGCGGACTTCTGCGCTTTCTTCCGTCAGGTCCGGAAAGACCTCTTTGACATTGCGGAACACGCTCGCCGCACGCGCGTGCGCGTACTGGACATAGAAGACCGGATTGTCCTTCGACTGCTCGGTGACCTTGGCGAAGTCGAAATCGAGCGGCTCCAGCTCCTTGCGGTAGAGCATCATGAACCGCACGGGATCGCGGCCGACCTCGTCGACGACATCGCGCAGCGTGACGAACGTGCCCGCCCGCTTCGACATTTTGTAAGGCTCGCCGTTCTTGAACAGTTTGACCAGCTGAACGACGCGGATGTCGAGATCGCTGTCGCCGCCGGACGTGTGCCAGTGCTTCGGCTTGCCCTTGCCGTCGAGTTCCACGCTGCCGCCGGCGAAAGCCGCGACCGCCGCCAGCATGCGCGGGATGTAACCGATGTGATCGGCGCCGAACACGTTGACGAGGTGGCGATAGCCGCGTTGCAGCTTGTCGTAGTGATAGGCGATGTCGCCGGCGAAGTAGGTATAGCTGCCGTCGGATTTCTGCAGTGCCCGGTCGGTGTCGTCCCCGAAGCTCGACGACTTGAAGAGCGTCTGCTCGCGGTCCTCCCATTCCTCGTCGTCGTGCCCGAGCGGCTTTTCGAGCCGGCCCTGATAGATCAGCCCCTTCTTTTTCAGCGCATCGATCGCCGCCCCGACCTTGTCTTTCTTGCCACCCGTCAGCGAGGCTTCGGAGAAGAACACGTCATGACGGATGTTGAGTGCCGCGAGATCGTCCTTGATCTCGGCGAGCATCATGTCGATCGCCGTCTTGCGCACGAGCGGCAGCCAGCGTTCCTCCGGCATATTCAGCAGCGCTTTGCCGTGCTCCTTCACCAGAGCGACGCCTACGGGCTTCAGATAGTCGCCCGGATAGAGGCCCTTCGGTATGTCGCCAATGTCCTCGCCGAGCGCCTCGCGGTAGCGCAGGAACGCCGAGCGGGCGAGAACGTCAACCTGCCCGCCGGCATCGTTGATGTAGTACTCCCGCGTCACGTCGTAGCCGGCGAAGGCGAGGATGTTGGCCAGCGCGTCGCCGAACACCGCTCCCCGGCAATGCCCGACGTGCATCGGGCCGGTGGGGTTGGCCGACACGTACTCGACGTTGACCGTTTCGCCCTTGCCGGCGCCGGCCCGTCCGTACTCTCCGCGCTGCGCAAGAATGGCTCCGACGAGGCCGTGCCAGAAGCCGGGCCGCATGGTGATGTTGAGGAAGCCCGGCCCGGCCACTTCGACGGCCGCGATCTCGCTGTCACCGGCGAGTTTCGCCTTCAGTGCCTCCGCGAGGTCGCGCGGCTTGGCCTTGGCACCCTTGGCCAGCACCATCGCGGCGTTGCTGGCGAAATCGCCATGCGCGGCGTCACGCGGACTTTCGGCCTCGACGCGCGACAGATCGAGCCCGGCCGGCAGGGTGCCGTCCTTCTGGAGTTCGCCAAGCGCGGCTGCGATGCGACGGTCAATCTGCGCGAAGACGTTCATCGGGTTCCTGGTGAGTGGTGAGTGGTGAGTGGTGAGTGGTCAGTAGCGAAACGCGCCCGGCGCGTCGAGTCTGCGGCAAAAGGCACCGCAGTGGGGCATCCCCCATCCGTTCACCACTCACCACTCACCACTTACGACCCTCACCTCAGCTCCGGCGTCTCGGTGAAAAGCCTGCGATGCTCGGCGATGGCGTAGCGATCCGTCATGCCGGCGACGAAATCGCTGATCAGGCGGGCCCTGCGGCGCTCGTCCAGTCCGCTGGCGAGCTGCGCCCACGTCTCCGGCATGGCTGTCCCATCAGACCCGTAACGGGTGAAGAGGTCGCGCACGATCGTCTCGGCTCCGGCCATCGTGCGCATGACCCGCGGACTGCGATAGACGTGCTCGAAGAGAAACGACTTGAGCAGATGCAGATCGCTCGTCATCGCGGCGGTGAAGGAGGCGGTCGCGGCGGGGGCCAGACGGATGTCGTCCGGTCCTTGCGGGTCGAGCGCGGCCAGCCGTCTCCGGCTTTCCTCGACCAGATCGCGGATCATGGCGGTGATCATGCGCCGGGTCACCTCGTAGACGACGCGACCGTCGACCGCGCGGATGCCCCGGGCGTCGACGGCGGCCACCGCCGCTCCGACCAGCGGCACCGTTGCGAGATCACCGAGCGAGATCAGCCCGGCGCGCAGGCCGTCGTCGACGTCGTGATTGAGGTAGGCGATGTCGTCGGAGAGCGACGCAACCTGCGCTTCGGCGCTGGCCCACGTCGAGGGCTCCAGGCTCTGCCAGGATGTCATACGTCCGGCGATTTTTAGGACGCCGGCCGAGCCATGCTCCACGCCGTCGCGCGTCAGTGGCCCGTTGTGCTTGGCCAGCCCCTCCAGCGTTTCCCAGGTCGGATTGAGACCGTCGAACGCGAGGTACTTGCGTTCGAGCGAGGTCACGATCCGCAGACTCTGCGCATTGTGATCGAACCCGCCCCACGCGCGCATGGTGCCGTCGAGCGCACGCTCGCCCGCGTGGCTGAACGGCGAGTGGCCGAGGTCGTGCGCCAGCGCGAGCACTTCGGCCAGGTCTTCGTCGAGGCGGAGCTGGCGGGCGATGGTGCGCGCGATCTGCGCCACCTCCAGGCTGTGGGTCAGCCGCGAGCGATAGTGATCGCCCTCGTGGAAGACGAACACCTGTGTTTTGTGCGTCAGCCGCCGGAACGCCGTCGAATGCAGAACGCGGTCGCGGTCGCGCTGGAACGGGCTGCGGGTCGGGCATTCAGGCTCGCGATGCTGGCGTCCGCGGCTCGGCACTGCGCTGGCGGCGTAGCGGGCGGGTGATCGGTCTCCCGGCGCGAGGAACTGGCCGAAGTCGTCTTCAGGAGCCATCACGAAACCCGGCTTTCTCTCGCGATGTCATGATGTTGTCTGCCCGATCACCGGAACCGCCGTTTGACTTCGGCGCGCGCGCGCCTATCTTCCAGGAGTCGAATTGACGTCGCAAGCCATCGCGGTCTGCCGTCACGCAACCAGGAAGCGCCGCCATGAGCACTGAAGCCGCAGGAGACGATCTGACCGGCACCGTCATCGTCACCGAGCGGGCCGCGCTGCGCATCGCCGCCATTGCCGCCGACGATCCTTCGACCCCCATGCTTCGGGTGGCGGTCGAGGGCGGCGGCTGCTCCGGCTTTCAATACAAGTTCGACCTCGTCGGCGAAAGCGAGCCGGACGACATCGTGATCGAGCGGGCCGGCGCGAAAGTGCTGATCGATCCCGTATCCCTGCAATACATGGCCGGCTCACGCATCGATTTCGTCGACGACCTGATCGGCGCGTCGTTCCGCATCGACAATCCGCAGGCCACCGCCTCCTGCGGCTGCGGAACCAGCTTCGCGATGTGACAAGTCCTCGCGCCCTTGCGGTCGCAACCGGCGGCGGAGATGAGCTCGCAACCATGAAAATCACCACCTGGAACATCAACGGCGTGAAGGCTCGGATCGAGGGGTTGGTCGCCTACCTCAAGGACGCCGCTCCGGACGTGCTCTGCCTCCAGGAGATCAAGAGCGTCGATGAAGGTTTCCCGCGTGAGCCCATCGAAGCGCTCGGCTACAACGTCGCCACGCATGGTCAGAAGGGCTTCAACGGCGTCGCCATTCTTTCCCGGCTCCCGCTCGAGGATGTCACGCCGCGCCTCCCCGGCAACGACACCGACGGGCAGGCGCGCTACCTCGAGGCGACGATTGCCCCCAAGGGCGGCCACGCGGTTCGCGTGGCGTCTATCTATCTGCCCAACGGCAATCCGATCGGTACGGAAAAATTCTCCTACAAGCTCGCCTGGATGCGCCGCCTCGAAGCCCACGCGCGCCGCGCGATCGAGGAGGAGACCGCGCTCGTGCTCGCCGGCGATTTCAACGTCATTCCAACGCCGGACGATGCCAAGCGGCCGGCCGCCTGGACCGGCGACGCGCTCTACCAGCCCGAAAGTCGCGGTGCTTGGCGCTCACTCGCCCACCTTGGATTCACTGACGCCGTGCGCGCCTGCCAGCCCGAGCCGGGGCTCTACACGTTCTGGGACTATCAGGCGGGCGCCTTTCAGAAGAACGACGGCATCCGCATCGACCACCTGATGGTGGCGCCGCAAGTGGCCGACCGCCTGCTGCGCGCCGGGGTCGACGCCTTCACCCGCGGCTGGGAGAAGCCGTCGGACCACTGCCCGGCATGGATCGAACTCGCGTCCTGAGCCACGCCACGCGCGGGACGAGGTGCCCCACCCATCGCGTCCGTCATCTTCGCTCGAGCACGCCCCTTCCGGCGAGCGAAGAGCGGAGATCCAGCGCCAGACTCGTCCGAAGGACACTGAATCTTGTCGGCTGCGCCGCGTCTCGCGCTGGATCCCCGCCTTGCTCGGCCTGAAGGGGCCTCACGCGGCGAGGATGACGCCGCGATATTGAAGCAAAACCTTTGGGCCGTTCAGCGCCGACTACTGACCCTGGGTGCCGACATCGCGGAGCGAGGGGAAGGTCGTTCCGCCGCGCATGAAGCCGCTACCCGGCTGCGGACTGACCGACATCGGATCGAGCGCGAGATCGCGAGCCGCCGAGCGCGGCACCTCGATGGCGATCACCGGCTCGCCGTTCTCGCAGGTGCGGACAGGCTGACCCGACAATGGCCCGAGCCCCGAACGGTCGGCCGCCTCCGGCTTGCGCGTGACCGTGTAGCGATCACCCCAGCCGGCGACCATGCCGTCTGCTTCCTGGCGGACGCCGGCGGGCGAGCCGCAGTAGATGTTCTGGTGAATGTCCTCGATCCACAGCCGATCCTGGGGCGGCGCGTTGGTAACGGCCACGGTGATCAGCGCCAGCGCGCGGGGCTGATTGGCATCCATGTAGAGGCCCCGCCAGAGCAGGTCGGCGAGGAAAGCTTGCGCGCCCGCGTGTCCCTTCTGGCTCAGCGTCGCCAGCCAGTGCTTGCCGAGCGGCACGTCCCGCGCGACGCCCTCACCACGGAGCTGCAGCTTGGCCAATTCGAACTGCGCGTCGTCGTCGTTGAAGATCGTCGAGGCGTTGTAGAGGTAGTCGGCCGCGATGGCCGGATTGGGCTTGAGGCCGATCTCGGGCAGGCCGCGCAGCATGTATCCGGCGAGCGCCGTCAGCGAGCGGCCGACGAAGGGCGCACGCGGATCGTCATCGGGATCGACGTCGGCGAATTCGTCGGCGATGCGTCGGAAAAGGTCGTAGGCGGCCGGGTGATTGGTGAACGAGGCGCCGTTGTCGGAATAGATGCGGGCGAGGTAGTAGTCCGCCATCACCTCGCGCCCGCTCGACGCGAACTTCAGCGCCGGCACGGCCATTTCATAATAGCCGCCGCTGTAGGCGCTGACACCCTGGTTGAGCGCGTCCTTCGCCGATTTGAAGCTCACGGCCTCGGCTGCCACGACGACCGATCCGCCGACCAGCGTCATGGCGCCCGCCAGCAGGCAGGCGAGCGGTGCCAGTCGCTTGGAAATCATGTCAGATATCCGCATAGCACATCACTTCCGCTTTTCCGCCAGGATGGGTGACCGCGCCTTTGCGCGCCGAACCCACCTGATCCGCGAATTTTCGCAACGCCCCGCTCTGGTAGGGATTGGCGGGGGCCTTCCACGATTTGCGCCGGCGCTCCAGCACGTCGGCCGAGACCTCGAGATCGAGTGTGCCCTGGTCGGCATCCATGGCGATGATGTCGCCGTTTTCGATCAGCGCGATCGGACCGCCGACCGCTGCTTCGGGGCCGACGTGGCCGACGCAGAACCCGCGCGTCGCGCCGGAGAAGCGTCCGTCGGTGATCAGCGCCACCTTGTCGCCGGAGCCCTGGCCGTAGAGCGCCGCCGTCGTCGACAGCATCTCGCGCATTCCAGGCCCGCCCTTGGGACCCTCGTAGCGGATGACCAGAACCTCGCCGTCCTCGTAGTCGCGGCGGCTGACGGCTTCGAAGGCGTCTTCCTCGCAATCGAACACGCGGGCCGGACCGCGGAATTGGAGGGTCTTCAGACCGGCCACCTTGACGATCGCGCCATCCGGCGCGAGCGAGCCCGCCAGGCCGACGACGCCGCCGGTCGGGCTGATCGGATTGGACACCGGGTAGACGACCTTCTGCTCGGTGTTGAACGTCACCGATGCGAGGTTGTCGGCCATGCTGCGGCCGGTGACCGTCAGGCAGTCGCCGTGCAGCACGCCGCCTTCGAGCAGCGCCTTCAGGATCTGCGGCACGCCGCCGATGTCGAACACGTCCTTGGCGATGTATTTGCCGCCGGGCTTGAGGTCGGCGATGTAAGGCGTGCGCTTGAAGATCTCGGCGACGTCGAAGAGGTCGAAGTCGATGCCGCACTCGTTGGCCATGGCAGGGAGATGCAGCGCGCCATTGGTCGAGCCACCGGTGGCGGCGATCACGATCGCAGCGTTCTCGAAGGCTTTCCTGGTGCAGATGTCGCGCGGGCGGATGCCGAGCGCGATGAGCTTCATGACGGTCTCGCCGCTGGCCCGCGCGTACTCGTCACGGCTCTCGTAGGGCGCCGGGGCACCGGCCGATCCCGGCAGAGCCAGTCCGATGGCCTCGGAGACGCAGGCCATGGTGTTGGCGGTGAACTGCCCGCCGCACGCGCCGGCGCTCGGGCAGGCGACGCATTCGAGATCGTGCAGCTCCTTCTCGGACATGCGGCCGGCCGAATGCATGCCGACGCCCTCGAATACGTCCTGCACGGTGACGTCGCGGCCCTGATGCCTGCCGGGGAGAATCGATCCGCCGTACATGAAAACGCTCGGCACGTTGAGGCGCAGCATGGCCATCATGGTTCCGGGCAGGCTCTTGTCGCAGCCCGCGATGCCGACGAGCGCGTCGTAGCTGTGGCCACGCATGGTGAGCTCGATCGAATCGGCGATAACCTCGCGCGAAACGAGGCTCGACTTCATGCCCTGGTGACCCATGGCGATGCCGTCGGTGACCGAGATGGTGCAGAACTCGCGCGGCGTGCCCCCCGTGTCCTTGACGCCGGCCTTGACCGATTGCGCCTGACGCATGAGCGCAATGTTGCAGGGCGCGCTCTCGTTCCAGCACGAGACGACGCCGACGAACGGGCGATGGATCTCCTCGTCCTTCAAGCCCATGGCGTAATAGTACGAGCGATGCGGCGCACGCGACGGGCCCTCCGTCACGTGCCGGCTCGGCAGTCTCGATTTGTCGAATACCTTCGCGTCCATTCCTGGCCGTTTCCAATCATTCCCGAGCGGGACGTTCGAAAGGGAGTTGCTGTCGTGCTGGTGGACCCGACGAGCCACCCGTCCTCGGACGTGCGGAATGCGTCTTGTATCCTTGCGTGACGACGTCACGCCCAGCCCGAACGACCCCGATCGTTCCTCACGGCTCGGCCCTCAATGCGACGGTATCGATGGCCCCCGTTTGTGGCTCAATGGTGGCACCTGATCGCCCAATGCGTTGCGGAAGTGTCACAACCAACATCGACGGCTGGGTGTTCCCGCCGTGACAGGTCCGCCGTGTCCGAAGCGCTACATCGATCCAGCGCCTCGTCGGCTCGTGGAATTCGCTTACGGCTCGGCCTCGAGAACAGGTCATCGGCAGCGGCGGTTCCGGCATGGATGCAGAGAATGATCCGCTCCGGTCTAACGGCCGACTTCGGCACGGCAACGACGTCGGCAGGGCAAGTTTGCGGCACCCGCCGCCGATTAACCTAGGGCGATGCCGCGCCCGCATCGCGCCCGTTCGGCGGCCGTGCTAGGCCGTGACGATGGGCTATCAGTTCTGGAGACGCCATGACGACCGCCGGCTCACCGACCTTCGCTCAGCCGCAGGCCAACCTCGACCCGTCCACCGGTTCCGGCGCGTCCCGTGCCGCCTCTCCCGGCATGGCCGAGGGCGACGGACAAGAGCTCCGCCTGTCCTGGGTGCCGCCGACCGGACTGCTCGGCCTGTCGTTCGCCAATTTCGCGCTTCGGATCGTGACGCTCGGCATCTACAATTTCTGGGCGAAGACCGAGATCCGGCGCCGCGTCTGGTCGGCCGTACGGCTCGACGGCGAGCCGCTGACCTACACGGGCACGGGCAAGGAGCTGTTTCTCGGGTTCCTCGTCATCATGCTGGCGATCTTCGCGCCGCTGTCGATCGTTTCGCTGCTCGTCTTCTACTTCTTCGGACCACAGTCGCCGGCCACGGTGATCTATCAGGTGATGGTCTATCTCTTCTTCTTCTTCCTGACCGGCGTCGCGATCTACCGGGCGCAGCGCTACCGGCTCTCGCGCACCACGTGGCGCGGCATTCGCGGCAATCTCAGCGGCAACGGCAAGAGCTACGCGTGGCTCTACTCGTGGACCGCGCTGCTCATTCCGCTGACGCTCGGCTGGATCATGCCGTGGCGCGCTACACGGCTGCAGAACGAGATCACCGCCGATACGCGATTCGGCACGAGCGCGTTCCGCTTCGATGCGCAACCACGGCCGCTCTATGGGCCCTTCACCGTGCTCTGGGTCGGAGGCGCCGTCATCGCCCTCCTCGCCTTCCTCACGGCGATGGGCTCGATCTACAGCCTCGCTGCGCTCACCCTTCCGGTCGACAGCGGCCCCGGCACACAGCCCGATCCGGCGACCATCGTCGGCATCATCATTGTCATCTACGGCGTGATGGCGGTCGCATTCCTGCTCTATTATCTGCTCTCGGCCTGGTATCGCGCGCGGCAGATCAACCACTTCTCCAACCACACGCACTTCGAGGGCGCCTCGTTCCGATCGACTGTGACCGGCGGCGGGCTGGTTTGGGTCGCGATCGGCAACTTCCTCCTGCGCATGGCGGGGCTGATCTTCGGGATCGTGCTGGTCGCCATCCTGTTCTCGGCCGTCGCGCTGCTGTTCGGCACCGAGACGCTCGGCTCGCTGCAGCCGCCGGAGGCCGGCGGAGAGCCGCCCAATGTGGTGTTGCAGATGTTGATATTCGCAAGCATCATTGTAACGGTGGCATCGGCTGGCCTGTTCGGACCGATCATCCAATCCCGGACGGCGCGCTATCTGGTCGAGAACCTGTCGATCGACGGCAAGGTTCCGCTGGCCAGCATCGCGCAGGGAGCCGACCAGGGCATCAAGCGGGGCGAGGGGTTGGCGCAAGCCTTCGATGTCGATGCGTTCTGAGTTCGATGATCTCACCGGCCCCGTGTTCGAAGGCCGCTACAGCGACGGAAAGTCGGCGGCCGGCCGCGACATCCGTGTCCGGCTGACCGACCGGGGCATCGCGCTCGAAACGCCTGACGGCGCTCCGTTGATCTGGCCCTACGGTGCGCTGGCGGTCGCCGAGCCGCTGACGCAGCATTCGATCGACGCGCTCATCACGTATTCCTATGCTCCGGGAGCCACGCTGTTCGTGCCCGAGGGCACCTTCGCGCGGCGGCTGGCGAACAACGCCCCACAGTTGACCGCCCGCGCCCAGCGCATGAGTCATGCGCGCCCATGGATCTGGGCGGCGGTGGGGGTAATCGCATTGACCGGCCTCGTCTGGCTGAGCGGGCTATCGCCCTCGCGCTCGGTCGCCACCATGCTCCCTGACGGTGTCCGCGCACGCCTCGGAGAGCAGGTCGTGACCTCGCTCACCTCGAGCCACAAGCTCTGCACCGACCCGGCCGGACGCCGCGCGCTCGACAAGCTCGTCACGCGCCTGTCGACTTCCGCCAACCACGGCAAGCCGTTCAAGGTTGTCGTCGTCGACTGGGATCTTCTCAACGCCTTCGCGACACCGGGCGAGCAGATCATTCTCACGCGCGGGCTGCTCAACAAGGCCGAGGGGCCCGACGAGGTGGCGGGCGTCGTCGGCCACGAGATGGGGCACGGCATCGAACTGCATCCCGAGACCGGCATCGTGCGCGCCATCGGCATTTCGGCGGCCATCGAGCTGATGGTCGGCGGTGGCGGCGGCACCATCGCCAGCATCGGCTCGGCGCTGGCGCAACTGTCCTATACGCGCAAGGCGGAGCGGGAAGCCGACGACCACGCCCTCGCGATCCTGAAGAATGCCGGCATCTCGGCGCAAGGCTTCGCCGACTTCTTCAAGCGGCTCGGCGATCTCGAAGGCAAGATGCCGGGCAGCAAGACACTAGGCGGTGTCGACATCCTGAGATCGCATCCGCAGTCCGAGGAGCGCCGCCGCCACGCCTCCAGCCAGCCTGACTACCCCTCGACGCCGTCTCTCACGGCCGCAGAGTGGCAGGCCCTGAAAATGATCTGCGGCAAGCCGACGGCGGACGACGGTAAGCCTGACCCCGGGAAATAGCTGTTTCGCTGAAACGACAGTCCTGCCGCCGATCCCCTCGCCGATCCGGTTGACGCCACGGCATGGCCGGAACTCGGCCGCAATCTGCTGGCTCCCTCATGAGGCGAACGGGATACGAGCGGAGAGGCGGGACATGATCGGCAGGCTGCTGGCGGCTGTCGGCGCGATGGTGACGGCGGCCGTGTGCTATGCCGCCTCACCGATGTGGACCGCCTGGTCCATCCGCGAGGCCGTCACCCGCGCCGACACGAGCTACCTCGAACGCAAGATCGACTGGCCGCAGGTGCGCGAGACGATGCGCCAGTCGATGACCCGCACCGCCCTCGATCTCCCGGACCCGGAGACGGTCGACTCCGTGATCTCGGAGACCGATGCAGGGCCAGAGCGCCAGGGCCTCTGGTCGCGGCTCAAGACGCGGGTCAAGGCGTATGCCGGCCGTCGCATGGTCGACAAGATGGTCGACAGCTACGTCACCGCCCGCGGCCTGCCGCAGCTCTACAAAGTTCGGAGCACCTACGGCACCACGCTCAGAGGAGAAACGGGAGATGCGGAGCGCTGGCTCGATCGCTTCCGGCAGGTCTGGGCGCGCGTGATGCGGGCCGAGTTCACGTCGTGGACGGTCTTCCAGGTCGAGATGCGGGACCAGTTCGACGCCGAGCGTAGCTTCGTCGCTCTGCTGGAGTTGCGCGGCGCCGAATGGATTCTGACAGAACTCCGGGTACGCTCGCTCGCCGCCGTCTCCGATCTGGCCGACGCGCGATAGCTGCGGGCGGCAAGGGCTGCGCGCAGGACCTCAGCCGGCCAGCCTCGACGGCGGCACCGACAGGACGGACTCGGCACCCGAGGTGACCGCCGCGCCAAGCCCAGGTCCGGCGACCGAGAGATTTTCGGCGAAAAATCGCGCCAGCGCGATGCGGATCGGACCGCCGCCGTCGCGAGCGGCCGCCAGCGCCTCGCGGGCCAGCGTGTGTCCCCCCGCCGCCAGGCCGAACAGCCGGAGATACGGCGTGGCGCCGGCCAGGGCCGGCTCCGGATTTTTCTCCAGCTCGGTCGCCAGCCAGCGGGTCGCCTCGACCAGCGCGGTCAGCGTCTCCGCCATGCGCTCGCCCATGCGGCCGAACTCGGGGCGATTGGCGGCCTGCACGTCGCGCACTGTCGCCTGCAGCTCGCCGAGGTACGCCCTGACCACCGCTCCTCCGACGAGCGGCAGCTTGCGCGTCACGAGATCGATGGCCTGAATGCCGTTGGTGCCTTCGTAGATCGGGAGGATGCGCGCATCGCGGTAATACTGCGCCGCACCGGTTTCCTCGATGAACCCCATGCCGCCGTGCACCTGCACACCCATCGAGGCGACCTCGCAGCCGATGTCGGTGGAAAACGCCTTGGCGATGGGCGTCAGCAGGGCGGCGCGGTTCGCAGCGGCCTCGCGCTCCTCGCGGGTCGGCGCGCGGCGGGAGATGTCGATCTCGCGCGCCGTGGCGAAGCAGATGCCACGCGCCGCCTGCGTCAGCGCCCGCATCGTCATCAGCGTGCGGCGGATGTCGGCGTGCTCGACGATGGCGCCCATCTCGCCGGGCTTCGAGGTTGCCGTCCGCCCCTGGCGGCGATCCTGAGCGTAGGCGATGGCGTGCTGGGTCGCGCGCTCGGCGACGGCGACGCCCTGCACGCCGACTGCGAGACGGGCCGCATTCATCATGATGAACATGGTGTTGAGGCCGCGGTTCTCCTGTCCGACCAGATAGCCGACGGCGCCGCCCTGCTCGCCGAATTTCATCACCGCCGTCGGACTCGCGTGGATGCCGAGCTTGTGCTCCAGCCCGGCACAGACGACGTCGTTCATCTCTCCGAGCGACCCGTCGGGATTGACGAGACGCTTCGGCACCAGGAACAGCGAGATGCCGCGTGTTCCCGGCGGCGCGTCCGGCACCCGCGCCAAGACCATGTGCACGATGTTGTCGGTCAGATCGTGATCACCGTAGGTGATGAAGATCTTGGTGCCGGTGATGCGATACGACCCGTCGCCTTGCCTGACGGCCTTGCTGGTGATGAAGCCGAGATCGGAGCCGGCCTGCGGCTCGGTCAGGTTCATCGTCCCGGTCCATTCGCCCGACACCATGCGCGGCAGGTAGAGGCGCTTGAGCGTTTCCGAGCCGTCCGCGTGCAGCGCGTCGATGGCGCCCTGGGTCAGCAGCGGACAGAGCCCGAACGCCAGACTGGCCGAGTTCCAGATTTCGCAGACCGCCATAGAGACCACGTCGGGAAGCCCCTGACCGCCGAACTCCTCGGGACAGGGGAGCGCGCTCCATCCGGCCTCCGCGAACTGGCGATAAGCGTCCTTCCAGCCGGCCGGCGTCGTCACCTCGCCGTTCGCGAGCCGGCTGGTGGAGCGGTCGCCGGCGCGGTTCAGCGGATCGAGCACCTCGCTGCCGAAGGTCCCCGCCTGCTCGACGATCGCACGCACGGTGGCCTCGTCGAGGTCGCCCGCGTACCCGGCGGCGATCAGGCCGGGCAGGTCCGCCGCCGACTTGAGGGCGGACATGATGTCGTCTACTGGAGCGCGATAGGCCATCGAGGGTCTCCCGGAATCGGTGCCGCAGCTTACGCCCGCCGGGCCCGCAACTCAAAAGCGAACGTCCACCGTGAGCCCCAGGTTCGACAATGCCACTCGCGTGCTGAAAGCCGGCGCGGGAACCATCGCCCGGGCCGGCGAGCACCTCTGCGCGGGACACCTCGTCGCCTTCCCGACCGAGACGGTCTACGGCCTCGGCGCCGACGCGACCAACGGCCGGGCGGTTGCCTCTATCTTCGAGGCCAAGGGCCGGCCGCACTTCAATCCGCTGATCGTGCATGTCACGGACCTTGCGGCGGCCGAGCAACTGGCGACGCTGACGCCCGCGGCCCGCCGGCTGGCCGGCGCCTTCTGGCCGGGGCCGCTGACCCTGGTGCTGCCGCGGCGGGCGGCGTCGGGGCTCTCGGAGCTGGTAACGGCCGGCCTCGACACGGTGGCCATCCGCAGTCCCGATCACCCGGTGGCCCGCGCTCTGCTGGCGGCCGCAGGTCGACCGCTGGCCGCGCCGAGCGCCAATCGCTCGGGTCACGTCAGCCCGACGCTCGCCGCCCACGTCGCCGCCGACTTCCCGACCGGCCTCGCGATGATCCTCGATGGCGGACCGACCGCGCACGGCATCGAAAGCACGGTGCTCGACGCAACGGGCGACACGCTCACGCTGCTGCGCAGCGGCGCGACGACGGCGGAAACCATCGAGGCGGTGACCGGCGAGCGTCTGGCCCGCTCGACCGACAACACCGACGCACCGGTCTCGCCCGGCCAGCTCGCCAGCCACTACGCCCCACGCGCGGCGCTGCGGCTCGATGCGATCGACGTGCGGTCCGGCGAGGCGATGCTCGCCTTCGGACCAACCGTTCCCAGCGGCGCGCAGGCGATGATCAATCTCAGCCCCGCCGCCGATCTGATCGAGGCCGCCGCCCACCTGTTCGCGGCCCTGCGCGCGCTCGATGCAACGGGTGTCTCCCGCATCGCCGTGATGCCGATCCCTGCGCAGGGTCTCGGCGAAGCGATCAACGATCGCCTGCGCCGCGCGGCGGCGCCGCGATAGCTTTCACCTGCGGCGCCTCCGTCTCGCGAACGACCCAGGACTTTTCGCGCATCGCCTCCCCCGAACGGCGGATGTGGCCGGCTCCGGCCGACAGTAAGCCGACAGCACCAGGCATTGAAATTCCCAGCGCGAGTTCCCGGCCGCGATTCGACGCAGCAGGCCGGTCTAATTTCAATCGATTTGAACGGAGCACCCGGCCATGGCCAGCCAGTACGTTTTCACCAACATCCTGACGACCACCAACTTCGACCATGCCATCGATCTCATCGCCCAATTCGACACCGCCTACGTCGCGCCGAATGTCAGCGCCTTCGCGGACGGATTTCAAGCCACGGGCATCTTCGGCTCGCAGGGCGATCACCATGTCAATATCCAGGGTCACGTCGGCTCGGGGCAATATTTCGGCATTGTCCTCGACGGCACAAACAACGCGGTGACGATCGGCACGAACGGGTCGGTCAGCAGCCTCGCACAAACCGCCGCATCCGCAATCTTTTTCTCCAGCGCCAGCAACAGGGTGGTCAACAACGGGCTGGTGAAGGCCGAGGCAGTCGGCATCGACATGTCGAGCAATGGCAACGTCGTGCACAACTTCGGGACCATCTCAAGCAGACTGACGGCTATCGATCTCGGCGGCGGCGACATCCTGAACCGCGGCACCATCAGCTCGACCAGCGACGTGGCTATCCGCATCACGGACACATTTCTGGTCAATTCCGTCCGGAACTACGGATTGATCGCAGGCGAAGATTTTGCGGGCGCAATTTCCGGAGCCGGAGGCGAAGAAAGCATCTTCAATTACGGCGAAATTTCCGGATATCTAGATCTTGGCGACGGCTCGAACACCTACTTCGGCGGCGCTCAGAGCACGCTCGACGGCGGCATCTTTACGGGTACGGGCTTCGACCAGATCATCAATCGCGGCACCATAACCGGAGAGGTCTCTCTCGGCGCCAACAATGACTTTTATGACGGCGCAGGGGGCACAGCTTTCTTCATCAACCTCGGTGACGGCAACGACGTCGCCATCGGCGGTGACGGCAGCGAGCTCCTGTCCGGCGGTCTCGGCACCGACGAGATCGACTGCGGTGGCGGGAACGACATCCTCTTCTTCGGCGGCGGGGAGAGCAGCGACGGCAACGACACTTACGAAGGCGGCGCGGGCATCGACACGCTCGACGCAAGCGAATCGGGCACGGTGGCAGTCACCATCGACCTCGATGCCGGCTATGCG
>JBQTIA010000098.1:0-2678 GCA_052388455.1 Hyphomicrobium sp.
GGGGAATCGCATTTGGACGTAGGTTGGGTCGAGGCACGAGACCCAACAACTTTGGTCGCTCGAGTTTGTTGGGTCTCCTTCGTCGACCCAACCTACATTTCGCGCCATATGCGATTGCCCTGCCTGCCCTCGGCTTCCCGGAAGCCATATCCCCCTCACTTTGCTTCCCGGAAACCGAGCGCTGCAAGCGCGAGGTTATCCGGGATCTTTACCTGCCCGAAGGTCCGATCAGCGACCGCCAAATTCACGGCACGGCGGATCAACAGCTGCGAACATTCTGCGACGTGATGGCGACATACGGCGGGCGCGTTGCTTCAGATGCCGACCGGTAGTATCCCGGATCGCGACGCTCCGCGCCGCGTCCGAGAAGCAAATGGGCGGAGCGTGCCGCACGGCGGTCTTGCTACGGCTTCACCGGTGAAGCGGACGGGGCCGACCGAACATCGCCTTCGGCTGTCGTTGCAACGACCGCGGGACATGAGCGCGGAAATTCTCGCGGCTTCTGCATCGACACGCGATTACCCGCGGGCAGCTGCGCCGAAGCCCGTCCGGCAACGGCATTGACGCGATGACCCTTGGTTTCGCGGTCGACCCGAGTGGGGATATGTCCCACCGCCGAAAGGACAGCCTTCGAGCCGGCGGC
This sequence comes from Hyphomicrobium sp., assembly GCA_052388455.1. GTDB lineage: Bacteria > Pseudomonadota > Alphaproteobacteria > Rhizobiales > Hyphomicrobiaceae > CAZSNH01. Next base: position 644 of record JBQTIA010000098.1, read on the forward strand.
CTTGGTCAGTTCCAGCAGCGCGATCACACCGTGTCGCGTCGGCTCCCAGGGCTGGTTCGAGATGAAATTGCCGGTCGAATAAATGACCAGCGCCTCGCGGCCGTCGGTGGCGGTCACCTTCTCCCATGGCTGCAACACATGCGCATGCGTGCCGACGATCGCCGTCGCTCCGGCCTCGACCGCGGCCCTGGCATACTCACGGTCGCTTCTCAGGGGCACGTGCGATTTCTCGATGCCCCAGTGCGGCGTGAGGATCACGGCATCGATGGTCGGATCGGCCGCGAGCGCCGCAAGCTCGCCCATCACCACGTCACGATTCTTGTAGCACTCGAGCACCTGGCCCTTGGTCGGGATGCCGTTCGAGGAATACGTACAGGCGAGCCAGGCCACGCGCACGCCCTTCGCCTCGGTGACGGTGCTCCACCGGCCCGGCACCACATCGCCGCGCCGCGTACCCGTGAAGGGGAGCTTCTCCCGTTCCAGCGCCTCGATCGTCCGATCGATCCCGAGCGCGCCGCGGTCGGCGGAATGGTTGTTGGCCGTTGACACGATGTCGAAGCCGCTCTCCTTGATATCCGAGACGACCGACGGGTGATAGTTGAACACCAGTTCCGTCAGCACCGGCCGGTCGGGGCCGTAAACGAGGCCGTCGAGGCGGCGACCGGGATCGGTGCGCGCACGGCCGCGACCATCGACACCGTATGCCGCCGGACCTTCGAGATTGCCGTAGGCGATGTCGGCTGCGGCGATGACGGGCTGAACCGGCGACCAGAAGTCGAGATAGCGTCCGCCCTTGGCGAGCGCCGTTCGCTGCAGCGAGGCGTGGAACAGGAGATCACCGACGGCGGCGATGACGACCTTTTCGCCCCGTTCGCAGCCCTTGGCGAAGACGAATGTTTCGCCGGCGGCGGTCGGCATCGCCGCCGCAAGAGCCAGGGCTCCGGCGAGGCTTGCCGTTTGCGCGCGGTGTGAAATGCGAAGTCTGCTGACCGCCATGGTCGCCTCCACGAGCCCGAAATCATCACACGAGCGGCAGGATGCGATGCTTCGCCGAACTTGTCCTCGCCGCATGACTTGCGCTGGTTAACAATAGCGTTGAATTGGATGTTTCAGCAGATAACTGTTGCATTTCCGCAGCGTCGACCCGGCGGCGAGCCACCGGCACCCTGATTTGCAGACGACCCCGAATCAGAGAGTGCTGCTCGATAGACACAGCCTCCCTCCGCTGTCGTCCGCATCGGGTTGCTGCCCAACTCTCTCCCATTTTCGCAGGCTGGTTGGGGCCAGGAGATGGCTGCCGCGCCGTACGGCCGGTCGAGACGTGGTTCCCCGCACGCCGGCCGTCCGGCGCGGCCCAGCACGAGAAAGGAAACGCCGGATGACGTCGATGGAGGTGGTGCGCGAGCGTATTCTGACCCACGGGCTGGGCCTGGCCAGCGCCTCGGGCCTGCATGCCCTGTCGATGGGCGAGCTGGCGCGCGATCTCGATCTTTCCAAGAGCGGGCTCTTTGCTCATTTCGCGACCAAGGAAAGTCTCCAGCTCGGCGTGCTCGATCAGGCGGCGAGCATGTTCATCCGCGACGTCATCGACGCCGCCGACGGCCAGGGACCAGGGGAACCGCACCTCCGGGCACTGTTCAACAACTGGATCGCGTGGTCGCGCTCGCCGCGGCTCAAGGGCGGATGTCCGTTCGTCCACGCCAGCGCCGAAAGCGATGCACTGCCGGAACCGGTGCGCGCTCGACTGAAAGAGGTCCTCGACGCCTGGAACGACACCCTCAAGTCAGCCATCGAAGCCGCCAAGGCGGCCGGCACCTTTTCGGCCGATCTCGATGCCGACCAGCTCGTGTTCGAGCTGACGGGCCATTATCTCAGCCACCACTTCTGGCACTGGTCGATGAAGGACCGCTCGGCACTGGCCCGCACGAAGAAGGCGCTCGACCGGCTGGTCGCCGCCGCCAAGGTGTGTGCAGGATGAAAGTGGAAAGCCCCCCGGCCGCGAGCAGGGGAATCGCATTTGGACGTAGGTTGGGTC
>JBQTIA010000099.1:0-7904 GCA_052388455.1 Hyphomicrobium sp.
CCCGTTTCTTGACATCCCAAAAGGCCGCCGCCTAAATGACCACCAATTCGGGGCCGTAGCTCAGCTGGGAGAGCGCGTCGTTCGCAATGACGAGGTCAGGGGTTCGATCCCCCTCGGCTCCACCAAAAGCAATACGCAACCGATTGATTTTATTATATTAATTGTGACGGCTCCCAAACCTGGGAATCGCATAGTTGGGAGTCGACATTTCGCGGCCGGCGATCTTCTCACGGCCGCTGCATTGCCTCTGATGTTCTCGAACTGAAGCCCCACGACACATTCATAGTGGATGCCATCCGCCGGCATGTGTGCGCAGTCCTCCGAATCGTCGAGGGTGATCGTGGCTCCCTCGGCGACACCGATGAGTTGCGCAAGGCAGCCTCAGCCAGCCACCTGGGAGACTGCGAATGACCGACCACAAGGCTCTCACACGCATCGCCAAGGCCGTTGTTGCCGACATGACGGCCGAGCGGCTGAGCCCTGCCACCCAACACTCCATGCGCGCCCTCGACAGGGAGCCTGAGCACGTGCTCGATATCGTCGACCTCATGGCCAAGGAGGGAAGGAAGAAGCGCCCCAGCGACGATCTGATCGGCGGCTACGCGTTCCTTCTCGGGCATGGCCTGGAGATGCTCCGCTATGCGGTCGACCGCGACGACGCGGCAACCATGGTTTTCGTGGACCGCCTGCGCCGGCATCTGATTCTGGGCGGCGAGAAGGGCTACATCACGCCGCCGATACTGCTCCTCATCCTGCACCAGTTTGCGGGTGCCAAGCTCGAGATGGGCGACGAGCTGCGCAACCTGATGCAGACGCTGATGGAGAATGACAGCGCCGCTCGCGCGGCGGTCGAGGACGGCGCGGGCGCGGACTATTTCGCACGCATGGTCGAGCAACTCGGCGGCGATCCGTTCGCAATCCACGCCCATATGGACGAGACCGTCGAAACGATGCCTCAGGACGGCCGGACCGCCCTGGTCATGGCCACTTTCGCCGCGACGGAGCCGGCTATCAGGGAGGCCTCGGTCGGCTTCCTGCTCAATGCGTCGGCCGAGGTGCGCGCAAAGCTCGTGGAGTTGCTCGTGCTGGCAGCTCCGCACGGTCTTGTCAGCCCGACGATGCTTAGGCGCATGATCGCGATGCGCAACTGGCTTTCGCCCGGCGATCGCAGCAGTCTCGACGCGGCCATCAAGGCCGCCCGCAAGAAATCCACAGACAGCGCGCCCTGGCCGCGGCCGATCGTACGGCAGGTCCTGTCGTCAGGCATCGACGGCTCGGGAGCACTCACGATCCTGGCGATCGCCGAGGATGCGGGCAAGCCGCTCGTCGCCTGCCTGCTCGTCAAGCAGGGCTTCGGCGTGCGGGATGCCTGGGTGCGCCGTGACGCCAGCAAGGTCGATCTGCGAGAAATCGTTGGGGACATCGAGGGCGAGATCGGGCTCTCGGAAACCGGCCTGGACTATGCTCGGATGGTCTGCGGTCAGGCGCTGGCGATCAATCTCGAGGCGGGTCACCCGCCGCCATTTGCCCTGCTGGACTGTGCCGAGGCCATGGGGCTCGTCGACCTCAATCCGAAGCCTCTGCCCGCCGACAGGCTCGTGGCAGAGCTCATCACCGAGTTGGAGGAGAAGCGTCTGGCGCCTGCCGCGGTGACCAGGACGCTCGAGGAGCGCGCCAACTGGCTCGATGAGCATCCGACACTCCAGACGTGGTTCCAGGACAATGCCAACCTCGCCAAGTCCTTAGGAACCAGACGCGCGGCGCGCGCCAAGCAGATGGCTGTTCTCCTCGCCGGACCGCTGCAGGCGCGCCGTCGCCGCTGGGCCGAGCTTGCAGCATGGATGGCCCTGTCGCTGAAGCATCGCCGCCAGCGCGGCGACTGGCAGGGCTTCGCTATCCTGGCAAGGGAGCTGCTAGGCGGCCGGCCCTTGGAGGAGATCGGGCTCATGAGGGCCATCGCCGACACGAGGCTCGCAATCACGGAGCTGCAGGGACTACTCGGTACCCGCGACGCCGCATGACGAGGGGCGAGCAGAGGCTGCGATCAGGAAATTCAGCCAGTAAATGCTGTGCGAGACAAAGTGAAATCTGCCCGTCTGGGAGCTTCAAGTGTTTCAATCATCGATAGCGTCTTGCCGGCTCCACCAAGCCTCGCAATCGTTGATTGTTTGAGACTTTTCACTCCCAAACCGTTGCTTCGAAAGTTCTGCAACCCCTACTGTACGGATTTGGGCGGTGACGTCGTGACCAAGCTCGGGGCGCTTGGTACTGGGCTTTTCGGCTGACCTCGCGATCGGCTCCGACAGCGCGTATGTTTCCTTGTCCAAAATCGATGGGTCGACGAAGCGACGGACGCCATGGAATGCGAGATCGAGGCCGTTCGCCGACCGGGCTGACAATTTCAGGCATTCCGCTGTTCAATTTGCGATCAGTTCCGTCGCTTTGGCCAAGGCATCCGCCATTTCCGCGTCGGCAATCTGGTGCGCCCGGCCTCCGGCATGGAGCGTCCAGACCCAGGGATCAAAGACTGGTATGCCCGCAGCAATGAACTCGCTGGTGTCCCGGTTGACCACGATCAGGTCCGCCAGCGCGGCCAGTGCGGCAATGAGGAGATCGGGCTCCGAAAACGTGTGGCCCGACTTTCGGCCGGCTTCCCGCATCAGGCGCCATCGCAGCAGCACATCCTCGGTTACCGGCAGCACACGCCCAGTAAACAGTGGCCGCAGCGTACGATCGAGCCACAGCACCAAATCGGCCCGGCGCGCCGGATCAGTGATCTGCTCGATGCCGACGCGAACCTCGGCGAAGGTCACGTCGCTGGTAAAGAGGACATCGCCCGGCTGGCCGGCGACAAACGCCCTCACCTTCTGGGCCGGTCGCGCCCGCCGAAGCTCCGACACGACGTTGGTGTCGATCAGCCAGCCCCTCAAAGCTTCACATCCCGAACCGGTGATTTCACCGACAACCGCTCGATCGGCACATCCCGGAGTGGCGAGCTTGCCAGTGCATCCACGAGATCTCGCCCGGACACCGGTTTCTTCATCCGATCCCACTCCGCGGCGTCGACGACAACGACAGCGTCCTTGCCATGGACGGTGACGCGCTGCGGCCCCTTCTCACGTGCGCGGCGGACAAGCTCGCTGAACTGCGCCTTCGCGTCTTGCAGTCGCCAGCGCCCTGGGCCGGGTGGGCGACGCGACGTCTTACCGGAGGTTGATGCGGGCACGGCGGCAGTCCTTTCTGGTCAGATTGACTAGAATATAGACCATCCATCCGGCAGCCGAAAGGTCTGCAGATAGTCGGCATCAGCCGATTGGATGTCCAACACCTATCGGGCCCCCTTGATGGGGCAGCCGACTGGCCTCAAGGTTTGGGACTGCAACACCAAGACTCATGCGATGGCTGTGACCAAGGAGATCCCGCGGTGCCGCTCGTGCTCTATGGTCATCCCTTCTCGTCGTACACGCAGAAGGTGCTGGTCCCGCTCTACGAGAACGCCACGCCCTTCGAGTTCCGCTGCATCGGGCCGGATACGCCGCAGCACACCGCCGAGTGGCTGCGGCGCTGGTCGCTCGCCAAGTTCCCGCTGCTGGTGGACGGTGATCGTACAGTCGTCGAGAGCAGCATCATCATCGAATACCTGCAGCTCGCGTATCCTGGGCCAGTGCGCCTGCTGCCAACCGACCCGATGGCTGCGCTGGACGTGCGCTTCCTCGACCGCTTCTTCGACCTGCACGTGATGGATGCCATGCAGGTCGCGGTCGCCAGTGCGCTGAAGCGCATCCCAGTCAAAAGCGAGGACGGTCTGATGCTCGCCCGGCAACGGCTGGAGCGCGCCTACGACTGGCTCGAAGGCTGGCTCGCCGGGCGGACATGCGCCGCCGGCGCGGAGACCTGGGCCGCCGGCGCAGACTTCACTCTGGCCGACTGCGCAGCCGCGCCCTCGTTGTTCTACGCGGACTGGACTCACCGGATTTCGGAGGCGTATCCCGCGCTCCGCGCCTACCGCACGCGATTGCTGGCCCGACCGTCCTTTGCCCGGGCGGTGGAAGAGGCCCGGCCCTACCGGTCCTACTTCCCGCTCGGCGCGCCGGACCGGGATTGAACGCGCGGGCCGATCACCGGCTCACTTCAGCCAGCCCGCTTTCACATATGTCTCGCATCACGGCCGCTCCATCCGGCCCTTGTAGCGCCCGCCGGTCAGCGTGTCGGTGAGGTTCTCGTAGGAATAGGTGCCGCCGCCGCTGACGCCCTGAAACGCCCCGGTGCCGCCGGTGAAGGCGTACGTGTACGCCTTCATTTGCGAGCCCTCTTCCCAGGTCAGGAACCGCTGGTCGCCGCCCTTCACGGTGTCGGTGCAGGTGCCGCTGGCGGTCCACGTGCTGTCCGGCTTGTAATCGAACTTTCCGACGCACGCCTCGGTGGCCTTGGCCAACGCCGGATCGTCGGGGACCAGCACGCAACGGGCGGCATAGTCGACGAGCTTGCGCCCCTTCTCCGGCTCCTTTTCATCCCATTTGTCGATCACGCAGGAAATGGCGCCGGACTCCTCGATGACCTTGCCGGAAAAAGCCGCGGAGGCGCCGATAGCGGCGAAAGCCGCGGCAGCGAGGATGATCGCTCGGGTTTGTTTCATGGGGTTGTCCTTTCTCTTGACGGCACGGGTAGACTTGGGTTGTGCGACGAACGTCGGCGGCATGGTCACCGCCAAGGGCGACTTGGCCGGTGACATCTTACGTGCTGCGCAGTCCCATGATGCCGGCGACGATCAGAGCGGTGCTCACGGCCTTGGCCGCGGTCAGGCTTTCGCCGAACAGCGCCACCCCGAACGACAGGGCGAGAATGGCCTCGATGCCGACCACGACGTTGTAGGTGACGCTGAGGTCGGTGCCGCGCATGGCGATGGCCTGCAGGCTTGCGCCGAGGACGAACCACGCCATGAACGTCAGCGTCGGCACCAGGTGCCGCACACCGTCGGCCTGCTTCATGAAGATGCCGCCGATGGTGAAGCAGAGAGCGGCGGCGACGACCAGGATGGCAAACCTGTTGCCGATCACGGCCGGGTCGATGGCGAAGTCCTTGGGCATGACCGCCTATGCTCCCTGTTGCAGGGCGTCAGCCGGGTACAGGAGGGCGAAGCGCGCCGGGCTGTCGGCGTCGGCCGCAAGCGGCTCCTTGCCCAAACCGATCCGGCAGGCCCGCGAGAGGCTGCCGGGTCGCCGGGCCTGGCGGACGAGCACTGTCGCCGATAAAGTGCTCGGATTGAAGCATTCCTCGACGATGGCCATCGCGTCCGCCGTCTCGAAATCCCTGCACGAGAAAATGTCGATGTAGGCGTCACCGGAGGCGTCGCAGAAGTGCCCGGTGATGGCCGAGGTCTCGATCAGCTGCACGAGCGAGTACCCGGCCGCCTCCGGCACATGCTCGGCGAAGTGCTTCAGGAGCGGCGGTCCGTAGGCCTTCATGCCGATGGCCTGGACGAGGGTCTCCGAAAACTGGCGGATATGCTCGCCGCTGCGGACCCGGACCGGATCGCCCCCGCCCATGTCGATGATCAGGTGCTTACCCCACATGTCACTGTCTCTCCATTGATCTCGCTGTGGCAACGTCGGTGCTGCTCTCGGCGTCGCGCGAGGTCGAGACCTCTCGATCGCTGAAGCGAGACACGACGGGCCGGCTGGATGAAGTATGCTACGGTATGCAACGGCGCCCACTCGGCCGGCGCCGTTGCGAGGACCTACCGGTGCGCCGCCCTGGGCTCGATGCGCCGACGCGAGTCCTTCCAATCAATGTGATATTTGTCCTCGGCCGTGAAATAGCCGCTGTACGTGCCTTTGCCTGTGGTGCCGGCGAGGGCGCCCGTGGCCGCAACGACCTCCCAGGTTCCGGCCATGGTGGTCCGCGGCTGGCCGTTGTCGAGCGTCGTCGTGACCTTGCCGCTCACGCGCACGATCTGCTGGTCGACCCCACGCGATAAGATCGCATAGCCGAGGTGCGTGCCATTGCCCTTGTCGAGGTCCGCCGTTTCCCGAATGCTGACAGCGAAGCCGTCGAGCGGCCCGCCGCCGGGACTCGTATTCGTCCCCGTGGACTCACTGAGGAGAAGGATGTGACCATCCGCGATTGGTTGGATGTCACGCTTGACGTAGGCGACGTCGAAACGGCCGGCGTCGCCTTCGCTTCCGGCCAGGACCGGGCACACGAACCCGACCATGCTGAGCGCTGCGAAGGCCAGAAGAGATTTTGCGAGTGTCACCATGATTTTGCTCCACTTCGATAAATGTCACTGCCAGGTCGAAGCCGGGCCTGCTCGGATTGAACCGGGAGCAGAACCGCCTCAGCCATCGGGAGCGTGGCAAATTCGGAGTCGACGCGGGAGTTACATGCCGTTCCCTAACGGTTAGATCGCGTGCTAATCTTTTGCATCCTGATGAATTTTTCCGGTGCGCGATGGACACCACGGCCATTAAGACCTGCCTGGATCGGGCGCTCGCGAGCCCGTCTTTTCGGCGCGCTGGACGGCTCCGTCGCTTTCTGGAGTTCGTCGTTCGCGCGGAGCTCGCCGGTCGCGGCGAACGGCTCAAAGAGTATGCCGTCGGACTGGAGGTCTTCGACCGGGGCGAGGATTTCGATCCGCGGATCGACAATATCGTGCGCGTCGAGGCCATCAGGCTGAGGGCCCGTCTCGACGACTACTTTCGAACGGACGGTGCGACCGAGCCGGTTCGGATCTCCATGCCGAAGGGTTCGTATCGCCCCACATTCTCGACCAACGGCCACCGGCCCGAGCCGATCCTCGACGACCCGGAGTCGCTGTACTGGCTGGCCCGTTCGCTGATCTTCCGTTTCTCACCGGATGACTACAGGCGTGCCATACGATTGCTGGGCGAAAGCATTAGGCGCTGGCCGGACAATGCGCGTCTGAACGCCCTGATGGCCGAATGCGCCGCCGGTGCGACGTGCTCCGACATCGGCTTTCTGGCGCCGGAGGACGGTTTGCCGCTGATGCAGCAAGCGGCCGGCCGCGCGCTCGCTCTCGATCCTGAGAATGGGCCGGCGCACTTCTTCGTGAGCCTCGCCAGTCTGCGGCTCGCCGACAAGAGCACGGTCAGAGCGGCCATCCGGCGGGCCCTCGAGCTCTGTCCCACAGAATCCAAGCTCCAGCACTGGGCCGCCGTCGTCCTACTCGCCGATGGACGGACTGAAGAGGCGCTGCTTCACATCCACAAGGCCGAACGGCTGCAACCCGACGCACTCCTGCACCGGACGTTCAAGGCGACCCTCCTGCTCGCCGCCGGGCAAACCGATGCCGCGACCGGCAATTTCCGCGACATTCTGGAGTTCGACCCGGCCAACTACGCGGCCAACCTTTGGCTCAGCCGCGGATTGTGCGCGTGTGGACGCTTCGAGGACGCGCGCGCGACAGCCGGCAGGGCTTTTGCGGTCTCGGGATCGGCCCAGGCGCTCGCAGCTCTGGCGTATGCCGAGGCGTGCGCCGGCAACAGCGCGACAGCCGATCGCCTGACCGGCAAGCTGATCGAATCCGAACGCACGCAGTATGTGAGGCCGACGAGCCTGGCCGCCATCGATATCGCACGCGGGCGCCTCGATGAAGCGAAGACCCGAATGGAGGTCGCCGTGCAGCAAGGAGACTTCCACCTCTCCTGGTCGCGCGTCGACCGCCGCTGGGAACCGCTTCGTGGTCGGGTCGCAGGGCTCTAGGTGTGCCGGCTTTCCCACAACGAAACGTCGGATTTTCTCTCGATTCTGAAAAAGGGGCTCTTCAGGAAGTCGTGTGGGTGATCCGACCACGGTTTAGAGCGGTGGCAGCATGCAGGTGAGGATCTTGAGGCGCAAGTACTCCTCGTCGCGCAGGCCGTAGGCGCGACGCTGGAGGACGCGGA
>JBQTIA010000100.1:0-15359 GCA_052388455.1 Hyphomicrobium sp.
TTCGATTCCCTGATCGCCACGCTCGCATAATGATGCGCTTCTCCCGCGTCATGGCGGAGCAATGACGCGGGAGATGCGGTAATTCGGCGTTACAAGACGCAAGCCGCGTCACTCCGTGCAAGCACCCCCTAATTCCGGGTCTTGTCGACGAGCGCCTTGGACTTGATCCACGGCATCATGGCACGCAGCTTGGCGCCGACCTCTTCGATCTGATGGGCGTCGTTCATGCGGCGCGTGGCCTTGAAGCTCGGCTGCCCGGCCTTGCACTCCTGCATCCAGTCGCGCGTGAAGCGGCCCATCTGGATGTCGCGCAGAACCTTCTTCATCTCCGCCTTGGTGTCCGGCGTGATGATGCGCGGGCCGGTGACGTACTCGCCGTACTCGGCGGTGTTGGAGATCGAGTAGTTCATGTTGGCAATGCCGCCCTCGTAGATGAGATCGACGATCAGCTTCACCTCGTGCAGGCATTCGAAGTAAGCCATCTCGGGTGCGTAACCGGCTTCGACCAGCGTCTCGAAACCGGCGCGGATCAGCTCGACGAGGCCGCCGCACAGCACCGCCTGCTCGCCGAACAGATCAGTCTCGCACTCTTCCTTGAAGGTCGTCTCGATGACGCCCGAGCGCCCGCCGCCGACCGCCGACGCATACGACAGGAACAGCTCGTGCGCGTTGCCGCTCTTGTTCTGGTGGATGGCGATCAGGCACGGCACGCCGCCGCCCTTCTGATACTCGCCGCGCACCGTGTGGCCGGGGCCCTTGGGCGCCACCATGCCGACGTCGAGGTCGGCGCGCGGCTCGATGAGATTGAAATGCACATTGAGGCCGTGCGCGAACATCAGCGCCGCGCCCTGCTTCATGTTGGCGGCGAGGTGGTCCTTGTAGATGTCGGCCTGCAGCTCGTCGGGCGTCAGCATCATGATGACATCCGCCCACTTGGCGGCGTCGGCCACTTCCATGACCTTGAGCTTTTCCTTTTCGCACTTTGCGGCGGTGGCCGAGCCCTTGCGCAGCGCGATGACCACGTCTTTGCAGCCGCTGTCTCGCAGGTTGAGCGCGTGTGCGTGGCCCTGGCTGCCGTAGCCGACGATAGCGACCTTCTTCGACTTGATCAGGTTCAGATCGGCATCACGATCGTAATAGACGCGCATCGGTTCTCTCTCGATTTTCGAAGGTCTTTGGCCTCTCGCCGGTCCCACCGACGGCGCCGGACGTTACTCTGAGTAAGCGCGCGATTTCAACGGCTGATCGGGCGGAAATCGGCCGTTCGGGCGCCCTCGTCCGCGACCTGTTGACGTGGGTCGCACCGCCGGCCTCGGGCCACCGAAGCGGCACGGGTTAACGAAACTGAAACCGCGACCGCCTAATCATCGCGGCTGTCCTCCGCGGTGCAGAGCAAAGGTCGACCATGATCCGCTCGAAATGGCTCACCCTCGTATTGGCCGCTTCGGCGGCGCTCAGCACCGGCGGATGCGGCGGCGAGGAGCCGGCCGCCGCTGCGCCGACACCCGCCCCCACCGAGCGGGCGGTATTCGTTTCAGCCGTCGATTGCGAGGCCTCCGGCCGCTTTTCGCTCGACGACTGCTCGAGCGCCATCGAGACGGCGATCCGTGCCCACGAGGGTGCGGCCCCGACCTACAAGTCACTGCGCGCCTGCGAAGAGGCCGAAGGAACCGACAAGTGCGAGCGGGTCGGCGAGCGCATCTACCGGCCGCTGCTGGTCGCCTTCGTGTTCGAGAACGCGACGCCGCCGAGCGCCACGCCGCTCTATCACACCAACGACGGCAATCCCGGCTTCCGCAGCGCCGGCAAGCAGCTCTTCCTCGGTACCGACGACAATCTGATGTTCTCGAAAAGCGCCAAGAACGCCTACGAGTTGCACATCGTCTATTGAGCCGGCCGGAGCACGGTCGACTGCGGCCGAACGGAAGGACCGAGCTGTCCTGCCGTCACATCCCCGTCGCGCCGCGGCCGATGGCGGCGATGCCAGTGCGCGAAACTTCGACCAGTCCCAGCTCGGTCATGATGCCGATGAAGGTTTCGATCTTCGACGGCTTGCCGGTGACCTCGAACACGAAATGCTCGGTCGAGGTATCGATCACCTGAGCGCGGAAGATCTCGGCCAGCCGCAGCGCTTCGATGCGCTTCTCGCCGCGACCCGCCACCTTGACCAGTGCCAGCTCACGCTCCACCGAGCTGCCGTCGTTGGTCAGATCGCGCACCCGGTGCACCGGAACCATCCGCTCGAGCTGATGCTTGATCTGCTCGATCACCATGGGCGTGCCACGCGTCATGATGGTGATGCGCGAGAGGTGCTTCTCGTGCTCCGTCTCGGTCACCGTCAGGCTATCGATGTTGTAGCCCCGCGCCGTGAACAGGCCGATGACGCGGGCCAGAACGCCCGGCTCGTTGTCGACGAGGATCGCCAGGGTACGGCTGACCACCTCCTGCTTCACGGCAGGAGCGGAGTAGTGGGTCTGCGGATTGGGATTGACCATGGGAGTCGGTCCAGCCTTTCTAGGAATTCTGTGGCACAGCGAGTGCACCCGCAATTGTGACGCCAGCTTGCCGGTGTTAGACTTCCAGGATGGAGAGAGGGGAACTCATCGCGCGGCTTTGCAACCAAGCTGGAAAACTGCGTTCCGGAGGGGCCGTAACCTTGTTTTTGTTCGGCTCGCGGGCGAGAGGCGACAACCACCCCGGCAGTGACGTTGACGCCTTTATCGATATCGATCCAGGGAGAAAATTCTCTCTACTCGATCTCATCGGACTTGAACACGCGATCGAGCGCAAGACCGGTCTGCAAGTCGATTTGACAACACGAAGCAGTCTCCACCCGGCCCTTCGCGAGAGCATAGAAGCCGAAGCAATCAGGATTTTCTGATGGCCCGGAACGTTGCGATCGTACTGAAAGAGATCGTCTCTGCCATTACTCTTGCCCGGACTGCTGCTGCCCGAAGTGTCACGCCGGAAGCCTTCGCCGACGACCTGATCGGCCGTGCGGCAGTCGAGCGCTTCATCGAAATCGTGTCGGAGCCTGTTCGCCACCTTCCCGACGACATTACCGATCGTCACCCGACAATTCCCTGGCAACAGATCAAAGCTGTTGGGAACAAACTTCGCCACGAGTATCATAGAATTGACAGCCGCATCATCTGGGACTTGGTGCAACTCGACCTGGACGCGCTCGAGACCGCCATCAACAAGGAGCTCCTGCGCTCGGCACAGTAGTTTATGTCCGGAGAATTTCACGGTTGGCGGTCTCTCGGCTTGCCTGAACGGCGTTCTTCAAGCTCGCGCATCGCCTCGGGAAAGACGACGCGCATGAATTCCGGGACGCCGTGCTGATCGACCAGCGACTTGAAGCTGTTCGCATCATCGACGGTGTATTTGTATTGCGCGAAGGCCGCCACGATGCGCCGGCCGACCGTCGCGGCCAGCACCTCCGGCGTCGGCGACCCGGCCCGCTTCAGCGTCTCGGGCGGCGTGCGCTGATAGATCTGCACCAGCATCTTGGTCTGCAGATAATCCTGCGCGATGCACGCTTCGAACCCTGCCGTGTAGCTTTCGGCGATCGAGTGGGTGCGGTAACAGGCGTCGATGAATTCGTAGACCGCCTTGACACCCTTCGACCGCTGCAGCTTTCCGATGCGCGTCGCCGCGTCCTTGATGTTGGCAATCCGGTCCCACGCGGGCTTGGGCACGGGCTCGGTGGCGGGCGTGGGCTCGGCATGGGCGTTTATCGCAAAACCCAACCAAATCCCCATCACAAATGGAAGGAAATGTCGGTTGTGCTGGGATCCGGAGGATTTCCGATGCATCAGGCAAGTCCTTGCGGAGGCTTTCCGATATTGTCTCAAGCGACGTTTGACTTGTGACGGCTCGCGCTTCTTGATATCATGATATCACCGAGGTGCCGATGGCCCAGCTTGTCGTACGAAACATTCCGGACGAGGTCAAAGATCGCCTCAAGAAGCGAGCCGAACAGCACGGCCGCAGTCTGGAGGCGGAGGTTCGCGACATCCTCTCCAACGTTGCCTCGGCTCCTGCACCAACCGCGAGCAAGGAAGGCCTTGGTACGGAATTGGCTCGCAAGCTGAAAAAATACAAGCTCTCGAGGGAGGATTGGGAGACATTCGAGCTGGGCATCGCAGAACTACGGAAAAACCGCCGCATCGGCACCGGTGACCTTGATCCATGATCTTGCTGGATACGAACGTCGTTTCCGCAATCATGCGCCTGCCTCTGGAGCCGATGGTCCAAGCCTGGCTGGATCGTCAAGACAGAAACTCCCTTTTCACGTCCGCACCCACGCTCTTCGAAATTCGCTTTGGCATAGAGAAACAGCCTCACGGTCGCCGCCGTCGCGAATTGGAGGAGATCATCGACACCCTGATCAAGCCAATGTTCAATACGAGGATCATCGACTTCGGAAGCGCTGCTGCCGAGGCCGCAGCTCGAATACGGGCCAGCCAGATCAAGCGCGGGCTCAATCCCGACATTCCCGACAGCCAGATTGCTGGGATTGCCCTCCACGCTGATGTCCCCCTCGCGACCCGAAATACGAGGGACTTCAAAGGACTCGGCATCCCTCTTATCAACCCGTGGGAATATCTGCCAGCAAGGTGAGCCGTTCCCCTTACACCAGCACCTTGCCTTCCTTGCCGATCGCTCTGCCGACTTCCTCATCGGAGATGTCCTCCCCGAGCAGCATCTCGTTGTGCGGCTTGCCGGAGGGGATCATCGGGAAGCAGTTGGCCAGCGCAGCGACGCGGCAGTCGAAAATGACCGGCTTTTTGATGTCGATCATTTCCTTGATTGCCGCGTCAAGGTCGCCCGGCTTGTCGCAGCGGATGCCATGCCAGCCGTAAGCGTCGGCCAGCTTAACGAAATCGGGCAGGCTTTCCGTGTAGCTGTGCGACAGGCGATTGCCGTGCAGCAGCTGCTGCCACTGGCGCACCATGCCCATGTACTGGTTGTTGAGAATGAACACCTTGACCGGCAGATCAAACTGCACGGCCGTCGAGCACTCCTGGATGTTCATCAGGATCGAGGCGTCGCCGGCGATGTCGATGACCAGGCTCTTGGGGTGGGCGAGCTGCGCGCCGATGGCCGCCGGCAGGCCGTAGCCCATGGTGCCGAGCCCGCCGGAGGTCATCCAGCGGTTCGGCTCCTCGAAGTGGTAGAATTGGGCCGCCCACATCTGGTGCTGGCCGACCTCGGTTGTGATGTAGGTGTCGCGATCCTTGGTCAGCGCGTAGAGCCGTTCGACCGCGTACTGCGGCATGATCACGTCCTTGTTCGGCTTGTAGGAGAGCGATCGCTTGCCGCGCCAGGTCTCGATCTGCTTCCACCACACTTTATGCGCGGCCTTGTCGAGCTGCGGAGCCTTCGCCTTCCACAGCCGCAGCATGTCCTCGAGCACGTAGGCGACGTCGCCGACGATCGGAATATCGACGCGCACGTTCTTGTTGATCGACGAGGGATCGATGTCGACGTGAATCTTCTTCGAGCCGGGCGAGAAGGCGTCGAGCCGGCCGGTGATGCGATCGTCGAAGCGCGCTCCGATGTTGATCATCACGTCGCAGTCGTGCATCGCCCAGTTGGCTTCGTAGGTGCCGTGCATCCCGAGCATCCCGAGCCACTGCTTGTCTGAGGCCGGATAGGCGCCGAGACCCATCAGCGTCGAGGTGATGGGGAAGCCGGAGAGACGCACGAACTCGCGCAGCAACTGGCTGGCTTTCGGGCCGGAGTTGATGACGCCGCCGCCGGTATAGAACAGTGGCTTCCTGGCCCCCGCGATGAGATCGATCGCATCGCGTACGGGCGCCTGATCGGGCTTCACCCGCGGCTTGTAGGTCTTGTGTCCGATGTTGGTCGGGCCGACGTAGTTGCCGGTCGCGAACTGGATGTCCTTCGGGACATCGACGACGACGGGCCCGGGCCGGCCCGAGCGGGCGATGTGGAAAGCCTCGTGCAGGATGCGGGCGAGGTCGTTGACGTTCTTCACCAGCCAGTTGTGCTTGGTGCAGGGCCGCGTGATGCCGACCGTATCGCACTCCTGGAAGGCATCGTTGCCGATCAGATGGGTCGGTACCTGCCCCGTGATGCAGACCACCGGAATGCTGTCCATCAGTGCGTCGGTCAGTCCGGTGACGGCGTTGGTGGCGCCGGGGCCCGAGGTGACGAGCACCACGCCGACCTTGCCGGTCGAGCGCGCATAGCCCTCGGCGGCATGCACCGCGCCGCCCTCCTGGCGGACCAGGATGTGGCGGACCTTCTCCTGCTGGAATAACTCATCGTAGATCGGAAGCACGGCTCCGCCCGGATAGCCGAAGATGTGCTCGACACCCTGGTCCGCCAGCGCCTTGATCACGATCTCGGCGCCCGTCATCGGCCGTGCCATCGGTTCTACTCCTGTTGTCGCCCGCGATCCGTCCCGTAATGCGTCGAAACGGGCCTGATCCCCGAAATTTCGCGGGACCGTAGTCGGCTGAGTTTGCAGGGTCAATCTCAAATATCAATAAACGCCAAGGCTTGGTCTCGCATTCTTTCCGTTTGTTGCGAAGAAATTGCCTTCCACGTCATCATATTGCGTCTGAGCCATGTGCGCTGCCGCCGGATGTATTGCCACGTCTCGGCCTTGGCCGCTGCCGCCGCCTCGGCGAGATCGCTCTCCCCGGCGAGATGACGCATCAGCGGGCGAACGCCCAGCGCCCGCATGGCCGGTAACTCAGGATCGAGGTCCAGGGCCGCGAGGGTTCGAACCTCGCCGAGCGCTCCCGCCCGCAGCATGGCATCGAACCGCAAATCGGCCCGGTGTTGCAGTTCCTCGCCCTCCACCTGCAAGACGTACCGGACCGTATCCGCCTCGCCGACGACGGGGATGCCCGGCAGCCGTTGCCACTCGCCGAGCGATCGGCCCGTCCCCTCGATGACCTCGAGAGCGCGCACGACGCGCTGCGGGTCGCTCGGACGCAGCCGGGACGCCATCAGCGGATCGCGAACAGCAAGCTCCGCGTGCAGTTGGTCGGGGCCGAGCCGAACCGCTTCAGTCCGCCAGTGCCGCCGGACGTCCTCCGGAATGGCGGGAACCGGCGACAAACCCTCCAGCAGCGTCTTGAAGTAGAGCCCGGTTCCGCCGACGATGATCGGCACCTGCCCCTCGCTCCGCGCCTCGGCGATGGCCACCGCCGCATCCCTGGTAAACCGCCCGACGGAATAGGGCTCGGATGCCGGCACGAAGCCGTAAAGCGCGTGCGGGACGCGCCGCTCGTCGTCGGGGCTCGGCCGCGCGGTCAGGACACTCAACTCGCAATAGACCTGCATGCTGTCGGCATTGACGATCCGGCCGCCGATGTGTTCGGCCAGCGCCATCGCCAGGGCGGATTTGCCCGAGGCCGTCGGACCGGCGATGAGGATCGTCTTCATGCTGCTGGCAAGGTCCCGCCCCGTTGCATCGTAAAGTTGCTAATTCGATCAGTTTAGACTAGTGCCGACCAGCCTTGCGCAAGTGCCCGTTAGAGAAAGAGTCCGAGAATGGCTACCATTGGCGCCTGCGAGGCAAAGACCAAATTCTCAGAGTTGCTCGAGCGGGTCGAGAACGGCGAGCGGCTGACCATCACGCGTCACGGCAAGCCGGTGGCGGAACTCGTGCCCGTGCGCCGGAATGACCCGGAACGAGCGCGGCGCGGTTTCGCCAAACTCGACAAACTTGCCCGCCGGGTCGATCTCAGCGACCTCACCTGGCAGGATCTGAAGAGCATGCGCGACGAAGGTAAGCATTGATGGCGCTCATCCTCGATCGCTCGATCGCGCTGGCTTGGTCGGTGATCAGCAGCGCATAACGTCGGCGCCGTGCCTTTCCGTCCCTGACCCCGTGCTGACCATATGATCAATCTGACGCTCGTCATCACCGCCAAACCCGATGCGCACGCCGTCGATCCTCGCCGGATCGGCGAGTTCTGGTCCGCCGTCCCGCAAGAATGGCGCGTCGTGAAGCAATGGCTCTCCGATCGCGATGCCTGCTCCATATCGCTGAGTTTCGACGACGAATCGGCGGCCGAGAACATCCGGCACTTCGCATTCGATGAATTTTCGAGCCTGCCACTCGACATCAATTTCATCCCCGAGCCGCACAGCTCGAAACACAAGCGGCTCCTCGTCGCCGACATGGAATCGACCATCATCGAGCAGGAGCTGATCGACGAGCTGGCCGACTATGTCGGCAAGCGCGCCGAGATCGCGTCCATCACCGAGCGCGCCATGCGGGGCGAACTCGACTTCGAGGCCGCCATCAAGGAGCGCGTCGCCATGCTGGCGGGGCTCGACCAGCACGTGCTCGACGAGGTCTACGAGCGGCGCGTCACTCTGATGCCGGGCGCGGAAACCCTGATCCGAACGATGAAGGCGAACGGCGCATATACCGCGCTGGTCTCGGGCGGCTTCACCGTCTTCACGGAGAAAGTCGCCCGCCGTCTCGGCTTCGACGAGCATCAGGCCAATGGGCTCGACATCGAGAACGGCCGGCTGACCGGCCGCGTGAAAGAGCCGATCCTCGGCCGCCAGGCCAAGCGTGCCGCCCTGCTCCGATTGATCGAGAAACTCGGCATCGACCCGGCGGACACCATCGCCGTCGGCGACGGCGCCAATGATCTCGACATGCTCGCCGCTGCCGGATTGGGCGTCGCCTTCCGGGCCAAGCCGAAGGTGCAGGAGGCAGCGCACGCGCTGCCCAACGGCGCCGTCGTCAATCACGGTGACCTGACCGCGCTGCTGTATTTACAGGGCTACCATCGCAGTGAGTTCGCTGCTTGATGGTCAGCATCGCGATCTGGCTTTTCACGCGACTTCGCGTAGTCTGACCCGACGGAGTTTTTTGGCCATGCAGTCAAATCGACCGAAACGTGTGACGGCGGCGGCAGTGATCGCAATGCTCGCCGGATGCGCCGCGTCGAACGGCGCCGCGGTCCAAGCGGCCGACTTGACGGCGCGGGACGTGACGGCGGCCATCTTTGCCGCCACGCGCGAGAGCCCCATCGATTACACAGGCAAGGATTTGAGCGGTCTCGACCTCAGCGGCCTCGATTTCAAGTCGGCCATCCTCAACGGCGCCAATCTCTATGGCACGGATCTGACGTCGAGCGATCTCTCCAGTGCTAAACTGCAGGGCGCCAAACTCGACCGGGCCACCATCACCGGCGCGAACTTCGCCGGCGCCGATCTCAGCCGGGCCTCGATCATGCGGCCCAATATCTTCACGACGATGGAGTTCGAGGTTGCCGAGCTGCCGACTTTCGCCGGAGCAAATCTGGCAGGCGCTCAAATCAGCGGGCGACTGGATCGGATCAGCTTCCGCGGGGCCAATTTGGCGAATACTTTTTTCGGTCCGCGCAATCCCGCCAGCGAGGAACTCATCACCGCGCGCATCGAAATGAACGGCTGCGACTTCACCGACGCCAATCTGCAAGGCGCGGACCTCAGTCTCAACAGCCTGAACCATGCGAAGTTTTCGGGGGCCAATCTCGAACAGGCAAATTTTGCAGAGTCCAAGCTCACGGGCGCCGACTTCTCCGGCGCGACGCTCACGGGCGCCGATTTCACCGGCGCGACCGTCGATGGGGCCACTTTCACGGCAACGACCGGGGCCGATAAGGCAAAGGGATTGGTGCTGCCCGCTACGGCTGCCCGCTAAATACCCACAAGCCGCCCGGCAGTTACAGCGAATGCTCGTGCAGTCCAGCTTCGAGACCGAGCGGAGCGCGCCAATCCGCGACGTGCTTTGCACTCAATTCCTCCTCGACTATGCTCCGCCGCAGCGAATGCATGACAAGGGGAAGCAATGTCCGACATTCTGATGCTGCTCGGCGGGCTGCTCTTGCTCGCCACAGGAGGCGAGTTCTTGGTTCGCGGCGCGGTCGCGGTGGCCGAGCGGCTCGGCATGTCACCGCTGCTGATCGGGCTGACGCTCGTCGGCTTCGGCACCTCGACGCCGGAGCTGGTAACCAGCGTCCAGGCGGCCATGGCCGGCGCTCCCGGCATCGCCATCGGCAATATCGTCGGCTCGAACATCGCCAACCTCCTCCTGATCCTCGGACTGTCGGCACTCATCACGCCGATCGTCGTCGGTTCGAAGGCCCTGAAGCGAGACGGCGTGCTGGTGCTGGCAGCGGCGCTCATCTTCACGGCCATCGGCTATTTCGGCGTGCTCGACCGCCCAGCCGCGGTCGCACTGATCTTGTGCCTCGTCGCCTACCTCTGGTTCGCCTACACCCAGGAAAGAGTGCCGGCCGCCGGCGGGCATTCGGCAGCCTATGAAAAGGCCGAAGCCTATGAGGAGCTGCACACTGGGCCCATCGGCCATGCAGCCGGTACAGGATCGAAAGACAAACAATCCGGCCTGCTCCTGCCGATCGTAATGGCGCTGGCCGGACTGGTGATCGTCGTCTTCGGCGGCAAGCTGCTGGTCGACGCGGCGACTGCCATCGCCCGCAATGCCGGCATCTCGGAAACGGTGATCGGACTGACCATCGTCGCCATCGGCACCTCCATGCCGGAGTTCGTCACCTCTCTGGTCGCAGCCCTGCGCAAGCACGCCGACGTGGCGCTCGGCAACATCATGGGATCGAACATCTACAACGTGCTCGGCATCGGCGGCGTCACCGGGCTCCTGGCGCCCGGCCCGACGCCCATTCCGGCGGAAATCGCCGGCTTCGACAACCTCGTCATGGTCGCGGCATCTCTCGCCATGCTGGTGTTCGCCTGGACAGGGCTGCGCATCGGCCGGCTCGAAGGTGCGGCGCTGTTGGCCGGCTATGTCGCCTACATTTTCGTTCTCTGGCCGAAGTGACGTTTTCGCGGCTGGCACATTCGCCAAGCTCCGCGTCGCCGCTCAGCCGCGCTCGACCAGCCTGCCCAGCGCCTGACGCGTGCGTGCGTCGAAGAAGCCGTGCGCCGGACCGCGATAAAGTCCCTTGTCCGTCAGACGCCGCTGGATCTCGCGGCGGGTCGTGAAGCTCCACGTCTCGTGCCGGTCCAGAATGTCGGCGCGCGCTCGGCTGTCGCCGGCGGCGAAGGCTTTGAGCAGCAGCTCGGCGGCTCGTTTCGGATTGCGCGCCACGCCCCGCCCCTCGTCGTAGAGATAGGCCAGCTCGCGCATGGCGCCGGCGTGCTGCAGGTCGGCAGCGGTCTGCAGCTGGCGCACGGCACCGACGAGATCGACGACACCGCCCTCGCCGCGCAGCAGCAGCAGCGCCAGATTGAACATGGCGCGGACCTGACCCTTGTCGGCGGCAACCGCATACCAGCGACGCGCCTCGGCGACGTTGCGCGGCGTCCCTTTCCCCTCGGCGTAGAGATAGGCGAGGCTCGTCATGCCGGCGGAATCGCCGAGAGCGGCCGCGGCCGAGTAGAGGCGGAAGGCGGCGGCGATGTCGACGGCGGCGCCTTCGCCGAACTCGTGCATGGTGCCGAGCGCCGCCATGGCCGGCGCATAGCCCGCCTCGGAAGCCCGGCCGTACCACTGGGCCGCCGCTGGCAGATCGCGATCGAGACCGAACCCTTTGTCGTAGGCACGAGCGAGCGCGTGCATCGCGGCCGGCAAGCCCAGCTCGGCGGCGCGGCGGTATTGCGCGGCAGCCTCCGCAAGTGCGGGCGCACTGCTGCGATCACCGGCCAGCCGCAAGCCGCGCTCGTAGATCGCCGCCGCATCCTCGGCTTCTTCTTCTCCGGTGCTGCCGGTGATCATCGGGGTCCACGACGACGACCCCGCCTCGATTTGCGCCAGCCGCCAAGCGACGAGTTCCGAGAAGAGCCCGTCCGGATAGCGCGCGATATGCTGCCGGAGGATGAGAGGATCGGTCGTCATCCGGATTTTCTGCCAGTCCTCGACCTCCGAAATACGGACATCGGATGGTCCACCAGCCCCAGGCCGGGCCGGCTCGGGTCGGGCCGTCGCCTCGGCCTCGGCACCCTTCGGTCGGAAATAGAACTCACCCGTCAGGGAGGAGTGCTCCCAAGGCGTCTGCTTGCCGCCCGTCACCTCGAGCACCTTGCGCCGCGTGCGCTTCAGCACCTCCTCGAGCGGCAGGCCAGCGACGGGAATGCTGTCCGCCAGCGCCGACGAATACGGGCTGTTGCCTGCGGTGCCGTCGAGTGCCACCTGACCCGGGGCCGTGGCGTAGGCGATCAGCGTGCCGGCCGGTGCGGCGACGGGCGCGAGGCCCCTCATCCCGGCGCCCCTGACGCCTTCCCGTCCCGAAGTCGCGAAAGGATTGTCGCGGCAGGCATCGAGAATGGCGATGTTGAGCCGGCTCGCCGCCCGCTCCATGGTCTTCAGAAGCTCGCTGAGCGCGATGCCATTCAGCGCCACTTCCTCCTGGTCGCGGATGTCGGCGCCGACCGGGATGAGGTAGTTCTCGCCATCCACCTGCACGCCGTGACCCGCGTAGTAGAAGAGGCCGACGCTGTCGCTCTCCCGGAGCAGGCGGCCGAACTCGACGATCGCCCGCTTCATCGCCGGCTGGTCGGCATCGATGATCAGCGTCACCTCAAAACCGACGGAGCGCAGCGTGCGTGCCATCAGGTCGGCGTCGTTGTCGGGGTTGTCGAGCGGCTTGGTTGCATAGGCGGCATTGCCGACGACCAGCGCGATGCGGCGCTCGGACAGTGCGCCGGCGGACGCGCCCGACACGAATGCCAGAACCAGCAGCATCCTGGCGAGCCGACCAAACCCTCGCACGCGGCGATAGGCGCTCGGCCCCTGACCAACACCGTCAACGCCCAACCTCATGCCCACTCCCCCGACGCGAATCGCTGGAGCGAGCATAGGCATGCAAGTGGGGCAGGCCAGCATCAGGCGGCCGGCAATCCCCGGGTTCTCTTCCGTCGGTCTTGCCGAGCCCACTCTGCCACGGCGACCGGCATGTAACCGAAACGCGCAAATTTGCTGTCCGGCTTTTCCCCCGCTGACTAAGACTGCCACGTGTCCCGATCGTGAAGTGACACGAGCCAAGTCCATAAGGCTCGTGTGATTCGGATTTCGAGGTCCGCACCTCAGCCCGCCACGACGTATGAAGCGGACTTCGAATTCATCAAACGAGGCCCCTCTTCCGGGCGTCAGCACAGGTACCGATGCGTCACGGCGGAAACCTCCTCATCGACCAGCTCGCCCGGCTCGGCGTCGAGCGTGTCTTCCTGGTGCCGGGGGAAAGCTTCCTCGCCGCGCTCGACGCGCTGCACGACACGACCAGCATCGAGACCATCATTTGCCGGCACGAGTCGGCCGCTGCCATGATGGCGGAGGCAACCGGCAAGCTGACCGGCCGTCCTGGCGTCGCTTTCGTCACCCGCGGTCCCGGTGCCGCCAACGCCATGGCCGGCCTGCTGATCGCCCGCGAGGACGAGACCCCGATGCTGCTGGTGGTCGGGATGCCGGCCCGTGCGCTCTACGGCCGCGAGGCGTTCCAGGGCCTGGACGCGGAGCGCTTTTTCGACGGGGCGGCCAAGGCCACGCTCGTGGTGAGGGAAACGACACGCCTGCCCGAAATGGTTGCGCGCGCTTTTGCGCTCGCCTGCAGCGGGCGGCCGGGTCCGGTGGTGCTCGCCATCCCCGAGGATGTGCTGTCGTGCCCCGCGGACGCGGCGATCATCGAGCCGTTGGCGAACCCGCTCGGCTCCATCCCCGCCGCGCAGCTTGCCACCCTTCAAACGCTGCTTGAAGAGGCCGAGCGGCCGATGCTTCTGGTCGGCGGTCCCGGCTGGAGTTCCGACGTGCAGGCCCAGATGGAGGCGTTCGCGCTGCGCTTCGACCTTCCGGTGGCAGCGGCCTTCCGGCGGCAGGACGCCTTCGACAACACCCACCGCTGCTATGTCGGCCATGCGGGACTGGCCATGGATGGCAAGCTGGCGGCCGGGCTTCGCGCCGCCGATCTCCTCATCGCGGTCGGCTGCCGCCTCGGCGACGTGACAACCCTATCCTACGGGCTGATCAAGTCACCCGAGCCGCAACAGACGCTCGTCCGTGTGCATCCGAGCGGAGACGCCCTGGCCGAGGGTCCGCGCGCCACGCTCGCCATCATGGCTCCGCTCGCGGCCTTCGCCGAAGCGCTGCGCACCATCGAGCCCCGGCCCCTGCCGCCCTGGAGCCGTTTCCGCCGCGATCTGCGCGCCGCGTACGATGCAAGCCGGCGACCGCTTTCGACACCCGGAGCCGTGCAGCTCTCCGAGATCGTGGCACACGTCTCGGACACGCTGCCTCCCACGTTAGTGGTCACCAACGGCGCCGGTAACTACGCTCTCTTCGTCCATCGCTACTTCTCCTACCGCCGCTTCGGCGGTGGACTCGCGCCGGGCTACGGCAGCATGGGCTACGGGCTGCCCGCGGCCATAGCCGCTTCACTGGGCAGGTCCGGTGCGCCGGTCGTGGCCTTCGCCGGCGACGGCTGCTTCCAGATGACAGGACAGGAGCTGGCCACCGCCGTTCAATACGCACTCCCCATCGTCGTCGTCGTCGCCGATAACGGCATGTACGGCACCATCCGGATGCATCAGGAGCGCCAGTATCCCGGGCGCGTCACCGGCACGACTTTGGTCAATCCGGATTTCGCGGCGCTGGCCAGGAGCTATGGCGCCGCCGGCGAGCGGGTGACCCGAACTGAAGACTTTCCCGACCTCTTCGCGCAGGCGCTGGCCCGTCGCGGCCCGACTGTCCTTCACCTGTTTGTCGACCCGCAAGCGCTGACACCGGCCGCGTCCCACGCCTCCACCGGTCACGACCCCGAGAATACCGCTCATTCTCTGAAATTTAATACAGAATAACAAAGTATTAAAATGACACTTTGGCAGTTATCCATGTCGGGCGGAGCAATTAGACTAACAATTAGTTATCGGTTATACATTTGCTAACGCCACACGATGAAGCAACGCCGCGAGCACCGATGATCGACCGTTCGACATCTCCCTGGACACGGCTCGCAGCCTTCCTCTGCTTCCTCGTCGCCGGCGGTCTGCTGGTTGCCACCCTGGCCGGCTCCCGGGTCAAGGCGGCGACGGCTCGCGATCTCGCTCCTCCTCTCTCCTGGTCCACTGGCTCGTTCTGGGACTCTCCCCCTCAGGCGTCCTGATCCACTCCCTCCCCGACTGACCTCCCAAAGGGCCCCTTTTTCCTCAGGAAATCGGGGCCCTTGATCCTTTTGCCGCCTGCGATCCGGTCACCGGCGGCCCGCCCGGGCGCCAGCAGGGGAATCGCATTTGGACGTAGGTTGGGTCGAGGCACGAGACCCAACAACTTTGGTCGCTCGAGTTTGTTGGGTCTCCTTCGTCGACCCAACCTACATTTCGCGCCATATGCGATTGCCCTGCGG
>JBQTIA010000101.1:0-41997 GCA_052388455.1 Hyphomicrobium sp.
AACCTCGTCATCGAGCCTTTTGACGGGCAAAACTGGGAGCAGCACGCGCGCGATCTGGCGCACCTCAGCCGGGACGGCGGCTGAGCCACGATCGACCACCGATGGCCTGGCTGGAAGCCGCAGCGCACATCTTTTGCGCCCGCGGCGCAGCAATCCTCCGGACTCCGCACATCGTCACCTGAAGCTCCCCGACAGACGTGCCGACCCCCGCGACAGCCCGGCCGGATTGTTGTATTGGCCGAAGGCCATGCAGCAGGCCCTTTCTGGAGAATGACGATGTCGGATGCCGCCTATCGCGAAGGCTTTTCGGTCAAGGTCGGCCGGGTCATCGACTACATCTTCGGCCGCAACTCCTTGATCGGCCTGGCCTCGCTGATGCTGCTGGCCCTCTCGGGCTACGCCACGTGGCACGGGATGCGCGATTTCATCGTCGGCGTGTCTTCGGCTTCGGCGCAGCCGGGCGACGGCATGTCGATCTCGAACGACATCCTGGTCATCGGCGTCGTCGTCGCGCTGACCTTCCTCATGTGGCTGATGCTGCGCGAAGCCTTCGGTGCCAAGCGAAAGTTCTCCGACCGGGTCATCACATTCTTCGTCTATGCCTTCCTGGCACTGTGGTCGATCGGCTTCGGCTACGGGTTCTGGTGGAGCCTCATCTCCGGCGAGGAAGCGACGCGCACCGGCCTTTCGGGCCTGCAGGAAGACGCGCGCGACGCCAGCACGGCGGTCGCCGCCCGGCTCGATGCCGTCCGCGCACAGCTCGACAACGTCGTCACCTGGTCCGACGGCCAGATGGCGCGCGAGGAAACCAGCGGCGGAAGCTGCGGCAAGGCGTCGGGCGCCGGCCGCGGCCCTCTCTACAACGCGCGGCGCAGCGTGCGCGACAGCATCACGTCCCTGCGCGACGGCATGGTCCGCTCTTGGCTGGAACCCGTGCAGGCCGACGTGGAGCAGCTTCGCCAGAGCGCGGCCTCGCTCGCCGGGGGCACCGTCGAGGAGCGCCAGAAAGCCTTCGAAAACAAGGCGTCCGAAATCCGTGGCAAGGCCCGCAGCATCGCCGCGCGATCGAACGAGCTCGGCAAATCGACGGCCTCGGAAATGCGTGCGCTGGCCGCGACGCTGAGTGTCGCGCCGGAGAAGCCCGGCTTCTCCTGCTACGATCCGACACTCGCGCAGCGCCTCACCCAGGCCGCCGATCAGGCCGAGCAGCCGGCGGAGCTTAAACTGCGCGAAGCGGTGTTCAGCGAAGGCCCGGCGGGCGTCGCGAATGCGGTCAAGAACCTGTGGCGCAACATCGGCGCCTATACCTCGGGGGCCATCGGCAAGCTGACCGGTGGCAGCGCACCGACCCATACCGGCGAAGGCGAGCCGATCACCGGCCGCGATCTCATCGCGCTCCTGGCCACCGTCGGCGTCGATCTCGGGCTGCTGGTGCTCGCCATCCTCAACCCGCCTCCGGCCGAAAGCCGTCGCTTGAGCGGCGTCGAGGAGCGCCAGATCCGCGCTGCCATCAATACGGCCATCGCCCGCGCGCCGGGCGAGGACACCGACATCGAGTGGGTGCGCCGCCACTTCATCCATCACAACAAGGCGTCGTATCTCGTGATCCCCAACCTCTACAGCGCGGGGCGACGACCCAACGACAACGGTGCGCCTCCGGGAATCGACAGCGTAGAGGCTCAGAAGGCATTGGCCATGAACCAGTTAGCCGGCGTGCTGACCGACCTCGATCTCGTGCGATGGCCGGCCAAGGGCCGCTGGTGGCGTCTAGAGAAAGACGAGCTGACGCGGCTCAAACGGGAAGAGGATCAGGCCAGCGGCACCGATCTCACCGACATCCGGAAAAAATGGATCGAGGAAAAGGGCAAGGACAATCGGACGGCCGAGGACGAGCGTCATCTCGGCAGCCGGCCGCTGCGCAACCATGGCCTGTTTTCGAAGGCCGAGCGCGCCTTGAGCGTCGCCGGCTGGGGTGGCGAAGCCCGCCGCGACCTCGAAATCTTCCGCATCGTCGACGTCGACGGCCTCACCCCCCTGCTGATGGTGTTGAACGAAAATCCGCAAAAGGCCGATGCGGCTGGCGGGCCACGCGAGCCGCTCGACGGCGGACACCTGCAAACCGTCACCGCCATCGGCCACGACAAGACCTGATGCGATCGAGCCTGCGGATGCAACGCGACCCGGCGGGCTAACCGCAGGTGCGACGTTTCGGCGACTCCCTTCGACACTGCCCGACTCATGGGCAACCGATGCAAAACCGGGTTCATCGGTTGCAGTCCAGGGCAAGCAAATTGATCAAGAAGCGTGCAATTTATGGTCTGGGTGGCCCTGACGCAACAGCACGTGCCCGACTCGGCGGCGAGAGCCACACAAGGGTTGCTTATCCGCCGTCGCTCTTGCTCCCTAAGGACAGATGCCTAAGCGATTCAGCCCACAGTGGGGCCGGGCATGAATGCACCAACGGGGGTTATGAAATGACCAAAGTAGTAAACAAGTTGAGCCTCGCAGGCCTCGCGGGCGCAGCACTCTTCGGCCTCGCCGCTCCGGCGGCCGCCGACGACAGCTTCTGGTGGTCGGTCAATCTGGCCGGCTCCTCGGATTACATGTTCCGCGGCGTGTCGCAGACCGACAACGAGCCGGCCGTGTCCGGTGGTCTGGATGTCGGCTACGGCATCTTCTACGCGGGCGTCTGGGCTTCGGGCGTCGACGACAACTTCGTCGCCACCGCGACCGAGATCGACGTCTACGCCGGCGTGAAGCCGAAGTGGGGTAAGATCACCCTCGATTTCGCCGTGCTCGGCTACCTCTATCCCAACCAGGACGACGCCATTTCCCTCGGCAACGAGGTCAGCTACCTCGAACTGAAGTCGGGCGTGTCGGTCGCCGTCACGGACAGCTTCTCGGTCGGCGCCACCTACTACTACTCGCCCGAGTACTCGTTCGAAGTCGGCGAGGGCCACACCATCGAAGGCACAGCAGCGTTGACGCTGCCGCAAATGTGGGTGTTCACCCCGACCATCAGCGGCACCGTCGGCTATCTGGAGACCGATCTCCCCTCGCTTCCCGGCGATCGCGACGGACCCGACAACGATGGCGACGGCGTGCCCGACCTGCAGACCGACATCACCTACTGGAACGCCGGTCTGGCTCTGACGGTCGAAAAAATCACCTTCGACATGCGCTACTTCGGATCGGACACCGAGAGCAAGCTGACCGACGATCGCTTCGTCTTCCAGACCAAGATCGTACTGCCCTAATCGGCGGTTACAGCTTACGAGACACGTTCAGCCGGGACCCCTAAAGGGTCCCGGTTTCGTTTCGGGCCATAGAGTGTGCGGCTGCCTTCGCTGGTTGGATCAAGCGAACGCGCAACGAAGGCTACCTGCGCGCGGCCTTGGCCACCCCGTCGATGAATGCGGTGACGGCGGCGTCGAAAGCCGCAGTCGAGTCGAGCCGGGTGAAGGCCGGGACGAGCGCCTGCGTTGCCGGATACTCGCTCCGATCGAGGGCCATCAGTTCGGCGCACTGCTCTTCCCCGATCGGCTGCATCAGGCCCTCGATCTCCGCCAGGGCAAACCCGAGCACGAATGCATAGAAGGCGAGGCCGATGCCGGCCGCCTCGTGATCGGGAAGCCCTGTGCCGAGCACGGCCCGATAGACCACCTCACTGGAGGCATGATCCGCAGGCCCGGTGGCGTGATAACGAAAATGCAGGTGGAACACTTTCGGATACGCCCGAGCCAGACGACGGTAGGCATCGGCCACCGCCCTGAGATCGGTCCGCCAGTCTCCGCTGGGTGCCTTCAACGCCACCGTCGCCAGCGCCCGGTCGGCAATCTGGCGGAGGAGCTGATCCTTCGACCCGAAGTGATGCAGGACCGTCATCGGGTCGACGCCGATCGCCGCGCCGAACTTGCGGATGGAAAATCCGCTTTCCCCAGACTCCGCGAAGTGGCGGAACGCAGCTTCGAGGATCGCGCTGCGATCCAGACCGCGTCGTCCGCGTGGCCGGACCTTTGCCGCCGACATATTGGACGACGTTTGCTGCTTCGACCTGGGCGACACCTGTTTTCGCCGCCCGCTCCGAGAGTCCGACACTGCCGCTGGCGTGCGCGCGCCCATCACGGCTCCCCTTGACATTTCTACGCTGTAGCCCTCTAAGCTACTCCGCGAGAAGGACGAGTGTAAACCCCGACCTTTGCCGCCCTGGCTTGAAATTTCTTGGCGTGGCCGCTGGCGGCCCTGCTGGACGCACCGAATGACCGCATTGCCGGACATCGAGGCCGTTCAGCGCTTTCTCGGGAGCATCACCCGGAAAGCGCAGCAACTGACCTTGTGCGCTCGCATCGGATTTACGCCCCCGCACGCCCTCCAATAGTGACGCCGCTGGCGATGGTCTCCCCCATCCGCCTGGGCCCCTTTGGAGGATCGAGACGATGTCCAATCGCTATCTGACTGCCGAAATGCGGGCGCTGGACGCCCAGCATCACCTGCATCCGATGACCAATCATCGCGCGCTGAGAACCGGCGGTGCGCGTGTCATCGTGCGCGGCGACGGTCCCTACATCTGGGACAGCGACGACAACCGCATACTCGACGGCATGTCCGGCCTGTGGACGACGAATATCGGATACGGCCGCCAGGAGCTGGCCGACGCGGCGCATGCCCAGATGCTGGAGCTGCCGTTCTACAATACGTTCTTCAAGACCACGCATCCGATGGCCGTGCTCTTGGCCAAGCGCCTCGCCGAGATCGCGCCGGAGAACCTCAATCAGGTCTTCTACGGCTCCTCGGGATCGGAATCGAACGACACCGCGATCCGGCTGATCCGTCACTACTGGGTGCTGAAGGGCGAGCCCAAGCGGCGCATCATCATCAGCCGCAAGAATGCCTACCACGGCTCGACCATCGCCGCCGGCTCGATGGGCGGAATGGGCCATGTCCACCAGCACAGCTATCCGGTCTACGAAGGCTTCCGTCACATCATGGACCCCTGCTGGTTCGACGAGGGCCGCGACGGGGAAAGCTCCGACGACTTCGGACGGCGGGCCGCCGAGGCGCTCGAATCCGAAATCCTGAAGCTCGGACCTGAGAATGTCGCCGCCTTTGCGGCCGAGCCGGTGCAAGGCGCAGGCGGCGTCAAGATCGCGCCCGCCAGCTACTGGCCGGAAGTCCAGCGCATCGTCGACAAGTACGGCATTCTCCTGCTCGCCGACGAGGTGATCACCGGCTTCGGCCGCCTCGGTCGCTGGTTCGGCTCGCAGTATTATGGCACGCGCCCGAACCTGATCACGTTCGCGAAGGCGGCGACCTCCGGATATCTGCCGCTTTCCGGGGTGCTGGTCGACGACAAGATCGCCGCCGAGCTGGTGGCTCACAACGACGATTTCAATCACGGCTACACGTTCGCCGGCCATCCGGTCGCCTGCGCGGTGGCGCTCAAAAATATCGAAATCATGGAGCGTGAGCGGCTGAACGAGCGCGTCGGCGAGTTCTGCGCGCCGTCCATGACCAGGATGCTGGCGCGTTTCAAAGACCACCCGCTGGTCGGGGAGGTGCGTTCTGTCGGGATGCTCGGCGCCATCGAGCTGGTCGCCGACAAGCGAACCCGGCGCCGGTTCGACAATCCCGGCCGGGTCGGCCTCATCTGCCGCGATCACTTCTTCCGGGAAGGGTTCATCATGCGCGCCATCTACGACACCATGGTCTGCGCGCCACCGCTGATCTGGAAAGAGGAGAACTTCGAAGAGGCGGGCACCATCATCGCCCGCTGCCTCGACAAGACGCTCGACGCCGTACGCGGAGAGCTTGCAGCATGAGCCGCCCGATCGTCGTCATTCCCTGCTGCACCAAGACAATCGAGGACTATACCTACGATGCCGTGAGCCGGAAGTATTCGGCCGCCGTGGCGGAGGTGGCGGAGTGCCAGCCGCTGCTCGTGCCGCTCGAGCAGGCGCTCGTCGACATCGCGGCGGTGCTGGAGGTGGCCGACGGCATCCTGCTTTCCGGCAGTCCCTCCAATGTCGATCCGCGACACTATGGTGACGAGGCGCCGGTTCTGTCGGATCGCCTAGACCCGGCGCGCGACGCCTTTACGCTGCCGCTGATCCAGTCGGCCGTCGCCGCCAACATCCCGACCTTTGCGATCTGCCGCGGCTTCCAGGAGCTGAACGTCGCGCTCGGTGGCACTCTGCATCAGGCGGTGCACGATGTGGAAGGGCTGAACGATCACCGCGAGCGCGGCGGGCTGCCACTCGAGGAGCGGTGGGGACCTGTCCACAACATCCGTCTCGAAGGGCAGCTCCGCGACTGGCTGGGACGCAACGAGATCATGGTCAATTCGCTGCATGGGCAGGGCATCGCGAAACTGGGCGGCGGTTTGAAGCCCGAAGCCTTCGCGGGCGACGGACTCATCGAGGCCGTACGCGGCCCCGATGACCACCCCTTCCTCGTCGGCGTGCAGTGGCATCCCGAATGGAAAGCCACCTCGAATCCCATCTCGCGCGAGCTGTTCCGTCGCTTCGGCGCAGCCGCACGCAGGAGCACGACATGACGACGGGCGAACGCTACCTGACAGCCGACGAAGCCCGCGATTTCGTGGCCCGCCACCCGACGCTGCAGTGGATCGACATCCTGATGTTCGATGTCAACGGCATCGCGCGAGGCAAGCGCATCCGGCCCACGGAGCTGGCGGGTTTTGCGGGCAAGGGTCCGATGTTCCCCTCGACCGTCTACATCATGGACATGCGCGGCACCTGCGCCGAGGAAACAGGACGGCTCTGGGAGACCGGCGATCCCGATCTCGCCTTCGGCATCCTCGCCGATACCCTCGCCCCCGTCGCGGTCAACGGCACGACACATGCCCAGGCGGTGATGGTTCCGATCTCGGACGACGGCGGGCTGGACCCGCGGCGCATCCTCCAGCGGCAGGTCGCGGCGCTGCACGCCGCGGGGCAGCACCCGGTCACCGCGGTCGAGCTCGAGTTCTACGTCAGTGCAGCCTCTCCCAACGGCCACTTCGAGCTCAAGACGCCGACCGGGCTCACTGCCGACCCGGACTTCCAGCAGCTCTACCAGTTCGAGGAGCTGAACTCGGCGGCGGCCTTCATCGACGACATCTATCGTATCTCAGAGGCGCAGAAGCTCCCCGTCGACGCCGTGCTTCAGGAAGCCGGCCCCGGCCAGTTCGAGATCAATCTCAAGCATCGCCAGGACGTCACCGGCGCCGCTCTCGATGGATTGCTTCTGAAGCGGGCCGTCAAGGCCGCCGCCCGTGCGCACGGCATGGAAGCGACGTTCATGGCCAAGCCACACCACGACTGGTCCGGATCGGGTATGCACATCCACGTCAGTCTCGTCGACGAGGCCGGTGGGAACCTCTTCGCCGGCAAGCCCATATCGCAACTGTTCCAGCACGCGCTCGGGGGCCTGCGGGAAAGCATGGGTGATTTCATGGCCATCTGGGCGCAATCGGCGAACGCCTATCGGCGTTATCAGCCGAAGTCGTACGTTCCGATGGCCGCCCACTGGGGATTCAACAACCGGACCGTGTCGCTGCGGGTGCTCGACACCTCGCCGTCGTCCACCCGCGTCGAGCACCGCATCGCCGGTGCCGACGCCAACCCTTATCTGGTGCTGGCGGCCGTTCTCGCCGGAATGCGCCACGGGATCGATCACATGATCAATCCCGGTCCGGCGTCGGAAGGCAACGCTGCGGAAAGCCCCGCGCTGGAACTGCCGACCGCGTGGGTCAATGCGCTCACCCGCTTCGAGAAGTCTAAAATCGTGCGCGACGCCTTCGGCCAGGACTTCCAGACCGTCTATTCGCGACTGAAACAGGCAGAACGCTCGAATTTCGAGCGCATCGTCACATCACTGGATCACCAGTGGTATGCTCGCGTAGCTTGAGGTTTGCGTAGGAAGCGTCCGATGACCACGCTCGCCCATTTCGAAACCCTCGCCGGCAGCATCGAGCTGCCGGGCAAGATGGTCGTCGACGGCAGGGTCGTTGCGGCGGATTCGGGCAAGACGTTCGAAAACATCACGCCACGCAACGGCCGCGTGATCAACGCCGTTGCCGAGGGCGACGCGGCCGACATCGACGCAGCTGTCCGGGCCGCACGGCGCGCGTTCGACGACGGTCGCTGGCGCCGGCTCCATTACCGGGAAAAGAAGCGTATTCTCTTCAAGCTCGCCGAGCTGATGGAGCGCGACAGCGAGGCGCTCGCCCTGCTCGAAAGCCTCGACGTCGGCAAGCCGATCAAGGATGCGCTGGCCGTCGATGTGCCCGGTGCCATCCGCACGCTGCGCTATTACGCGGAAGCCATCGACAAGGTTTATGGCGAAGTCGGCCCGCAGACGGCCGACCGGCTGTCGTTCGCGGTGCACGAGCCCCTGGGAGTCATCGGCGCCATCGTGCCGTGGAACTTCCCGCTGCTGATGACGATGTGGAAGGTCGCACCCGCCCTCGCCATGGGCAACTCTGTCGTCCTTAAACCCGCCGAGCAGTCTCCGATGACGGCCTTGAAGCTCGGCGCGCTGGCGCTTGAAGCCGGGCTGCCGGCCGGGGTGCTCAATGTTGTCCCAGGCTTCGGCCAAGGGGCCGGCAAGGCGCTCGCCCTGCATATGGACGTCGACATGATCGCGTTCACGGGTTCGGGAGCCGTCGGAAAGCTGCTGATGCAGTATTCCGGCCAGAGCAACCTGAAGCGAGTCAGCCTGGAACTCGGCGGCAAGTCTCCGCACATCGTGTTCGCCGATTGCCCCGATCTTAATGCAGCCGCGGTCAGCGCCGCCTGGAGCATCTTCTTCAACCAGGGCGAGGTCTGCACGGCCGCCTCGCGGCTTCTAGTACAGGAGGACATCGCTGATGCCTTCCTCGACAAGCTGCTGAAAGTCGCGCGCAAGATCGTGCCCGACGACCCGCTCTCCCCGAGCACGACCTTCGGTGCCATGGTCAGCCGCGAGCAGATGCAGACCGCGCTCAAATACATCGAGACCGGCAACAGGGAAGGCGGCGACCTGAAGCTCGGCGGCACCCAGGTGCGCCAGGAGAGCGGCGGCTATTTCGTGGCGCCGACCGTCTTCGACCACATCGCACCGACCGCGACCCTCGCCCGCGAGGAGGTGTTCGGACCCGTGCTCGCCGTGACGCGGTTCAAAGACGACTCCGAAGCCTATCGCCTCGCCAACGGCACGGTTTACGGGCTCGCAGCGGGACTTTGGACCGCCGACCTGACCCGCGCTCACACCGCAGCGCGCGAGTTGAAATCGGGACTCGTCTGGATCAACGGCTGGGACAGCTGCGATCTCACCATGCCCTTCGGCGGTTTCAAGCAGTCCGGCTTCGGCCGCGACCGCTCGCTGCACGCCCTTCACAAGTACGCCGACCTCAAAGCCGTATCGATCACGCTCAGATGAGGCCGCGGACCGCGGGCCTGAACCGGACATCCAACGGAGGAGTTCCAGAATGACCGACACACTCAAGTCGATGATGGGCCGGCGGCGCACGCGCCGGTCGTTTCTCTCCGGGCTCGGCGCCGCGGCCATCGGCATCAGTTTCTCGGACCGGCTGCTGGCGGGCGCCGCGGCCGAAGAGCCGAAGCTGAATTTCTACAACTGGGATACCTATATCGGCGAGACGACGCTGGACGACTTCAAGGCGGCGGCCGGCATCGACGTCAACATGAGCCTGTTCGCCACCAACGACGAGCTGTTCGCCAAGCTCCGCGCCGGCAATCCCGGCTTCGACGTCATCGTTCCGGGAAGCGAGTTCGTCGAGCGCATGATCCAGGCGGACATGCTGATGCCTCTCGATCACGCCAAGCTGCCGAACAAGAAAAATCTGGCACCCGATTTCCAGGACGCCGAGTACGATCCGGGCCGCAAGTATTCGATGCCCTACACCTGGCTGACCATCGGCATCGGCTATCGCAAATCGAAGGTGAAAGAGGTGCCGGACAGCTGGAAGGTTCTGTTCGACAGCGACCAGTACAAGGGCCGCATCGCGGTCATGGGAGACGCCAGCGAGCTGTTCCGCACGGGTTTCAAATATCTCGGCAAGTCGGTCAACGGCGGCAACGCCGAGCTGATCAAGGAGGTCGAGGCGATACTGACCAAGCAGAAGCCCTTCATCAAAGCCTTCCATGAGGACAACGGCCAGGACCTGCTGCTGTCCGGCGAGGTCGACGTCGTCATGGAATACAATGGCGACATTGCTCAGATCATGGCCGAGGACGAAGACATCGGCTTCGTCATTCCGAAAGAAGGCAGCATGAAGCAGTCGGACACGCTGTGCATCGCCAAGGGCGCGCCGCACCCCGACAACGCGCACAAGTTCATCAACTACCTGATGGACGCCGAGGCCGGCGCGGCGATCTACCGGACCATCCAGTACCCCTCGCCGAATGCGGCAGCGACGGCGCTGATGCCCGACGAGTACAAGAACAATCTCGCGATCTTCCCGCCGGCGGAGATCGTCGCCAAGTGCGAGTATCCGAAGTACGCCGGGCAGGAAGTGACCCAGCTCCTCGACGAGGCGCTGACCCGGCTCAGAGCTTCGTAGTCGATAGAATTGGCAGCGGTGGTAACGGTGTCTGACCCTCCGGGTCAGACACCGAAATTTCCAATCGAATTGCCAGGGCGTGATAGCTCTTCTTTGAATCGCAATCACGATCTAGAGTTTTTATGAGACCGACGATTCACGCTTCGGACTGATAGTGTCCGAAGCGATCATGGTCTACCGTGAGGAGCGCAATTCGCCAATGACGGAGCGCGATCAGCAGAGCTGGTGGACGTTCCTTGCTGCAGCGCTGCCACCCATTCTGTGGGTGGCAGCGTTCTTTCTCGTGCCGCTCGCGATCGTGTGGGCCTACAGCTTCGGACAGAACGCCGGCCTTACCGAAATCGACATCTCCGGCACCTTTGCAAACTACGCGCGCGCGCTCGAGCCGCTCTATCTCGGCATCATCGCCAAGTCGGTGTTCATCGCCGCGCTGACGACGCTCCTCTGTCTCATCATCGGCTTTCCAGTGGCGCTGGCCATCGTGTTCGCCAGCGAGCGCTGGCGGCCATGGATGCTGATGCTCGTCATGCTGCCGTTCTGGACCAACCTGCTGATCCGCACCTACGCGCTGATCGCGGTTCTGCGCACGGAAGGCTTCGCGAATTTCGGGCTCGCCTGGCTGTGGGACAAGGCGAGCTGGCTGAAGACGATCGTCGGCCTGGAGCCGCTCGGCGACTTCACACCGCTGGAGCTGCTCTACAACGACGGCGCCGTAGTGCTGGGCCTCGTCTACGTGCATCTCCCCTTCATGGTGCTGCCGCTCTACGCGGCGCTCGACCGGCTGGATAAATCGCTGATCGAGGCGAGCCTCGACCTCGGCGCCGGACAGCTCCGTACGCTCTGGTCGATTGTCGTTCCGCTCGCCCTTCCCGGCCTTATCTCGGGCATCATCATCACGTTCGTGCCGGCGCTCGGCTCCTACCTCACGCCCGACCTGCTCGGCGGCGCCGACAGCCAGATGATCGCCAACGTCATCGAGCGCCAGTTCAAGCGCGCCAACGACTGGCCGTTCGGCGCCGCTCTCTCCTTCCTGCTGATGTACGCCACCTTCTTCGCCCTCGCGCTGCGCTCACTCGCGTCCCGTGGCAAGCCGGTCGACGGGCATGGGATCTGAGACATGACATCCCGCCCCGCACCGCTGGAATACAACCGCTTCTGGCAGATGCGCCTGTGGCTGTTCGGCGTCTTTTTCTTTCTCTATGCGCCGCTGATCGCGCTCGTCGCCTTCAGCTTCAACGACAGCAAGCGCACCGTGGTCTGGAAAGGCTTCACGCTCGCCTACTACGAAAAGCTTTTCAAGAACGACGATCTGATGCTGGCCTTCGCCAACTCTCTCACCATCGCGTTCGTCGCAACGCTCATGGCCCTGGTGCTCGGCACCTTGGCGGCCGTTCTGCTGTGGCGGTTTCGCTTCCCCGGCAAAGCGGTCGTCGAAGGCGCCTTCACGCTGCCCATCGTCGTGCCGGAAATCTGCATGGGCGTCGCCATGCTGGTCTTCTTTTCGCAGGTGCTGCCATGGCCGGCCGATCTCCCCTGGCCACTGTCGCTCGGAGCCATCATCATCGCGCACGTCTCTTTCTGCTTTCCTTTTGTCGCGATGGTGGTGCGCGCAAGGCTCGCGTCGTTCAATAGCGAGCAGGAGGAAGCCGCGCGAGATCTCGGCGCCAGCGAATGGCAGGCCTTCCGCGACATCCTGATCCCGCACATGAAGCCGGCGCTGATCGCCGGCGCGCTGCTCTCGTTCACGCTGAGCCTCGACGACTTCGTCATCACATTCTTTACCTCGGGACCGAACACGGTGACGTTCCCGGTCAAGGTTTATTCGATGGTCCGCTTCTCGGTGACGCCCGAGGTCAACGCCGCGTCCACGATGCTGATCGTCCTGACCGTCGTGCTGATGGCCCTGATGATGGCCCTGCAGAGCAGGGCCGACAAATCCGGCAAGGGATGACGACCGTGGACCAGACGACTGCCAGCGTGGCCAGACCTGCCGTCAAGCCGATCATCAGCTTCCGAAAGGTCGTGAAGCGATTCGGGTCGATGGTGGCTGTCGACAATGTCAGCCTCGACATCGAGCCCGGCGAATTCTTCGCGCTGCTCGGACCTTCAGGCTGCGGCAAGACCACGCTTCTGCGCATCCTCGCCGGCCTCGAAATGCCGACCGAGGGGAGCGTCCTCATCGACGGGCAGGACATGGGCGCGACACCGCCCAACGCCCGGCCCGTCAACATGGTCTTCCAGTCTTACGCCGTGTTTCCGCACATGACGGTGGCCGACAACGTCGCCTACGGCCTGAAGATCGACCGCGTACCGGAGAACGAGCGGCGTGAGCGCGTGCAGCAGGCGCTCGACCTCGTGCAGCTCGGGCACCTCGGCGCCCGCATGCCGGACCAGCTTTCCGGCGGCCAGCGCCAGCGCGTGGCGCTCGCCCGCGCGTTGATAAAGAAACCCAAGGTGCTGCTTCTCGACGAGCCGCTCTCGGCCCTCGATGCCAAGCTGCGCGAGGCGATGCGCTTTGAGCTTTCCCAGCTTCAGCAGAAGGTCGGCATCACGTTCATCATGGTCACCCACGACCAGAGCGAGGCGCTCGCCATCGCGTCCCGCATCGCGGTCATGCACAAAGGCTCCATCGCCCAGCTCGGCACGCCGTCGGATCTCTATGAATTCCCTGCCTCGCGCTTCGTCGCCGACTTCATCGGGTCGGTGAACATGTTCGACGGCACCTTGACCAAGGACGAGCCGGACGAGGCGATCGTCGCCGTGCCGGAGCTGGCCCCGCATCCCGTCTATCTGCCGCACGCGGTGCCGGGCAACATCAACGCGACCGTCTCCGTCGCCATCCGCCCCGAGAAGATCAACCTGCACAAGGATTTCGAGGCGCCACCCGCCGTACACGCTTGCCCCGCCGCCCACAATGTCGCCCGCGGCCAGATCAAGGAAATCTCCTACCTCGGAGAAGTGTCGATCTATCACGTGCTGCTGGCCAACGGCCGCATGATCCGCGTCTCGCGCCCCAACCGCTCGCGCTACGATCAGGACCACTTCGGCTGGAACGAGCAGGTCTGGATCAGCTGGGACGGCTCGAGCCCGGTGGTTCTGCTGTCTTGAGGCTGTATCGCAACACGAAGCCAATCAGGACTTGCCGCCGGCCACCGACCCCAGCGCTCGGGCCACGACGTTCGGCTCGCGTGCGATGACTCGAAGATAAGCTTTGGCGGCGGCGTCGGGGACTTTGCGCCCCTGCTCCCAGTCCCGCAGAGTGCCGAGCGGTATTCGAAATCGTTCGGCAAACTCCTCCTGGCTGAGCTTCAGCGCACGGCGAATGATCTTCACTTGGGGCACGCGCGGCGACACCTTCCACTCGGATGCCGTCATCGGCCGCGCATCAGGATCGGCCATCGCTGCGGCATGGCGTTGTTTCGCCGTCATGGCATCGAAGCGCGTCCAGTCGTTTTTGGTTTCAGCTTTCGCGATTTTCTTTGTGATAGATGCGCCGCTCATGTGGCTCCGCTCCTCGGGCAGAAATAATCCTGATGCGCTCGCCCCGGTATGTGTATGTTACGTGCAACAATCCTTCTTGCACGAGCGCCAGAAGGTTGAACCGCATCTCGCCGTAGTCCTCACGGACATCCTCGACGGCCACACCAGACGGGTCATCGAACGCACGGCGGGCCGTCTCGAAACTCACACTATGTGCGACCCAGTTTCTGGCAGCTTTGGCATCATCCCATTCAAATTCAGCGTCGCGCATGGGCTACTGCATAGCCGTAGTTTTGTCAATGCATTGGAATTGCTCCGTGCACTTTACATGAACGGCGGGGTACAGGCGCTGATGATGACGGTGCGCTTCCTCGACGTGTTGCGGAAGCGGTGCGGAATGGTGCTTTCGAAATAATAGGCGTCGCCCGGACCGAGCACGCGCTTCTGGTCGCCGACCGTCAGCTCGATCTCGCCTTCGAGCACGAAGCCGCCCTCCTCTCCCCGATGGGTCAGCATCTCGGCCCCGGTATCGCCGCCCGGCTCGTAAACCTCGTGCAGGATCTGCACCGACTTGTTGCGACGCTCGCCGGCGATGACACGGAACGCGACCTTGCCTTCCGTCAGGCGGACCAGCTCGCGGCGCCCGTAGAAGACCTGCGGCGCCGGCGCCAGCTCAAGTGAGAAGAACTCCGCGAACGACAGACCGAGCGCATCCGTCAGCCGGTTGAGCGTGGCGACCGACGGCGAATGCTTGTTCTGCTCGATCATCGAAATCATGCCGTTGGTAACGCCGGCGCGGAGGGCGAGGGCGCGCTGAGTCATGGCGCGGGCGATGCGCGACGCCTTGAGGCGGGCCCCGACGTCGAGGGCCGGGCGACCCGGCGCCGTGTCGTTCGATGTCGCTTTGCGCGCGCGCATGTCGGCCGTCCTTACCGGGATCGTGTCGTCGACGATCGCTGAGAGAGCATAGAATACTGATCGTATTGCTCAAAGTACTGATCGATGGTAGCGCATCACAGACGCACCGACAGCGCGGACGCCGGACATGTCCTCCTCGATTTCCCCCATCCCTGCGTTCGACTGGTCGGACCCGTTTTTTGTCTCGGACTCGCTCTCCGACGACGAACGCCTGCTGGCCGACAGCGCCCGCCGGTTCGCCTCCGATATTCTGCAACCGCGCGTCCGCGACGACTTTCGCAACGAAAGCTTCGACCGCTCGATCATGACGGCGATGGGCCGGATGGGCTTCCTCGGCCCAACCATTCCCGAAGACTACGGCGGCGCCGGCCTCGGATCGGTGGGCTACGGGCTCATCGCGAGGGAGATCGAGCGCGTCGACAGCGGTTACCGCTCGGCCATGAGCGTTCAGTCGAGCCTCGTCATGCATCCGATCCATGACTACGGCAGCGAGAGCCAGCGCCGGCGCTATCTGCCGCGCCTCGCCACCGGCGAGCTCGTCGGCTGCTTCGGCCTGACCGAGCCCGATCACGGCTCGGACCCGGGTTCGATGGCATCCCGGGCAAGAAGATCCGGCAGCGGCTGGCGGATCAGCGGCAGCAAAGCGTGGATCACGAATGCTCCCATCGCCGACGTGTTCATCGTGTGGGCCAAGGACGACAACGGCGTCATTCGCGGTTTCATTCTGGAAAAGGACATGCCGGGACTGTCGGCGCCGAAGATCGAGGGCAAGCTCTCGCTCCGCGCGTCCGCCACTGGCGAGATCGTCATGGATGACGTGCGGGTGCCTGACGACAACCGGCTGCCGAACGTCGAGGGATTGAAGGGTCCGTTCGGGTGCCTCACCAGCGCGCGCTTCGGCATCGCCTGGGGCGTGCTCGGCGCCGCGGAAGCCTGCTGGCATGCGGCGCGGCAGTATACGCTCGACCGCTCGCAGTTCGGACGGCCGCTTGCCGCCAATCAGCTCGTGCAGAAGAAGCTCGCCGACATGCAGACCGAGATCACGCTCGGGCTCGTCGCCTGCCTGCACGCCTCACGACTGAAGGACGATGGCCGCCTCGCCGCCGAAGCCGTGTCGCTGCTGAAGCGCAACAATTGCGGCAAGGCGCTCGACATCGCGCGCTCGGCGCGAGACATGCACGGCGGCAACGGCATCTCGGACGAATATCCGGTGATGCGCCACGCCATGAACCTCGAAGCCGTCAACACCTACGAGGGTACGCACGACATCCACGCCCTCATCCTCGGCCGCGCCCAGACCGGCATCTCCGCGTTCGTGTGAGCTTCGAGAGGTGGCGACGGTATCAGACCCGGAGGGTCTGATACCCAAG
Source organism: Hyphomicrobium sp. (assembly GCA_052388455.1). Classification (GTDB taxonomy): domain Bacteria; phylum Pseudomonadota; class Alphaproteobacteria; order Rhizobiales; family Hyphomicrobiaceae; genus CAZSNH01. The sequence goes on from JBQTIA010000101.1 coordinate 16,333, forward strand.
TGATAGTCATCCTCGCCGCGTGAGCGCACTGCACTGGCGCGAGCAAGGCGGGGATCCAGCGTCTAAATCGGCGCAGCCGACGAATGCCTTGCGTCCTTCGGACGAGTCTTGCGCTGGATCTCCTCTCTTCGCGCGCCGAAAGGTGCGCGCTCGATCGAAGATGACGGACGCGATGTGTATCTTTTGGCGTCCGACTTTCCTGGTCTGACACCGATTGGCTCAAACCCTCCGCTGCACCATCAGCTTCTTAAGCTCGGCGATGGCCTTGGCAGGTGAGAGGCCCTTGGGGCACGCCTGCGCGCAGTTCATGATCGTGTGACAGCGGTAGAGCCGGAAGGGGTCTTCGAGATTGTCGAGCCGGTCGCCGGTCGCCTCGTCGCGGCTGTCGATCACCCACCGATAGGCTTGCAGCAGCACCGCCGGACCGAGATAGCGGTCCGAGTTCCACCAGTAGCTCGGGCAGGAGGTCGAGCAGCAGGCGCAGAGAATGCATTCGTAGAGCCCATCGAGCTTCTCTCGATCCTCGCGGCTCTGCTTCCACTCCTTCGGCGGCGCGGCGGTGTCGGTCTTGAGCCAGGGCTCGATCGAGCGGTGCTGGGCGTAGAAGTTGGTCATGTCGGGAACCAGATCCTTGATCACCTCCATGTGCGGGAGCGGGTAGACGGCGATCGCACCCTTGGCCTCGTCGAGACCTTTCAGGCAGGCAAGATCGTTGGTGCCGTCGATGTTCATGGCGCACGAGCCGCAGATGCCCTCGCGGCACGAGCGGCGGAAGGTCAAAGTCGGATCGATCTCGTTTTTGATCTTGATCAGCGCATCAAGCACCATCGGGCCGCAATTGGCTTCGTCGATCCAGTAGGTATCCATATGCGGGTTGAGGCCGTCGTCCGGGTTCCAGCGATAGATGCGGAACTCCCGCCAGTTCCCCGACTTGCCCGGCGTGTTCCAGGTCTTGCCGCGGTTAATCTTCGAGTTCTTCGGGAGCGTGAGCTGAACCATGGGAAGCGCTTGCTTTCGTTGCAATTCGAGCCGTCTTGCCATCAAACGGTGAGCCGCCGGGTCTGTCAACGCAACCGGCCGACGTCAGACTGCGGTGGATTGCCTTCGGCTGAAAGGACTACTCTAAACGGTGCCGCTTCAGCTCCCGGACCAGCCCCGTCAATCTTTCGGCGACCTCGGCCCCGGTGTCGACGGTGGCTTTCAGCGTGGCCCGCGTCTGGACCAGCTTGTTCAGCCGCTCCTGACACTCCCCGAAACCGAAATAGACCTCCTCGGGAGCGGCGATCTCTCCGTCCTCCACCGCGCACATCACATCGAACGCATTTTGTGACGCGAGCACCAGCATCGAGGCAATGTCGTTCATGAGCTGATGGTAAAGGCGGCTCGCCTCCGCCCCGACGCGGGGACCATGCACGCCGAATTTGAGCGGCGAGGCGCCCTGCGCGCCCTCTCCCGCAAAGAGCTTCGGATGGCGCTGGAAGCGCCGGAAGATCTCTCTGAGGCCCAGGCAACAGGTTTCGAGATCGCGCAGCGCCGTTCCTGCCCGTCGCTTCGAGCGCGACCGGTCCGGCGTCTTGTCCTGGGCGGTCCAGTTGATGGTAGCGATCGAGGCGACGGCACCGAGCGCGGCGATGGCCGGCAGCACGGCCGCAAAGGGATCGGGTGCGGCGCGCGTATCACCGTCCTGGGACACCGGCGGCTTGTTTTCGGCTTTGGCTGCCATGACCCCAGCGTGCCTTTCAGGTGCGCGAATCTCTCGTGTCGGACGGGCTGTTCTCCGCCGATCGGCCGACCCGCACAAGGCCGGTCACCGATCAGCCGGAGAAATTCTGCAAGAGCTGACGCCAGTTGACGTCGGGGACGGGGGTGTAGGGCGGATAAAAGCGGCCATGCCTTGAATAGAGCCCCAGGATGTAGACGAACGGCTTGGAAAATATGGCGTGCGGCGGAGACGACTGACCTCCCTCCCAGCGAACGGCTGCGAGATCGAGACCGCGGAGGCCGGCAACCGTGAGCACCTCACCGTCGGCCGTGCGCCCGACCCAGCGCACGTTGGGATCGACCGCCATCCATCCCTTCGCGGTTCTGACCTCGGTCAGGGCATGCGAGTCGTTGCCGGGCGTCAGCAAGGCGCCGAGCGCCGTCCTGCCGTCGACGGCGTAGACCGAGACGTGCCGCGTCTCCAGTCCGAGGGCGTCAAGGCCCTTTTCGATCGCCCGGCTGCGATCGTAGCAGAGTCCCTTTCGCAGCTCGAAGGCGTCGCGCGGTTCGCGCGTCCGGTCGAAGGGAATCTCGGCGTCGGTCACGGCGACTTCGATGACCGCATCCTGAACCGCCGCGATGGCCCGGAGCTGGTTCTCGAACTGGCTGAGATCGCCGAAATCCCGGGCCTGGCCAACATAGCCGGCCGCCTCCAGCATGCGATCGGCATAGACCCGATCCTCGGGCGTTGCGGCGTCGGGCACCGCATGGATGGCCAGGACCGTCGCCGCCAGGGCAGCGGCTGCCAATGTCAGTTTCCACCTGCGGCCCATCCATTGTCCCTGATGATCGAGCAGACTGGCTTATAACAGAGCGGGTCTACTCCGCCGCCAACTGCAAAAGCGCTGCACTCGTAGGAAAATTAGTTTCTCGACAGTTGAATGGTGCGGTGCGGTCTGCTAGTCTTCCGATCGAAGGAAGCGGGGGCAGGCCAAACATGTGCGGCATCGTCGGGCTCTTTCTCAAGGACCCTTCGCTGGAAGCCAGCCTCGGTGCCCTGACCGCCGGCATGCTCTCGACCATGTGCGACCGGGGGCCCGATTCGGCCGGGTTCGCGGTCTACGGCCGGCCTGCATCGGGCCTCGCCAAACTCACCATACAGTCGCCCTTTCCCGAGACGGATTTTCCCGGTCTGCCCAACGCCCTCGGCTCGGCGATCGGCGGCGAGGCGCGCGTGACCGTCAAGTCGAGCCATGCGGTCGTCGAGGTGCCGACCGGCAAGCTGGAGGCGGCCCGCTGCGCCCTTCGCGAGGCCGTGCCTGCGGTGCGCGTCATGGGGGCGGGCGAAGCCATCGAAATCTACAAGGAGGTCGGGCACCCCTCCGCCGTCGCCAGCCGGTTCGGCCTTGCCGCCATGACCGGCACGCACGCCATTGGCCACACCCGAATGGCGACCGAATCCGAGGTCACGACGCTTGGCGCGCATCCCTTCTCGACCGGCCCCGACCAGTGCCTCGTGCACAACGGCTCGCTCTCCAACCACAACAGCGTCCGCCGCGAACTCGTCCGCGACGGACACCGCTTCGAGACCGAGAACGACAGCGAGGTGGCCGCGGCCTATCTCACCTGGAGGATGGACCAGGGGCTCGACCTCGGCGAAGCCTTGAACCGCAGCCTCGACGACCTCGACGGGTTTTTCACCTTCGTGGTCGGAACCCGAACCGGTTTCGGCGTTCTGCGCGATCCAATCGCCTGCAAGCCGGCCGTCATGGCCGAGACCGACCGCTACGTTGCGTTCGGCTCCGAATACCGCGCGCTGGCCGGACTCCCGGACGTTGGCCGAGCGCGCGTGTGGGAGCCGGAGCCGGCCACCGTCTATTTCTGGGAGCGCTGAGACATGCGCACCGTCGACCTCGCGCAAACTCCGCTGCGTGACCTCAATCAGGCTCTGCACCGTCAGGCGGCCCTACCCGACGATCCGTCGTGGAACATCCTGAACCCGCGGGGCGCGCACGCCGTCGCGGTCGGCATCGATGCGCCGCTGCAGGTCGAAGTCCGCGGCAGCGTCGGCTACTACTGCGCCGGCATGAACAAGCAGGCGAGCGTCACGGTGCACGGGTCCGCAGGCCCGGGCGTCGCCGAAAACATGATGTCGGGCCGGGTGACGGTCAAAGGCGACGCCAGCCAGTACGCCGGTGCGACGGGCCGCGGCGGTCTGCTCGTCATCGAAGGCAATGCCTCCTCGCGATGCGGCATCTCGATGAAGGGCATCGACATCGTGGTCAGAGGCTCGATCGGCCACATGTCGGCCTTCATGGCTCAATCCGGACACCTCGTCGTACTCGGCGACGCGGGTGATGCGCTCGGCGATTCGATCTACGAAGCCCAGATCTTCGTAAGGGGCTCGGTGAAGGGCCTCGGCGCCGACTGCATCCGCAAGGAAATGCGAGCGGAACATCATGAGGCGCTGGCCAGCCTGCTGCTCGCGGCCGGCATCACCGACTTCATCACCGGCGAGTTCAAGCGCTACGGCTCGGCCCGCAAGCTCTACAATTTCAACATCGACAACGCGGACGCCTACTGATGACGTACCGCAATCCGCCGACGGTTCCGCGTAAATCCCACACCTTCGACGACGCCACTCTAGCCGAAATCCGCCGTGCCGCCGCGACCGGCATCTACGACATTCGGGGCGCAGGCGCCAAACGCAAAGTTCCTCACTTCGACGACCTGCTGTTCCTCGGCGCCTCCATGTCGCGCTATCCGCTTGAAGGCTATCGCGAGCGCTGCGGCACCGACGTCGTGCTCGGCACGCGGCACGCGAAGAAGCCGATCGAGCTGAAAATCCCAATCACCATCGCCGGCATGAGCTTTGGCTCGCTCTCCGCCAACGCCAAGGACGCGCTCGGCCGCGGCGCGACGCTCGCCGGCACCTCCACGACGACGGGCGACGGCGGCATGACGCCGGAAGAGCGCGGCCAGTCGAAGACGCTGGTCTACCAGCTTCTCCCCTCGCGCTACGGCATGAATCCGGACGATCTCCGCAAGGCGGACGCCATCGAGATCGTCGTCGGCCAGGGCGCAAAGCCCGGCGGCGGCGGCATGCTGCTCGGCCAGAAGATTTCCGATCGTGTCGCCGAGATGCGCACGCTGCCCAAGGGCATCGACCAGCGCTCGGCCTGCCGCCATCCCGACTGGACCGGCCCCGACGATCTCGAAATCAAGATTCTGGAGCTGCGCGAGATCACCGACTGGGAAAAGCCGATCTACATCAAGATTGGCGGCGCGCGGCCGTACTACGACGTGGCGCTGGCGGTGAAAGCCGGCGCCGACGTTGTGGTCGTCGACGGCTTGCAGGGCGGCACGGCGGCGACGCAGGACGTCTTCATCGAGCACGTCGGACAGCCGACTCTCGCCTGTATCCGCCCCGCCGTTCAGGCGCTGCAGGATCTCGGCATGCACCGCAAGGTGCAGCTGATCGTCTCCGGTGGCATCCGCAGCGGCGCCGATGTCGCGAAGGCCCTCGCGCTCGGCGCGGACGCCGTATCCATCGGCACGGCGGCGCTCGTCGCACTCGGCGACAACGATCCGGCATTGGAAGCCGAGTATCAGGCGCTCGACACCACGGCCGGCGCTTACGACGACTGGCACGAGGGTCGCGATCCGGCCGGCATCACGACGCAGGACCCGGCATTGGCACAGCGGCTCGACCCCGTACTCGGCGGGCGCCGGCTCGCCAACTATCTCAAGGTCATGACGCTCGAAGTGCAAACCCTCGCGCGCGCTGCAGGCCACAACCACGTCCGCAATCTCGAACCGGAGGATCTCTGCGCCTTGACGATCGAGGCCGCCGCCATGGCCCGTGTTCCCCTCGCCGGAACGAGCTGGATTCCGGGACATGGCGGAGGGCCATGATGCAGCGAAAGCGTTTCACTCCCCGCGTCCGTCATCCTCGATCGAGCACGGCCGCAGGCCGTGTCGAAGATCGGGGACCCAGCGCAAGACTCGTCCGAAGAACACCGCAAGTTTTGACGGCTTCGCCGAGCCTCACGCTGGATCCCCGTTCGTCGCGCGTCGAAAGTGTCTCGCTCGAACGAGGATGACGGGAGAAGGACTGCAACAGGAGGCCCGATAGAAGCCATGACCCAGGATCTCGCAGCGCTCGCGAAGGACCGCGGTATCCGCTACTTCATGATCTCCTACACGGATCTGTTCGGCGGTCAGCGCGCGAAACTGGTGCCGTCCGCCGCCATCTCCGACATGCAGAAGGACGGTGCGGGGTTCGCGGGATTTGCAACGTGGCTCGACATGACGCCGGCCCACCCAGACATGCTGGCGATCCCTGACCCATCAGCCGTCATCCAGCTCCCCTGGAAGAAGGAGGTTGCCTGGGTCGCCGCCGACTGCATCATGGAGGACAAGGACGTCCGCCAGGCACCGCGAGCCGTGCTGAAGAGCGTGCGCAAGCAGGCCGCCGATCTCGGCCTCGCCATGAAATCCGGCGTCGAGTGCGAGTACTTCCTGATCAATCCCGAAGGCACGGCCATCTCCGACGACAAGGATATCGCCGCCAAGCCCTGCTACGACCAGCAGGCGCTGATGCGCCGCTACGACATCATCTCCGAGATCTGCGACTACATGCTGGAACTCGGCTGGGGGCCGTACCAGAACGATCACGAGGACGCCAATGGCCAGTTCGAAATGAACTGGAACTATGACGACTGCCTCGTCACCGCCGACCGGCACTCGTTCTTCAAGTTCATGGTCAAATCCGTCGCCGAGAAGCACGGGCTGCGCGCGACCTTCATGCCGAAGCCCTTCGCGGGTCTCACCGGAAACGGCTGCCACGTGCACCTGTCGATCTGGGATCCGGCGGGACAGACCAACATGTTCCTCGACGGCACCGACGAGATGGGCCTCTCGCAACAGGGCTACAACTTCCTCGGCGGCATCATGCGCCACGCCGAGGCGATGGCCGCAATCACCAACCCGACCGTCAATTCGTACAAGCGCATCAATGCCCCGCGCACGCTGTCAGGAGCCACCTGGTCGCCGAACACGGTGACCTGGACCGGCAACAACCGCACGCACATGGTGCGCGTGCCGGGCAAGGGACGCTTCGAGCTGCGCCTGCCGGACGGCGCCGCCAACCCATATTTGCTGCAGGCCGTCGTCCTCGCCGCTGGCCTCGACGGCCTCGCGCGCCGGCTGCACCCCGGCCGCCGCCTCGACATCGACATGTACCAGCTCGGGCATACGGTGACGGACGCCCCGAAACTGCCGCTCAATCTGCTCGACGCCTTGCGCAACTTCGAGAAAGATATCGATCTGCGTTCAGCCATGGGCGCGGAGTTCGCCGACGCCTACATCAAGCTCAAGACCGCCGACTGGAACGCCTACGCCGCGCACTTTACGCAATGGGAGCGCGAGACCACGCTCGATGTCTAAACTCCGCTGCGCGACAGATCGCCGATGGCAAGGAGCAGCGCCTTGAGCTGCGGGAACTCGACCATTGCAGCCGCCTCGGCCGGCGAGGCCCATCGGCGCTCGCGCTGATGGCTTTCGAGCCAGCTCTCCAGCTCGACCTCGACCCACAGCAGGTAGACGTCGACGCCGATGTCCATCGACGCGCCTTCCCTTTGCTTGCGATAGATGAAAGTACCGAACGGCTGCGTGTCGACGCGGCCGGTGACACCCGCCTCCTCCTTCGCTTCTCCAGCCGCCGACTGGGCGTCGCTAAGACCCGGCCACGGCCAGCCCTTGGGGACGATCCACCTCCGCGACTCCCGCGAAGTCACGAGAAGCACCTCGATCGCACCGCCGCTGGTGCGTCGCACGGGGAGGGCCGCCACCTGTCGCAGGGGTTCGATCGCTTACCCCCACAACCGGTTGGCCACCAGCGCCGCGACGTAGGCGATCACGGCACAAGAGGGAAACGTCAGCAGCCATGCGGCCACAATCCGTCTCAGCACGCCCCACTTGACGTCCGAGACGCGCTTGCCGGCCGAGGCTCCGACGATCGAGCTGGTGATGGTGTGTGTGGTCGAGAGCGGAATGCCGAACACCGAGGCACCGAGAATGGTCATCGAGGCCGACGTCTCCGCCGCGAAACCTTGCCACGAGACGATGCGTGTCATCTTGGTGCCGATCGTCTCGATGATGCGCCAACCGCCAAAGGCCGTGCCGAGCCCCATCGTCAGGGCGCAGATCAGAATGATGCCCTCGGTGATCTCGAATTCCTTGGTGACGCCGCCCGCCAGCAGCGTTAGCGCAAAAACACCGATGAACTTCTGTCCGTCGTTCAGTCCATGATTAAACGCCATGAAGCCCGCGGAGACCATCTGCAGGCGGTCGAACATGCGCTTGGCGCGGCTCGGCGACATGTTCCCGCACGAGGCGATGATGAGACGGGAGATCAACCACGCCCCCGTCAAGCCGAGGCCGATCGAGCACACCATGCCGATCGCAACCTTCTGCCAGCCGCTCCATTGCAGAGCGTCGAGGCCGCCACCTGCAAATCCGGCACCGGCGAGACCGGCCAGCAGGGCATGCGATTTGCTGACCGGCATTCCAAGCTTGGCGGCAAGGCTGCCCCAGAAAATGATCGCGATCATCGCTCCGGTGATGGCCGGCAAGGTCAGCGCGGACGACTGGACGATGCCCTTGCCGACCGTTGCCGCCACAGCGGTGCCGGCCGTCGCGCCGATGACGTTCATGATAACGGCCATCAGAATCGCGGCGCGCGGCGTCATCACGCCAGTCGAGACCACCGTCGCGATGGCGTTGGGCGCATCCGTCCAGCCGTTGACGAATTCTGCCGCCAGCACCGCCAGCAGCGCGATGGCCACGCCGAGCGTCAGAGCTTCCATGCTCACGCTTCCTTGCGCGCGAGCGAAACGATCAGCTTGGCGCAATGATTTGCGTCGTCGGTCATCTGCTCCAGGAGATGGAAGAGCTGATGCCAGGCGATGAAGCCGATGGTGCGCGTGTTGGGCTCGCTGAACTCGGAGACGAGCTTGCGTTCCACCGCTGAGACCAGCTTGTCGGCCCGCGACTCACCATCGTCGATCTCGCGGGCCAGCTCGCGCACCTTGGCGAGCACCAGTTTCGGCTCGCCGAGCATGGTGACGAGGCGCCGGAGCTGCTGCACCATGCCGTCGCCGAGCTGCAGAAGCTCGACGGCCTCGGGCCTGAGCTCGGGGATGTGAAGCTTGTAGACGTCGAGGTGGATGGCGACCTTGCGCATCCCGTCGATGACGTTGTCGAGATCATCCGTCAGCTTCATCGAGTCCGGGATGTCGAACCGCATGATGAAGGAGTTGTCGAGCAGCTCGTGAATGTCGTCGACGACGGCATCCGCCCGGTGCTCGTAATCGATGATTCCCTCGAGATCGCGGCCACCCGTCGCCAGGAAGTGGCGCGAGCACTCGGCAACCGTTTCCGAAAGCTGATTGAGAAGCACGGTGAACCGCTCGTTCGACGAGGGTCCGAACAGGGACGCGAGCGCGCTTTGTTTGGTCTTCATGTCCCGCATTCCCCTGCCTGCTCCGCGAGGCGGCATGTCGCTCCGGCTCGCGCGTCAAGGGCTTACGGCCAAGTGGCAGGGCTGCGCAAGATATGTGACAGTAAAAGCCCTCGGAATATCACGGCATTTTACTCCGAAGGGGGCAGGAGTGTCACAATCGGCTTCACCGAACGATCCGACCGCATTGCCTATCCCGGCAAAGGCGTCTAGAGCCTTTCCGACGCATGAAACTCTATCGCGCCTTCGCCACCGTCGGCGGGCTGACCATGGTCAGCCGCATCCTCGGCTTCGTCCGTGACATCCTCATCGCCGCCGGCCTGGGAACCGGATCCGTGGCCGATGCCTACTTCGTCGCGTTTCGCTTTCCGAACCTGTTCCGGCGCCTGTTCGGCGAGGGCGCCTTCAACGCGGCCTTCGTGCCGCTGTTCGCCAAGCGCCTCGAAGGCGAGGGCCCGGAGGCTGCCAAGCGGTTTGCCGAGGAAGTCCTGTCCGTTCTGGCCATCGTGCTCTTGGTGTTCTCGGCTCTCGCCATGCTGGCCATGCCCTGGCTGATGACGCTGCTGGCGCCGGGTTTCGTAGGCAACACGGAGAAATACGATCTCGCCGTCGACCTGACCCAGATCGCGTTCCCCTATCTCTTCTGCATGTCGCTGGTGGCGCTGCTCTCCGGCATCCTCAATTCCATGCACGATTACTGGGCGGCCGCCGCGGCGCCCATCCTGCTCAACGTGGTGCTGATCGCCGCTGCCGCTTCCGCCATCGTTTTCGGCCTCGATGGCGGTGCCTCCGCCGGCTATCTGCTCGCGGCGGGTGTGACGCTTGCCGGCTTGGCGCAGCTCGCCATGCTGTGGTTCGCGGTCCGACGGATGGGACTGAAACTATCCTTTCCGCGGCCTCGATTGACCGAGGGCGTGCGACGGCTGGTGAAACTCGGCGTACCTGGCTTGCTGGCGGGCGGCATCACGCAGATCAACATCGTCGTCGGCACCATCATCGCCTCGCTGCAGCCGGGTGCCGTTTCCTATCTCTACTACTCCGACCGTCTGTATCAGCTCCCGCTTGGCATAATTGGTGTCGCCGTCGGCGTCGTTCTGCTGCCCGAGCTGGCGCGCAAGCTCAGGGCCGGCGACAGGCCGGCGGCCATGGACGCACAGAACCGCAGCCTGGAGTTCGGACTGCTTCTGACGCTGCCCGCGGCCATCACCCTGGCCGTGGTCGCCGAGCCGATCATCCGCGTGCTCTTCGAGCGCGGCGCGTTCAAGCCGGAGGATACCGCGGCGACGGCGGCGGCGCTCGGCGCCATCGCGTTCGGCCTGCCGTCGTTCGTGATGCTGAAGGTGTTTCAGCCCGCCTTCTTCGCTCGCGAGGATACCCGCACTCCGCTGCGCTATGCCTGGATCAACATGGCGATCGACGTGCTCGGATCGTTCGGCCTCTTCTTCCTGTTCAAAGCGATCGGCTGGCGGCCCTACGTCGGCATCCCGATCGCCACGTCCATCGCCGGCTGGGTCAATGCCTATCTGCTCTGGCGCGCGCTGCAGCGGACCGGAGGTTTCGAGACGGACCCCCGGCTCATCAGCAATCTCTGGAAATCGGCGTTCGCGGGTCTGGCGATGGTGGCGGCTTTGTTCGCCCTCGGGCACGTGCTCGACCCCACCCTAGCCAGCGGCCAGCCAGCGGCGGTGAAAATCGCCTCGTTGACTGCTCTATTGGGCGGCGCTTTTGCCGTCTACGTGGCAATCGTCATCGCCAGCGGCGTGGTGTCCCTGGCCCAGCTCCGCCGGTTCTTCTCGCGGAAAGCGGCGGCCGAAAAGCCACCCGCAACTTGAGACTGGCGGGCGCGACGCTCATTCGCTAATGGCTTAGCCCGATCCTGCCCAATTCCGGCGTTGCCCCCTCCCGACCACGGTTCCCATGACCATCACCCCGCGCGTCTTCTCCGGCATGCAGCCGACCGGCAGCCTGCACCTCGGCAACTATCTCGGCGCCATGCTGCAATGGATCGAGATGCAGAAGTCGAAGGAGTGCATCTACTGCGTCGTCGATCTGCACGCGATCACGGTCTGGCAGGACCCCACGGAGCTGACGAACGCGACCCGTCTGGTCGCGGCGTCCTACATGGCCTCCGGGCTCGATCCGAAGAAAAGCATCCTGTTCAACCAGAGCCAGGTGCCGGAACACGCCGAGCTGGCCTGGATCTTCAATTGTGTGGCCCGGCTCGGCTGGCTCAACCGCATGACCCAGTTCAAGGAGAAGGCCGGCAAGGATCGCGAGGCCGCGTCCGTCGGTCTCTATGCCTATCCCAACCTGATGGCCGCCGACATTCTGGCCTATCGCGCCACCCACGTTCCCGTCGGCGAGGACCAGAAGCAGCATATCGAACTCGCCCGCGACATCGCCCAGAAGTTCAATAACGACTTCGGCGATGCGATCGAATCCAAGGGTCGCTCCGACCGCACGTTCTTCCCGCTCCCCGAGCCGGTGATCATCGGCCCGGCGACGCGAGTCATGAGCCTCAGGGACGGCACGAAGAAGATGTCGAAGTCGGACCCCTCCGACCTCTCGCGGATCAATCTCACCGACGACGCCGACGCCATTGCGACGAAAATCCGTAAGGCTAAGACAGATCCCGAACCGCTGCCCGGCGACGCGACGGGATATGCGGGCCGGCCCGAAGCCGACAATCTGATCGGCATCTACGCCGCGCTGGCCGGCCAGCCCAAATCCGAGGCCATCGCCGAGTTCGCCGGCCAGCAGTTCTCGGCCTTCAAGAAGGCATTAGCGGACGCCGCCGTGGCCAAGCTCGAACCACTCGGCCTGGAGATCAAGCGGATGCTCGCCGACCCGGCCGGGATCGACCGCGTGCTGGTCGACGGCGCCCGCCGCGCCCGTGCCATCGCCACGCCGATCATGGACGAGGTGAAAGACATCGTCGGTTTCGTCAGATGAGGTTACAGAGAACAGTGGACGGGGGACGGATTATAGGGTCGGTGATGCGCGTCCTCGACCATTCTTCCCTGTCACCTGTCACCTATCCCCTGTAACCTAGCCCTCATGCCAACGACAAAAAAACGCCGCTCGTTCGAGGCCGGACATCAGCGCAAATTCCTGCTGATCGTCGACGAGAGTCCGGAAGTCGAAAGCGCGCTGCACTATGCGGCGAGCCGGGTGCTGCATTCCTCCGGCTCCATCGTGATGCTGTATGTCATCGAGCCGCAGCAGTTTCAGCACTGGGCCGGTGTCAAACAGGTTCAGATCGATGAGGAGACGAACAAAGCCCGGGCGCTGTTCCGCATGTTCCGCCGCAAGCTGTCGCTCGCAGGCTTCGAGAACATCGCCTGCGAGGAGGTCATTCGCGAAGGCTCCAAGCCGGACGAAATCCGCTCGGCGATCGAGGAGGACGAAGACATCGCCATTCTCGTCCTCGGAGCGGCAATCGACGCCAAGGGGCCGGGACCGCTCGTCTCGACGCTCGCCGTCGGCAAAGCGGCCGGAACGTTTCCCATTCCCATCACCGTCGTGCCCGGTAATCTCAGCCTCGAGGACATCCTGACTCTGGCCTGATGGCACGGTAGCCGTCGTGGTGTGGCGGCGGCTCGGTGCTGGACCGCGCGTGCCCGAATGCCTCGTTGAAAGTCGCGAGCCGGCGCTCGACATTGTGGATGCGAGCGCCTATCTTTGGAATAATTCTAATTTTCTCATGTCCGAGGCCCGACCCATGTTCATCCAGACCGAAGCGACGCCCAACCCGGCCACCCTGAAGTTCATCCCGGGCAAGCCGGTTCTGGCGGACGGCACCGCCGACTTCCGCAAGCGGACGGAAGCCAACGCCTCCCCGCTGGCCCAGCGGCTGTTCGACATCGACGGCGTGGAAGGTGTGTTCCTCGGCTCCGACTTCATTTCCGTTACCAAGGGCGGCGCCGAATGGCAGCACCTCAAACCGATGATCCTCGGCGCCATCATGGAGCACTACGTCTCCGGCGCGGCCATCGTCGCAGCCGACGGCGCCAACGACGGCGAGGTCGGCAACTATGATCCGGCCGACGAGGAGATCGTTGCGACCATCAAGGAATTGCTCGAAACCCGCGTGCGCCCCGCCGTGGCCCAGGACGGCGGCGACATCACGTTCTCCGGCTTCCGCGACGGGGTCGTCTACCTGCACATGCGCGGCGCCTGCTCGGGCTGCCCGAGCTCCACCGCCACGCTGCGCCACGGCATCGAAAATCTGCTCCGCCACTTCTGCCCCGAAGTGCAGGAAGTGCAGGCGGTTTAGCCCGCTCGAGCAGAATTCCGCTCAGGTTCCGGGCGCGTAAAGCGACCGCTGCATCACGACCACGTCGAGCCAGCGGTCGTGCTTGAAGCCGACGTTGCGGAGCAGGCCGGCCTCGGTGAAGCCGCAACTGCGGTGCAGCGCGATCGACGCGACATTCTCGCTGTCGCCGATCAGCGCCAGCATTTCGCGAAATCCGCGCCGCGCCGACTCTTCGATCAAGGCTTCGAGCAGCAGCCCGCCGGTGCCTTCCCTGCGGGCCTCGGCCGCCACGTAGATCGACACCTCCACGGTGGTCTTGAACGCGGCGCGAGCGCGGAATGGCCCGGCATAGGCGAACCCGGTAAACTCTCCCGCGATCTCCGACACCAGAAACGGAAAGCCGCCCGACGTCAGCTCATCGAACCGGCGCAACATTTCGCCAGTTGCCGGCGGATCGATCTCGAACGTCCCGGTCCCGTTGATGACGGCGTCCGCGTAGATGGCCGCCACCCTCACGATGTCGGCTTTCTCAGCCGCTCGCACCCGCGTGTCTGAGCATCGCTCCACGTGGCCTCCCCCTCAAGCAAAAGGCCCCGCTCTCGCAGGGCCTTCGCCATGTCAGCCTGAGACCGGCATCATTCGCTGGTGCTGCCGAACAGATTCAGCAGCGAGGTGAACATGTTGATGAAGTCGAGATAGAGGCTCAAGGCGCCCATGATCGCGCTTTTAGCCGCCAGCTCCGCGTTGCCGCGCACCTGATAGTAGCCGTCCTTGATCGTCTGCGTGTCGTAGGCGGTGAGGCCCGCGAACACCAGGACGCCGATGACCGAGATGGCGAACTGCAGAGCGGTCGACTGGATGAACAGGTTCAGAAGCGCGGCGAGCACGATGCCGACGACGCCCATGAACAGGAACGTACCCCAGCCCGAGAGGTCCTTCTTGGTCGTGTAGCCATAGAGGCTCAGAGCCGCGAAGGCCGCCGCAGTGACGAAGAACACCCGTGCGATCGATGTGCCGGTGAATACGATGAAGATCGACGACAGCGACAGGCCCATCACCGCCGCGAAGGCCCAGAAGGCCATCTGCGCGGAGCCGACGCTCATCTTGTTGACGCGGAATCCGAGGAACATCACGAAGGCCAGCGGCGCCAGCATGATGACCCACTTCAGCGGCGAGCCGTAGAGCAGCTGGGCGACCGCCGGATTGTTCGCCGCGAGCTGGAATGTGAGGTAGGCAACGGCGCCGGTGAGCGCCACGCCACCAGCCATGTAGTTGTAGACGCCGAGCATGTAGGATCGGAGGCCCTCGTCCACGCCAACGCCGGTGCGCTGCGCGGTGCCCGCGTAGGTGCTGCGATTTTCAAGCTGAGCCATGGTCGTCCCCTTCAGGAATTGCAACGGACGGCCGTCCGCTGGAAGAAAATATGTTCTGTGCCGGAGCAACTTTCAAGCCATCCGACGCAATTAAATAGCACAATCAGATCAGCTTGTTAAGCTATTCCGAACGGAGGTAGGGCACCGGCCGGGCGCGCAGCACGGCGTAGGTGCCGAGCGAGCCGAACAGCACGACGAGGCCGGTGGCCATGGCCAGCGCCTCGGCAGCCGCCCGCCAGGAGAAGGTGAACTCGAGGTCCATCACCTCACGCACCGCCACCCAGGCCGCGAACGTCCCGACCAGCAGGGCCACGAAGGCCGTCACAGCTGCCAGCAGCACGTACTCGGTGAAATGGGTGGTGAGGATGCGCCGCCGCGTGGCGCCGAGAGTCTTGAGGATCACTGCTTCCAGGATACGGCGTCGCTGTGCGGTGGCCAATGCGCCGGCCAGCACCAGGGCGCCGGCCAGCAGGGTGACGCTGCCGGCTACCCGAACCGCGATCATGACCTTGGCAAACACCATATTGAAGGCTTCGATGGCGTCCTTGACGCGGATCGCCGAGATCGAGGGGAACTGGCGGCCGAGCTGGCGGGCCAGACGCGCCTCGTCGGCGACGGGCGTCGATTTGGGAAGCGTGATGGTGGCCAGCAGGTTGTGCGGCGCCCCGGCGAGCGTGTTCGGTGAGAACACCATGACGAAGTTGAGCGCGAGGGTCTCCCACTTCACCTCGCGCAGATTGGCGATCCTGGCCGAGATATTGCGGCCGAGCACATTGACGGTGACGCTGTCTCCGATCGCGACACCGAGCTTTTCCGCCAGCTCGACCTCGAAAGAGACCAGCGGCTCGCCGGAATAGCCCTTCTCCCACCACGCCCCCTTGACCAGCTTGGAGCCCTCGGGGACTGTATCCGAGTAGGTCAGGCCACGGTCGCCCGTCAGCACCCATTGGGCCTCGGGTGGCACCTTGATCTCCTCGACGCTGCGGTCCTTGAGACGGACGAGGCGGCCGCGCAGCATCGGCGCATCGACCAGCTTTGCCGCCGGCTGCTCACCGAGAACGGCTTCGGCAAAGGCGGCGTATTCGCCCTTCGGGATGTCGAGGACGAAATAGCTCGGCGAGTTGGTCGGAAGCCGCGACCTCAGCTCGTTGACCAGCGACGCATCGGCGAGCGCCACCGCCACCAGCAAAGACAGGCCCGCGCCGAGCGAAAGCACCACCGAACGCGTCATGCCGCCGGGCGCCCCGAGATTGCCCAGCGCGATGGCGATCTCCGGCCGGCGCGGCCTGGGCAAAAGCCGGACGACACGCGTCACCGCTTCGCCGAGCCCGAGGAAGATGGCGAATACGCCGATCAGGCCGAGGCAGAAATAGAGGGCGGCGAGCTTGGCTTCAGAGGTGACGATGGCCAGGGCCACCAGCACGCCGAGCGCGCCGGCCATCAGCACCAGCAGACGTGGCCGCGGCCAGGACACCGTCTCGTCCACCTCGTCGCGGAACAGCACGCTGGCGCTGACGCGCTCGGCCCGGCCGAGCGGCCACAGCGCGAAGACCAGTGCCACCAGCAATCCGTAAGCGACGGCGAGCGCGATGCTGCCCCCCGAGACGCTGATCTCGGCCTTGATCGGCAGCGCGTCGCCGAACAGCGCATTGAGCGCGAACGGCACGATGACGCCGAAGGCGAGGCCGATCAGGATGCCGATCGCCGCCATGACCATCACCTGGACGAGAAACAGCGTGAACACCAGCCGGCTGTTGGCGCCGAGGCTCTTCATCGTGGCAATGACTTTTCGCCGGCGCTCGATGAAGGTGGCGACCGCATTGGCGACGCCGACTCCGCCGACGAGCAGCGCGGTGAGACCGATCAGCGTCAGGAACTGGCGCAGGCGATCGAGCGTGCGGGTGACTTGGGGCGAGGGATCGCGGCGGTCGGTCATCGTGAACCCCGCTTCCGGTAGCGCAGCCTTGGCCTTCTCCCGAAAGGCGGCCAGCGCCGCCGCGCTCGATCCGGCATCGTCGTTCAGCTTGACGGCATAGCGCCAGCGGATCAGCGAGCCCGGCTGCACGAGCCCGGTTCGCAGGAGCGTTTCGAGAGAAACCAGAACGCGAGGTCCGTAGGTCAGGCGATCGACGATGCCGTCCGGCTCGGCGGCAATGGTGGCGCGGATATCAACCTCCAGCTCACCGAGCTTCAGCTTGTCGCCGACCTTGAGCCGCAGCCGTTCGAGAAGCACCGGATCCGCGGCGATGCCGTCTCCCCGGCGCACGGCCTCGTCGACACTGGCCGCCCCGTCGAAACTTACGACGCCCGCGAGAGGATAGCCGGCGTCGACGGCCTTGATTTCCACCAGGGCCTGGTCCTCGCCGTCGATCCGGCGCGCCATGGTGCGCATGCTGGCCGTCTCGCTGATCCGGCCCTGGGCCTCGATCCACGACCGCTCGCGGCCTTCAGCGCGCGCATGCATCCGCGAAAAGGTGGCATCTCCGCCGAGGATGGCCTCGCTCTGGCTGGCGAAGCCCGCACGCAGGGCATCCGACAGGGCGCCGACGGCGGTGATCACCATCACGCCGAGCGCAACGCAGGCGATGAAGACGTAAAATCCCGACAATCCCGAGCGCAGCTCGCGCATCGCCAGCGCGAGGATCCGCGGGAAGGGGAGGGCCGTCATTCCCGCTGCAGCCGGTCGGGCGGCGGGGCTGGCCAGATTTGGGCTAGCGAGCGTCATGCGGCTGCCGCCAGCTTGTCCGACACGATGCGGCCATCGGCCATGCGGATGGTGCGGCCGCACTCGGTCGCCAGCCGCTCGTCATGGGTCACGAGCACCAGTGTCGACTGGCGGCGGCGGTGCAGCCCGAACAGGAGATCGACGACCTGCCGGCCGGTGCGGGTATCGAGGTTGCCGGTCGGCTCGTCGGCCAGCACGATCTGCGGAGAGGGGGCGAGGGCGCGTGCGATGGCCGTTCGCTGCTGCTCGCCGCCGGACAGCTGGGCGGGGAAGTGGTCCACGCGCGCAGCGAGCCCGACCTCGTCGAGATGCTGGCGCGCGATGGCGAAGGCGTTCGGATTGTCGGCAAACTCCAGCGGCAACGCCACGTTTTCCAGCGCCGTCATGGTCGGCACGAGATGAAACGACTGAAAGACGATGCCGATTTCGGCTCCACGCATGACCGCCAGCCGATCCTCGTCCATGCTGCCGAGATCATGTCCCGCGACGCTGACGTTGCCGGAGCTGGCGCGCTCAAGGCCGGCGAGCACCATCAGGAGCGAGGTCTTGCCCGATCCCGAGGGGCCGAGGATGGCGACCGACTGGCCGCGCTCGATGACGAGATCGACGCTTCGCAGAATATCGACAGGACCGGCCCGGCTCGGCAGCGTGAGGCTGACCCGTTCGAGGCTGATGACGTTCGGCGGCACGCCGGTCTCGTTTCTTTGCAGGCGCAATTCGGGGCTCACGTCGAGGACTTGTCTCCCGGTGTGTCGCTGTCTACGTCAACATGTCGGATTGGATGACCGGTGAGGCGGAAAGATGAAGATCATGTCACCACGGACGATAGCGGACTGGTGCAACGTGGTGATTCTGGCGGCAATCTGCAACCTCGCCGTGGCCGTCGCCAGCCCGGCCACGCTTCGGGCGGACCCCCGGCCGCTAAGCATCGTCGCCTTCGGCGACAGCCTGACGGCCGGTTACAGCCTGCCGGCAGAGGCGATGTTCCCCCGACAGCTTGAACGGGCGTTGCAGCAGAAGGGGTACGCGATATCCATGGCCGATGCCGGCGTTTCGGGCGATACGACCGCGGCCGGCTTGGAGCGGCTGGACTGGTCCATCCCCGAAGGCACCGATGCTGTTATCCTCCAGCTCGGAGCCAACGACGCGCTGCGCGGATTGGAACCGGGCCAGTCGCGGCAGAATCTCGGAAAAATCATCGAGCGGCTACAGGGTCGGGGCATCGAGGTTCTGCTCGCCGGAATGCACGCCCCGCGCAACATGGGTGAAACCTACATCGCCGCCTTCGATCCGATCTATGCCTACCTCGCCGAGAGGTACGGGCTGCTTTACTATCCCTTCTTTTTGGAGGGCGTCGCGATGCGGCCCGAGCTGAACCTCGACGACGGGATGCACCCCAATGCATCAGGGATTAAAATCATCGTCGACCGCATCCTGCCCAAGGTCGAGGAACTGATCGGCCGGGTCGCGAGCCGGCGCGCGGCCGGCGCGAAGCTCTGACGGGCGATCTCAGACATGCCGCGACTGTTCACCGGGATCGAGTTGCCGACGCACGTGCGCGACCAGCTCGCACGCCTGAAAGCGCCGCTGCCCGGAGCAAGGTGGGTCGAGCCTGCGAACCTGCATCTGACGCTGCGTTTTGCCGGCGACATCGACAATCGGCTCGCCCGCGAGTTCACCGACGCCTTGGGCCAGATCGAAGCAGACGCATTCGAGCTGAGGCTGGCTGGACTGGACGTTTTCGGCGGCAATGACCCGCACACGATCTATGCGGGAGTCGAGCCGTCTCCGCCGCTCGACGCGCTCGCGCGAGCCCACGAGCGGGCCGCGCGCAACGCCGGACTCGCCCCCGATGGGCGCACATTCAAGCCACACGTGACGCTCGCAAGGGTCCGCCACGGCCAGACACTGACCATCGCCCGCTTCCTCGGCCGCAACGGAGCCTTCAAGGGAGTTCCATTCAGCGTCGAACGGTTCGTGCTCTACTCGTCGCGGCCGAAGGTCGGCGGCGGTCCGTATGTGATCGAGGCGAGCTTTCCGCTGGCCGGGGCCTATTCCGATTTCGAGTGGGAAGAGGGCCACGGCCGGGAATAGCGTGAACAGCCGGCGCGACTACGGCTCCAGCTCGGTGTCCCAGTAGAGGTAGTCGAGCCAGCTCTGGTGCAGGTAGTTGGGCGGAAACAGGCGCCCGTTGCGGTGCAGCTCGAACACCGTCGGCCGGTAGGGCGTCTGGTGCGGCCGCATACCGATCCGCTCCGGCATCTCGCCGCCCTTGCGCAGGTTGCATGGCGCGCAGGCGGTGACGACGTTGTCCCACCGGGTCTGCCCGCCGCGCGAGCGAGGGATCAGGTGATCGAAGGTCAGATCCTCCTTCGAGCTGCAGTACTGGCAGCTGAAGCGGTCGCGCAGGAACACGTTGAACCGCGTGAACGCCGGGTAGAGCGCCGGCTTCACGTAGGTTTTCAGCGAAACGACGCTCGGCAGCCGGAACTCGACGTTCGGACTGCGGACGTAGCGGTCGTATTCGGAGACGATGTTGACGCGGTCCAAAAAGACGGCCTTCACCGACTCCTGCCAGCTCCAGAGCGACAAAGGATAGTAGCTCAGGGGCCGGAAGTCGGCGTTCAGAACCAATGCCGGAAAAGCTTCCGGCGATGCAGCATGCGCATTCACTCGGCTGCGTCCTTTTGGTCTTTGTCGATTCGGGTTTCCCCGTTTCGGCTGCGGGATACTAGCGGCGCATGTCTTCTCTGTGAAGGTGCCGAAATCACCTCGCGGAGCGAGACGGTCGGAGCGCACCGCACTCGATCTAACCGACTGTTTTCGATTGACGTTTTAAATTCTGCTCGCGCGCCGATGTGGTGGTGCCGGCATGGGTCTTGCCCGCGCTGTAGTCTGCCCACAGCAACCGTGCGGCCACCGCGCGCCAGGGTCGCCAGCGTTCGGCGATGCGCTCCAGCTCGGCCGGTCCCGGCCTCGCCTCGAGGGAAAGCGCCGACTGGATGGCGAGCTGAAGCGCGAGGTCGCCCGGCGCCCAGCTGTCCGCGCGGCCGAGGCAGAACATCAGGTAGATGTCGGACGTCCATGGGCCGATGCCACTGACCGCCGTCAGCGCCTCGCGCACGACGGTATCGGACGCCCGATCGAGTTGAGCGATATCAAGCCGGCCTTCGACGATCGCACCGGCGACGGCACGCAGCGTCCTGATCTTGGGTCCAGAGAGGCCAGCGGCGCGGAGCACGGAGTCGCCCACTGCCAGCAGCGTTGCGGGGTCGAGCGGTTGCACCGTCGCTACCGTTCGCCGCCAGATGGCATCGGCACTGGCCGTCGAAAGCTGCTGGCCGACCACGATCTTCACCAGCCCCTCGAACCCAGGCCGCCAGCGGCGCAAGGGCGGGTCGCCGCCGCGGTCGTGCAACCGGCGCATGTGCGGGCAGCGGCGGCGGAGCACGGCCACGCCGCGGGCGATGTCGGCGGCCGTCTCGATGACGAACGCCCCTCCGCTCTTCGACTCCGCTCGCCGGCCGTGCGCCATGAGTGTTTTGCTCCCCGGCCTGCTTTGCCACCCGAGCGGAAGAGATTAATGTCGTTCCTCATGGAGGCGCTACCTGTAACCGGCCGGGCAACCGGCAGAAGCGACATGTGGGGCAACTGGCGGGGTCGCGACATGGAACTGCGAACCGGAATGCTCGGTATTCGTGCGGTCACAACGGCGGCGGTGGTCTGCTTAACAGCCGGCGTGGCTTTCGGCGCGCGGCTGACAGACTGGACGACGGTGGCCAGCGAAGAATTCGGCTTCATGATCGCCTATCCGGCGAACGTCTTCACGCCCGACGACGCCCGCTCGCGGGACGGCGGGCATGTACTGGTCTCGCGCGACGGCCGTGCCCGGCTGCTGGTGGCGACCTTCGAAAACGACGGCAATGCCAGCCTCGACGACTATCGCCGGCAACTGCTCGACGAGAACTATCCCGATGCCGACCTCGATTTCACGCCGGTGAGCCGCAAATGGTTCATCCTGTCCGGCACACAGGGCGAGACGCATTTCTACTACCGTGTGAATTTCACCTGCGGAGGACGCCTGATCAATTCCTGGGCGCTGATCTACCCGGTGTCGGAACGCCGGTTCTACGATCGTGTGGTCGAGGCCGTCGCCCGGACCTATACGCCCGGCGCCGGACGGACGGGCCATTGCGAATAAGGCCGGACGCAGGAAGGCGTGAGGCGACCTCGCATCACGACGGGGGCGAATGACACCGATCTTTCGCTTCGCGCCGAGCCCCAACGGCGAATTGCATCTCGGTCACGCGCTCTCCGCTCTCGTCGGTTTCGAAATGGCGCGGCGCGTCGGCGGACGCTTCCTGCTGCGCATCGAGGACATCGACATCGGCCGCTGCCGCGAAGTTTTCATCGACGGCATTCTCGGGGATCTCCACTGGCTCGGGGTCCGCTGGGAAGAGCCCGTGCTGCGCCAGTCGCGGCACCTGACGGATTACGCTTCTGCGGTGACCCACCTGATCGAACTCGGTTTGCTCTATCCCTGTTTCGCATCGCGGATGGACATTGCAAGTGCTGCGGCCGCCGTGCATCCCGCAGACTCAGACCCCGAAGGCGTGCCGCTGTACCCCTTCCTGCACAAGTCGCTTTCCACTGAAGAAGTCGCTCGACGCCGTCAGCGCGGCGAGCCGTTCGCCCTGCGCCTCGACATGGATCGGGCCATGGTCGAGTTGCGCCGGAGGCTCGGCAATGAGCCGCTGACGTTTCGCGAAATGGACTCGGATGGCCGAACCGCGGACGTCACCGCGCATCCCGAACGCTGGGGCGATTGCGTCATCGTACGCAAGGACGTGCCGACGAGCTATCATCTCGCCGTAACCTTCGACGACGTGCGGCAGGGTGTGACGCACGTCACACGCGGCCGCGATCTCTACGCCGCCACCGATGTGCAGCGTCTGCTCCAGGCGCTGCTCGAGTGGCCGGAACCGCTCTATCACCATCACCGGCTGATTACCGACACATCGGGGCGCAAACTCTCGAAGAGCGCCGGCGACACATCGCTCGCCCGTCTGCGCGCGGCCGGGCATACGCCCGCCGACATCCGCCGCCTGATCGGATTGTAAACATCGGCATCGAATGCAGCGCACGAAGCTCGGCTGCGGCGTACCAGCGTTTGGCACGCGGGCGGCCCCGCACTCGAATTTTTCTCCCTGTCGCACGCGAGACAGGTCGACGGCTCTGAAGGGTGGCACAAAGGGCGTGTCGGACGGCAACCCATGATTTGGCCGCTCGACGGACTACTGACGACGGCTTTCTGACGCGACACCAGGGCCATTGCAGGCCCACTCCACGCATATTGAGTTGCGTTTTTTCAGCACCCCCCGCGGTCAGCCGGACGGACCGATGCGCTCGATGGCTTCTCCGAGCATCGACGCATCGCCGTCCGGATTTTTCGCATCAACCCGCCGTAATGCGCTCGATGGCGGCGCCGCAGCGAGAGAGCTTTTCTTCCAGCCGTTCGAAGCCGCGGTCGAGGTGATAGACGCGATTGATCATCGTCTCGCCTTCCGCCATCAGCCCGGCGATGACGAGGCTGACGGACGCCCTGAGATCGGTTGCCATCACGGGCGCGCCTTTGAGCGCCTTGACGCCTCTGATGGTCGCGGTGTCGCCGTGCAGCTGGATGTCGGCGCCGAGACGGGCCAGCTCCTGCACGTGCATGAATCGATTCTCGAAGATCGTCTCGCGGATGACGCTGGTGCCCTGGGCGCGCGTCATCAGCGCCATCATCTGGGCCTGAAGGTCCGTCGGGAACCCGGGGAACGGCTGGGTTTCGACTGTCACAGGTTCGATGCCGGAACCGTTGCGCACGATGCGGATGCCATCCTCCGCATCGCTCACCTCGGCTCCGGTGCCGGAGAGCACGGCCAGCGCCGTATCGAGCAGCGCGCGGCGCGTGCCCTGCAGCACGACATCGCCTCCGGTCGCGGCCACAGCGAAGGCGAACGTGCCGGTTTCAATGCGATCCGGCACCACTGTATGCACGGCGCCTTCCAGCCGATCGCGGCCCTGGATGCGAAGCGTCGAGGTCCCGATGCCGTCGATGCGAACGCCCATCTTGACGAGGCAGTCCGCGACGTCGCCGACCTCCGGTTCGCGGGCGGCGTTCTCGATCAGCGTCTCGCCTTTCGCGAGCGCGGCTGCGAGGAGCACGTTGTGCGTCGCGCCGACGGAAACCTTGGGAAAGATGATGCGGGCGCCGACGAGGCCGCGGGGGGCGCGCGCCACAACGTAGCCGGCCTCGATGTCGATCTCGGCGCCGAGCGCTTTCAGACCTTGCAGATGCAGATCGACCGGCCGCGTGCCGATGGCACAGCCGCCGGGCAGGGAAACGCGCGCCTGCCGCATCCGGCCGATCAGCGGACCGAGCACCCAGAAGCTCGCTCGCATCCGGGAGACCATCTCGTAGGGTGCCGTCGTGTCGACGATGTCGCGCGCGGTCAGATGGAAGGTCTCGCCGATATGCGGGCTGAGCCCAGTCCGCTTGCCATCGACGGCCAGATCCACACCGTGGTTGCGGAGAATGCGTGCCAGGAGTTGCACGTCGGCCAGATTCGGCACGTTCTTCAACGTCAGCCGGTCCGCCGTCAGCAGGCTGGTGATCATCAGCGGCAGGGCGGCATTCTTGGCGCCCGAAATGGGGATGGACCCCTTGAGCGGTTGGCCGCCAATGATCTTGATCCGGTCCATGTCGTGAGGTCCCGCCGATGTGTGAGATGTGGGTGCGGCCGCTGATTCGCGCGCACCCGGCCGATGATTAGGGACAGTTCGGTCGCGAGGGCAAGTAGCCGCGCTGCCCCAACGACCTATCGGCGCCCGGCTGCGGCATCTGGGCCGTCCGACGCCGGTGCAGGTTCGGGTAATTCTGCCGCCGCCGAGTCGCCGTCCCGCAGCCGGACCTGATCCTTGCGCCGCCGCAGATTGGCCCTGAGCGCCGCCTCCAGCCTCTGGCGTCGCGCCGAAGCCGGTGAGTTGTGTTTCGTAGAGCTGACTTTCTCATCGCCGTCGGTCATAGGCGTCGTCCGGAACGAAGATTTGCACAAGCCCGAAGCGGCGGGATTGCCGCTTGCCGGCCAAAATGCCTTGTGGCAGTGTCCGGCCGCGTCGCAGGGTCCCTTCGGGGCTTTCCGGGTTTTCGACCCGACGTCGCGAAGATCCTCACGTGGTGCGCTGCCGTAGCTCAGTGGTAGAGCACTCCCTTGGTAAGGGAGAGGTCGGTAGTTCAATCCTACTCGGCAGCACCATCGGCGCCCTCACACGATTTTTCGATCAGATCGGGCCTTCTCGCGCCCTCACGCCGACCGCCAGAGCCACGGCGGCCAGCGCGAAGAGCGCCAGATACCAAGTCTGCCACATACCATAGCTGGACGACATCATGGTGGCCGCGGTCGCAAAGGTGGCCAGCGCGAACGGCCGCACCGCAACCGGCAGGCCCCCGATGCCGGAGAGCAGCGCGGCGCCGGCCGTCATGAGCAGCAGGGCGCCGACCGCCCCCAGCTCGAACCAAGTCTGCAGGTAGACGTTGTGGGCGTGTCGCGAGAACGTCCGCTTGTATTCGACTCCCTCGTCGCGGGCGGCGGTCTTGTTCCGCTCCGGCATCAGAACGTAGGTCATGTAGGCGCCGATACCGAGCAGCGGCGCCTTCAGCGTCTCCTCGGCGGTCGTGTTCCAGATCACGATGCGATGCTGCAACGAATGGTGCAGCCAGGGCACCTTGTGCAGCTCCGCCCGATGCGCGGCGAGTGAGAGCGGCAGCACCGCAATGCAGGCGAACACCCAGGCGGCCAGCACACCACGGGACGCCCATTTGGCCGTCAGGTATGCGAACCAGAAGACGACCAGTCCGATGATCAGCGCAACCATAGAACTCTCGTGGCGCGACAGGGCGGCACAGAGCATCGTCAGGCCGAGAATGCCGGGGCCGGCTATCCTGCTCCAGGCGCCGCTCGTCGTCGCGGTCGCCGCGCGTGCGCCCGCAAAGCCCAGCAGCGCGGCGACGGCCAAGTTGCGATTGATATGGGCCGGCTCGATG
>JBQTIA010000102.1:0-24280 GCA_052388455.1 Hyphomicrobium sp.
AGGGAATCCACCATCGCGATTTGCAAGGAAATCCACACACCACCGCGGACATCCTGCAACTCGGCGCCAACGCTCCTGACCATTCTTCAAGGCAGATCAGCACGTTCCGAGTTCTTCACGGACGACTGGCCCGCTCGGCGAGCACCGCGTCGAAATCGATCTTGCCGACCTCGATGACGGCCTGGGTGCGCGAGGCGACGTTGAGCTTGCGCAGGATTTCTGAGACATGGGCCTTCACAGTCGTCTCGCCGACCTCGAGCTCGAAGGCGATCTGCTTGTTCAGCATCCCCTGGCGCAGCATCAGCAGCACGCGGAGCTGCTGCGGGGTGAGCGAGGACAGACGCTGGGCGAGATCGGGCGCACGCGACGCTGCCGCGGCGGCCTGCGGGGGCTGGTAGCCCTTGGGCAGGGAGACGCAGCCCGACATCACCGCCTGGATCGCTTCGGCCAGCTCGTTCATGCGGACGGACTTCGGGATGAACCCCGCCGCTCCGTAGGTCATGACTTCGTGAATGATGCGAGGGTCTTCGAGCCCGGAGACCACAACGATCGGCAGCTTGGGATGCAGCGCGCGCAGCTCCAGCAGGCCATCGAAGCCACGCGTGCCGGGCATGGAGAGATCGAGCAGCACCATGTCGACGGTCGAGTCGGCGGCCAGCGACTCCTTCGCCGCAGAGATCGAGGTCGCCGTCGCAATGCGGGCATCGGCGAACGTCACGCCGATTGCCCGCTGCAGCGCTTCCAGGAACAGTGGATGATCGTCGATGACGAGAAAGCTCGCCGGCATCGGCACTGGCTCCGACCTGCCGCCCTTCGCAGGGCGCGCGATCACGACGCTTGGTCCGGTAGTCATAATCCAGGGGCGTCCCGAGGCCAAATGCAAGTTGATATTTCGACGGCGAAACCCTTGCCCATGAGCGCTGTTTCGTCGATTGGCCTTTAGTCACGACAGCGCATATCCACGCCTTCGACGAAGGGACAAACTGCTGCTCTGGCGGACGAGATGAGGGAGCAAGATCGAAGCCAGTCCTCGACCCCGATACCGTGCGCGCGCCGGCATGGCGGCTGCGCGCAAACAAAAGTGGTGCCGCTTGCGTGACTCGAACACGCGACCCCGTCATTACGAATGACGTGCTCTACCGGCTGAGCTAAAGCGGCGGATACCCGACGTGCGGGAGCCCCGTGGCATAGCCGCTGGCTGCGGGCTTTGCAAGGCGCCCGACATCAGGGCCTGCCGCCGGTCCACGGAGGCCCGGACTTGGAGTGCCAACGGCCTAATTTGCGTGCCCGATACCCGAGCGGCTCATGATGGTCGGACAGTACGAACCACCGCGGTCTCCGCCAGTTCATCGATTTCGGGCCCTGGGTCATCCGGCGGCCGCGTCGGCATGTAGATCGGCGGTTCGGCGGCCCGCTGGCCGTCCGACTTGCGCCGTCTTTTCGGCTCCGGCCGGGTATCAGCTCTGGTCTCACCGCGAGCCTCCGAAGACGGCGAAGGGCCGTTTTCCGGCGTTTGCCCTGGACGGCCCTCGGAACTGTCGACCGGCTTGCCGTCGGACCGGCTCGCAGCAGCACGGCTCGAGGCCGAGGTCCCGTCGCGACGGCTGGCCGAACGTATCGTGCGACTGGGCGAAGCCGGGACGATTCGGGCGTCGTCGTTTTCCGCGCTCTTGCCCGAACCTTGCGCCGAGCTTTGGTTCGATACCTCACCGGTTTCCTCGCCCAGAGCTTCGCCGACATCCGAAACCGGACGAGACACCGTCGCTGCGACGTCGCCTTTCTGCGCGGTCGCTGATCCGGGACCTCCGATTTCGGCGAGATGCAACGGGTGTTCGGCAACCGGCACAGGGATGGGCGCCGGCGCGCGCCGCTCGTCGGCTGGCTCGGTCGCAGTGATAGATGGTGCAGTTCGCGACACGGTTTCAGCATCGACGACGGCGGCTCTGCGAGCGGTGCGCGACGGCTTCGCCGACACAGACGGTGGGACGGCCTCCGGAACGGCCGTCGCCGCAACGATGTGCGGTTGGTCGGCCGTCTCTTCGGGCGTGATGTCGATGTCGACGCTCGTCGCCCCCAGCGCAACCAGCGATTCGAGCCGGGTCGTCAGTTCCTCGCCCTCGGCAGCCTGCATGTCATCGACCGGCACACGCCACTGGAACGCATCGAGCGTGCCTGTGACGGGTGAGATCGCCGCCCAGCGCTCCGAGACGATGCCGTCGGCGGTCCAGGCCGGATCGCGCGGCGCGTTGACGGCACGGGCCAGCCACTCACGCACCCTGCCCCTGTCGCCGTGCTCCTCGCCCTCGATGCGAGCCATCAGGGTGGCGATCCGCTGCGTCAATCGCGATTCGAGCATCGGGGCCAGCGCCGAGCGGGCCTCGTCGAACCGCTTCGATTCGATGGCGGCCGAAGCCACCGCGATCGGCCCTTCGATCGAATGCGGGGTCAGGGCCGCGAGCTGCTTCACGCGGTCGAGGCGGTCGCGCGGACTGTCCCCGATGCGGGCGTAGGCGTACGCCGCCGCCAGCTCGGGATGCGGAGACTTGGCCCAGGTTTTCTGCAGCACCTTCGCCGCGCGCGGCGTGTTCCCGCGCGAAGCGAGCAGCCGCCCGGCAATGGCCGCCGCGGGGACGAGCGAGGGAGCCAGTGCGTGCGCCTCCATGGCGATGGTCAACGCCTTGCCGGAGTCGGCGTCCTCCAGATTTTGTGCCTGGGCACTGAGCAGCACGGCACGGCGGCGGTCGGCGGTCGGTTTGTCGAGGTGCGCGTGCTTGCGAGCAAGCGTCAGCGTCTCCAGAGCGCCGGTCCAGTCGCTGGCCTTGCACTGGAGATCGAACAACGCCTCGACCGGCCAGGCGAGTTTCGGATTGAGCCGCAGGGCCCGCTCGGCGAACTGTCGCGCCGGCTCGGCCTCCTGCAGCCGCGCGGCTTCGAGATATAAACCTCTGAGGCCTAGCTGCTCGGTATCCGGCGACGAGAGCATGGCCTCGAAAATACGCCGCGCAGTGGCCTTGTCTCCCGAGAGCTGCGCGGCCTGTGCCCGCAGCAGATGCGTCAGCGGTTCGTTGGGGAGCGACTTGCGGGCGGCCAGCGCATAGCGCGTGGCATTGCCGCGATCGCCGGCGCCGACCGCGATCATGCCGCTGGAAAGCGCATCCAGCCCACGCTGCTGCTTGCGCCGCATCAGAAGTCGACCGACGGTCGCCGGGCTCGTCCAGAGCTGCCGAAGCACCGACCAGACGACGACCGCGGCGGCAGTCAGAAACGTCAAGGCGACCACCGCGTTGAATACGCTCAGCTCGCCGCGATAGCCTTCCCAGTCCACGACGATGTTTCCAGGACGGTCGGCGAGCCACGACAGACCGACGGTAATCACCAGCACGGCGACGAAATAGAGCACGAGACGGGACATCGGATCACGATCCTGACGGGTGGAACTAATTCGAGCCGCTCGCTGCGGGGAGAGGCTTGGCCGGTGAGGGATTGGCCCCCGTTTTGCTGCCTGAACCGGGTGGCGGCTCCGGCAGTGCACTCGGCGGAGTGCTGTTCGGCATACCGGGTTGCGCGCCGACGCCGGCTGCTGGGACCGTGGCGCCACCCGCGAGGCTGTCCTTGATCTGCGCCTCGACGGCGGCGATGGCGCGATCGACGGCATTGCGGGCCTCCGCCTTGGCCAGCCAATCGCTCGCCCGGCCCGCTGCCTTCGGCGGGATCGATTTGGCCTGCTCCAGGGCGTCGGCGAGCCGCCCGTCCTTCAGGGCCGTCTCCATGCGCGCGACCACCGCCTCGGCGCCCTTGTCGTCGGCATCATGACTGACCTTGCGCACCCGCACGACCGATCGCGCGCCCGCCACCAGCCGATCGATCACGCCCGCGTCTTCGGATCGCGTGTCGGCGTCTACGATCACGAAAGCGAGCGGCCGAAACTCACGCTCCAGCTCGCTGAGGGTCGGCAGGCCGCCCGACTGGAAACGGTCGAGCACGGTCAGATCGAGTTTGCCGCCCGATGCTTTGCGCACCGCGGCCAGCTCGCGCGCGTAGCTCTGGCCGCTATCGAGCGCCCGCTTGAGGT
Source organism: Hyphomicrobium sp. (assembly GCA_052388455.1). GTDB lineage: Bacteria > Pseudomonadota > Alphaproteobacteria > Rhizobiales > Hyphomicrobiaceae > CAZSNH01. Next base: position 4,073 of record JBQTIA010000102.1, read on the forward strand.
TGGCGAGTTCCAGCGATACCACGATGCGCTCGGCGTCCGCCTTGCGCTCCTGCTCGCTCCGCACAACCGACTCGAGATTGTTCTCCAAAGTATCCAGCTTGCCGGCCACGGGAGAGAGGGCGGCTGCAATGTCGGCCGCCCTCACTATGGACTTAGCCTGGGTTTCGAGACTGGCGCGCAGACCATCGAGAGCGCTGGTCTGGCGGCCCTGCTCCTCCTTGACGACCTCGACCGACTGTGTGAGCCGCTCGCTGTCGGCTTTCAGGGCTTCGGCGCGCTGGCTGAGCTTCGCCACCTCCGATTTGACACCCTGCAGATCGCGCTCGGCGCGCTGTGCGCCTGCCCGCGCCGCTTCGCTCGCCTCGGTGACACCGCCGAGCCGGCTCGACACCTCCTCGGGCACGGTCTTGCGTACCGCCGCGATCTGGCTGTCGATGCGGCTTTCCAGATCGGCGAGACGTCCGGTCAGCGCCGCGAGCTGCGGAATGCGCCCCTTGTCGCCTTCGCTTCCTGCTGCCTGGGCCAGGGTGGCGAGCTGGCTTTCGAGCTTCTGCACGCGCTCGAGCGCTGTACCGGACGCTGTCGCCTGCGAAGCCTTTTCCGTCAGCCCCTTGGTTTCCTCGGCGAGGCGCGATTGAGCCGCGGCCAATCCGTCAAGCGCGGCCCGCATTTCCTCGAGCTTCGCGAGGCGCGCGGTCGCCTCGTCCAGCCGGCCAGCGAGCGTCGGATCGGACGGTGCCGGCGAACGCGATTTTTCGAGCGCGCCGATGCGGCTTTCCAGTGCCCGGGCCTGTTCGCTGACGTCCGCCGCCACCGGAAGCAGTCCGTTGGCCTGCAGCCACTGCGCTCCGAGCAGCGCCAGCGCACCGCCCACGAGGCCGGTCATGAGATAACTGATCACACCGCCGACCGATCGCTCCGGCGGCGATTTCGGCGTAACGGACACCCGCGGCGACGGGGCGGGCGGCTTCTCGGTTGCGTCGCCCTTGTTCGAACCGGACGTCGCCTCGGTGCTGGCCGCAGGGGGCGTTGCGGCGGAACTCGCTGGCCGAGCATCTCCAGCGGCACTGGCCGACGCCTTCGCGCTGCTCGCCGGCACCGATCCGCCGGCCGCGGACGAAGCACCTTTCATATCCGGCTTGTCGTCGGCCTTGCCGCCGGTCTTCTGGGCCGTCGTTTCATTGGGCTTGGTCGACGGTTCAGACGACTTGATTTCCGTCGCCTTCAGATCGAGCGTCGCGTGCGGTCGCTTCGGCGCGCCACCCTCCGCAGGACGTCCCGCATCCTTACCCGTGCCGGGATTGGGGCCTGGACCTTCTGGCTTCGAGGTCATGGGACTGTGGACTCCGGGTTCGTGGCGCTGTCTATCGCGGTCGCGTGGATTTCGACCTTGGCGATTGCGAAAAGGGCGATTGCGATCCTGATGATCTCGACCTTTTGCAACGGCCGGGTGCAAGCTCCGGCGCAGAGAGCGGACGCGCATCCCGGCCTTGTCGAGCTTCAGTGGGATTTTGACGCCATCCGGTCGATAAGGGCAAGTAGTTCTTCCGTGTTTGGCGCCTCTGCAACGTGACAACTCGCGGGCGGAATGACACCGAGCCGGTTCGCGACGGCGGCCGACAGGCAGAAATAGTGAAAGCCGCGCACCGCCTCGTCGAGGCCGGCGGCGGTCGTTAACTCTACGAACACTTCAGCGGTCCGCGGTGACATGAGGATGACGCCGTCGACGAGGCCGTCGCGCAGGTCGGCAATGACGCCGGGAGCGAGCGCCTCGACGGCCTCGCTCCGGTAGACGATCTTGCGCAGAACCGTGAAGCCCCGCTCTTCCAGCGCGCTCTCGAGGTCGAACGCCTGCCGGTCGCCGGCGAGAAGCAGCAGCGGGCGTCCACCGGGTTCGCCACGCGACACGATCACCGGCACCAGATCGCGCGCCGACGCAGGACCAGGCACGATGCGCTCGAAGCCCAGCTCGGCGGCCATCTCGGCCGTACCCGGCCCGACCGTGAAGATGGGCAGTCGCGTCGCCTTGGAGAGTACCGGATTGCCGGCGAGCGCCCTGAGCGCATTGCGGCTGGTGGCGACGAGCGCCTGGATGTCGTTGAGGGGAATTTGTGCCCGCGAGTAACGAATGGCGAGGAGTGGCACCACGATGCCGACGTGGCCGAGGCTCGCCAGCTTGTCCTTGAGCAGCGAGGCGTCGGGCTCGGGCCGGGTCACCAGCAGGCGCATCAGCCGAGCCCTGCCAGCAGCCGGCGACCTCCGCGTTCCAGGATGTCCTCGGCCGCGTCGTAACCGAGCGCTGCCGCCTCGACCAGCCGGCCCCGCCGCTCGGTTTCGAGACAGTGGGCGCCATCCGGTGACAAGAGCGCGCCACGAAATCCGATGCCATCGTGAGCGACGGTCGCGAGGCCCGCGATGGGCGTACGGCAGGAACCTTCGAGACGGCCGAGAAACGCGCGCTCGGCGGTGACGGCCAGCGCCGTTTCCTGGTGATTGAGCGGCGCCAGCAGCTCGGCGGTTTTCACGTCGTCGATGCGCGCCTCGATGCCGACGGCGCCCTGTGCGGCCGCCGGGAGCATGGTCTCCACCGGCACACGCGCCGTGATGCGATCCGCAAGCCCTAGGCGATTGAGCCCGGCACAGGCCAGGAAGGTCGCGTCGGCGACGCCGTCCTCCAGCTTGCGCAGCCGCGTTTCGACGTTGCCACGGAAGCCGACGACTTCGAGATCGGGACGCAGGTTTTTCACCTGAGCGTGCCGGCGCAGCGACGACGTACCGACGACGGCGCCCTTGGGCATCTCCGCGAGCGATCCGTACTTCAGGCTGATGAAGGCGTCGCGCACGTCCTCGCGCGGCAGGATGGCGACGATGCCGAGCCCGTCGGGGAGCACCGTCTGCATGTCCTTCATCGAATGCACGCCGAAATCGATGTCGCCGGCGATCAGCGCTTCCTCGATCTCCTTGGTGAAGAGACCTTTGCCGCCGGCCTCGCTCAACGGCCGGTCCTGGATTCGGTCGCCCGTCGTCTTGATGACGACGATCTCGAAGGCCGTCTCCGGCAATCCGTGCGCCGCCATCAGGCGCGCTCGAACATCGCGAGACTGGGCCAGCGCGAGCGGCGAGCCGCGGGTGCCGATGCGGATCGTCTGTCCTTGCAAGCCAATCTCTCCGGGTGCTACGCGGGCCGGCAGTGATCCCCGTCCGGCCGGTGGGGCGCCATTAATGCCCGGCCCTGCGCGCGAACGCAAATCTTCGAAAAGTCACTCTTTCCAATGACCGCTGACGACCGCCAGGAAACCATCCGCCGCCTCGTGCTCGGCATCGAGACGAGCTGCGATGAAACCGCGGCGGCCGTGGTGGCCCGCACGGGAAGCGGCCGGGGCACGATCCTCTCGAACATCGTGCGCTCGCAGTTGGACGAGCATCGCCCCTATGGTGGCGTGGTCCCGGAAATCGCCGCCCGCGCCCATGCCGAGTGCCTGGATGGCATCGTCGCGCGCGCGCTCTCCGAGTCCGGCGTCGCGCTTTCAGAACTCGATGCCATCGCCGCAACCGCGGGTCCGGGCCTGAACAGCGGCCTCGTCGTCGGCGTCGTCACGGCGAAGGCGCTGGCGCTGGCGGCGGAAAAGCCGTTTGTCGCCGTCAATCACCTGGAAGCCCACGCCCTCACCGTCGGGCTGACGGAAGGTCTGCTACCTCCCTATCTCATGCTGCTCGTCTCCGGCGGACACACCCAATTGTTGCTGGTGCACGGCGTCGGCCGCTACGAGCGGCTCGGCACGACCATCGACGACGCGCTCGGCGAAGCCTTCGACAAAACGGCGAAGCTGCTCGGGCTCGGCTTTCCGGGTGGACCGGCAGTCGAAGCCGCCGCACGGACCGGCGATCCCCGCCGCTTTGCTCTGCCGCGTCCGATGAGCGGGCGCCCCGAGGCGCACTTCTCCTTCGCCGGACTGAAAACCGCCGTGCGCCATGCCGCGCAAGCCCTGGTGCCACTGAAGGAGCAGGACATCGCCGATCTCTGCGCCTCCTTCGAGGCCGCGGCGATCGACAGCGTCGCGGACCGCGTGGGCCGCGGAATCGAGCTGATGCAGCAGCGGCTGGGCGCGACCGCCCCGCGCCGGCTGGTCGTCGCCGGCGGCGTGGCGGCCAATGCCCGTCTCAAGGCTGCCCTGCACGAACTGACCCGCGCCGAGGGCTTCTCTCTGCACGTGCCGCCGCAGGCCCTCTGCACCGATAACGCCGCCATGATTGCCTGGACCGGCGCCGAGCGCCTCGCCCTCGGCCTCACCGATCCGCTCGACGCAGCCATTCGCCCGCGCTGGCCGCTGGATACCGACGCGCCCCGCGCCATCGGTGCCGGGGTCAAGGCGTGAGCCGCCCGCCCGTGCAGCAGGTGGCCGTCACAAAGCTTGTGCTACTGTCTCGACCGCTGCGACGGGGGTGAGCCATGCACATCGACACCATCGGGGTCATCGGCGGCGGGGCCTGGGGCACCGCGCTGGCCGAGACGCTGGCGCGGGCCGGCCGCCAGGTCGTGCTGTGGGCGCATGAGCCGGAGACCATCGAGGACATCAACGCGCGTCACGTCAACCGCGCGTTTCTGCCGGGCGTCTCGCTGACGCCGGCACTGCGCGCCACCGATCGGCTGCGCGAGCTTGCCGAGGCCGACGCGCTCCTGATGGTGGCTCCCGCCCAGCACATGCGGCGCGTGGCCCGCGAGCTGGCACCATCGCTGCCCGCCGGCCGGCCCGTCGTCATGTGCGCGAAGGGCATCGAGCAGGCGACCGGCAAGCTGATGGCCGATGTCATCGCGGAAACGCTCCCCGACGCGACGCTGGCCGTGCTCTCGGGCCCGAGCTTCGCCGCCGACGTGGCGCGCGGACTGCCGGCCGCCCTGACGCTGGCCTGCCGGCGCGAGGATCTGGGCGCCACGCTCGCCGAGCGGCTGGCGGGCCGCAATTTCCGTCTCTACTGGTCGAGCGACGTGACCGGAGTGGAACTCGGCGGCGCCTTGAAGAACGTGCTGGCCATCGCCGCCGGCATCGTCGACGGCAAGGGTCTCGGCGCCAGCGCGCACGCCGCGCTCGTCACCCGCGGCTTCGCTGAAATGCGGCGTTTCGGGGAAGCGCTCGGCGCACGGCCCGAGACGCTGATGGGCCTCTCCGGTCTCGGCGATCTGATCCTCACCTGCGGCAGCCCGCAGTCGCGCAACATGAGCCTCGGCCGCGCGCTCGGGCAGGGCAAGTCTCTGGCCGAAATCCTCGGCAGCCGAAACTCGGTGACGGAAGGCGTCTACACGGCCGCCGCCGTCGTCCGCATCGCGCGGTCGAAAGGCATCGAGATGCCGATCGCCGAAGCCGTCCACGCCATCCTCGAAGGCCGCGCCGGCATCGACGCCGCCATCGGCGAACTCATGAGCCGCCCGCTGAAGGCGGAGGATTGAGGGAGGGGCTGGTTAGGGGACAGCGCGGACGGGGCAGGGGCTGCTAATCGACCTAGGTCCGCTCGGCAATGTTCATGTAAAAGTGGAGGACATGATCAGCCAGTTGTTGCGGTGTGAACTCGCGACCACTTTCGTCGACACCAACCCAGGCATGATAGTCTGGTCGAAGGAGCCGGTATGCGTAGCGGATGGATTTCAGTTTCCTAGCCTCACGACCGGACCCGAAAAAGCCAGGCAATTCCGGGCGTCTTCGACACGTGGATTGCGCGCAGACCCAGTTCAACGTCGACGACGGCGCTTGCAGGAAAGCGAGCGAGGTGTTTCTCGATGCGCTCAAGCACACGATCACGCTTGTCGGTGACAACCCTGAGACCGAAGCGTTCGTAGCCCTGTGCGAGCAAGATTTCGAACTGGCCGAGGAACGTCTTCGAGTATCGGACGGTCCTCATTCGCCAGCTTTGCCAGCGCTCAATCTTTTGAGAAAAGCATCCGTTGCTGCGCGCGCCTCGGCTGCCGAATACGTCCGGCCGGCTTTGAAATCTTCAATCGATTGCACTACGCCTGCACGCTCTTCGGCTGTCAGCTCGAACGGTACGCTTTCAGAGACCAGTGACTGCGCCACCTCGGCCAGCACCGATGCTCCCTCGTCGTCCAGCGACGGCAAGGCGGCGTGAATGATGGCAATGGCTTCGTTGCGCTTCATGGGACAATTCTAGAAGTGTTGAATGGGACACGATACTTAATTCGAGCCGGTGATGACGCCGAATGGGTCTGAAGACTGGGCTGCTCGAATTTAGTATCGTGTCCCCTTGCCGCCCTTTTCTTCCCGGAAATCGAGCGCTGCAAGCGCGAGATTATCCGGGATCTTTACCGGCCCGAAGTTCCGTGAAGCGGCAGCCAATGAAGTCGGGACAACAGGGCATTAGGACTTTGCCGAAGCCCTCCGAATTAACGGTGTCGCGGCCGGAGCGCCGTTTCAGATGCGGACCGGTAAAGATCCCGGATAGCCGAGCCCCTGCGGGGCTGCGGCTTCCGGGAAAAGTAGGGGAATGGGACAGATTGGACCGCGGGGTCCCTTGTCCGACCTCCCCCTTGCCCGATCAAGCTCCGCCCGGCGGATCGACGAACAGCTCGCTGGAGAAATAGCGCTCGGCGCAGGAGGGTGCGAAGGTGACGATGACCTTGCCGGCCATCTCCTTGCGGGCGCCAACCGCGAGTGCAGCGGCCAGATTGGCCCCGGTCGAGATGCCGCCCGGAATGCCCTCGACCTTGGCGAGCTTGCGCGAAAGATCGAAGGCCTGATCGTTCGACACTTTCACGACTTCGTCGATGAAGGCCGTTTCGAGCACGCCCGGCACGAACCCGGCGCCGATGCCCTGGATCTTGTGCGGACCGCGATTTCCGCCTGACAGCACGGGACTGCCGTCCGGCTCGACGGCAAATATCTTGATCTGCGGATTGCGCTTCTTCAGCACGCGTCCGCATCCCGTGAGCGTGCCGCCGGTGCCCACACCGATGACCAGCGCATCGACCTTGCCGCCAGTGTCGGCCCAGATCTCTTCCGCCGTGGTCTTCTCGTGCACCAGCGGGTTTGAGGGATTTTCGAACTGGCTCGGCTGCACGGCACCCGGCGTCGCGGCGAGCAGCTCGTTGGCGCGCTGGATGGCACCCGGCATGCCGCCGGCGGCCGGCGTCAGCACCAGCTCGGCGCCGAGGTGGGCCAGGATTTTCCGCCGCTCGATCGACATCGATTCCGGCATCACCAGTTGCAGCTTGTAGCCGCGCGCAGCACAAACGAACGCGAGCCCGATGCCCGTGTTGCCGGAGGTCGGCTCGATCAGCACCGAGTTGCCGGGCGTGATCTTCCCCTCCGCTTCGAGCACGTCGATCATCGACACGCCGATGCGGTCCTTGACGCTCGACAGCGGATTGAAGAATTCGAGCTTCATCAGAATGTCGGCCTTGACCTTGGCGGCCGCGGCCATCTTTTTCAGCCGCACCAGAGGCGTGTGGCCGATGGTCTCGGTGATGTCGTCGTACACGCGGCCGCGGCCCCACGATTTGGTGGCCTTGAGCGTCTTGATCTCGGCGGTCTTGGTCATGGCAGCCTGCTCTTGAAAACGAAGATTCTCGATTATCACTCGCGCTCGCTTCTGGCAGCAATCGCGCCCGGGCTCAAGCCGGCCGTCGAACCGTAGGCCCGACCCGGTACGGAGGGCAATCCTGCAAACCTGCTGAGCAAATCACCGAGGGCGGGCTTTGAGTGTCCGTGGCCGCGCGCCTCGGCGGCCGGTCGACCCGAAGCCGCCCTCACCCCGCGCCGTTTTGGCGACCGCAGTTGCAACGACAAGCTCGGCCTGCTGCACTGCCGCCACGACCAGTTGTGCAATGCGCTCGCCGCGCTCGACGACGAAGGGCCTGTCGCCGAGGTTCACCAGCAGCACCTGAACCTCGCCGCGATAGTCGCTGTCGATGGTGCCCGGACTGTTGAGCACGGTGATCCCATGCCGGAGCGCCAGACCCGACCGGGGCCTCACCTGCCCCTCGAAGCCCACTGGCAGCTCCAGCACGAGTCCGGTCGGCACCAGGGATCGCGCACCGGGAGCGAGGGTCAGCGGCTGGCGGTCCGGAACGGCGGCGAGCAGATCCATCCCGGCCGCTCCGGGGGTCTGGTAGGCCGGCAGCGGCAGACCCTCGGCATGGGCGAGCCTGACGAGGCGGACTTCGGCGGTCCTGACGGGGCGGCGCGTCATCAAACGCTGATCTCGTTGCGCGCCAGATGCAGCGAAGCCCGCGCGATCAGCCGCTCGGCCACCTCGGATTTGTCCAGGTCCGGCCAGCTCTCGACGCCCTCGGACGTGACGAGATGCACCGAGTTGCGCTCACCCCCCATGATGCCGGTTGCCGGCGAAACATCGTTGGCGACGATCCAGTCGGCACCCTTGGACTTCCGCTTTTTGCGGGCGTGCTCGATCACGGCTTCGGTCTCCGCCGCGAAGCCGATGACGAGAGCCGGCCGCTTCGGGCCGCGCATCGCAATCGTACGCAGAATATCTGGATTTTCGACCAGTTCGAGGGCCGGCGCCCCTTTGGCGCCCTTCTTGATCTTCTGCGACGCAGCCTGGGCGACCCGCCAGTCCGCAACGGCGGCGGCGAAGACCGCGATGTCGGCCGGCAGGGCCTCGCGCACGGCCGCGAGCATATCCGCCGCGGTCTCGACGTGGAGGGTCAGGACGGCCTCGGGATCGGGGACGTTGACCGGGCCGGAAACGAGCGTGACCCGTGCGCCGGCCCGCGCGGCGGCGGCGGCGATGGCGTGCCCCTGCCTGCCCGACGAGCGGTTGGCGATATAGCGCACGGGATCGATGGCCTCGTGCGTCGGACCGCTGGTAACAAGCACGTGGCGTCCCGAGAGCGGTCCCACGACGGACGACTGAGCGCGACGCGGCGCCGTCTCTCCAAGCCGTCTGGTGATGGCTTCGACCAGCTCCGGCACCTCGGCCAGGCGGCCGGGACCTGCTTCGCCCTTTTCCGCCATCTCCCCGGAGTTGGGACCGATGAACCGGATGCCGTCCGACCGCAGTTGAGCCACGTTCCGCTGCGTCGCCGGATGCAGCCACATGCGCGGGTTCATGGCGGGGGCCACCAGCACCGGCTTGTCGGTCGCCAGCAGGACCGCTGTGGCGAGGTCGCCGGCATGACCGCCCGCCATTTTGGCGATGAGGTCGGCGGTCGCGGGGGCAACGACGACGAGGTCCGCCTCGCGCGACAGCCGGATGTGCCCGATCTCGCGCTCGTCGTCGAGGTCGAAGAGGTCGGTGAATACGCGTTCGTTGGTCAGCGCACCGATCGAGAGCGGCGTGACGAACTCCTGCGCCGCCCGGGTCAGAACGGCCCGCGTCCTCACTCCCCGCTCCGCCAGCCGGCGCACGAGGTCGAGGCACTTGTAGGCGGCAATGCCACCACCGACGACGAGCAGAATGCGCTGTGTCAAGGGACCTTCCGAGGGCCGTCCGAGGGTTGCCATTGTTTGGCGGAGCCTTAGCATAAGATCGGGCGGCGTGGATGCGTCGGCATCATCCGCGAGCATACCGATCGGCCGCACGCCTAATTTTCGCTTTTCGGCCTCGATATCAGAGCTACGAACCGACACCTCAACCAATCGGCACACGCGGCATGGGCGCTATCGGACACTTCGAACGACTGGGCCGGACCTTTGCCACCGCAATGGCCCTGGCGGCGCTCCTGCTTTTGCCGGGCCCTGGCCCCGCCGCCGCCGATACAATCGAGGATTGTTTCGGCGACGGCAGCAGCCGGCGGATCGAAGGCTGCACGGAACTCCTGGAGATGCCGGGGCTCAATCCCACAGACAAGAGCCTCGCCTATGCCATGCGGGCCCTCGGCTACTCGCTCAAGGGCCAGCACGACCTTGCGCTTCCCGACTACGACATGGCGATCAGCCTCGATCCTCAGTCCGCAATCGCCCTCAACAACCGGGCATGGACGCTGTTCCGCGCCGGCACGCCCGAGAAGGGACTGGCCGACGTCGAACGCTCGCTGACGCTGATGCCTGGCAGCGCTCACGCCCACGACACCCGCGGGCACATCTTCCAGGCGACCGGAGAGCCGCAGAAGGCGATCCGCGACTACATCGCCGCCATGCGCTTCGGCGGCGAGCGGATCATCAAGCTCTATCAGTGCGGGCTGATGACGGCGGGCCTGTACAAGGGTGAAATCAGCGGATTGTTCACATCCGATCTCCGGCGGGCACTGGAGACCTGCGTCTATCGGCTCGGCTGCGACCCACTCCCGCCCGACGAGGACTGCCGCTATACGACCTCCTGACAAATCCCATCCTGGCGCGCCGCGGCCAAAGGCCCGGACTGCCCGTCCCCTTCCGGAGCCCTTCTCGATGCGCCACTTCGTAACTTCGCTGACCTTGCTGTTGCTGGCCCTCGTGTCTCCAACGGCTGCCCATGCTGCGGACGCCGCCATTACCGTCGAGAACCTGTGGGCACGGGCGACCCCGGGGGGTGCCACGGTCGGGGCGGCCTACGGGGTGATCCGCAACGCCGGTGCCGACGCAGACCGGCTGATGGCCATCGCGACGCCGCTGGCGGGCCGGGCCGAAATTCATACCCATTCGGAACTCGACGGCGTCATGCAGATGCGGCGCATCGAGGCCCTCGACATCGCGGCCGGCGGCAGCGCAGTGCTCGCGCCCGGCGGACATCACCTTATGCTGTTCGACCTGAAGCAGCCTCTCAAGGCCGGGGATCGCGTGCCTCTGACGCTGATCTTCGAGAAGGCCGGCGTCGTTACAGCCGATGCCGAGATCATGGCCATCGGCGCCGCCGGCCCAGGAACCGCCGGCAGCCATTGAACCGTCGCCGTTCGATGCCCGCCGGGCGTGCGGCGGTCGCGCTGCGGTCGCGCTGCGGCGCAGCAAAAAGATTCTCTCGAGTTCAAGCCCGGAATTCGCGGAGCGCAGACGAGAAATTTTGCGACACCCATTTACGATTGCTTGACAGCACGGGGCCGCTCTCACATTGTCCGCCACGTCGAATAGAACCGCCGGGCGTCTAATAACTACGAGTGCGCTGAAGGACGGTCCAAGTCAAGGGAGACACGGGGAGGGGCGGCGCTGAAGCGTCGCCCTGACTTGTTTCAAGTCCCCGCCATCGCCGCGTCGGTGGGCTGGTGTCACAAGTCACGTTTTCCGTCCTCGATGCCAAACGGCTTCCGCCCGGCTCCCCATGCGTAGCAATCTGGTCAAGGCCCTCGTCGGCGAAGGCAAGCGGGTGCTCAATGCGTGGTGCTCGATCGGTTCGTCGCATGTCGCCGAAGCCCTCGCGCACCAGGGCTTCGACAGCGTCACCATTGACTTGCAGCACGGCGCCATCGGCAGCGAGCAGGCGTTCCACATGCTGCAGGGCATATCGACCAGTCCCGCCATGCCCATGGCGCGGGTGCCCTGCAACGAGCCAGGGATCATCGCCAAGCTCCTCGACGCCGGCGCCTACGGTCTGATCTGCCCGATGGTCAATTCCCGCCGGGACGCCGAGGCGTTCGTCGGCGCCGGCCGCTATCCTCCGGCCGGCACCCGCTCCTATGGTCCGAACCGCGTCACCTATTTTGCCGGCGCCGACTACTGGCAGCAGGCCAATCGCGAGGTTCTGCTGCTGGCCCAGATCGAGACCGCAGAGGCGGTGGGCAACCTCGACGCGATTCTCTCCGTACCGGGGCTCGACGGCATCTACGTCGGCCCCGGCGACCTGTCGCTCTCGCTCGGCGCCCGGCCGAGCATGGCCCCCGACGACCCTCGCGTGCTCGGCGCCATGCGCACTGCACTCGATGGAGCGCTCGCCAAAGGCTTGATCGCCGGCGTGCACACGGATGGCGCGGCGACCGCGCTCGCTCGCTACCGCGAAGGTTTCCATCTCTGCTCGACCCCGACCGACATGCGCCTGCTCCTCGATGCCGCGCGCGGCCTCGTTGCCGCCGTTAAGCACGCCGATGCTTGAGCCCATGCGGGAGTTGCGAGGGGCCACGAAACGGCTAGCCTTCGCGCGGGGGCTGTGGAACCACTGGGGTTACGGCATCGTGAACCGATAGCGCCGGAAACTACCGCGGAGCAGAGATGATCGAGATCGTTGCCGGCGTGCTGATCGCGATTGCCGGACTGGCCACCAGCGTCGCTGCCGTTCTCGGCCTGCTCGAAGGAGCCTTTCCCATTCCGGTCGGCCCTGCGCCCGCGGCCATGCTTGCGGCCTTCGGGTTGTGCATGGTCGCCCATGGCGCCTACCGGATGCGGGTCAAACGCAACGGCGACGATCGCCACTGGCTGCGGACGGCCGGCACCGCGTCCGTCATGCTTCTGCTGCTCGCCGACCTCGCGCTCGCCCTGCCCCTCGCCGCGCCGTTCCTCAACGCCTTCAAGATCGCCGGCTTCCCGTTCGGCTACTATATGGCGGCGCAGGGCTCGCTGGTCCTGATCGTGCTGCTGCTGTTCGTCTTCGCGTCGCGCGCCGACGCGGTCGACGTTCAGGAAGAGTCGGCGGAGACCTGACGCATGCCGGCCGAGCCTATCACTCAACCCGACGACACGCTGCGCACCGACACCGGCAAGGTGTTCGCCATCTTCCTGTCGGGTTTTCTGGCCGTCGCCGTGACGCTGTTGATCGTCCAGCAGCTCGGGGCGCCCGCCGGAATCATCGGCGCCGTATTCGTTGCCGTCTCGCTCGCGGCCTACGCGCTGCTCGGCTGTTCACTGCGCGCTTCGACCAGCAGTGATTTCTTCGTCGCCGACCGCAGCGCGACGGCGGGCCACTCCGGCATGGCACTGGCCGCTCGCTGGACGTCGATCTCGATGATCCTCGCACTGCCCGGCACGCTCTACGCCTTCGGCTTCGACGGTCTGGCGTTTCTGATTGGTCCTGTGGCCGGGCTGATGGTCATGAGTGTCCTCTTCGTCCCCGCCCTGCGCAAGTCCGGCGCCGAGACGGTGCCTGAATTTCTGGGACTTCGGTTCGGACGGGGTGCGCGGCTGATTGCTGTCGTCGCCGTGGCTCTCGCGACGTTCGCACTGCTGGTGGCGCAGATCTACGGCATGGGACTCGTCGTCGGCCGTTTCGTCGATCTGCCGCCAGCCTGTCTCGTCGGAACCCTGACGGTGGTGCTGCTGATCTCGGTTCTGCCCGGCGGCATGAAGGGCACGACCTGGACGGAGCTGGCACAGTATTCGATCGTGCTGCTGGCAATCATCGGCGTGGCCGGCGCCCTCGCCCTCGAATTCACCGGCTCGCCGTGGCCACCTTATGCCTACGGCGAGGCACTGCGGGCCATCACCGATGTCGAGACGCGGCTGATCGAGGCCGGGCTGGCCAGTGCCAGCACGCTGAAACCGCATCTCGCACCTTTCCTGCAGCTCGATCCGCTCAACTTCGCCGGCGTGATCGTGACGCTGATGCTCGGCACCGCCTGCCTTCCGCATCTTCTCATGCGTTCGGTCAGCGTTCCGACAGTGCGGGAGGCGCGCGTGTCACTCGCCTGGGCCGGATTTTTCGTGCTGCTCGTCGCCGCCGCCGTGCCGGCCATCGCCGCCTTCACGAAGCTCCAGATCTACCGCCAGATCGAGCAGGGCCTGAGCTTCGCATCGTTGCCGGCATGGATCGAGCGCGGCTCGCGCCATGATCTGGTGCGCATCCACGGCGTTTCGGTGGGTCAGCTCGCAGCGGCGGAGGCGGCCGTCGCAGCCGGTACAGCGGACGCGGCGGGAGTGGCCTCCCACATGCGCTCCACCTCACCGGTGCTGGCGACAGGGTTCGCAGAATTGAAGGAGCCGGTGAAGGTTGCGATCGTCGACGCCGCCCGGTCTGCAGCCGGTGCAGGCAACGATCCGTCAGGCTCGCGCCGCTGGCAGGCGTTCCAGACGAGTGTGCTTCCGGCCGCAGCAAAGGCCGCTAACAACAAGCTCGGCGCCGTCACAGAGCCGGGCCTGTGGATTGATCCCTTGGGGCTGATGCTGGTGGTGCCGTCGCTGCCGGGAATGCCGCAACTCATGCCCGCGCTGATCGTGGCCGGGATTCTCGCCGCGGGACTGGCCACGGCCGGCGGCGTGCTGCTGGCGCTCGCACACAGCCTCAGCCACGACCTTCACGTGACCGTTTTCGGTGAGCCGGCCAAGGATGAGCGCCGCCTCCGCACGGCCCGGCTGATGGTCGTCGCGATCGCGGTCGCCGCCGCTGCCGTGGCTGTGCTGCGCCCGGTCGGCGTTTTCACCTTTGCCGCCTGGACGTTCTCGCTCGCCGCCGCCGGTCTCTTTCCGGCTCTGATACTCGCCATCTGGTGGAAGCGAGCCACGGCTGCTGGAGCGGTGGCCGGCATGGTCGCTGGTTTGGCGCTCGCCCTCGCCTACCTCGTCGGCACCCACTTTTTTCCGGTGGCCTTTCACGATCTGTGGCCGGGACTGTCCTCCGCCTCCGACGCGGCGATGCGTAAGTTCACCAGCTTGTCTAGCGTGTGGTCAGCGGCCGGAGAGGACGCCAAGGCAGCCGCCTTCGCCAACCTCGAGGCCTATGCCCGCGGCACCGCCACCACGCCGGGAGTCGCCAACTGGTTCGGCATCCTCAACACCTCGGCCGCTCTCTTCGCAGTGCCGGCCGGCTTCGTCGTTGCCATCCTGGTCAGCCTCGTCACGCCGCGTCCCACGCCGGCAGTGGGGACGCTGGTCGACGACCTCCGCCGCCCGAAGGGCCCCGACTTACTGCGGTTCGAGCCTTCGTCCGAAAGGTGAAACGGGGACCGCCGCGTCATCGTCAACGAACCCCTAACGGGGCTCCGATAAGATTCGGCGCACGGAACCAGCTGCGCCGGAGGCGTCCATGCCGGAAACGGTCTACGACATCGCCATCGTCGGCGGCGGCATCAACGGCGTCGGAATCGCCGCGGACGCGGCCGGCCGCGGGCTGAAAGTGCTACTCGCGGAGATGGGCGATCTCGGCGGCGCCACATCCTCGGCCAGCTCCAAGCTCATCCACGGAGGGCTTCGATACCTCGAGCACATGGAGTTCCGGCTGGTGCGCGAGTCGCTGCGCGAACGGGAGGTGCTGCTGGCCAAGGCGCCGCACATCATCTGGCCACTGCGGTTCGTGCTGCCGCACGTCGCCGGGATGCGCCCCGCGCCGCTGATCCGCGCCGGACTGTTCCTCTACGATCACCTCGCCAAGCGGCGATGCATTCCGGGCTCGTCGCGGATCGATCTGCGGCGCGATGCTGCTGGTCGCGCCCTGCGGCCCGAACTTGCCTCGGGCTTCGCCTACTGGGACTGCTGGGTCGACGACGCGCGTCTCGTAGTGCTGAATGCCCGCGCCGCCGCCAACCGCGGCGCCAGCATACTCACCCGCACCAAGGTGACCGGCGCCACCATCTCCGGCGGCCTCTGGCACCTCACACTCGATGGTCAGGGGGCCGTTCACTCGGCCGTCGCCCGCGCCGTGGTCAACGCATGTGGTCCTTGGGCCGGCGACGCCGCCCGGAAGTTCGCGCCACCGGAGGGCGGCCAAGCCCAGCGCCTGCGGCTGGTCAAGGGTAGCCACATCGTGGTGCCGCGCATACCCGGCGCCGACGACGCCTACCTGATGCAGAGCGAGGACCGGCGCGCCGTGTTCGCGCTGCCGTTCGAGGAGCGGTTCACGCTGATCGGCACCACCGATGTCGCCTATTCCGGCGACCCCGCCGCCGCCGCCATTTCTCCCGACGAGGTTCACTACCTTCTGGCCCTCCCCAATCGCTTTTTCCGTTCGGTGATCACGCCCGCCGATATCGTCTGGCAGTTCTCCGGCGTGCGCCCGCTGCAAGACGACGAGGCCGCCAATCCCTCGGCCGTCTCGCGGGATTACAAGCTGGACCTCGTGGCAGGAGATGCGCGGCCAGCCCTGCTGCACGTCATCGGCGGCAAAGTCACCACCCATCGCAAGCTAGCGGAGGAGGCGCTCGATATTCTCACTCCCCATCTACCACCGATGGGTCCCGCCTGGACGGCCGGTGTACCGCTGCCCGGCGGCGCCGTTGGCGACGGCGGCATCGCCGGCTATCGATCGGAACTGCTGCATCGGCGCCCGTGGCTCGGTCCGGAGCGCGCCGCACGCTATGTCCGTCGCTATGGAACGCTGACCGACGAGCTGCTCGGCGATGCCCGAAGAGACGGCGATCTCGGCCTCCACATCGGAGGCGGTCTGACCGAACGCGAGGTCGCCTACCTCAAGGCGATGGAGTGGGCCGCGCGTCCCGACGATGTGCTGTGGCGGCGGACAAAGACCGGGTTGCACCTTTCGCCCGCCGATCGCCCGCAGGCCGAGGAGCGGATCGCGAAGCTGCTGTAGCGGACGAACCCCTGTGTCGGGGCCCCTGCGCGCCCGTGGATTTCCCTCTCCGCTGACCCTCTTGTCACACCGCGTGCCGCGTGCACTGCATAGCGAAGCCACCCTCTGGCATTGAGATGACTCATAGGCTGAATACGCGATCCGATGCACACTGAGCCGCCGCAACGTTGCGTTCCGTCCGCGTTGACGGCTTTGCCGATGGCCACGCGCGAGGACCCTGCGTCTTGAAGACTGCGTTCACGATCGGCGGCACGAAGATCGGAGCCGGCGAGCGCCGCCTCGTCGATATTCCCGTCTCCCGCCTCTCGACCCATACGCCGGTGACCTTGCCGGTGCACGTGATGAACGGTATCGAGCCGGGGCCGGTGATGTTCGTCACCGCCGCCATCCACGGCGACGAGTTGAACGGCGTCGAGATCATCCGCCGCGTCCTTCGCACGCTGCAGCCGGGCAACATCCGCGGCACGCTGCTCTGCGTGCCGGTGGTCAATGCGTACGGCTTCATCGGACGCTCGCGCTATCTGCCCGACCGGCGCGACCTCAACCGCGCGTTTCCAGGCTCGCTGTCGGGATCGCTCGCCTCGCGCCTCGCCAATCTGCTTCTGACTGAGGTGGTCAAGCGCGCACAGTTCGGCATCGACCTGCACACGGCAGCCATTCACCGCGTCAACCTCCCGCAGATTCGCTGCGCCTTCGCCTCGCGTCCCGAGGCCCGTGATCTCGCGCTCGCCTTCGGCACCGACGTGGTGCTCGAAAGTCCGGAGCGTCAGGGCTCGCTGCGCAAGGCGGCCCGTGAACTCGGCGTCGACGTGCTGGTGTACGAGGGCGGGGAGGGACTGCGGTTCGACGAGTTCGCCATTCTGGCCGGCGTCAACGGCATCGCGCGCGTCATGCTCAAGGTCGGAATGCTGGAGCTGCCGGAGGGCGCCGAAACCGCTCCCGACAAGCGCAGGCCGCCGCTCCTGGCCAATGCCGCGAAATGGGTACGGGCGCCCGAGGGTGGCATCCTGCGCACGTCCAAGCGCATCGGCGACGCGGTGAGCGAAGGCGAGCTGATCGGACATATCGCCAATCCTTACGAAGACAGCGACGTGGAGGTGCGGTCCCCGCGCCGCGGCATCATCATCGGACGGACGACACTGCCCATTGTCAACATGGGCGACGCGCTGTTTCACATCGCCTGGTCGGAGGAAATCGGACGGCGCAAGGGACCGCGCGACGTGCCGCGGGACTTCGCCGCCGAGCCGGTCATGGACGAGGACGAAATCATCTGAGCTGACGGCGGCTCGGGTTTCCGCCACAGGCCGTCATTTGCCCGCCCACTCCGGCTTGACCTCGTCACATTTTTTGCTGGTGAAATCGTTGACATCGTCGACGATCGTCGACTGCAGCACACCAATCGTGTTGTCGGCGGCTGTGGCGGTCCACAAGGCGCCCTTGATGACCGTCGGTCCGTCCACCTTGCCCCAGTTCAGCGAGGCCTTCACCGCCTTGCCCTTTTCGAATGTGACCTTCGGCGTGAACTCGGCCGTGATCTCGGCGGCGCCATCCTTCTCGCGTTCGACCGTGCAGGAGACCTTGTGACTGTCGAACTCGGCGACCAGCTTGTCGGCGACCAGAGCTTTCAACAGGAGGTCGCGCTTTAGCCGCACATCGGACGTGCAAACGACGCGGCCCCACGGCCACGACACCTTGGCCTTGGACACCATTTTTTCGAGCTGGGTCTTGCGGAAGCTCTTGACCACCTTGCACGCCACGTCCGGGCCGGGCTTGCGATTGTGAAAGGCGTCACAGATCGCGACCTTGCACGCCTTGCGGCTGTCGCGCTCAGCCTTTTCCTCGGTGGTGAGCTCGGTTTGCGGCGTCGCCGTCGACACCGGCTTGTCTTCTGCCATTGCGGCCGCTGACAAGAACACGGTGCCGGCGATCAGCAGCACGAGGTGGCGAGGGCGCGACATGGCATCTCCAGGATGTGGCGTACAAAGGGACGTCAGCACATCCCGCTGAAATGGCGCCGAATTTTGGCAACTTGAATGCGCTGCGGCGTTCACCATATGGTGTTCGTGAGAATGGCCGGTGCCTCCTTCGGGCCGGCGGGTCGCCTCGTCCTTCGCAAAGGTCGGCGGCCGTTCTGGTGGTCGCTTTTCGGAAGGACCTCGCATGTCACGATTGTCCATGTTGTCAAACCCGCTGCTGCTCGGCTTCGAAGAGATCGAGCGACTCATCGACCGCGCAACCAAGGGTGGCGGCGATGGCTACCCGCCCTACAACATCGAGCGGATCGGCGCCGCGAACGGCGCCGGGGAGACGCTGCGCATCACGCTGGCGGTCGCCGGCTTTTCGCGCGAGGAAATCGACATCACCGTCGAAGACAAGCAGCTTTCCATCCGCGGTAAAAAGGACGACGATAAGGATCGGGAATATTTGTACCGCGGCATCGCCGCCCGGCAGTTCGCCCGCACCTTCGTCCTTGCCGACGGCATCGAGGTCAAAGGCGCCGGCCTCGCCAACGGGCTGCTCTCGATCGATCTCGTCCGCCACGAGCCGGAGCGGCACGTGCGACGCATCGAGATCGGCGCAGAGCCGGCTCACAAAATTCAGCGTTAGATGCAGGCGAGTTACAGCCACAACCTTCGAATCGTCCGATCATGTTTACGAGGGTGCGTGTGGAAATTCTATCCTCACGCGCGACGGACATGACGGGGAAGCCTCGTTGATCGAGGAGGAGTAGCGTCATGAATGAGAACACCACGAAGCGTATGCGAAAGTCCGGCGGCAAACGTCTGCCGGCTTCTGCCGAAGAGGTGATGAGCCAGCTCGAGCTTTTGCGGCTCGGCGGTGGGCAGGTCGCCTACATCAAGATCCTGTCGACCGAAGACGCCAAACGGCTGTTCCCGGCCATCGAGGGTCTGCCACCCGGCACCAACCTCTTCGCGCTGCACGGAGCCGACGGTTCGCCGATCGCGCTCACCGACACGCGGCAGGCGGCGATGAGCCATGCCATGGACGGCGATCTGATGATCGCCAGCCTGCATTGATCACCTGCCACCTGCGTCTCGACCATTCAGCCCCGGATCAATACCTACAAAGGCGAACCCGCGTGCCGAGGAACAGTCCAAAATCATCGGCTCCCGCCAAGAGGGTGCAGCGCAAGAAAGCCCCGACGCCCATAGACGTGGCGTGGTTTGACGCACGCCTTGACGCGCTCGGATTAACGTACGTGACGTTGGACAGACAGATCGGTTCTTATGCCAACTACACGGGGCGGATATTCAGAGGGTCACGCCAGCCGAGCATATCGGATGCGATTTTATTGGCAAAAAACCTACAGGTGCCTTTATCTTTGATCCTCCGAAAGCTCGGCTACGATCTTGCCGATTCGACGCTAAAGGCGATTGGACGTGTAAACGAATTTGGTCGGGTTTCTTTTTTGCCACCGAATTTGCAAAGCCAAGTGCCGGCGCCGGGAGCGACAGAGCCCGGAACCGTGGCGCTAATCGTCGAAGCCTCGAATACGCCTCTGGCAATGTACGACGGGGAAGTATTTTACTACGCGCCGTCCACGGTCATCCGGCCCGACGCCATCGGTCGGCTCAGCGTCATCGAAATGGACGATATGAGCGCACCCGTCATTGGCGTCCTAGACCGTGCGCGTGTAGGTCGCGGCCGGGTCGTTGTTTTCGGAATCAACGAGGTCGTAGAATCGGAGCGTCTGATTAGTGCGACGCCTATCCGTTGGCGATATTCCAGCTAATCGAGTAGGGGGTCGCCTCGCGGCTTCCCCCTCTCACACCACCGGGCATACTTCATCGTACACGGCGGTTTCCAGCAGGTTGTAGCGCGGCGTGATGGGCGGAGAGGCTGACGAGCCCCTGAGCC
>JBQTIA010000103.1:0-22005 GCA_052388455.1 Hyphomicrobium sp.
AGCGCGCGCACGTCGTCGGGGCGGAAATAGAGAATGCCCGACAGGATCGGCGTATTCGGCATCTCGGGATGGTCGAGGCCGTGAAACTGGATGCGGGCGTCGTCGCGGCCCATCTCGCACCACACGAGCTGGCCTTCCTGATCGTAGCGACCTGAGACCTTGAATCCGAGCTTCTCGTAAAAGCCGATGGTGACGGCGAGGTCGCGCACCCGCAAGCAGGGAATGAGCGCGGCGCCGAGACGTGCCATCAGTGCATGCGCCTTTTCCGGCTACTGGCGGCGTCGGCCGCCGGGCCGGCGATCCGCAACTTCGACGGCCGGCATTAAATCGTTGTTGTCCTCGATCCGCAACATGCGGATGTCACGAACGGATGGCGTGAACCAGGGGAAGCGCTGCGCCAGATCCTGCACGGCCAGAACGCAGGTGACCGCATCGACCTTCTCACCGCCGAAATACACGCTGCCCTGTTGCCAGTCGAAGCCGTAATCGTCGAGAGCCTTGCGGATGTCGGTGTAGGCATTCCGACAGGACGAATTGCCGTAGCTCTCCTCCAACATCTGGGTGTCGAGATCGAACGTAATTGCATACATCGCCGAGCTGCCCCCCGAACGTCGCGAATTATCTCCGATGCGGCGAAGATTCTGCATGCGCGGTATGATACGACACGAACACGGTCAAGCCAACCGGATCAATAAACCCGCGCCTTGGGCTCGATGTATTTGACTTCGTTGGTCATCGTGCGGGTGTGGACGGGGCGGAAATCGAGGCTGACCTCGCACTTGTCGCCGTCGGCGAAGGCCAGCGTGTGCTGCATCCACTTGTCGTCGTCGCGCTTGGGATAATCCTCGCGCGCATGAGCGCCGCGGCTTTCCTTGCGGTTTTCCGCGCCAACGACGGTGACGGCCGCCTGCGCGATGAGATTGTCGTACTCCAGCGTCTCGATGAGATCCGAGTTCCACACCAGACTGCGGTCGTGGACTCGGATATCGCCGCTCTCCTGCCAGATCTCCAGAATTTTTTCGACGCCTTCCTCTAGCACCGGGCCGTCTCGGAACACGGCGCAGTTGTTTTGCATGACCTTCTGCATCTTGAGGCGCAGCTCGGAGGTCGGCGTCTTGCCGTTGGCATTGCGGAAGCGGTCGAAGCGCGCGAGCGCGGCTGCGGTCGACTCTTCGGGGGCCGGCGGATGGCTGGAGCCCTTCTCGATGGTGGCCGCGCAGCGCAAGGCCGACGCGCGGCCGAACACGACGAGGTCGATCAGCGAGTTTGAGCCGAGGCGGTTGGCGCCGTGCACCGACACGCAGGCCGCCTCGCCGATCGCCATTAGCCCCGGCACGATGGTGTCGGGATCGCCGTTTTTCAGCGTCAGCACCTCGCCGTGATAGTTGGTCGGTATGCCTCCCATGTTGTAGTGCACGGTCGGCAGCACGGGGATGGGCTGGCGTCTCAGATCGACTCCGGCGAACACCTTGGCGTTTTCCGTGATGCCCGGCAGCCGCTCGGCCAGGATCGCGGGATCGAGGTGGTCCAGGTGCAGATAGATATGGTCCTTGTCGGGGCCGACGCCGCGTCCCTCGCGAATCTCGACCGTCATCGAGCGCGAGACGACGTCGCGCGAGGCGAGGTCCTTGGCGTGCGGCGCATATCGCTCCATGAAGCGCTCGCCCTCGCTGTTGGTCCGATAGCCGCCTTCGCCGCGCGCGCCCTCGGTGATGAGCACGCCGGCGCCATAGATGCCGGTCGGGTGGAACTGCACGAACTCCATGTCCTGCAGCGGCAGGCCGGCGCGCAGCACCATGGCGTTGCCGTCGCCGGTGCAGGTGTGCGCCGAGGTGCAAGAGAAGTAGGCGCGGCCGTAGCCGCCGGTGGCCAGGATCGTTCGCTTGGCGAGGAAGCGATGCAGCGAGCCGTCTTCCATGCACAGGGCGAGCACGCCGCGGCAGGCGCCGTCGTTGTCCATCAGCAGGTCGAGCGCGAAGTACTCGATGAAGAACTCGGCCGAGTAGCGCAGCGACTGGCCATAGAGAGTGTGCAGCATGGCGTGGCCGGTACGGTCGGCCGCCGCGCATGTGCGCTGCGCCGGCGGGCCGGCGCCGTAGTCGGTGGTCATGCCGCCGAACGGGCGCTGGTAGATCTTGCCGTCCTCGGTTCGGCTGAAGGGGACGCCGTAGTGCTCCAGCTCGAACACGGCGTCGGGAGCGTTGCGGCAGAGGTATTCGATGGCGTCCTGATCGCCGAGCCAGTCGGCGCCCTTGACGGTGTCGTACATGTGCCATCGCCAGTCGTCGGGGCCCATGTTGCCGAGCGCCGCCGCGACGCCGCCCTGCGCTGCAACCGTGTGCGAGCGGGTCGGGAACACCTTGGTGAGACAGGCCGTCTTCAAGCCGGCTTCGGCACATCCGAGCGTGGCACGCAGCCCGGCGCCGCCCGCGCCGACGACGATCACGTCGTAGGTGTGGTCGATGAGGGGGTAGGTACGCCCATTGACCGAGGGAGCCGTTCCGTTGCCGGAGGTGCCGTACCCACCCGAGCCGTTCGACTTAGACGCCATGGGGCGGTCAGCCTCCGAAGTTCAATTTCAGGATTGCGAGCGTCGCCGCCGCAGCGACGAAGATCGCGAAGAAGGTGTTGAGCAGCAGCAGCGTGATCTTCAGCGCCTCGCCGTGAATATAGTCCTCGATGATCACCTGCATACCGAGCCGCATGTGGACGGCACCGGAGACGACGAGCAGCAGCAGCGGCAGTGCGATCCACGGCTTGGCGATGGCCGCTTTGACTGCCGCATGATCGGCGCCGACATGGGCGACGACCAGCCAGACGAGGAACGGCACCAGCAACAGGTTGGCCACCGCGGTCATCCGCTGGTGCCAGAAATGATTGGCGCCTTCCTTGGCCGAGCCGAGCCGGCGGACCTCCTTGAGAGGGGTGCGAAGCCTCATGGCGCCACGACTCCCGTACCGGCGCTCCAAACCGACACCCAGACGAGGAAAGTCAGCAGAACGGAAAGCGCCAGCGTGCTCCACGACAACAGCGTGATGCTTTTCAATTCGTGCCCGGCGCCCGTGTCCCATATGAAATGGCGCACCCCGCCGATCATGTGCTGGAAGAGAGCCCAGGTGTAGCCGAAGAGTACAATGCGGCCGGGGAGCGAGTTGAAGTGAGCGCTGACCTCGGCGAACGCTTCCGGCCCGGTAGCTGCCGCCACCAGCCAGCAGACGAGCAACAGGGTGCCGACGTACAAAGCCGCACCGGTCAGTCGATGCAGAATCGACATCACCATGCTGCTCGACGGCGCGTAAATCTGCAGATGCGGCGACAACGGGCGCTTCACCGCCGCTGCCCCGCGCGACTTCCCTGCGGCCATCCGGCCCTTCCTTCCCGCGAATTCGAACCCTTTTGGCCTTTTAGCCTGTCCGTTTCCGAGCGGCAATTCGCCAAAGTCGCCTCATGTCCTCGACCTTTGGGACGACCGCCGGATCGACGCCGCCGACCGTGCGGCCGTTACGCACGGCGTTAACCATTGTGATCAGAGGCACTCAAGCGAGCGAGGCAACAATGGCGCGGCCGAGGCCCGACCCGCTTTCGTAGGCGTGCTCCGCCAGCCGGCCGAGGCACCAGTCGCCGGCTGCGCCGACATTGTGCTGCGAAGAGAAGACGTACGATTCGCCGAGCGACTGATCGACCAATCCATAGCGCCAGAGATGGGCGGTCATCTGCGAGGGACGCACCGGAGCGAGCCCGAGCACATGACTGACCTCGCTCCAGAGCTCGTCGGCCACCGCTTCCGGCTCGGCTTCCTCCGCCTCGCGGCTCCAGTTCTGCGAAGCGTGCACGACGATCGCCTCGCCCTTGACGCTGCGGCCGGGCTTCGTCGAGTTGCGGCCGATCCAGCGAATGATCTCGGACATATCCGAGAACACGTCCTGATCGGGCAGCGCCCGCTCGTCGAGGCGCACCATCAGCGCCCAGCAGGGCGACATGCGGACCTTGGCGAAGGCGTCGGTCAGATCGTCGAGACGGCCAAGCAGCAAGCGGGCCTGTGGCGCCGGCACGGCTATGGCTATGGCCGCGAACGGGCCGACCGAGCTCTGGTCTTCGAACCAGATGTGCCAGCCCTTTTCGTCGCGCTCGATGGTGTGGACCTTGCGGCTGGTGTGGATCCGGACGCTTTCGGTCAACGGCCGCACGATCGACGCCATGCCCGGCGTGCCGACGTACCACGGCATCATCTGCACGCTTTCCTGGTCGCCGGAGACCGCCTTCGGCGTCCAGCGGGCCGCGTAGCCGGTCCCCGCCAGTTCGTCGATGTAGCTGCGGAATTGCGTGGTGCGTGCGGTGATGTACTGGGCGCCGGGATCGAAGGAGGCCATCCCCATACGGGTGGTGGCCATGCGCCCGCCGATGATGCGGTCCTGCTCGAAAACCTCAACATAGAAACCCGCCCGGCGCATCACACGAGCGCAGGCCAGACCGGCGAGGCCGGCTCCAATAACTGCCACTCTTCGTGTCAATCGCGCACGAGGGGTTCGACCATCCGTAGACGGTGGTTTTCGGGATGAGACAGCTTTGGCCCGACACGGGAATTACCCCGAACGCCTCGCCATTGAGGTGATCGGGAGCAAGTGACGAGAAGACCAGGCGAATCACCTTTGCAGAATACACCGAAGCTGGCCCATTACGGTGTCTCGAATACTGCTCGTACACATAGAAATACTTTTGCACCCCCGCGAACTCGGCCGCAGGCTGACTACTTTTCAACCGGAGCCAGCGGCGCGCACGCTATGCGGGCGCCGGTCACCGTATCCGGCTCCGACAGGTAATCGTCGGCCTTCTCGAAGACGACCAGCGATGCACCGTCTGCATCCAGCAGCGGCTCCTGGGCGTCTTTTCCTATCGAAATGAAATGATTGAGAAATTCAACCCGCACCTTGCCGTCTGCTCCAACGTGGATGTTCGGCAGGTCGCCGGCCATCGGGCCTTCCTCGTCGAGAAACCCGTGCCTGGCGCCGAGCGGGTTGTAGCGACCGCCCGCCCCCGAAAAATCACCCTCGCACGTGCTGGTGTCGTGGATGCCGACCGCATGGCTGCCGGGCGCCAGCCCATCGACGACGATGGTGATCAGGCTCCCACCTGACACCTCGACCACCTCGACGCTGCCGACCAGCTTTCCGGACGCATCCTTCAGCTCTCCTTTCGCCTTCTCGCCGAAGGCGACTGCCGGACCGGCCGAGAGGAGTGCGAGGGTGACAGCGGCGAGGACGGATCGGACGGCTGCGGTCGGGGTCATGCTTCACTCCAGCGAATAGTCTTCGCCGCGCGGGCGAGGCGGGCGTCCAGCGCGCTTCTCAGCGCGGCACGAGCACCCAGATGTCGAGATCGAGGATCACGCCGTCGGCATACTCGCCGCCGTCGCGCTTGAAGGGAAACGATGCGGCCTCGACGTTCTTCACCGCCACGAGCCGCGTGCGCAGCGCTCCCACGTCCGAGCGGCCGGGCAGCTCGGCTTTTTCGAGCACCTCCGACCAGGCGTAGACCGTATCGCCGGCGAACAGCGGCGCGACGTGGCGGCCGCCGTTAATGGCCGCGATGTGGAAGGCGTTGCCGAGGCCGTTGAACGACAGGGCGCGGGCCAGCGAGATGGTGACGCCGCCGTAGACGATGCGCTTGCCGAAGCGGCCCTTCGATTCGGTGTGCTGGTTGAAGTGCACCTTGGCGGTGTTCTGGTAGAGCCGCGTCGCCATCTGGTGCTCGGCTTCTTCCAGCGTCATGCCGTCGACGTGGTCGATCCGCTCGCCGACCTCGTAGTCGGCCCAGCGGTGCGGCGAGCCCGCGAGATCGGTATTGTAGGCGGCGGCATCGAGCTTCGGCACGGCGCGGCCGAGTTCGGCCGGATCGACGCGGTCGGCGAGTTTCGGCACCACCGGATCCGGCGCGGGCGACGCCTTGTCCCTCTTCCTCACCATCACCCAGCGGCAATACTCGAGCACCACGCGGCCGTGCTGGTTGCGGCCCGTCGAGCGCACATAGACGGTGCCGGTTTCCTTGTTGGAATTCTCCTTCAGCCCGATCACTTCCGAGGTGGTGGTCAGCGTATCGCCCGGATAGGCGGTTTCCAGGAACCGCCCTTCGGCATACCCGAGGTTGGCGATGGCATTCAGAGAAATGTCCGGCACCGTTTTTCCGAACACGACGTGGAACGCCAGCAGGTCGTCGAGCGGGGCCCGCGGGTATCCGAGAGCCCTGGCGAAGGCATCCGACGACTGCACCGCGAAGCGCGGGCCATAGAGGCTCATGTAGACGGCCGCATCGCCCTCGGTCACCGTGCGCGGCGTGGCGTGCACGAGGGTCTGCCCGACCCGGTAGTCCTCGAAGAAATTGCCCGGATTGGTCTTGGTCGTCGTCATGCGTGCCCTCGGTCCCCGCGCCGGTCCCACCGGCGTTCTCAGTGTCCTGCGGCGGCGATTAGTCGGAATGGTGGCGGCTGTCGACACGCGATTTGGCGCGGCAGGTCAGGTCGCGCTGTCGGTCTTGCGCGAGTTGCCAGGCCGCCTGTCGAGGGCGCAACACTGCAGTCGGGCAACTTCACGCTACAGATTTCTGATAGATGACCGGCAGAGCTGCTCCGGCGACGTTGGAAGGCGCACCGTGTCGAAGACCGCAAAGACCATTTCGGCGCCTGTGCCCAGGCAACCGCAAGGGCCGTCGCAGCTAAGCTGTGCCGGACTTGGTTCATGAGTGCATTCTGGACGCTCCTGAAACGCGACCTTCGCCTCGCTCTGCGCGAAGGCGGTGCCATTGGCACGGCACTCGGATTCTATCTCATCGTCGTCACCCTGATGCCGCTCGGACTCGGGCCCGACCTCAATCTCCTGGGCCGTATC
Organism: Hyphomicrobium sp.; assembly: GCA_052388455.1. Classification (GTDB taxonomy): domain Bacteria; phylum Pseudomonadota; class Alphaproteobacteria; order Rhizobiales; family Hyphomicrobiaceae; genus CAZSNH01. The sequence goes on from JBQTIA010000103.1 coordinate 6,882, forward strand.
GCGCCGGGCGTCCTGTGGATCGCCCTGCTGCTCTCCGCTCTGCTCTCGCTGCCGCGCATGTTCGAGAGCGACCACGACGACGGCGCTTTGGAATTGATCGCCACCGGTCCGCTGCCGCTGGAGCTTGCAGCCGCCGCCAAGGCCGCGGCGCACTGGATCACCACCGGCATTCCGCTGACCCTGCTGACCCCCGTGCTCGGCCTGCTGTTGAACCTCGACCTCGACGCCGCCCCCGTGCTCGTCGCCACGATGCTGGCCGGCACGCCCGCCATCAGCTTTCTCGGCGGCATCGGCGCGGCGCTGACGCTGCGTGCGCGGCGCGGGGGCCTGCTGATCGCGCTGCTCGTGCTGCCGCTCTTCGTGCCGACGCTGATCTTCGGCATCCAGGCGGTGAGCGCGATCACGCTGCAGTCGGGCAGCGCGTCGGCCTCGCTGATGGCGCTCGCCGCCGTCTCGCTCGGCTCGCTGGTCATCGGCCCGATCGCCGCCGCCGCCGCCATCCGCGCGCAGCTCGGGTAGTGCGCGGGGACACGATACTCAATTCGCAATACCGCAGCCGTCAGTCTGCAAGATTCGGCAACGCGAATTGAGTATGGTGTCCCCATCGTAAGCCCTTCGAAAGGGAGTCTTGCAATGACGAAACTCGGATGGATTTCTGCGATTCTGTTCCTGGTGCAGGCCGCCTTCTTCGGCCTCTCGATTTCCGACTTCAACAGGTTCGCCGAGGTCGGCTCCAATGCCTATGACACCTGCGACAGTCGCTGGGGATCGCAGTCCACGACACCCGACGACGTCCAGCGGCTGAACTGCATCGACGCTGCAGGACGCAACATCGAGGAGAATCGGAGCATGGCGCGACTGATGTGGGCGGGCCTGGTCGTCGGCTCCGCGCTGACGCTGTTGGGGGTCTACAAGGGCCGGCGCGACGCCTGACAGGCCGAACAAAAGCCAGTCACGTCCGCCGCCGGCTTCCTTCCAATCAGCCTCACGCCGTCGGCTTCAGCGGGCCCGGCGGATGGCTCGGCTCGCGGTTGTAGTATCGGAGCGTAAGGTAGGCGCCGATCCACGATCCGACGACGGCAAAGGCCACGTAGACCCAGTTGTTCGTATAGCTGATGACCGCGAAGGACGAGAGCATGTACCAGACGCTGCTCCAGTTCGCGGCCGAGACGGCGCGCTTGGCGATCACCGCCGAGGTGAACATCACGTAGGCGGCATCGGTCGCCGCCGTGGCCAGCAGAACGCCCGCCGCCACCCGATAGTCGAGTTCCATGAGTTTGCTCCTGTCGATCGGAATTGCCGCATCGAGGCCCGAAGTCTAGCCCCGCTTGCGACGCGGCGTTCATTGCGGGTTTATCCGGCAGCGGTTACATCACCTCTATGACCGCAACTCCCACCTTCACCCAGCGCCTCGCCAATCCGACCCGCTTCATGGAGCTGACGGAGCGCCTCTTGCCGTGGATCGCCGGCGCGGCGGCGGCCCTCGTCGCCGTCGCCATGTACCTCGCCTTTTTCGTCGCCCCCGACGACTATCAGCAGGGCCAGACGGTCAAGATCATGTTCATCCACGTGCCGGCCGCGTGGCTCGCCATGATGGGCTACGGGCTGATCGCGGCGTCGAGCTTCGGGCTGCTCGTGTTCCGGCATCCGCTCGCCGACGTCTCGGCCAAGGCCGCCGCGCCCATCGGCGCAGCTTTCACAGCGCTCGCCCTCATAACCGGATCTCTGTGGGGCAAACCGATGTGGGGCACCTACTGGGTGTGGGATGCCCGGCTGACCTCGGTGCTGATCCTGTTCTTTCTCTATCTCGGTCTGATGGCGCTGCGCTCGTCGATCGAGGACGAGGCGCTGGCCGCCAAGCTGACCGCCATCCTCGGGCTCGTCGGCGTCGCCATCCTTCCCTTCATAAAGATTTCCGTCGAGGGCCTGAGCTGGCCCGCACTCGGCATCGAGATCCCGCCATGGAACACGCTTCACCAGCCGTCGAGCGTCCTGAAATCCGGCGGGCCGTCGATCCATGCCTCGATCCTGTGGCCGCTGCTGATCTCCGCGCTCGGTTTCACGCTGGCGTTCTTCACCATGCATTTGAAGGCCATGCAGAATGAAATCCTCCGCCGCCGCGTCAAGGCGCTGACGATGGCTGCGGTGGCGACGAGTGGTGACCGTTCGACTTCCGCCGTTGCGGGTGCGGAGTAAACGCATGGATCTCGGACCGCACGCGGCCTACATCTGGACCAGCTACGCCATCTTCTGGAGCGTGCTCGGAGCCCTCGTCGTCTGGCTGGTGGCGGACGGACGCCGGCAGCGGCGCGCACTCGACGACCTGGAGCAGCGTGGCATCCGCAGGCGGTCGGCCCGCCCATGACGTCGTCCGGCACTAGGCCCCACTCCACTCCGCCTCGCCGCGGCCTCGGCTGGACGCTGGCGCCCGTCGTCGTTTTCGGCTGCCTCGCGGCGCTGTTCGTCTTCGCGCTGCAATCGGGCGACCCGTCCAAACTCCCCTCGGCGCTGATCGGCAAGCCGGTGCCCAGGACCGAGTTCGCGCCGATCGAGGGACTGCTCGCGTCCGGCGCGCCGGTGCCGGGATTCACCAGCACCGAACTCGGCCAAGGCAAGGTTTCGGTGGTGAACTTCTGGGCGTCCTGGTGCGTGCCCTGCATTCAGGAACACCCGCTTCTCGTCGCTTTGAAGAGTGAGACCGGCGTCGACATCTACGGCGTCAACTACAAGGACGATCCGACCGCAGCGCGCCGTTTCCTCGGCCTGCACGGCAATCCGTTCAAAGCTGCCGGCACCGATCCCAACGGCCGCGGAGCGATCGAGTGGGGCGTCTACGGCATGCCGGAGACATTCGTCGTCAACGGCCGCGGCGAGATCGCCTACAAGCACGTCGGCCCGATCAGCCGCCAGTCGCTCGCTGAAAAGCTCATTCCGGCCATCGAGGCGGCCCGCAAGCCGGCGCCGTAGATTTCGGGTGTCCTCCTCGGGCTTGGCCCGAGGACCTATCGGGCCACGACTCGACCTCGAGTTTACTCGGTCCGGAAGGTCGCCACAATCGGGCGAGGCCCTCCTGTGATTACTCATCGCTTCTAGACCTTTCGTGGCATTTTTTCCTGCAGCGCAAGCTTTTAAATGGGTCCTCGGGACAAGCCCGAGGATGACACCTGAGCGAAAACTGTCGGACTTCACTGCGATCGCTGGCGCGACCTTCGCTCACTGCGACCTACAGTTCTCATCCTTCCGCCGCGCTCGATCGAAGATGACGGACGCGATGTGTTTGGTGTCGGACCCTCCGGGTCTGACACCGTGGCGAAGCAAAATTCCGAGGAATTAGGTAAGTGCCCCAGTTCTCCCGCCGCCAGAAGAGCGGCGTCATTTTTCGGCGCTTCGGTGGTGGGGAGAAGGTTTTGGCTGTGTGGGAGCGCCTGTGCCGCCGGTTCAGGGCTCGGGCCATACCTTAACCCGACCTATGCACTTGCTACTAATTTAACGAACGGTGCGTAGGCTGCGGATCAATTTCTCCATATTGGGATTGAATCCATGCCGCAATTTCCAGCAACGATCGACCTCGGCGCGTTGACCGGCTCCGATGGCGCCACTCCTGGCTTCCGCATCGATGGCGTGGCGGCTGGAGATTTCAGCGGCACGTTCGTCGCCTCAGCCGGCGACATCAACGGCGACGGGTTCGATGACATGATCATCGGGGCACCCTATGCCAGCCCCGGCGGATTGACCCGCGCAGGCGCATCCTATGTCGTCTTTGGGCAATCGGCAGGCTTCTGCACAAGTTTTGATCTCGGCGCGCTCGACGGCAGCAACGGGTTCCGCCTCACGGGCGCGGCGGGCAACGACCTCAGCGGCATCTCCGTCAACTCAGCAGGCGACGTGAACGGCGATGGCTTCGACGACATCATCATTGGGGCGCCTCAGTACAGCCCTCCACTTGGCATCAGAGGCTCAGCCACCGGTGAAAGCTACGTCGTGTTCGGCCGGGAAGCGGGTTTCACTCCCACCGTCGATCTTTCAACACTCAACGGCAGCAACGGCTTCCGTCTCGAAGGCATCTACGCGAGCAGCCAGGCCGGTTATGCGGTTGCCTCGGCTGGCGATGTCAATGGCGACGGCTTCGACGACGTGATCATCGGCGCCAGGGCGGCTTTGACTGCGGGTGCCCCCTATGCCGGGGAAAGTTATGTCGTTTTCGGCCACGCAGGCGGCTTCGACGCGAGCCTCGACCTCGCCACGCTGGATGGCGCCAATGGCTTCCGTCTCGTCGGCGTCGATAGCCGCGAGTTCAGCGGCTTTTCCGTTGCATCAGCCGGCGATGTCAACGGCGACGGCTTCGACGATGTCATCGTCGGCGTTGAAAGCGGATACCCGGGAGGCCAGATACAAGCCGGTGAAAGCTATGTCGTGTTCGGCCGTGCATCCGGATTTTCGCCGAGCCTCGATCTCGCGACACTTGACGGCTCGAACGGCTTTCGCGTCGATGGTACCGATTTTCTCGATCAAAGCGGCCGGTCGGTCGCTTCTGCAGGCGACGTCAACGCGGATGGCTTTGACGATCTCATCATCGGCGCACCTACCGGCTCCGAAGCTTCGGTGGTGTTCGGCCGCGCCAACGGCTTTGACGCCACGTTCCAGATTTCGTCGCTTGACGGCAGCAATGGCTTCACACTCGACAGTCTGACCTCGGACCGGACCGGATGGTCCGTCGCGTCCGCCGGAGACATGAACGGCGATGGGTTCGACGATGTCGTCATCGGCGCCATTGGGGGCTCGCCGGGCGGCGACGGGTTTGCGGGCCAGAGCTTCGTCGTGTTCGGCGGGGCATCGGGCTTCAGCGCCACCCTCGACCTAGCGGCGCTCGACGGCTCCAACGGCTTCCGTCTCGACGGCATCGATGCCGATGACTATAGCGGCCGGTGCGTGGCCTCGGCCGGCGACCTCAACAACGATGGCCTGTCTGATCTGATCATTGGTGCCAATCTCGGCGATCCCGGCGGCCGCAGCAATGCTGGGGAAACCTACGTCATTTTCGGCCGCATGCCGGACGCGGCTGTGATCCGCTCGGGCACGGATGCGAGCCAGAGCCTCGTTGGCGGCGATTATGACGACACACTCTTTGCCCTCGGCGGCGGCGACGAACTCTGGGGACATGTGGGCAGAGACAGACTTTACGGCGGCAGAGGCGACGACGTTCTGCGCGGCGGGGCGGGCAACGACCGGCTTGCGGGAGGAGCCGGTAACGACGGCTTGAACGGCGGCGACGGCAACGATACCTATTTCGTCGACAGCGCCGGCGATACCGTGACGGAGCTGGCCAGCGAAGGCACCGATCGTGTCAACAGCTCGGTCAGCCATACGCTTGCTGATTTCGTCGAGTATCTGTTCCTCGGTGGCAGCGGCGCCATCGATGGCACGGGCAACGCATTGGCCAACAGGATCATCGGCAACGCGGGCGACAACACACTCAATGGCCGCGAGGGCAACGACGTTCTGAAGGGAAGCGCGGGCGCCGACGCGTTCCAGTTCGACACCGCGCTGAACACGACGACGAACCGCGATCGGATCACCGACTTCTCGCACGCCGTCGACGTGATCCGTCTCGACGATGCGATCTTTACCGCCATCGGTCCGCTCGGCCAGATCGACGCGGACGCCTTCTTCGTCGTGGGCTCCGGCCCGCGCGACGCCGACGACCGCATTATCTACAATGCCGACACGGGCCGGCTGCAGTACGACGCCGACGGCAGCGGCGCCGGCGCGGCGGTCACTTTCGCCGTTCTCACCGGCTCCCCCAACGACGTGACCTTCGAGGACTTCTTCGTGGTGTGAGGCTGCCCGGGGACACCATGCCTAATTCCTCGGCGATCCGTCCGAGACCGCCCGAGCTGTCCATGTGCCAGTGGTGTCCCCACCCGCAACGTCCGTCATGCATGGCAACCGTCGCCCGGCTCATAGCGGAAAGAATTCGCCGCGCGAATGGTTGAGGACGGTGAGCGTGCCCGACTTGATGTCGAAGTGCGCGCCGTGCAGGTTGAGCTTGCCCCGATCCTCGCGCTCCTTGATGAATGGGAAGGTGCGCAGGTTGCGGATCGACGTCTTGATGCCTTCTTTCTCGAGACTGGTCAGCTTTTCCGCCTGAGTCTTCATCTGGTGCGATGCAAGCACCGTCAGACGTGCCTCGTCGAGCATCGACATCCACCGCGAAATGAAATGTGCCTCCGTCTCGATTGCCGCCGTCTGATCGAGCGCCGCCTTGATGCCGCCGCAGCCGGAATGCCCCATGATCAGCAGGTGCTTCACGCGCAAGTTCATGACCGCGAACTCGATGCCGGCGCTGACGCCATGGAACCGGCCGCCCGTCTCGTAGGGCGGCACGAGATTGGCGACGTTGCGCGCGACGAACATTTCGCCCGGCATCGCATTGAAGATGATCTCCGGATCGACCCGGCTGTCGCAGCAGGATATGACCATCGTATCAGGGTTCTGCCCGTAGGTTGCCAGCTCCTCGTACTGGTCGGCGTTGGGAACGAAAATGCGATGCTTGAAGCGGCGGTACCGATCGGTCAGGACCTCGGGGAACGACGACATCGACTATCTCCGGCTTTCACGTGATTTGATCTTCGACTTCTCTTTGACCGGCCGCGCGGCCTTGACCGGCACCGGGGCGACTTGGCTGGCATGGTGCAAAAACGCATAGCCCGCCAGCGCGGCGACGAGGGAGCCGGCCAGCACGCCGATGCGCACGTCGGCGGCCGAACCCGCATCCGGGAAGGCGAGCATTCCGATAAACAGGCTCATGGTAAAGCCCACGCCGCCGAGGATGGCGACGCCGAAGATCTGCGCCCAGGAGCTGCCGGCGGGCCGCTGGGATAGACCGAGCAGCACGGCGGCGGCTGAGAATGCGAAAATGCCGACCGGCTTGCCGACCGCCAGACCGAGGGCGATGCCGGCTGGAACCGGGTCGAGCAGCCGGTCCCAGGTGACGCCAGCGAGCGATACCCCGGCGTTTGCGAAGGCGAACAGCGGCAGTACGCCGAAGGCGACCCAGGGATGCAGCATCTCCTGGAGGTGGGCCGACGGCGACGGCCCGGCCGAGCTGCCGCGCTGCGCACTGAGCGGAATGGCAAACCCGGTCGCGACGCCCGCCAGAGTCGCGTGGACACCGGATTTCAGCACGCAGATCCAAACGAAGACGCCGGCCAGGATGTAGGGCGCGATGCGCATGACGCCCCGCAGGTTGAGCAAGGCCAGCGCCGCCAGTCCCATCGCCGCGAGGGCGAGCGCCAGCGTCGAAAGATCGACGGTATAGAACAGCGCGATAATGATTATGGCGCCGAGATCGTCGATGATGGCGAGCGCCAGCAGGAACACTTTCAGTGCCGGCGGAACGCGCGATCCGATGAGCGCCAGAACGCCGACGGCAAAGGCGATGTCGGTGGCGGTCGGGATGGCCCAGCCGCGCAGCGCCGCCTCGTTGCCGGCGTTGATCCAGACGTAGATGAGGGCCGGCACGACGATTCCGCCGATGGCGGCGATCAGCGGCAGCATGGCCTGCCCGAGCGTCGACAGCTCGCCGACCATCAGCTCACGCTTGATCTCCATACCGACGAGAAAGAAGAAAATGGCCATCAGGCCATCGTTGATCCAGTGCAGCAGCGGCTTGTCGAGCGCCAGTGCGCCAATGCGGACGCTGACGGGTGTGTCAAGCAGGGCCGCATAGAGAGGGCTCAGCGCCGTGTTGGCGAACACCAGCGCGATCAGAGCGGCGCCGAGCAGCAGTATGCCGCCGGCGGCTTCGTGATGGATGAACCGCAGGGCGCCCTTGAGCTGCTCTTTCACCGGATGTCCTCGTCTGCACCTGGAGTGTCTACTTAAGGGCTCGGCGCGTGCATTTCGATACGCAATTGGGGCAGCGCGACACTGACGTCACTCACCAGTAACCCCGCTCGAACACATTCTGTGTTGCGGATCAAAGTCGTTCGACTGGGAGTGGCACCGGATCGCTCCATTGGTCCTGCGATGCGGCCAGCCGCAGCTCGCTCGCGCCGGCACTGGCCAAGACCGCAGCTTCCACACCGGCGACCGCGGCGGCGAGTTGTTGGTGGCTGCGGCCGCCTTTCAATCGGTGAGCGAGAAATAGTCCGGCCAGCAGATCGCCGGTGCCATGCGGCACCGACGTTGCCCGCGCGACCGAGCACAACAGCGCTTCGCCGTCCTGCACGAGAACGTTGGCCAGCCGATCGGGTGCGGCGGGGATCGAGGTTGCCAGAACCGATCTGTTGGGCAGCGCTTCCGCCGCTGCGACGGCGCCGGCCGCATCCGCGACGGCGACACCGGACAGCCATTGAAGCTCGAAGCGGTTGGGAAAGACGAGATCGGCCAGCGGCGCCAGCTCGTCGCGGATCGATCGGGCCGCGTCGGCCGGCACGTAAAGCCCCTTGGGATCGTCGCCCAGGACCGGGTCGCAGCAGACCAGCGCATCCGGATTGCGTTCGCTGACCCGCGCCACAGCCGCCGCGGCGAAGCGGACGTGCGCGCGCGTGGGCAGGTAGCCGGTCAGCACGGCGGCGGTCGCTGAGAGCACGGCATTGCCGTCGAGCGCGTCGAGCAGGTCGGTGAGCCGTGCCACGTCGACCGGCTCGCCAGCCCAGCGGCAGTATCCCTTGTGATTGGACAGCAGCACGCTCGGCAGCGCGACGACCTCGTGCCCCAGCCGCGTCAGCGCCGGCGCGATGGCGCCGAGGCCGACGTGGCCATGGGCGACGTACGAGGAAAAGGCGAGAATACGGGCCATCGCCCGGAGATTGCACCGGATTCGGGAGAGCGGGTAGCGTCGCGCCGCCGTCGCAATGAGACAGTGGCAGGCGGCACTGCGGCAACCGGGCAGCGCATTACTCGAAGGTCGTGTTTGATTTCGACCAAGCCACCATTATGCTGCATCGCAACAAAAGATTGGTTGCCGGGAGACAGCGATGGCCAACGTTCGTGCACGACGCAGCGTTCTTTACATGCCGGGAGCCAACGAGCGGGCGCTCGAAAAGGCCAAGTCGCTGCCGGCCGACGCGCTGATCCTCGACCTCGAAGACTCGGTCGCTCCCGAAGCGAAACCTTCGGCCCGCGACAAGGTCTGCGCTGCGGTCAAGGAGGGTGGCTACGGCAAGCGCGAAATCATCATCCGGCCGAACGCGCTCGAAACCGCCTGGGGCACGGCTGACATCCTGGCGGCCGCCAGCGCCGCGCCCGACGCCATCCTGCTCGCCAAGGTCGCGCATCCCGGCGACATCATTTCCGCGGCCAAGATCCTGAAGTCGGTTCATGCGCCGGAGAGGACCAAGCTCTGGGCGATGATGGAGACGCCGCAGGCGATCCTGCACGCCCGCGAGATCGCCGCCACAGCGGCCGATCCCGAGAACCGTCTCTCGTGTCTCGTCATGGGCACCAACGACCTATTGAAAGAAAGCCGCGCCCGCGCGCTCCACAACCGCTTCGCCGTGGTGCCATGGCTGGCGATGACCGTCGTCGCCGCCCGCGCCTACGGTCTCGACATGATCGACGGCGTCTACAACGACTTCAAGGACGAAGCCGGTTTCCGCGCCGAGTGCGAGCACGGCCGCACGCTCGGCATGGACGGAAAGACGCTCATCCATCCTTCGCAAGTGGCGCCCTGCAACGAGGTGTTCTCGCCGACCGATGAGGAGGTGGAGTGGTCGCGCAAGATCATCCACGCCTTCGACGCAACGGAGAATGCGAAGAAGGGAGTCATTACGGTCGAGGGGAAGATGGTCGAGCGGCTGCATCTCGTGCAGGCCCGCCGCACGGTGTCGATCTCGAACGCCATCCGCCAGATCGAGGAATGGTTCTGAGAAGACCGGTCACCGGCTCGTCAGGCCGCCTCGGTGACGGGATCCAGGCGAAGCTCGCGCGCAGCCTCGAGGTCGAGCGGCAGGTGCGTGGCGACAATCGCCAGTCCGCCGGATGCGGTATGCGCGGTGATGGCGCGTGAGACCTGTTTCGCCGAGGCCGTATCGAGAGAGGCGGTCGGCTCGTCGAGCAGCCACAGCGGCCGCTCCACCACCAGCAGGCGCGCGAGGGCGACGCGGCGCTTCTGTCCGGCCGAAAGGTATCCGGCGGGAATGCGGGCCAGTCCGCCGATGGCGAATGCTTCAAGTGCATCGACGACACGTCCATCGATACTGGGTAGAGGCTGGCCGGTCAGGTACTCCGCCCAGAACACGAGGTTCTCGGCGACCGTCAGATTGGACTTCAAGCCGTTGAGGTGCCCGACAAAATGGCACTGCTCTCCGACCGGCGTGTCCGCGATGCCGCCGTCGAGACGAACCGAACCGGAATCGGGCGCCAGAAATCCGGCCAGCGTGCGCATCAGCGTCGTCTTGCCGGTGCCGTTGGCGCCGAGCAGCACGAGCGCCTCTCCACTCGACACACGAAACGACAAGCCGTCGATCACGCGGCGGCCGCCGCGACGTTGCGTGAGGTCGTCGACGATGAGCTGCACGTTCAGGGACCTGTCAGGCGTGAGCGGCTCGCTGCCTTCGAATGCGGCAGTCTGACCGAATGTACGGCCCCTCAGTGTCTGGAAGCCGCATAGAACAGACTATATAAAAGGCGCTTCTCCAGCGACGCCAGTGCAAAGTGGTTTCCCACGTCATCCGATTCCGGAGCCCTGACCTTGAGCAAATCCTCGAACACCCATCCCGACAGCTTCAAATCCCGCCGAACCTTGAAGGTGGGGTCTCAAAGCTACGACTATTTCTCGCTGCCCGAGGCCGAGAAGAACGGGCTGAAAGGGCTTTCGAAGCTACCCTACTCCATGAAGGTGCTGGCCGAGAACCTGCTGCGCCACGAGGATGGCCGCACGATCACCAAGGCCGACATCGAGGGCATCGTCCGCTGGCTCGACAACAAGGGCAAGGCTGAAGCCGAGATCGGCTTCCGGCCGGCCCGCGTGCTGATGCAGGACTTCACCGGCGTTCCCGCCGTCGTCGACCTCGCCGCCATGCGCGACGGCATGAAGGCGCTGAAGGGCGATCCCGAGAAGATCAATCCGCTGGTACCGGTCGATCTCGTCATCGATCACTCGGTCATCGTCGACGAGTTCGGCACGCCGAAGTCGTTCGGCGAGAACGTGGCGCTGGAATACGCGCGGAATGGCGAGCGCTACAAGTTCCTCAAGTGGGGCCAGGGTGCGTTCGAGAATTTCCGGGTGGTGCCGCCGGGCACCGGCATCTGCCATCAGGTCAATCTCGAATACCTGGCGCAGACGGTATGGACCTCGAAGAGCGACGACGGCAAGACGCTCGCCTATCCCGATACGCTCGTCGGCACCGACAGCCACACGACGATGGTCAACGGGCTCGCCGTGCTCGGCTGGGGGGTCGGCGGCATCGAGGCGGAAGCGGCCATGCTCGGCCAGCCGCAGTCGATGCTCATTCCCGAAGTCATTGGCTTCAAGGTGACGGGAAAGCTCGCCGAGGGTGTCACCGCCACCGACCTCGTGCTGACCGTCACCGAGATGCTGCGCAAAAAGGGCGTGGTCAACAAGTTCGTCGAATTCTTCGGACCGGGACTCGAGCATCTGACGCTCGCCGACCGGGCGACCATCGCCAACATGGCGCCCGAGTACGGCGCCACATGCGGCTTCTTCCCCATCGACGGCGAGACGCTGAGCTATCTCACCATGTCGGGCCGCGCGGAAGACCGCATCGCGCTCGTCGAAGCCTACGGCAAGGCACAGGGGCTGTTCCGCGATCCGTCCTCGCCCGATCCGGTGTTCACCGACACCATCGAACTCGACCTCGCGAAGGTCGTTCCCTCGCTCGCAGGACCGAAGCGGCCGGAGGGCCGAGTAGCGCTGAACGCGGTCGCCGCCGGCTTCGCGAAGGCTCTCGAAACCGAATACAAGAAGGCGGCCGGCACCTCGCGCGTCAAGGTCGATGGCCAGCCCTTCGATCTCGGTCACGGCGACGTCGTCATCGCTGCGATCACCAGCTGCACCAACACCTCGAACCCGAGCGTGCTGATCGGTGCCGGGCTCCTGGCGCGCAACGCGCTGGCCAAAGGTCTGCACACCAAACCTTGGGTCAAGACCTCTCTCGCGCCCGGATCGCAGGTCGTCGCGGATTATCTCGCCAAGGCGGGTCTGCAATCATCGCTGGACGCGCTCGGATTCAACCTCGTCGGCTTCGGATGCACCACCTGCATCGGAAACTCCGGTCCGCTGCCGACGCCGATCTCGAAAGCGATCAACGACCACGGTCTCGTCGCCGCGGCGGTGCTTTCCGGCAACCGCAATTTCGAGGGCCGCGTCAGCCCCGACGTGCAGGCGAACTACCTGGCCTCCCCGCCGTTGGTCGTCGCCTACGCGCTCGCCGGCACCATGACCAGGGACTTGACCACCGAGCCGATCGGCATCGGCACAGACGGGGCGGCGGTCTTCCTCAAGGACATCTGGCCGTCTTCGAAGGAGATTCAGAAATTCATCGCCGAGAACATCACGCGCAAGTTGTTCATGTCGCGTTACAGCGACGTGTTCATGGGTGACGACAACTGGCGCTCGATCAAGTCCGGCGCGGGCCAGACGTTCGGCTGGGACGGCGCATCCACCTACGTGCAGAACCCGCCCTACTTCACCGGCATGGGAAAGGCGCCGAAGGCCGTCACCGACATCGTCGGCGCACGCGTGCTCGCGCTCTTCGGCGACAAGATCACCACCGATCACATCTCGCCGGCCGGCTCGATCAAGGCCGCCTCTCCGGCCGGCAAGTATCTGCTCGCCAACAACGTCACGCAGGCCGACTTCAACCAGTACGGCACGCGGCGCGGCAACCATGAAGTGATGATGCGCGGCACCTTCGCCAACATCCGCATCAAGAATTTCATGGTCCGGGATGACAAGGGTCAGGCGGTCGAAGGCGGCTGGACGATCCACCAGCCCTCGGCAGAGCGCATGGCGATCTACGACGCGGCGATGCGCTACCAGAAGGACGGCGTGCCGCTCGTCGTTTTCGCCGGCGTCGAATACGGCAACGGCTCGTCGCGCGACTGGGCGGCGAAGGGCACCAGCCTGCTCGGCGTGCGCGCCGTCATCGCGCAGAGCTACGAGCGCATCCACCGCTCGAACCTGGTCGGCATGGGCGTTGTCCCCTTCACATTCGAGGAAGGCACGAGCTGGCAGAGCCTCGGCTTGAAGGGCGACGAGACGGTCTCGATCCGGGGTCTCGCCAGCGTCAAGCCACGCCAGCGGATGATCGCCGAGATCACCGACGCCAAGGGCAACAAGGTCGCCGTTCCGGTGCTCTGCCGCATCGATACTCTGGAAGAGATCGAATACTTCCGGAACGGCGGCATTCTACACTACGTGCTGCGCAATCTCGCGGCCTGAGCGATACGTCCCGGCGAGCGCGGCCGAACGCCAGTCCGGCGGCCTCGTCCCACCTGTTGTGCGCAGCGGTACGGAGCTGCGGGCGCGGTGGTTTCACGACCGCGCGTCAAACAAACGTGACTCGCCATCGTGCAACATTGTTGCCATATCCGAAGCGATCTCAACGTCGAGGTGCGCCCGATGCAGCCAACCCATTTTTACCCAGCGAATGCCGGTCGTTCAGCCGGCCGGCGCACGCTCTCGTGGGCGCTCGAATTGGCCGCGATCGGATGCGTGGCGATAGCCTCGGTCCCGCCGGCCGCCGCCGAAGAGCTGCTGCCGCAGACGATCACGGCCCGCCCCATCAAGGCGGTCGTCGAGCTGTTCACCAGCCAGGGCTGCTCGTCATGCCCGCCGGCTGACCAGCTGATGCAGACCTACGCCGAATCGAAGGACGTGATGGCCCTGTCTCTGCCGGTCGACTACTGGGATTATCTGGGCTGGAAAGACACGCTCGCCAGCTCGAAGAACACCGAGCGCCAGCGGGCCTACGCGCGGTCGTTCGGGCAGGGTCCGGTCTACACGCCGCAGATGGTCGTCAACGGCGTCTCCCATGCTGTGGGCTCCAACAGGGAAGAGATCGACAGCGCCATCGAGCAGGACCGCAAGTCGTTTGCCGCGCGCCGCATCCCGGTGAAATTCACGCTGCACGAAAGCATGTTCCTCGTCGAACTCGGTGCCGCTCCGGACGGCGTACAGCCCAAGCCGGCGACGATCTGGCTGGGCGTGGTGCAGAAGTCGGTCTCTGTCCCGATCAAGCGCGGAGAGAATACCGGTACGACGGTGACCTATCACAACGTGGTGCGCGATCTCGTTCCCGTCGGGGCCTGGGACGGCAAGCCGAAGCAGCTTCAGCTGACCAGCGCGTCGATGCTGCGTGCGGGCAGCGAGGCGACGATCCTGCTCGTGCAGGAAGGCGAGGTGGGCCCGATCATCGCCGCCGCCTGGCTCGGCCAGTGATCGGGCTTCGGCAGGTGTTGTCCTTCGGAGCCGTTCAATGCTCATGATGTAAGCCGAGCGGCCAATGGCGCCGCGGAAAGGACGCCGCATGACCCAGCGCATCGCCAAGCGCGCCACCACTGCCGGCAAGCGTGCCGCGCGCACCGCGCTGCCCGAGGGCTTCTCTCGCTTCGACGCCGCCGATTACCTCGTCGACGAAGGCAAGGTCGCCGTCGATCTCGACGCCGCCGCGGAGGAGGGCGATTCCGCCGCCATGGCCGAGGCCCTCGGCACCGTCGCCCGCGCCCGCGCCCGCGCCCGCGCCCGCAATATGAGCCAGCTCGCCCGCGACACGGGCATGAGCCGCGTCGGCCTGGCCAAAGCTCTCGCCCCCGGCGGCAACCCGAGCCTCGCGACCGCCATGAAAGTCGCCAAGGCGCTTGGCCTCAAGCTGTCGTTTCGTGCCGGCTGATGGCGCGACGCCCGCATCCATCAGCTCGCCGGTCGCGACGTTGAACTCGGTCGACGCCTCGCCGCCCCACAGTACACCGGTGCGCATCGAACCAAGCGTCGGAGTCGGACAGCCTGAGCGAGATTGCCTTGGCGATCGAGGGCTAGTGTGATGATTCCGAAGTTCGCATTCATGTTGCTGCGAGTCCGGGCTGCGAACTTCGGAATCTGAATCACACTAGAAAACATATGCTTGGCTAGTGTCCTTATCGTTCGCGAAGTTCGCCA
>JBQTIA010000104.1:0-17741 GCA_052388455.1 Hyphomicrobium sp.
CCCGGTTTTCCGGGTCGCGCGGCTTGATTTGCATACACAGCAAACCATCGAGGGAAAAAATCCCAATTAAATTAGCCCAATTCTCCCGATGCAAACGAGCCACATAAGTGGCGGAAGCGTCGGGAAAAATTCCCGACTTTCAGGTGCTGGTATTGACCCTGACTCACCCCCGGCAATAGTCGGGTGAGCGCGAACTGTTCGTGGCCGTTGCCGGATCACTGGGGAGTGGTCTGCGCAACTCGAGGCCGCGCTCGCCGGTTCGGCTCGGGGGTCGGGGCAGCACATGACGATGAATTCTGGGTATCGGACGACGTCGCTCATGGCCGTGGTGGCCGTGGCCGCGGGTTTTGCGGCTGGTGAAGTGCGTGCGCAGCAGAGCGAGACACCGCCGGCCGCACAGCCCGCCACTCCGCCGTCGGCGACCCCGCCACCACCGACCCCGCTGCCGCCGACAACCCAACCGCCAGCCAAGCAGCCGCCGGCTGCTGGAACGACCGCACAGCCCGCGCAGCCGCCGACGGCCGATCAGCCCGCCTCGGTGCCCGAGGTCGAAGTCATTCAGAAACAGGACGACCCGCCGCAGCCGGAACAGGCCGCCGAAGAGTCGAAACCGCGTAAGAAAGTGACGCGCGCACCGACGCCGCCGGCCCAGCAGCCGAAGCCCGCCGCAGTGCCCGCCCCGCAGCCGACGCAGGGGCCGGTGGATCTTGCACCAGCATCGATAGAGCCGGTCGCATCAGAGTCAGTGCAGGGCACGGCGGCAGCGCGCGCCGCGGGATCGGTGGTGCCGATGTCGCCGGCCGGAGGAGCCGAGATCGAGGTCAAGAAGTATCCCGGTGGCGTCAGTTCGACGTCCGGCGGCGACCTTGCGCGCAACCCGAGTTCGACCGCGCAGGACGTGCTCCAGAAGAGCGTGCCCGGTGCCATTCTGACCGACGCGTCCGGCTCGGCATTCCGCTCCCAGCTCGAGTATCGCGGCTTTGGTGCCGGCTCGCTCAACGGATTCCCGCAGGGCATCGCCGTTTATCAGAACGGTGTGCGGATCAACGAGGTGTTCGGCGACGTCGTCAACTGGGACCTGATCCCGTCGAACGCGATCAACGACATCACCATTCTTTCGGGCAACCCGGTCTACGGCCTCAATGCCATCGGCGGCGGCGCCTCGATCCTGATGAAGGACGGCTTCAGCTTCGAAGGCGTCGAGATCGATATCATGGGCGGCTCGTTCGGCCGCAAGGAGATCGGCGCCCAGGTCGGCATGCGCAGTGGTCCGTTCGCGCTCTACTGGGCCGGCGAGGCGCTCGATGAAGACGGCTTCCGCGACTTCTCGCCAGCCAGCATCGAGCGGATGTACATGGACCTCGGCGCCAAGGGCTCCGTCGTCGAGGCGCACATCAACCTGACCTGGTCCGACAGCTCGGCCGGCGTGGCGACCGCTTCCCCCGAGGACATTCTCGATATCGGCTGGGAGCGCACCTTCACCACGCCGCAAATCACCGACCTCAACGTGGTGATGCCCTCGCTCAATCTGGCGGTGAAGGCGACCGACACGCTGACGCTGTCGGGCCTCGCCTACTATCGCCGCTACAAGTCGCGGATCATCGACGGCAACCTCGGCGAGTTCGAGGAGTGCGGGGACGTTGCCGCCGACCTCGGTGTTGCCCTGCCACCCGGCGTTGCTGCGGACGATCTGTGCGCGGCCGAGGAGGACGACGTTGTCCCGTTGCAGGATAAGGCCGGCAACAACATTCCCGTCGACGATGTCGGCGAGGAACCTTTCGGCGTGCTCGACCGCATCAATCAGGATGCCAAGAGCTGGGGCGGTACCATTCAGGCCGTGGAAAAGGCCGACGTGTTCGGACTGAAGAACCAGTTTCTCGTCGGCTCGAGCTTTGACCGCGGACAGGTCAGCTATTCGACCTCGTCCGAAATCGGCACCATCGGCAAGAGGTATGTGGTGACCGGGTCCGGCATCATCCTCGACCAGCCCGACGACTTCACGCCGCGCGGCGTCGACGTAGCGACCGAATACTTTGGCGTCTACTTCTCGAACACGCTCGATCTCACGGATCAGATCGCGCTCACCGTCGGAGGCCGTTACAACAGTGCCCGCATCGAGCTGCTGGACGTGACCGGCGACTTCCCCGAGATCACCAGCAATCATTTCTTCGAGCGCTTCAACCCGAGCGCGGGCGCGACCTACGAGTTCCTGCCCGGCATCTCCCTCTACGGAGGATATTCGGAGGCCAATCGCGCGCCAACGCCGGCGGAGCTGGCGTGCGCAAACCCGGAAAATCCTTGCCCCATCGAAAGTTTCCTGACCGACGACCCGCCGCTGAAGCAGGTGGTGACCAAGAGCTACGAGTTCGGTCTGCGCGGCGACAACGGCGGCGCGGGTGGCCAGACCCTCAAGTGGAACCTCGGCTATTTCCACGCGCTCAACACCGACGACATCCTGTTCGTGTCGTCGGGCACCACGGGCCGCGGCTTCTTCCTCAACGCCGGCGACACGCTGCGCGAAGGCTTCGAGGCCGGCATCGAGTACGCGAACAAGGTGTTCTCGGCCTACGCCAACTACAGCTTCATCAGCGCCACCTACGAAACGCCGCTCGAGCTGTCGTCGCCGAACAATCCGCTGGGTGGTCCGTGCATCGCCGACCCGGACGCGACGTGCATCAACGTCAGCCCCGGAGATTCCATTCCCGGCATTCCGGAGCATCGATTCAAGACCGGTTTCGACCTCTGGATCACGCGGCAGTGGAAGTTCGGCGGCGACCTCATCTACGCGACCGGGCAGCACTACCTCGGCGACGAGGCGAATCTGCTGCCGAAGCTGCCGGGCTACACGCGCGTCGATCTGCACACCTCCTACGACATCAGCGAAAACTTCCAGATCTACGGCCTCGTCAACAACGTGTTCGACCAACGCTATGGCCTTTTCGGCACTCTGTTCGATCCTGAAGAGGCGACGGAGGCCGGCGAGCCGTCCGGCTATCAGATCACCAGCCCCTTTGGTTTCGTGCCCGCCGCGCCCGTCGCCGGCTACGGCGGCATCCGCATGAAATTCTGATCGGCCGCACCCGGCTCAGAACGCCACCTCGCTGCTGCGTGTCGCACGCCGCCGCGAATGAGTGGCCCGACGTGCGTGGTGCGACGACGGTTCTGACTCCGAACACTGTAGCGTTACAGTCACGGCCTGCTGGGCAACTTCATCTCGCTCGGTCCGAACTGCTTGGCGAACGGCCAAGGCTGTGTTCGCTTGTCCGGATCGGGAAAAAATCTCCGACGGTTGCGAGAAAAATTCCCGATCAGCTCGAGGCCCCTCGAAACGGTCTCGAGCATGTGCGGCAGCAGAACCGCAATGTCGGGAGAGACCGTTGCAGAGTTTTATGCGTGGAGCGGCGGCCGCCGCGGCAGTATGGCTCGTCGTGATCAACTCCGCCCGTGCTGGCGGCCCCGCGATCGGACAATTCGAACTCAAAGACCTGGAAGCCGGAGCCGGCTATCTGCAGTTCCAAAGCCAGAACGCCTATGCCTGGGGAAATCCCCAACGCGGTGTTGCTCCCGGTGATCCCGATGAGGACGAAGAAGCACTGTTCGATGAGAACACTGTCGTTCGCCGCCGCCATGCTCTGGAGGTCGAGGTTGGTTTCTCGCGCTATCTCAAATCGCGCATCGGGATCGAGTTCGAGGAGGAGCGCCTCGACGAGCCGGCGACGCTGTCGCAGGCCGACGACTTCGCCGATCTGGCGCTGACCGAGATCGGTGGCGAGATCATCGCCATCGCCATCCCGCGTGACGGCGACGGTTTCGGTCTCGGCGCTGTGGTCGAGGTGGAGAAGCCGATCCTCAGCGCGGAAGGCGAGCCGAGCTCAGTCATCATGGGGCCGATTCTCGAATTCGCGTCCGGGTCCTGGTCGGCGACGGTCATCCCGATGGCGGTGCACCAGTTCGGCGGGGACGCGGAAGAGTCGGAGGACGGCGGCAAGGAACCGCGCGACGAGAAGTGGGATTTCGCCTACGCGGCGCAGCTCATGTACGCATTTTCAGATCGCTATGCGCTGGCGCTCGAGGGCTATGGGACCGTCGATCGTCTCGGCCGCACCGGTCATCCGACCGAGGCCAATCTCCGCTTCGGAGATTTCGACCAGCACCGGCTCGGACCCATCCTTTACGTCACGCTGCCGCTCGATGGCGGCGCGGCAACGGCCGGGGAGGAAGCGCCGACACTGACTCTCGGAGCCGGGGTTCTGGTCGGGCTCAACGAGACGACGCCCGATGGCACCTTCAAGCTGAGCGCCGAGGTCGATTTCTGAGCCGCCGGCGAAAACTCGCCGGCGGTCGCGATCTGCCGATCAGTCGGTGATGATGACGACGGCTTTGAAGTCCTTGTCGAGGCGGAAGTCGTACTGACCGCCCTTGCACTTCACGTCCTCGGCTTCGAAGATTCCCGACGCCTCGGTCTCCTTTTCGAACGTGCCGCCTTCACAACCCCAGGCCGCGAGGGCTTCCTTGATCTTCGCGACCTCGGCGTCGGATGGCTTGCTGTCGGCGAACGCGGTGGTGCCGGCCAGGGCCAATCCGAGCGCGGCGATGAAGATGGGCTTCATGGTCTTCTCCTGGTTTGAATGCAACGCTAGCGACTTGCGTTTCCCTTGCGCGGCCGTCCTGCGCGTCTTGCAGGATCGGTCCGCGCACGGCCCCCGGCGTCCGCGTGCCGGACGCTCAGATCAGATTCAGCTCGATTGCGATGCGGATGAGATCGCCCTGGGTGCGCGCGCCGAGCAGCGCACGCATCCGCGCGCGGTCGGAGATCACCGTTTTGTAGGAGACGCCGAGACGGGTCGCGATTTCGTTCAGGCTGTGATCCTGGGCGATGAGGCGCAGGATTTCGATCTGCCTCACCGTCAAGCCAGGAGGCCCTTTGGCGGTGAGGCCGAGGCGCGACATCGCGATGTTCTGAGCGGCCTGACCATCGAGCGCAAAGCGTCCCGCCGCAACTTGAACGATCGCCTCTCTCAAGTCCGCCGGATCGCCGGTCACGGCGATCATGCCGATCGCGCCGGCTTCGATCGCCTGAGTGCCGCTGTGAGCCGCGTTGCGTCTCGCGCACGCGAGGATGCGGGCCTCGGAATGGATGGCGCGGATCCGCCGGATCAGTGCGAAACCCGTGCGGCCGGGAAAGTCCACGTCGACGATGCAGACCGCAGGAGAAAACGCCCGGTAGGTTTCGAGACCGTCGGCCGCGGTTCGCGCCTCGGCGATCTCGATGGAGGCATCCTTCCGCTTCAAGTCGCGGCACTGGTTCGCCACCAGCGGCTGCGGCTCGACGATCAGCAGTTTCACGTGAGGTGTCCATCGCTCGGCTTTCGCCTCAGCCATGCCGGACGCCGTGCGAAACGAAAATGGGATTAGTTCCCGCGCCCCTGCGACTTGGTTGTCGGCAGGGGGCGAACCTGTGGAAGGTCAGAAATCGAGCGGCGCTGCCCGCTGAACACTCAATGCGAGCGTGGAAGAAAGCGGGCGAGCATGGTTGCGCGGCGCGGAGGCTCGGAAACGGTCGCGGCCTTGTCGATTTCCGCAACTGCGTCGGCGAGCGCCTGTCCTACGCTCTCGAGCCCCGGCACGCGCCGCACGTCGTCGCGCATGTAAACCAGCGTTTCGCGCACGGTCGCGAGATCGATCATCGGATGGGGAGGGCTCGAGCGGGGAGACTTGAGCACGGGGCGCTCCAGGCAAACAAAAGTTAACGAAGCGTGAATGAAAGTCCTTGTTCTTTCTCTCGCAAAAAACGCGCCGGTCAGCAAGAACGATCGGCCACGACGATCGGCCGGGACGTGTCCCAATTCGGCACATCGACGCCTCACACTTTTCGTCGGCGATGGACCGGAACATTTACCTGTTCCGCTTCAGATGAGTGGTGGGGTTTGGGAGGCGGAGTGCCGGAGCGTGCTCGGCCGGAGCATCGGTGGAGCTGTCGTGAAGCCTGGCCGTCGCGTTCTGATCATCGTCGAAAATCTGACCGTGCCGCTCGATCGGCGCGTGTGGCAGGAAGCCGGTGCACTGCGCGACGCCGGCTATACTGTTTCCGTCGTCTGCCCCAAGGGCGGTAAATACACGGCCCGCTACGAACTGCTCGACGGCATCCACGTCTTCCGCCATCCGCTGCCCTACGAAGCCGACGGGCCGCTCGGCTACGCGCTGGAATACGGCTGGGCGCTGGCCTGGGAATTCGCGCTTTCGGTCAAGGCCTATTGCAAGGTCGGATTCGACTGCATTCAGGCGTGCAATCCGCCCGACCTGCTGTTTCTCATCGCCGGCTTCTGGAAATACCTCTTCGGCAAGCCCTTCATCTTCGATCATCACGACATCAATCCGGAGCTTTATGAAGCGAAGTTCGGCAAGCGGGGTGCGTTTCACGCGCTGATGCTGAAGCTGGAGCGCGCGACCTTCCGCACCGCGGACGTCTCGATCGCCACCAACGAAACGTTCAAGGAGATCGCAATTACGCGGGGCGGCATGGCGGCCGACCGCGTGTTCATCGTCCGCTCCATTCCGGACCTCTCGCGATTCCGCCGTGTCGTGCCGGATCCCCGCCTTGCGAACGGCCGCAAGCATACCATCGGCTATGTCGGCATCATGGGTGCCCAGGACGGCGTCGATCTTCTGATCGAGGCGATGGCCGAACTCGTGAACGTCCAGGGGCGCCGCGATCTGCAGTGCGTGATCGTCGGATCGGGCACCGAGCTGCCGCGGCTGACATCGATGGTCGCAGAGCGTGGGCTCGGCGACTACGTGACCTTCACCGGCTTCCTCTCGGGACAGCCGCTGCTTTCCGCCTATTCGTCGTTCGACATCGGCGTCATTCCCGATCCCAAGAACGGGTACAATGACAAGATCGCGATGAACAAGGTGTTCGAATACATGAGTCTTGGAATCCCGTTCGTGCAGTTCGATCTGGTCGAGGGCCGCAAGGTGGCGGGCGGTGCGGCGCTCTATGCCGCCGACAACAGTCCCGTCGACCTGGCGCGGCGGCTGGCGCGGCTCGCCGACGACGAGGAGCTTCGCGGTCGCCTCGCAGCGGAAGGACAGGCCCGCGCCGCCATGCTGTTGCGCTGGGACGTGGAGCGGGCGCGGTTGCTGGCCGCTTATGAGATGGCCTTGAAGCCGGCGCGGCGTGCGGTCGGAACGGGCGTTCCCGTCATCTCGCGGTAGAAGCGATTTCGGCGCGGCGATCCGGGGCCGGCGTTGCGGTCGGTGAGTTCGGCGTCGGCAGGGTCGCGACGAGCGAATGAAGCATCCCTTTGAGACCGGGCATCGCTACGTAGGCGAGACACTGGACCACGCCCAGCACAGCCATGGTTGCCAGCAGCGTGAAGGTCGGTGACGGCTGCTCCGGGAGCGCCGCGTAGGCCGCGAGCGCCAATAGTCCCGCCGGAATGAGCATCGCGGCATTGCGCAAGGTTGCGCGTCCGAGACCGCTTCGTTCGCGCGACAGGCGCCAGGAGACGTAGATCAGGGACGCCAGCTCGCCCGCGATGCCGCAGGCGGCGATGCCGAGGAGACCGAAGCCGAGGATGGCCGCCGCGAGAGAAGGCAGCAGCGCCGACGCGCGGATCAGCCCGGCGACGAGCAGCGGTCGAGTGTGTCCTGCGGCCATCAGCGCCATGCCGGGGACCGCCTGGATCATGCGGATCGCCCACATCAGCGCCAGGCATCCGACGAGCGCCGCGAGGCCGTGATAGGCCGGCCCGAAGGCCAGCGGCAGGACGCGATCGCCGAGCATGAGAAATGATGTGAGGTAGATCATCGCTGTGAAGCAGACCGCCGCCGAGGCGGCCCGGTAGCGACTGCGCAACATGGCGTCGTCGCTCTGCGCCGCGGAGAACAGCGGCAACAGCAGGGCGTGCCCGACCTTGGCGGCCAGCAATCCCGGAACCATTGTCAGCATGAACGCGGCGGAGTAGCCGGCCAGCGCTTCCATGCCGGCAAATCGTCCGACGATAATGCGGTCGCCGTGATAGACCGCCGCCAGCGGCAGCGCACTGAGAAGGATCGGCCATCCGAAGGTGATGAGGCGGCGCAGCGGCGCGGCATCGGCGGCCATCGCATAGGGCGATGTGGCGACGAGGTGGGAGACGACGAGCGCGGTTCCAGCCTGCAGCACGGCGAGCCATGTCACCGCGCCGAATCCGCCGGTGACGTGCAGCAGCGGCAGCGTCGCGAGCAGGGCGGCCACCTGCGGGGCGACATCGATCAGCACGTTGGGGCGATTGTCGAAGCGGCGCTGCGCCCGCCGGCTGTCGAGATGCTGGAATCCGCGGATCAGCGGCGCCAGGGCCATGAGCTGGAATGCGGTAGTCGCCTCAGGAATGGCGAAGAAGGCGGCGATCGATGGAGCGGCGAGATAGAGAGCCAGCGCCGTCAGCAGACCGCGCGCGACGAGCGCGAGGTGGGCGTTGGCGAGCAGCGTGTCGCTGTCTCCGTCGCGGGCCTGCACGATCAGGCGGTCGGCGCCGAGGTCGGTCAGGGTCTCGATGAGCTGAAGCGACAGCGTCAGCGTCGCCGCGATGCCGAAGTTGCCGGGTGACAGGCCATGGCCGATCAGCGCATTGCGCAAGAACGACAGCATCTGGGCCAGTGCGAAGCCGGAGACCAGCATGAGGCCTTGCCCGGCGACGCGGCGCGCCAGCGGGGGAGGGGGCACGGTGCCGATCTCGGCGGCGATGGTCATCGGCTGGCCTTGCTCCATCCCCGAGCCGAGGACAGCCGCCGGCTGATGCGGGAGAGCGGCGCTTCCGTGAGACGGCCCGCGGCCTGCCCCAGCGGCGAACCCGAAAGGTGCACGAGGCTGCACGTCGTCTGCACCCATCGCGCAGCCAGCGCCCGCTGCCACTTGGCGCGGAAGGCGCTCTGCATGGCGTCGAAAGCCGGCGACTTCCGTCCGGCCGACAGATGCGCCAGATGGAAATCGATGACATAGGCCGTGTAGCCGGCGACGCCGGCCTGCAGGCAGATGTCGGCCCCGTAGAAGTGAAAGCCCGTGAGATCGTTGGAGAAGCCGATGCGAGCCGAGCGCTTCACGACGATGAAATTCTCGTCGAGGCTGGCGACGCGGACGGGCAGCGGACCCGTGTTCTGATCGGCGCCATGCGGGTCGGTGATGCGGATCGCGAGCACGCCCGGCGAGACCCCGCCGGCATTGCCGGCGAGCGCCCAGTCGGGATCCATACGCTCGAGGTCTGCGAGCCGGGCTTCGAGGGCCTCGCGGCCGTCCGCCAGCAGACGCACGTCCTGGTGGCAGAGGACGACGAACGTGCCACGCGCCGCAGCCAGCATCCGATTGAGCCCGCGGTAGGCACAGGCCGCATTGGCGGCGGTATTGTCGATCGAGAGAAACTCGCAATCCGCCCCGCCGAAGCCGCCGGCCTCGAGCGATTGGAGGAGGGCTTCGTACTGTGAGGCGTCGGTGACCAGGGTGGCGAACGTGTAGCGGATGGGACTGTCCTGGCCGGTGATGATGCCCGACGTGCCGGCTTCGCCTTGGCTGCGGACCAGCCGCTGGACGGCGACGGCGGAGATTAGGCCGGTCCCCATCACAGCCTCACGTGGCGGAGCCGAGTTCGGCGAGCAGCGGCGCCGGCGCGGTGTTGCGGCCTGCCGGTGCTGCCGTGTGACCATAGCCGTGGCGCCACTCGTCACGGGCCCGCCAGATGTCGCCCCAGGTGGACGCACTCGCGCGGGCGCTCTCGGAGCCGGTGAGGATTGCGGTCAAAGAGGTCGCGAGCCAGCGCGACGCCGGCCATAGCGCCAGCAGATGATGTCCGAGCGCTTGCCAAGGCTGGCGCCAGTGCCGCTCGATGATCGACGCCTTGGCCGCGAGCAGCTTTATCATCTTGCCGGTCAGGGCGGTCTCGGAGGCCCCGCCATGATGGATGATGGTCGCCTCGGGCGTGATCATGGGACGAGCCCCCAGGCGCTCGGCCCTGAGGCAGAGATCGGCATCGTCGCCATACATGAAGAACAGCGGGTCGAAGCCGCCGAGCGCCAGCCAGATCGAACGGGGGATCAGTAGGAAGCAGCCGGAAACAATGTCGACCTCGCGCACCCTGTCGCGCGGCCAGCCGCCGTAGCACTCGCCGTTGAGCCATTCCGACCTCGGGAACAGGGCGGTGAGGCCGACGAGGCGGCAGGCGAGATTCCAGACCGTCATGCGGCCCCAGCAGGAGGACGGATTGAGCCGGCCGTCGGCGAACAGCGTGCGGCCGCCCCAGATCAGCGCCTTGCGGTTGGCGCGGGCGAAGGCGACGAGCCGGTCGATGGCCCCGTCGAGCACGACGGTGTCGCTGTTGAGCAGCAGGATGTAGCGACCGCGCGCCTGATCGGCCGCCAAATTGTTGGCGCGCGCGAAGCCGATGTTCTGATCGAGGGCGATGAGCCGCGGGCCGGACGGGTGGCGTGCGATGGTCTCCGCCGAGCCGTCGCTGCTGGCATTGTCGACGACGATGATCTCGTAGCAGACGCCGCGCGTCTCCGCGACGATCGAATCGAGGGCCGCCAGCGTCATCGCCCGCGTGTTGTAGCTGACGACGATGATCGAGACTTCGACCTTGTCTGGGGCGCTCATTGGTGCGCTCATGGCGGCATCCCGGCTGCTGAGGCGGCTAGCGAACGGCGACTATCGGATTGGCGACACTAGCCCCGACTTCGCTAACCGCCCGTTAACACTCGGCCGGCCGGCCGCCTGGCTGGCGGGCCGGCCAATGAAAGTTTAACGCCGAAAGGGGAGACTGAGACGGGGCGCCGGGGGATCGCGGCGAGGCAGGCGGGATTGGGCGACATGAGCGGCGGCAGGACGTTCGACGGCATCGTATGCCTCGGCGGAGAAGACTGGTGGTATCACAACCGCGGTCATTTCGATTTCCAGATCATGCGTCGTCTCGCCAGATCGTGCCCGGTGCTGTTCGTGAACTCGCTCGGCGTGCGCATGCCGAAGCTCGGGGAGAAAGCCCTCTTTGCCGAGCGCATGGGCCGCAAGATGAAGAGCCTCGCCCGCGGCGTGGTCGAAGCGGAGCCGGGGTTCTGGGTCTTCTCGCCCGCCTCGGTGCCGGGTGAGACCGGGCGGCGGCTGACGGACTGGGCGCTGGCCCCTCAGATCCGGCTGGCGGCCGCGCGGGCCGGCATCACGCGGCCGGTGCTGTGGATGCACTGCCCTGCCGCCGCGCCGCTGATCGATCGATTGCCGTCGGCGGCGGTCGTCATGCAGCGCACAGACCGCTTCGAGGCGTTTCCGGAAGGCGATCCGGAGGTTCTCAGGAAGCAGGTCGCGGCGATCCGCCGGGCCGCCGATCTCGTCGTCTACGCCGCTCCGGACCTGATGGCGGAGGAAAAGGCGGCGGTGTCGCGCCAGCTCCTGGTGACGCACGGGGTCGACCTTTCGATGTTCATCGGGGCCGGCGACGCTCCTGGGCCTGGTCCGCACGACGTGGCGGTCGCGCGCCGGCCGCGAGTCGGGTTCGTCGGCGGCATCGACGCCCACACCTTCGATCCGGAGCTGTTCCTGGGTGTCGCCGGAAGATTGCCCCAGGTCGAGTTCGTCATGGTCGGCGCCACGTCGCTGCCCGAAGGCTGGTGCAACTTGCCGAACGTGCGCTTCCTCGGCCGCAAGCCGTACGACATGGTGGCGCGCTACATGGCCGCCATGGACGTTCTGATCATGCCCTGGAACCGCAGCCGCTGGATCGAAGCGTGCAACCCGATCAAGCTCAAGGAATACCTCGCGGTGGGCCGTCCGGTGGTGACGACCGATTTTCCGGCGCTGGCGCCGTGGCGCGACCTCGTGCGGGTTGCGACCGATGCGGGAGGCTTCGCCGCGGCCATCACCGGCGCCCTGGCCCAGCCCCACGACGCGGCTCCGGCGCGCCGCCGCCTCGCCGGCGAGACCTGGGACGGCAAGGCCGCGCTGATCGCCGATGCCCTGCGGGACCTCGGGCTCGTGCGCGTGCCGGCCCGGGGGCAGAAGTCCTGGCCGGCGGCGCTCGCCAGCGTGGCTCCGGCCTGGGCCCACGGGCGCGCGTGATCCGATGCGGACCTCCACCCTCGCCTATCGCAGCGATATCGACGGTCTCCGGGCCGTGGCGGTGGGCTCGGTCGTCCTCTTTCATGCCGGCGTGCAGGGCTTCGGCGGCGGTTTCGTCGGCGTCGACATCTTCTTCGTCATCAGCGGCTACCTGATCACCTCGATCCTGTTGACCGAGCTGGCCGAGGGCCGCTTCTCGATCGTCCGCTTCTACGAGCGGCGCGTGAAGCGCATCTTTCCGGCGCTCTTCGCGATGCTGGCAGTCTCCAGCCTCGTGGCGGCGGCGCTGCTGCTGCCGCACGATCTCGCCGACTTCGGCGACAGCCTCGCGGCGGCGACGCTGTTCGTCTCCAACGTCTACTTCTGGCAGACGGCCGACTACTTCGCCGGGCCGGCTCACCTGAAGCCGCTTCTGCATACCTGGTCGCTGTCGGTCGAGGAGCAGTTCTACATCGCCTTCCCGCTGCTGCTCGCGGCGATCGTGCGCTGGGGAAACGGTCGGCTCGGACGCTGGCTCCTTGCGCTCTTCGTTCTCTCGCTGGTGGTCAGCGAGTGGAGCGCCACGAACTCGGCCGTCGCGAGCTTCTATCTGGCGCCGTCGCGGGCCTGGGAGCTGCTCGTCGGATCGCTGGTGGCGCTGGCGGTGTCGCGCGGGCTGACCCTGTGGCAGCCGCTGCGGGAGGGCTGTGGAGTGCTCGGGCTTCTTCTCATCGCCTATTCCGTCGCCACCTTTTCGACAGCAACCGTGTTCCCGGGGTTCAATGCCCTCGTGCCTTGCCTCGGGGCGGCGCTCGTCATCCTGTCGGGGCTCGCCTCACCGGTGACGGCCAGCCGACTGCTGAGTCATCCTCGCATGGTCGAGCTCGGTCTCATCTCCTATTCGCTCTACCTCTGGCACTGGCCGGTACTGGTGTTTGCGCGCCATTGGAACGGCGGTCCGTTGTCACCCATGGCGATCGCGGTCGCTATCGCCGCCAGCGTCGGCCTTGCTGTCGCGTCCTGGCGGTGGGTCGAGCAGCCGTTCCGTGGCGGCGGGCTGGTGTTGCCGCGTCCGCGGCTCTTCATTGGTGCGGCGGGCGCCATGGCCGCGGCTCTGGCCTTCGGGATGTTCGCGGACCTCTCGAAGGGCTGGCCCGGTCGGCTCGACGGCTATCAGCGGCCCGAGGTCGCCGGCCGCGAGGCGCTGAAGGAAGGCCAATGCTTCCTGACGCCCGGGCAGGGGCCGTGGAACTACGCCGGACCGCAGGCGTGCCGAGGCGGGGGCTACGGCGGACTGACGGTCGTCGTCTGGGGCGACAGCTTCGCCGCCCATCTGATGCCCGGCCTCGCGTCGCGGCCGGAGAGCACGACCGGCTTCGTGCAATATACGGCCAGCGGGTGTCCGCCGGTCATCGGCCTCGAACTTGCCAACCGTCCTCACTGCCGCGCGGTCAACGACCACGCCCTGCGCATCATCGACGAGTTGGAGCCGGAGGTCGTCATTCTCTCGGCCCGCTGGGAGACCTACCTGCCTCGCGTAATCGACATCAGTCGGTTGCAGGCGACGATCGATGTGCTGAATGGCATGGGCTATGAGGTCGTCGTCGTGGGCCAGAGCCCGACGTTCGACTTCGCGCATCCCTACGACGAGACGTTCCGCAGCCGCAGGCCGGTGACGATCTCGAATGCGCCGCCCGCTATTGAAGCCATGCTTCGAACCCTGCGCGGCGCCCACCTCTTCGACGTGGCGCCGCTCTTCTGCGAGGGCGAAACGTGCCGGTTCCGGGAGCGGGCCGAATACCTGTTCTTCGACGGCGGGCACTTCTCGCTGGCCGGCAGCGCCAAGGTGTCGGCCGCACTCGCACCCCTGATCGAAAGTCCCGGCGTCTCCGGCCTGGAGCCGCCGAAGCCGATCGAGGACGAGGCCAAGCCGGTGGCCGCCGATACGGCCGGTGGCACACCCGCCCCGAACTGAGGGACGAGCGCCTTATGCCGGCAGCGGTAGCGCGCTCTGTCCGTAAGCGGGCCGGCGCGGCTTGACCGGGGCGGGGCCGACGACTCGGGCTTTCATCCGCTTGGGATCGGCGAGCACGCCGCCGAGGCCGAGGAAAAAGAACAGAAGCGCGTGAGGCACGTTCCAGTAATGAACCGTGGCGCCGAGCAGGCAAAGCGCGATCAGCGAGATCATCCAGCCGGCCGAGAGCCGCCGGCGCTCTCGGTCCGGGGAGCCGATGCCGCGCTTCACGACGGCCCGGCCGAGCAGCAGGATCGCCGCCGCCAGAATGAGAAACGCGGGAATGCCGCTGCGCATCGGCAGCACCAGCCAATAAGCGTCGATGGTCGAGGAGACCATCCAGCTCGGCCGCTCCCATTCGGCCAATCCGAGACCGGTCCACGGGCTCTCCCATACGTTGGCGAGGCCGTGCTCCCAGATCAGCATGCGGTAGAGCCCGGTCCAGGGGTCGAACGTCATGCCGGTGATGAGGAGCTGGATCGGCGGCCGCGATGAGACGAACGCCATGCCGATGTAAAGCCCTGCCAGGATGGCGAGCGTCAGGTGCGTTCGCAGCGCGAAGCCGCGCGTAAACCGCTCCCAGGTCAGCATGGCGAACTGCAATCCGAGACTGAGCAGCGGCGCCGACGACAGGGCTAAAAGCGTTGCGAATGCGACGACTGCTGCCTGAACCCGGCGGCGGACGGCATCGCGCTCGGCGCACCACAGCAGCGCGAACATGGCCGCGCAGAACGTGCCGTAGTGGATCGGGTGGTCGAAGGTGGCGGCGGCCCGCGCCAGGCCCCAGCGGATGTCGGCCGGCGGCATGGGCGGCCCTCCGATCAGGCCGCGCAACACCTCGTGCGTGAAGAAGCTGCGGGTCAAGGTGTCGAGCAGCGCGATCCCCGCAACGAGCCCGATGGCCAGCACGAGCGTCCGAAGCGAGACGATCAGCGTTTCGACGTCGCGGATGTAGGCCCGCGCGATGGCATAGCCGCCGATGGTCTCGAGCGCCAGTGAGCCGCCGTAAACGAACCCTTCCTGCCCCGCGTGCGAGGCGAAGATGGCGGTCTGCCACACCGCCAGCGCAGCGATCAGGATGTCGAACGATTGCAGCCGCGTATCCGAGCGTGTCGCCAGTCTGTAGAGCGCCAGCGGCAGAAAGAGGATGAAGGCGAAGCGGTGCGGCGGAAACCGCAGGCCGGCGACATCGACCGAGAACTCGGTCGGACAGATCAGGCTGAGGATGACGACGAGGATCGGCAGCGGTGTCGAGGCGGCGAGCGAGCGGCTCGCGGCGGACTGCGTCCGGCGTGAGGTGCTCACCACGGGTCTCACCGGAGGCATCGCCGTGCTGGAGGTCATGGACAGGTCCTGTCCCTGCGATGCGACTTCGAGCGAAGCGGGAGTGACGCCCGCCGCTGCTCAGTGCGCGTTCTTGCCGGTGACCATGGCGACGAGGGTCTGCGCCAGGATCTTCAGGTCGAGGCCGAGCGACCACGTCTTGATGTAGGCGATATCGGCATTGACCCGCGCTTCGACGCTGCCCGCCCCCGACGTTTCTCCGCGCAGGCCGCTCACCTGGGCGAGGCCGGTGATCCCGGGCTTCACCTCGTGGCGGTTGGCGTAGCTCTCCAGCATCTCGCCGAACTGCTCGTCGTGAACGAGCGCATGGGGACGCGGACCGACGAGCGACATCTCGCCTTTCAGCACGTTCCAGAGCTGGGGAAGCTCGTCGAGGCTGGTCCGCCGCAGGAAGCGACCGACGCGGGTGACGCGGACATCGTCGGGGGTGGCCTGGCGGACCTCGGCGTCATCCTCCAGCACATGCATGGTGCGGAATTTGATGATATCGATGATCTTGTGATTGAGACCGCGGCGACGCTGACGGAAGAGGACCGGACCCTTGCTCTCGGCGCGGATGGCCAGCGCTATGAAAGGATAGAGCACGGCTGTGATGGCGCTGAACACGATGCCGAGGACGATGTCCTCCATGCGCTTGACGAAAGGCCCCCAGTCCGAAAGCGCCTTCTTCTTGACGTCGAGCATTCCGACCGAGCCGATGTTCGACACCTTGTAGGCCGGACCTTCGTCGACGAGATCGGATGCAATGTGCGTCACGATGTGGACGCTGACGGGAAGCGGCTCCAGCTTGCGGGCGACTGCGGCGATGCGGCGGTCTGCCGATTGAGGCAGGGCGATGACGATCTGGTCGATGTGTCCGTCGCGGGCCGCGGTAATGAGATCGTCCAGTCGTCCGGCGACTTTCAGACCTTCCGGATTGACACGATCCTCGCCCATGCGGTCGTCATAGACGCCGGTGAACCGGATGCCGAGGGCCGGGTTGGCGAGGTGGTCGCGGACGCGGCGTGCGATGGCGCCGGCGCCGAACACGGCAATGCGATGATCGAAGTAGCCGGCGGCCGTCATGCGTTTCAGAACGCGGTGGGCCAACCCGCGGAACAGCAGGATGATGGTGAAGCTGGCCGAGAGCCAGGTGGCGAGCCAGACGAGCGCATGGCCGTTGCGGATGGCGCTCGGCAGTCCGAGGCCGAGCGTGCCCACGAGGCCGATCGCGAGCGCTGTGAACAGCTTCGAGGGGGCGCGCGGAAAGTCGTGCATCCGCGCCGTATCGTACATGCCCATGTTTCGAAGGCAGAGATAGGTGATGATGCACGCGGCGAGACTGGTCTGTGCCAGGAGCGCCCAGTCGGCCACCACGCCGCCGACGCGGCTGTAGATGGCGGCGGGGACGACGCTACCCGCCAGCACCGCGAAGATGTCGTAGATCGCGACGAGGTCGGCGGCGACCACGCGCGACCACCGCTGGATCGGGGACCTGCCGTGTTTCTCCCTGCAAGCCGTCGCCGCAGCGACCGCGACCGACGGCTCGCTCACCGTATGCACTGACATGTGGACCCCATGACGCACAGAGTGTGATGGACACCCTGCCAACTGATTGACGGATTAGATCGCATTTCCCTAAATTTAGCTTGAATGGATCGAGCAAATACTCGGTGATCCTATGGCCGCGATTGCGACATCGAGCAGGATTACGCGGCGCTCCGCGCCGCCGTCGTCGCAGGTGCCGGAGCCGCGCCGGTGAATCCGCCGGCGTCGGGCATGTCGTCGAGTGCGACCCCGTTCATCACCACGCCGATGACTTTCTGCTGGCTGAACCCGAGACACTTGAGCGCCCGCCGGGCGAGCTGCTTCGGCGTCCGCTTCCAGGCCATCACGAACACGATGAGATCGGCGTGGTCGGCCAGGAGGCGGCCGTCGATGATCGGTAGCAGCGGCGGCGCGCTGACCACCACCGTGTCGTACTGGCGCTTCAGTGCCGCGAAGATGGACGCCATGCGCTGCGAGGCCAGCATCTCGGGATTGGCGACATCGAGAGCCTGGCCGCTCATCGCCGGCAGGAAGGAAAGGCCGGTTGCCGCCTCGCGCAGGATGGTTCGCTCCATGTCGAAGCCGCGCGCCAGGATTTCGAGAAGGCCGGACTGCGCGCCGGGTGCGAGACGGCGCGAGAGAGTCGCACGCCGCAGATCGCCGTCGACCAGCAGCACGCGGCTCCCGAGCAGGGCGTAGTGGTGAGCGAGGTTGGAGGCGATGACGTCGCCGTCCTCGTTCGGGAGGCTCGACGCGACGAGGATGAGGCGCGGGATGCCGGGCCGGCTGCGGATGTCG
>JBQTIA010000105.1:0-15603 GCA_052388455.1 Hyphomicrobium sp.
ACCAAAAATCCCCCGACTGAGACCTTTCTGCCATAGCGGCCCGCGCGCCTTGGGAGCATCCTCGCAGCGTCATCTGTGAAGGAGTTAGCCATGTCCCGAATCCTCGCTGTGGCGCTGGCCGCCATCGTTGCCATGGTCGTTTCGTTCTCGGTCGTCAAAACCGGAGCCCCGCACGTCGCCGTATCGACCGTCGAGGCCGCAGCCAAATACAAGATGTGCAAGTCGAAGCTGCCGAATGGCCGGCTGAAGACGTGGCGCTGCGGCACCGATCAGGCCTGCTGCGTCAACCACTCCATGGGGCTCTACGTCTGCGGCTTCGCGGGGCTGGGCTGCCTGTAGGGCAGATCGGCTTTTTGAAACCGATACACTCGCGCCGCTCGCGGATCGCCAATAGTGAAGGTGCCGGGAAACCCACACGGCCGCTCGGGGAGGGGTGTGGCGGTGCGGACGTGCAAGTCTCCCGGCGCGTGACCCACGCCGATCCCTGCGGGCGAAGCAGGGCTCGGTGTGGTGGCGGAGGCGCGCGATGAAGAAGCGGGGAAACTTCACCACACGCACAGGGAAGAGCCGGTTGGCGTCGTCCCGTCTCCGTTATGGCGCAGGAGACGGGCAGGCCCGCTCGAGCGCGTCACGAGTGCGATAGACACCCGCGATCATGGGCAGAAAATGGCATGCGACGAAGTTTTTGACCGTCGCGTCTTGTGTTCGAGGCGAGGCTAAGAACGGCTGGAGTCAGTTCAATCGCAGCGACAGACCAGCCCTAACCGTCGTCACATCGCTATCGACATCCAGACGGCCGAGCCCGGTGTCGAAGGTCTCCTCAGCGAAGCTGTAGTGCAGCGCCTCGACGCGCGCGACCCAGCTGTCCGTCAGCTTGTATTCGATGCCGCCTCCGACCGCGTAGCCGACCTTCGTTTCCGTGAAGCTCTCGCTCAGTCCCGGCGCGTCGAGCTTGAGGTCGATATCGCCGAGCGCAACGCCGCCGGTCGCATACACCATCCAGCGATCCGTCGCGTAGCCGAGCCGAAGGCGCGCGCTGGAAACCCAGTCGTTGCCGGCGGTCAGCTCCGCGGCTCCCTGGCGCGTGGTGGTGTCGCCGCTGTCGGCCCATGTGCCGTCGATCTCCAATCCCGCGACGACATTGCCGATCTGCAGGTTGTATCCGGCCTGGATGCCGCCGATGAACGCATCCGCGTCGATCTCGGCCGATGCGATTCCGGCCGTCTCGATCGTGTTGACCCCCCCGCCCAAGTGTCCGCCGAGATACAGTCCCGACCAGGTGCCCGGCAGGAAAGGCGGCGGGTTGCGCAAGCTGCCGTCGAGCGGCCGGCGGTCGCTGTCGAAATCGGCGCCAGCCTTGTATGCCGAGTAGGGCGTGCCGAAGTGCCCGCGCCAGCCCGTATAGGGCGTGTCGGCTTGAACGGGATCTGAAAGGAAGAGCAGGGTCAGGAGCGCGGCGGCCCGGGCCGAGGCGCGCGCAGAGGTGGGGTCGAACATGCGGATAGTCCTTACGCGAAACACAACAGGACGAGGCATAGGTCGGGCTAGTTGTTTCCGAATATTGGTTAGCGGACCGTAAACGGCGGAGGTCAGGGCGGATGATCGATCGGGAGAAGAACTGCGCGACGGGCGACAGGGTCGTCACTGTCAGCGCGTGCCGCATGACGGCCGCCGCGGGCGGCTGGGACTTTGCCGAGACGCATTCGGCCGCCATCGATCGTCACTGGGCCGTCCGCAGCCGCGACAGCCCGGGCTTCTTCAACGGCACCATCTACATGCTCGCCGATCACCTCCTGGAGCCGGACCTCCTCAGCGGGCGACTGCGGCCAGTCGACTTCAAGAGCTTTCTCTATTGGAAGGATCACGGATACCCCGATGCCGGACTCCGCGATTGCTTCGGCTCGGCTCTGATCCGATCCGCCGAGGGGCACGTGCTGCTCGGACGCCAGCGGGCCGGCAACATCAACGCCGGATTGGCGTATCTGCCCGGCGGATTCATCGATGCGCGCGATATCGGATCGGATGGGTCGATCGACATTGCGGGCTCCATCGGCCGCGAGGTCGTCGAGGAAACCGGCATCGGCATCGCCGGACTCACCAGAGGAGAAGGATTTCTGCTGACCTTTGCAGGACCGATGCTGTCGATGGCGGTGCAGTATCGTTCCCCGCTCGACTCCGCGACGCTCTCGGATCGCATCCACCGCCACATCGCCGCCGATCCCGGCTCCGAGCTTGCGGACGTGGTGGTGATCCGCTCCGAGGCCGATCTCCGCGGTCTCGCCATGCCGCTCTACGCCGATGTTCTGCTGCACCACCTCTTCCCGCCGAGGTGAGCGCGCCGGCGATCGGCCGCGTTCGGCGCTTGGAGGTCCGGACGCTTTCGGGCAGAGTGCCGGCGGCCTTCGGCGGGGCAGGCGGGGACAGATGCGGCGGACTTTCTATTTGCTGGACGTATTCACGGATCGCCGCTTCGGCGGAAATCCGCTGGCCGTGGTGCTCGACGCGGACGGGCTCAGCGCCGAGCTGATGCAGAGGGTCGCGCGCGAATTCAACCAGTCGGAGACGGTGTTCGTGCTGAAGCCGCACAACGCCGCGCACTCGGCGATGATCCGCATTTTCACGCCGATGAAAGAGCTGCCCTTCGCCGGCCATCCGACGGTCGGGACGGCGGCGCTGCTGGCTGAACTGAAGGCGCCGGCCTCCGACCACGATGCGCTCATCGTGCTCGAGCAGACCATCGGAACCGTACGTGTCGGCGTGAAGCTCCGCTCCGACGTGCCGGCCTTCGCCGAGTTCGACGCTCCGAAGCTCCCCGTCGAAGCCGGCAGCCTGCCGGCCATCGACCGGCTCGCCGCCGGGCTCGACCTCATTCCGAGCGAGGTCGGGTTCGAGAACCACAAGCCGACCTGCTACGCGGCCGGCAATGCCTTCGCCTTCGTACCGGTGGCGACACGCGAGGCGATCGCGCGGGCCCGCGTCAACGGCGTCCACTGGGTCGACGGATTTCAGGAGCAGGGGCTGGTCGGCGCCTACCTCTATACCCGGCAGTGCGAGCACAACACGGCGTCGTTCCACACCCGCATGTTCGCTCCCGATGTCGGCGTGCCGGAAGACCCGGCGACCGGCTCGGCGGCGGTGTGCTTCGCCGGAGTGATCGCCAAGTTCGACGCCCTGCCCGACGGAGTTCACAAGCGATCCATCGAGCAGGGCTACGAGATGGGCCGCCCGAGCCACATCGCACTCGCGCTGACCCTCGACGGCGGCAAGCTCACCGCCGTCCGCATCGGCGGCCACGCGGTGCGTGTCGCCGAAGGGACGATCGACGTATGAGCAGAGTGCTGGACGACGCGGCGCCTCAGTACGCCAGCACGTTGCGGTGAACGAGGCTGCCGGTGGAGCCGACGGTTTCGTAGTCGACGGCATGATCGCTGTCGCGCACCTTGAGCTTCAGACCCTTGGCCGGCTCGCGCTCGCTTTCCTTGCCCTTCGCAGCGTCTGCGAGGAAGGTCTGCACGGCGGCGGGAGCCGGAGCCGCGGCTTTGTCCGCAGCAGACTTCTCGCCCAGCGCCTCGGTCGAGGCCGCCTTCAGCAGCCGCGGCCACAGCTTCCGGAACAGAGCGTTGGACGCGTAAATGTCGGCGCTGTTGATCTTGCCGTTGACCGCGAAAACGTAGCCGACGACGTCGGAGTCCTTTTCGCCGGCCGCCTGCAGGGCGTCGACGTACGCATTGCGCGCCGTGATGACCTTTTCGTTCTCCAGCGCCAGCTGCAGGCTCGATTCGGAGGCCGCCGCGTTGACCTTGGAGCCGACGCTGGCCGACAGCGCCGCCTGCATGTCGCCGACCTTCTTCCAAACCTCGCCCTGGGCATCGACCGGACGGCCGGGCCGGCCGGGTCTCTGCTCGATCCCGGCGTTCGAAGTCACGTTCGGCGACGGCACGTCGTCTGTGCGCCGCTGCTCGATGATCTCCCGCCGGACGCCGGCCGCGACCGGCCCAGCATTCGGCGCATGACCGGGCGACGGCGTGCGCACTTTCATCGCCAGCTTGGCCTCGCGCGAGGGCATCATCTCCTTGGCGCTGGCGAAGCGCTGCACGTCCTCGCTGCCGCGCGCCGCCCAGCGGCCGCTCTCGACGCAGAAGGCATCGAGCGGCACCTTGCCCGACTTCGGCTTCAACACCATCGTCGTCGTCAGCACGCGGTCCTGCTGACCGCCTTTGACGATGTCGCCCGCGTGGACAAGGATGTCCTCCGTACCGGTGTTCTCGATGGCGAGCTGCGAGACGGTGCCGGTCTCGTGCACCGTGACGGCGCCCTTCTGCAGCGCCTCCTCCAGCGTCAGCGGCACCGGTCCCTCGGCGCTCTTGCCGTGCACGAAATAGAGGGTGAGATTGTCGTGCGTGAACGGCCCCGACAGGCGGTCGGAGGCCGGCTCCGCGGCGGCCCGCCCGGCCGGAGCAAGCGACCAGGCGAGCGTCGTCAGCGACGCCGCCAGCAGCGGCAACATGGTCTGTCTGATCATGAAAACCCTCTCTTGGGTTGAACGTGCGACGCGACCCGTGATATAATCGCGCCGAGAATTTCCCGCTAAAACAAGAGGTTCAGTAGCAGGCCATTCGGGCGGCCCTGGGCTGGCGCGGTGGCGGCATGATGGCGGACTTGAGGTGTGGCCGGCGGTCAACACCGATGCTGCCTCCGGGATCGAACGATGCGGGATGACGGCGGCCAGCGCCCTCCGCAGTCTTGCCAAGGCAGCAATGCGCGTGCGACCTCAGCCCCTCGACAACCCCGCGTGAGATTCGCCGCCGAGGCCGCTCCGTTTTTCGTTCACGACTGCCGGGCGTCCGCGAAGCTCGCCGAGCCGGAGCGGATTTGCCATGGCTTCCTCGCAGCGCGATCTCTTCGCCAGAGCCGAGACCCCGATGACCGACAAGTCCCGCGCCCGCCGTGCCACCGAATCCGCCGGCGACTACACCGAGAGCCACATCGAGGTGCTGGAGGGCCTGGAGCCCGTACGCCGCCGCCCCGGCATGTACATCGGCGGCACCGACGAGCGGGCCATGCACCACCTCTTCGCCGAGGTGATCGACAATTCCATGGACGAGGCCGTCGCGGGACATGCGACCTTCATCGAGGTGCGCCTCGATACCGACGGCTTTCTGCATGTGACCGATAATGGCCGCGGCATTCCCGTCGGACCGCATCCGAAGTTCAAGACCAAGAGCGCGCTCGAAGTCGTCATGACCATCCTGCACGCCGGCGGCAAGTTCGACAGCAAGGCGTACAACACGTCGGGCGGCCTGCACGGCGTCGGCGTGTCGGTGGTCAACGCGCTCTCCGAAACGCTGATCGTGGAGGTCGCCCGCGACCAGCAGCTGCACCGCATGGTCTTCAGCCGCGGCGAGCCGCAGGGCAAGCTCCAGAAGCTCGGCTCGATCATGAACCGGCGCGGCACCAAGGTCAGCTTCCGCCCCGACGAGAAGATCTTCGGCAAGGGCTGCGCCTTCAAGCCGGCGCGGCTGCTCAAGATGGCGCGCTCGAAGGCGTATCTGTTCGGCGGGGTCGAGATCCGCTGGTCGTGCGATCCGGCGCTGATCAAGGACGACACGCCGGCCGAGGCGACGTTCCACTTCCCCGGCGGGCTCAAGGATTACCTGCTGTCCGAGATCGCCGGCCAGACGATGGTGAGCAAGGACGTCTTCGCCGGCAATGTCGAGCGCGAGGGCAAGCACGGCTCGGTCGAGTGGGCGGTGGCGTGGATCGCCGACGAGGACGGCTTCTGCCGCTCCTACTGCAACACGATCCCGACCCACGAGGGCGGCACGCACGAGAACGGCTTCCGCTCGGCGCTCTCGAAGTCCCTGCGCGAGTTCGGCGAACGCGTCGGCAACAAGAAGGCGGCGCAGATCACCGCCGACGATGTGATGGGCACGGCCGCCGCCATGCTCTCCGTCTTCATCCGCGAGCCGGAGTTCCAGGGCCAGACCAAGGACAAGCTGGCGACCACGGAAGCCACCCGCATCGTCGAGAATACGGTCAAGGACGCCTTCGACCACTGGCTGACCGACGCACCGCAGCAGGCGACGCGGCTGCTCGACTGGACCGTCGATCAGGCGGAGGAGCGCCTCAAGCGCAAGCGCGAGAAGGAGGTCGGCCGCCAGTCCGCAACGCGCAAGCTGCGCCTGCCCGGCAAGCTCGCCGACTGCTCGATCCAGCAGGCCGGCGGCACCGAGATCTTCATCGTCGAGGGTGACTCTGCCGGCGGCTCGGCCAAGAGCGCACGGGATCGCGAGACGCAGGCCATCCTCCCCTTGCGCGGCAAAATCCTGAACGTCGCCAACGCCACCGCCGCCAAGCTTTCGCAGAACCAGCTCCTTTCGGACCTGATTCAGGCGCTCGGCGCCGGCACCGGCAGCAAATACCGCGACGAGGATCTGCGCTACGAGCGCGTGATCATCATGACGGACGCCGACGTCGACGGCGCGCACATCGCTTCGCTGCTGATCACCTTCTTCTATTCCGAGATGCCGGCGCTGATCGAGAACGGCCACCTCTTCCTCGCCGTGCCCCCGCTCTACCGCCTGACGCACGGCGCCAAGACGGTTTACGCGCGCGACGACAAGCACCGCGCCGACCTGACGAAGAGCGAATTTGCGCCCAACGCCAAAGTCGAGGTCGGCCGCTTCAAGGGCCTGGGCGAGATGAACGCCCCCCAGCTCAAAGAGACGACCATGGACCCGCGGCGGCGCACGCTGCTGCGCGTCGAAGTCGGCGATGGCGACAAGAGCGTCATTGCAGAAGCCGTCAATGCGCTGATGGGCAGCAAACCCGAAGCGCGTTTCCGCTTCATCCAGGAACGCGCCGCATTTGCGACGGGGTTGGATATTTGAGGGGGCCACGAACTATAGCCGGTCGCGCTTCAAACATACGGCCAGAACAAGGAGTTGCAATTCAAGCATTTACTTGCCGCCGTGCGCTGATATACTCAATTCAGCGCTCTTTGTTATATCGTTGCCTGCAATTTCGACGCGACTGCAGTTTTAATTTCGCACCCCGCGATCGGCAGCAACCGTCCTTTTCTGATTGAGCGTCCACGCATGCTTTGTGGAGGATACCATGGGCTCGTTTTATCACAGCACCGCTGGTCTCAACGAAAGCGACCTCGACGGCCTAAATCTTCTCGCGGCGCTCAGCAGCGAATTCGGATTGACGCTCGTCGCCGGCAGCTCCTCCTCCACGCGGCTGGTCTACGACTATCGAAACTCTGCAGGCGATTTTCTCGGCAGCGTTCACATCGATGGGCAGAACCTGGCAACAGGGCTTGGTGGCATTAGTTGGAACAGCATTTCGAGCGTCTCGGGGCTCGGCTCCAGCCTCACAGGTGCAGGAGGACTGATCGCAACACCTGGCGGCTCGAGCCTGGCAGCAATTCACGACCTCGTCATGGGCCCGAACGGCCGCTTCTTTCATGTCGAGGACATTGGACAGTTCTTCGACTCGAGCCTGTTGGGCGAACAGGGTCGAAATCATCTGGCTGGAGGAAGTGGGAGCGACTTCATCGTTGGCGCTGCCGGCGCGGACTATCTGTTCGGCGGCCATGGCAACGACAGCTTTCGCCTGAACTACGGCCATTTTCTCCCTGGCGAACGAATCGTTGGCGGTAATGGGGACCGTGACACCATCGAGGTCAAGCTCAACACCAACCCTGGCGCAACCAACGACGTCGATCTCACAGTCGGAGACATCACTGGCATCGAGATCCTGCGCTACCTCGCGACTTTCCGAGACAATGCCTGGATTGGCAATCATGTCACCGTCAATCGCGATCAGATCGCTGCTGGCATGCTAGCCATCTGGAGCAGTCTCGGTAAAGACACTTTGAAGATCGTGAATGCGGCAGGATTTGACTTTTCGACGATGTCGTTCACCGACTGGGTCGACGACTACGACAGCATCATTATCGAGACCAGCATTGCGAATTTCGGGGTCGTCACCGGAACTATCCGTGATGACCGGATCATCGTGCTCGGTGCGAACGGCCTCCTCAACGGATCGACTGGGAACGACACGTTCGTCGTCGGCTCCGGCATCGCGTCTGGGGTCTTCGAGGGCGGCGATGGGCTCGACACCATCGAGCTGAACGGCGCCGACGTGCGCTTCAACAGCGACACGCATGTCGAGCGTCTCATCTTTACGGGTGCCCCGTCGAAGGTGAAGTTCGGCATCCAGAGCGTGGGAAGCGAGCTGATCACCGGAATCTCCGATACGACCGGCAGCAGCGGAGCCGATACCATCGTGGCAACCGGCGAAAACATAGACTTCTCAGGAATCGTTTTCGCGAACTGGAACCCGGCCTTCGATACGATCACGCTCACAGGAACCAACGTCACTGGCTCACGCCAAGCCGACACGATCAACGGCTATGATCACCTGAACGATGAGCTCCGGGGCGGCGTGGGCGGGGATATTCTGATCGGGGGCGGTGGCAACGACGCGCTGAATGGCGGTCGCGGCAGTGACTCGCTCGTTGGCGGCGCCGGCAACGATCGCATGGTCGGCTCGCTCGGAGATGACCGCTATGTGGTCGACAGTGCGGGCGACCGCACCATCG
Organism: Hyphomicrobium sp.; assembly: GCA_052388455.1. Classification (GTDB taxonomy): domain Bacteria; phylum Pseudomonadota; class Alphaproteobacteria; order Rhizobiales; family Hyphomicrobiaceae; genus CAZSNH01. Next base: position 8,612 of record JBQTIA010000105.1, read on the forward strand.
AGGGCGTCGATGCTGGGATCGACTATGTTATAAGCACCGTCTCCACCACATTGTCGGCCAACATCGAAGATCTTACGTTGTTTGGCTCGGGCAACCTTAACGGCACGGGCAATGCGCTCAACAACGTCATCACCGGAACTTCTTCGGGCAACAACATTCTCAATGGTCTGGAGGGAAATGACCAACTGACGGGAGCATCGGGAGTCGACACCTTCGTGTTCAACACTGCGCTGAATTCCGCGCTCAACCGCGATGTCATCACCGACTTCTCGCACACAGACGACCGCATCCGGCTCGACGATGCCATCTTCACCGCCATCGGCCCAGTGGGCCGGCTTTCGGCTGATGCCTTCTTCATCGTCGGGTCGGGGCAGCGCGATGCGGAGGATCGGATTTATTACAACACCACGAACGGCCTGCTGCAGTACGACGCCGACGGGATCGGGGCGGGCGCGGCGATCACCTTCGCCGTTCTGACCGGCTCCCCCGACGACGTCGACTTCAGGGATTTCTTCGTGGTGTGACGGCTGATGCCGCAGCCCTCCGCGGTCGCCTCTCCCCTCCTCGTTTCCCGGACGCCCGTCCTTCACGCGGCGATCCGGGATCTTTTGCAGCGGCAGGTGTGCTCGGATTGCGGGCCGGTAAAATCCCGGCTCGCCGCGCGAAAGGCGCGGCGTCCGGGACGCAAGGAACTGAGAGGCGCTCCCGGTCGCGGGTGACGGGTGCCGGCGCGCGCCGCTCAGGCGACCGGGCGCAGCCTGAGGCTCCAGATCGAGAGGGCGAGAAGCGCGGCGCTGATGAGGCCCACGATCACGGCGTGCACGCTCTCGAAGGTCGTCGCCGCGTCGCGGAGCAGCATCGCGGCGCCCACCATGCCGAGGCTCCAGATCACCACCTGGAAGATCGCGAACCAGCGCGGCAATGAGCGGGCCTGAGTGCGGAACGCCTCGCCGACACTGAGCTTCTCGTCGGACTTTTCGAGACCCGAGGCGAGGCTGTACGCGCCGAGACTCGCAAGCACGGTCAGCAGCACCAGCGTGCCGGACGCCGAAGCGATGGCGGGCGCGACTTCCATGCCGCGGAAGAGGTCCATCGCGAAGGGCACGAGCAGGCCAATGGACAGGAAGATGATGGCAAAATACCAGCGCAGCTTGCCCTTGATGGAGGCGAGGGCGGCGTCGTCCGGAACGACGTAACCGCTGCCGACGGCGCCGTTGGGATAGTAGAGCACGCGGCCGGCCGCATCGGTCCTGAAGCAGCCAGCAGAGATGCCGTCGAGCAGTTTGACGATCGCGTTCATGGGAACTCCGTCGGTTGGTGATGGCCCGCAGGCTGGCCCGCAGCGAGCATTGTCGGATTGAGGACAGGGCTTGCGGAGCCTTTGTTCGGTTCGTGATGGCACAGGGTCCGGCTCGAGCCCCCGGCATGGGCGCTCGCCACGAGGACGAGCTATTGCTCGGGCCGTTGCGATCAGCCGGCGTGACCGTTCTGCTCCGGATGGCGCACGAGGCCATAGATCGAGTAGGCCAGCGTGGCGCCGAACATCGCGATGCAGATCAGCCCGACGACGGTGTCTGCGATGTTGGCGGGGGCCCACAGCAGCACGGCGCCGGCGATGACGAACAGGGCCGATGACACGATGCCGACGATCCAGAGCCAGCGCGGCGTCGCGGCCGCCTGCCTCTTTTCGGCTTCCGAGGCGGAATAGGCGACATCGGCTTTGGGAAGGCCGGCGACGAGGCGTTTCATGGCCATGAAGTAGGCGATCAAGCCTAGAACCAACACTCCGCAGAACATCGCCATGCCGGGCACGAACTCGTAGCTCTGGAAGACAGAGGACCAGATCGGACTGCCGATGACGATGTAGGCCATGAACAAGAGCCAATAGCGCCGCGACGCCGCGTGCACCCGGCCAAAGGTGGCCTCGTCGGGGAGCCGGTAGGCGCCGCCGGAAGCGCCGTTCGGGAAGAACACCTTGTCTCCGTTGTCGAGGGTCTTGAACTGGCCGGCGGTGGCCGCGTCGAGAAACTGGTCGAGGGCTTTCATGGGCCGCTCCTGTTGCGTGCGGGGTCAGATGAAAGATCTTCGAAGCGACATGTCACGTGCGAGACATGTTCGTGGTCCCTGCCTATCTCATGGGCGGCCACCCGGGCGATGTTCCCCAGGGAACACGACGAAGGTGCGGCCACGGCGCCGGGCGTCGTAATCCTCGGCGCATGTTGCGCCGACCTCCCGACCACGCACCGTCCCCAACTCCAGCGCCGCGTGATAGCGTCTCCGTCAGGATCAAAGACCCGGAGCCGCGATTGCGATCCGAGCCGGGTCGGGTGTCGTGGGGGTGCTCATGCTCAACCGCCTCAGTGCAATGTTCCTCGCCGCGATCGCCTCGGCGCCGGCTCTGGCCGCTCCGACCGACTTCGAACGCGGCGTCGCGCTCGCCGAGCCGGGCCTGATGCAGGCACTCGACATCGGAGGGTTCGGCCTCGGCTCGATGCTGCGCGACGACTGGCCGGCGAACAAGAAGCTCTCCAACGGCGTGCTGGCGGCCATGTCGGAGATACAGATCATCCGCACGACGCTGGCGCGCGAGTTCGACACTCACCTCGCGGAATTGAGACGTGAGCGCTGCGCTCTGCCCGGCGCCACGCGGCCCGCGTGCGAGAACTCCGTCGGCGTCGATCTCAACTCCGTGATCCGGGTTTTCGACAAGCGGTTCCTGACCACGTTCTATGCCCGCTTCCAGCTCGTCGGAATCGTCAACCGCATGGACCGCGCCTTCATCACACCGGGCACCTGCGGAGAAGTGCGCCTGCTGTACCGGCTGAACTACTCGGTGCCGAAGCGCCCGGCGAGCGGCAGCCAGCCGAAGCGCGAGGCGGTCTCCTCACGTTTGCCGATGACCATCAACCTCGTGCTCAAGGCCAAGGCGGAGGGCGATGCCGCCGTGTCGTGCAAGGAGATTGCCGAGAGCTGGCTCTGGGCCGGCGAGCGCACGTCGAAGGGCGAGGCGCTGCTCGGCGAGCTTCGATCGCCCCGCGGTCCGCTGCGCTTCATCAGGCGCGCGCTCGTCGACCGCGCCGAGATCAACCTGCAGCTCGACCGCTGGCCGACCCAGGTGGAGCCGAACCGCTTCATCGGCGGTCATGCGGAGTATCTGCTGCGGGTGTTCAAGCGGCGGGTGACGGCGAGACCCGGCGGCGGTATGCGCGAAAGCTACGAGGTCGCAAGGCTCGAGAACCAGATCGACCAGCGGCGCATTCTCGCCGACAGCGCGCTGAAGCGCCGGCTGAGGGCTTTCCTGCTCGAACCGCGGACCATCGAGAAGCTGGACGCCGGCACCATCATGATCGGAGAGGAGTTCCTGGCCGAGCGCGCCATCTCCGTGACACCCGGCAATTTCGCGCGCGCCGCCAATCGGCCCTTCGAGGGCATCCTCGACGACGGCGCCGTCACGGCGGCGCTGGCCGGCCTGCCGGACGGCATGCGTTTGAAGCGCGTCTCGACGATGCAGAGCTTCCAGCATCGGCTGAACGACATCACCTGCTCCGGCTGCCACCAGACGCGCGCCGTCGGCGGCTTCCAGTTCATGGGGCACCAGTGGGACAGGACTCTCAAGGCTAACTCCGTCGTGCTCCCCGCCTCGCCTCACTTCTTCGGCGACGTCCATCGCCGCCGTCACATCATCGAGGCGTTCGCCGCCGACCGCCCGCGCGACTACTAAAAGGGATTTTCCTCGCGGCCCGACATCGCCCGCTCGGAAGCGATCGGGCGTGCGGCTGAGATCATGGGCAAAGGGCTCTATAATGGCTGGGGCGCGCACTGCTACGCGGGCACCCCCGCCGGTCCGGGCGCCGACCGGGTCGAGGACTGGGGCTGTGCATCCGGGCTCAAATGCGTCGAGCCGTTCCGCAACAGCCGCGCCGCGCGCATCGGGGTCTGCGCCACCGCCGGCGAGCCCAAGATCGGCGATCCCACCGATTTCGGAACGGTGGTGTCCGACAGCCGGGGGCACGATACCTACAGCCGCGTTTCACTTTTGAAGACGCCGGCCGCCGAGCGCCCCTACGAGCCGGCCTATGGCGCCCTCGACCCACTGGATCCGACGGCGCAGTCCACCTGGCGACGCCCGCCACAAGGATCGACCTGGCGGTATCACTATTCCGATGGCTCCGACGGCTTCGCGGCCGGAAACGTGCGCACGAGCGTGTGCCCGCACCCGACCCAAACGGATCGCAGGCTGCCGCCCGAGGCGGCGTGCGGGGCCAAGCCGCGCCACATGCAGATCGTGCGCGACTGTCTTCTGCGCGAGCCGACCCTGGCGGTTCGATACTGCACCGGCGGACACTACGCCGACCGGGACGCCAGCGAACCGCAGCTCACCGCCTATCGCAACTGCCTCAGGTCGAATGCGTTCAATCCCGCGCGCTGCGGACGGCCGCCGAACGAGAACCTGGAGCGCTGCCTCACCAATCGCCAGCGCACGTTCGCGCAATGCCTGACCAAGACCACGCAGACCATGGCGCTCAGAGCGTGCGACCTGATGAACCCCTGCCGCGACGACTACATCTGCACGCTGCGCCAGGATAGCGCCGCCCTGAACAACGCCATGCCCGGCGCCTGCATGCCGCCCTACTTCCTCTTCCAGTTCCGCGTCGACGGCCACCTCAATACGGTCCGTGACGTCTTCGACACCACCCGGCCGCCATCCGGCGACATCGATTGAGCATCCGGCCGCCTGAAATTCAGGCAGCATAAACCGGGGATTTGCCGTGTGATGATCGTCGGCGCGACGACAGGTTGTGGATAACGCCAGCACCGGCCGGTATCTCGACGTCGGATCACAGCTTCTGCGGTGAAACTCCCGCAAGCGATCCGCGTATCAATCGTTGCCAGAAGTAGAATTGCGACAGAGGGGGTCGAGGTATGGTCATTTCAGGTGGCGACGGCTCACAAATTTTGCGCGGCACGTCCGAGAACGACGTCATCTACGGCCACAGCGCCGCCGACGTACTGGCCATCTCGGGGCAGATCACGGCGACCCGCATCGTTTCCGACCTCGGCGGGCCGATCGTCAGCGCCGCCTCCGCGCCGGGTGACCCCGGCTTCCTCTACGTCGTTCAGAAGGACACCGGCGAGATCACGCGTGTGAACACGACCACCGGCGCCACCTCGACGTTTCTCGACCTTCCTGAATCGTCTTTCACCAGCGGCGGCGAGCAGGGCGTGCTCGGCGTGGCCTTTCATCCCGACTACGCCACCAATGGCCGCTTCTTCGTGTTTCTCAACAACACCAACGCCGACGTCGAGATCCGCGAGTATCAGCGCTCGGCGGAAGACCCCCTGGTCGCGGACCTTTCGACCGAGAGCGTCGTGCTCACCATTCCGCACCCGACATTCACCAATCACAACGGCGGCTCGATCGTTTTCGGACCCGACGGCTACCTCTACTTGTCCGTCGGCGACGGCGGCGGCGCCAACGACCCGAACAACAACGCACAGAATACCGAGGTGCTGCTCGGCAAGATCCTGCGCATCGATGTCGATGGCGACGATTTTCCCGACGACGCCGGCCGCAACTACGCTATTCCCGCAGACAATCCCTTCGTCGGCACGGCCGGCGCAGACGAGATCTGGGCCTACGGGCTGCGCAACCCCTGGCGGATGACGTTCGACAGCGCCACCGGCGACATGTGGATCGGCGATGTCGGCCAGCGCGCGCGGGAGGAGATCGACTTCATCCCCGCGGGGAGCGCCGGCGGGCTCAATTTCGGCTGGCGGCTCCTCGAAGGCACGCGGGAGAATTTCCCCGGCCCAACGGACGGCTTCACGCCGCCGGTGTTCGAGTACACCCGCGACGAAGGCCGCTCGGTGTCGGGCGGCTATGTTTATCGCGGGCCGCAGTCCGGCCTGCAGGGCGAGTACATCTTCGCCGACTTCCTCAGCGGCCGCGTGTGGGCCTATATCCCTGGCCTCGACGAGGCCGTCGAAATCACCAGCCGCATCACAGGCGAGAACGGCACACCTTCGCTGATCGCCTCCTTCGCGGTCGACGCCGAGGGCAACCTCTATACCGTCAGCCCGACCGGTGCGATCGACCGGTTCGATCCAAGCGTCGCCGCCGCCGATGGCAACGACACTCTGCTGGGCGGTGCCGGCAACGATCAGCTGTACGGCGGCGCCGGCAACGACGTGCTGAACGGCGGAACGGGTTTCGACACCATGCGCGGCGGACTCGGCGACGACACCTTCGTCGTCGACAGCGCCGGCGACCGCATCATCGAGAGGGCCAATGGCGGCATCGACATGGTGCGCAGCAGCGTTTCGACCAAGATCGGCGTCCATATCGAGAACCTGACGCTCAACGGCACCGGCGATGTGACGGGGACCGGCAACGCCGTCGCCAACCGGCTGATCGGCAACGCGGCGGACAACGCGCTCAACGGGCTCGGCGGGTCCGATCGGCTGATCGGCGGCGAAGGCGCCGACCGCTTCAACTTCACATCCGCACTCGGCGCCGACAACGTCGACCGGATCGTGGACTTCGCGCACGGCGTCGACCGCATCCGACTCGACGATGCCGTTTTCACCGCCATCGGACCATTGGGCCGGCTTTCGGCGGACGCCATTTTCGTGGTCGGCTCCGGCCTTCCGGCCGACGCGGAAGATCGCATCGTCTACAATACAACGACGGGCACACTGGCTTACGACGCAGACGGCAACACACAGGGTGGCGTCGAGGCGGTGGTGTTCGCCATTCTCGTCGGCTCACCAGACGACGTGACGTCCAGCGATTTCTTCGTCGTGTGATACCGCCGCGAAAAAGTCCTGACCAGGAAAAGCACAACTCCCGTCATCCCGGCGAAGGCCAGGGGAATCGCATTTGGACGTAGGTTGGGTCGAGGCACGAGACCCAACAACTTTGGTCGCTCGAGTTTGTTGGGTCTCCTTCGTCGACCCAACCTACATTTCGCGCCATATGCGATTGCCCTGCG
>JBQTIA010000106.1:0-2935 GCA_052388455.1 Hyphomicrobium sp.
AGGGGGCACCGCGCGCAATTTCCTCAATCTCGGACAGCGGCGGCGGCCCCCAGCTTTCTCCGACGCGGCGGCGCGCCTTGAAGTGCAGGCACGTCGGTGTGCGCGTCGTCGTGTAGCGCCGGCCGCCGCTGGACAGCAGGATGCGTTTCCACAGTTCCCAGTCGCCGGCTTCGGCGACATCCTCCGGCCAGAAGCCGACCGTTTCGTAGCAGGCTCGGCGATGAACGACGGTAGCGGCCGGCAGTATATTGCGCTGTGTGAGGAAGGCGTCGAATTCGATGGGATCGCTGAGATCGGCGAAAAACGGAAGCGCCAGTCCATCCGGGCTGACCCAGACGGGGCGGCTGTGCGCCCAGTCCACGCGCCTGTCCTCGAACAGCGGCACCATCACAGCGAGATGGTCGGGCAGCCACAGGTCGTCGTCCGCGGCAAAGGCGATCAGATCGCCGCGGGCTTCCCGCAGCGCCACATTGCGGTTCGCATAGCCGAAGTGCGGGGCCTTCGGCAGATCGAAAAAGCGAATACGCACGTCGTCAAAGCCGGCAACGACACGGCGCGTTTCTTCGCTCACGCCGTCGCCGACCACCAGCAGCTCGAAGTCGCCGACAGTCTGCGCGAGGACCGACTTAATGGAGACGCCGAGGGAATCGGGCCGGTTGTGGGTCGGCAGAAGGATGCTGGTCCGAGGTGCGGACATGCTGGTCATCCGCCCTTGGCACCTCTGAAGTCGTACGGGATGAGCGGCGTATCGAGGGGCAGCCTCAGCTTGTCCGGTGCAGTGTGATCATACTGAATAGTCGGAAAATTGACGACGAGAACATCCCTGCTGCCGATGTTGTGGTCCGCGTGCCAGACGTTGACCGGCACGTTGACGAGACCACGGTTCCGCTCGGAGAGATGGATCTTGCTGATCTCGCCGAAGGTGGGAGACCCCGGGCGCACGTCATAGAAGATCAGATCCATCTCGCCTTGCAGAAGGAAATAGCGGTCCTCGTGATGCTGATGCAGGTTCCAGCCCTTCACGACGCCCGGACGGATCGTGAAGCTGTAGGCAAAGACCAAAGGATCGGGATGCCAATTCCAGCGCGGATCGAACATCTCGACCACCGATCCGCGCTCATCGACATGCGTCGGCGCGGGGCGAAATTTCACGCCATCGGCGAGGCGTTGGATCGGTTTGCCGTCGGGACTGACGGTCTGCTGGTCCTTCTTCGCCACAGAAATCGTGTAGGCAAGAATCTCGTCAGGGGCGATCTGGCCGCCGAGTCTCGTTCCCGCCTCCGAAAGCGGCACCGCAACGCCCTTGTCAACCGACATGCTTTGTGCCCCGCTCATTGACCGTTTGACGCAAGACGCAAGCCAAAGCCCGCTCAGCAAGCGACATCGTCCGAAACCCGACAAAGCTAGCTAACACCGATCGCGGAAGCGGCCAAGTCGGCGGCGAATATGCACGGTTGATGCCGCAGTAGCCGCCCCGGCCGCTGCGCGGTATGCTGGATGCATGAATCGTGAAACCAATGACGCAACCGCCGAGACTCACACCAGCTTCGGCTTCCGCGAGGTGCCGGAGGGTGAGCGTCAGGGCCTCGTCAACGAGGTCTTCTCGGCCGTCGCCGAGCGCTACGATTTGATGAACGACCTGATGTCGGGCGGTCTGCACCGGCTCTGGAAAAGCGATCTCATTGCCGAGCTCAATCCGCCGCGCAGTGAGACCCCGTTCCATCTGCTCGATGTGGCGGGCGGCACGGGCGATGTGGCGATCCGCTTCGCCGGGGCGGGCGGCAGCGGTTCGGTCGCCACCATCCTGGACATCAATCCCGAGATGCTGGAGGTCGGCAAACGCAAGGTGCGCGATGCCGGTCTCGGCGCACGCATTTCACTGACCCAGGGCAACGCCGAGGCGCTCCCCTTCGCCGCCAAGACCTTCGACGCCTACACCATCGCGTTCGGAATCCGCAACGTGACGCACATCGACGCCGCGCTGGCCGAAGCCCATCGCGTGCTGAAAACGGGCGGACGGTTTCTCTGCCTCGAATTCTCCGAGTGTCAGGTGCCGATGCTCGACCGGCTCTACGATCTGCATTCCTTCGAGATCATTCCGCGTCTCGGTGAGCTGACGGCCGGCAACGCCGAGCCTTACCGCTATCTCGTCGAGAGCATCCGCAAGTTCCCCAATCAGGAGGCGTTCGCCGCCCTCGTCCGGTCGGCGGGATTCGAGCGGGTCGGCTACCGCAACCTGACCGGCGGCATCGCCGCCATTCATTCGGGCTGGAAGATATGATCGAGTAGGGGACATGTCCCCCACTCATCATCCCCGATGATAAGGATGACCGGCGAGGATCGTCGCCGCCCGGTAGAGCTGCTCGACGAGGACGACGCGCGCGAGGCCGTGCGGCAGCGTCATCGATCCGAGTGAGAGTTTAATGTGCGCCGCGGCCATCGCTTCCTCACCGTGCCCGTCGGGACCACCGACTAGAATGGCTGCCGATTTCGCTCCGCCGTCCCTGTGCTTGGCCAGCAGCCGGGCGAACGCCTCGCTGGAGAGGCCCTGCCCCTCGACATCGAGGACGATCCGAATGTCGGCATGGGCGCCCAACTTGAGGAGCCGCTGCGCTTCGTCGTTTCTGCGGGCCGCCGGGGTTGGCGCTCGGCTCTCGATCAGCTCGGCGATCTCGACCGGGCCGAGACCGAGCGACCGGCCTGTCTGATCGAAGCGCTTTGAATAGCGGGCGACGATGGCCCGCTCTTCGGCGTCCTTGAGCTTGCCGACAACGGCGATGAGTATGCGCATAGCTTATCCGCGCACCCGCTAGTGTGATGATTCCGAAGTTCGCATTCATGTTGCTGCGAGTCCGGGCTGCGAACTTCGGAATCTGAATCACACTAGAAAACATATGCTTGGCTAGTGTCCTTATCGTTCGCGAAGTTCGCCAAG
>JBQTIA010000107.1:0-51993 GCA_052388455.1 Hyphomicrobium sp.
ATCAGGAGAGCGAGCGCCGCTATACGCCGCTGCGCCACCTCGCTCCCGATCAGGCCCGCTTCGAGGTCATCAACTCGATGCTGTCGGAGGAGGCCGTGCTCGGATTCGAGTACGGCTACAGCCTCGCCGAGCCGAATGCGCTGGTGCTGTGGGAGGCGCAGTTCGGAGATTTCGCCAATGGCGCCCAAGTGGTGTTCGACCAGTTCATCTCGTCGGGCGAGCGGAAGTGGCTGCGGATGTCCGGGCTCGTCTGCCTGCTGCCGCACGGCTACGAAGGGCAGGGGCCGGAGCACTCGTCCGCTCGCCTGGAGCGGTTCCTGCAACAGTCCGCGGAGGATAACTGGCAGGTCGCCAACTGCACGACGCCGGCAAACTATTTCCACATCCTACGGCGCCAGCTGCATAGGAACCTGCGCAAGCCTCTGATCCTGATGACGCCGAAATCGCTGCTGCGCCACAAGCGCGTGGTGTCGCGTCTCGATGAGCTGACGCCCGGCACGACGTTCCACCGCGTGCTGTGGGACGATGCGCAGTCGCTGCCGGGCGAACGCATCAAGCTCGCCGCCGACAACAAGATCAGCCGCGTCGTGCTCTGCTCGGGCAAGGTCTACTACGACCTCTACGAGGCGCGCGAGGCGGCCGGGCGTTCCGATGTCTACCTGCTGCGCGTCGAGCAGCTCTATCCGTTCCCCGCGCGTACGCTGATCAACGAGCTTGGACGGTTCCCCGGGGCCGAGTTCGTCTGGTGCCAGGAGGAGCCGAAGAACATGGGGGCCTGGAGTTACGTCGAGCCCAACCTCGTGTGGGTGCTCGATCACGTCGACGCGAAAGTCCGCAAGGCCCGTTATGCCGGCCGGCCGGCGTCGGCCTCGACGGCGACGGGACTTTTGAGCAAGCACACGCAGGAGCAGAAGGCGCTCGTCGCCGATGCGTTGGGAGTATGAGTGGTGTCAGACCCTCTGGGTCCGACACCGTGTAGACCGAGGACGATTTCGACCTGGTGTCAGACCCGGAGGGTCTGACACCGAAAAAGACCCATCGAGAGCTGGACCAAATGACCATCGAGATCCGCGTTCCGACGCTTGGCGAGTCGGTCACAGAGGCGACCGTCGGCCGCTGGTTCAAGTCCCAGGGCGAAGCGGTGAAGGCCGATGAGCCGCTGGTGGAACTCGAAACCGATAAGGTGACGGTCGAGGTGCCGGCGCCTGCAGCGGGCGTGCTGGCCGAGATCAAAGTGCCGAAGGGCACGACGGTCGCCATCGGCGCCCTGCTCGGCGCACTGGCGGAGGGAGCTGTGAGTGCCAGCAAGGCCGTGCCCGCCGCCGCAGTGTCGCCGGCGAAAAAAGCCGAGAAGCCTGCAACAGAAAAACCGGAACCCAGGAAGCCCACTGGCGTGCCGTCGCCGGGGCCTGCCGCGCGCAAGCTGATGGCTGAGGCCGGTGTCGCGGTGGAGGCGGTCAAGGGGTCGGGCCGCAACGGTCAGGTGCTGAAGGAGGATGTCCAGGCGGCGCTCGATGCGGAGGCGTCATCATCGCCTCCTCCCACAACTCGTCACGAGCCCGCCGCACCGGTTCCTGTGCCCCAACCCCCGCGGTTGTCTCCCGCATCGGCCCCCGTGCCGGCACCCATGCGCGATCTGCGCGTACCGGCGACGCTGGTCGAGGGCAGCCGCGAAGAACGCGTGCCGATGACACGCCTGCGCCAGACCATCGCCACGCGCCTCAAGGAGGCGCAGCACACGGCCGCCATGCTGACGACGTTCAACGACGTCGACATGAGCGCCGTGATGGCGATGCGCACGCAGTACAAGGAGCTGTTCGAGCGCCGCCACGGCGTCAAGCTCGGATTCATGGGCTTCTTCGTCAAAGCCTGCATCCAGGCACTGAAGGAGTTGCCGGCCGTCAACGCTGAGATCGACGCTGGCGACGTCATCTACAAGAATTACTACCATATCGGCGTCGCGGTCGGCACCGAGCGCGGCCTCGTCGTGCCGGGGCTCAGGGAGGCCGACCGCATGGGGTTGGCCGAAATCGAGGGCAAGATTTCGGAGTTCGGCCGGCGCGCCCGCGACGGCAAGCTCTCCATCGAGGACATGCAGGGCGGCACGTTCACCATCTCGAACGGCGGCGTCTACGGCTCGATGCTCTCGACGCCGATCCTCAACGCGCCGCAATCCGGCATTCTCGGCATGCACCGGATCGAGGAACGTGCGGTGGTCAAGAACGGCCAGATCGTCGCTCGCCCGATGATGTATCTGGCGCTGACCTACGACCACCGGATCGTCGACGGCCGCGAAGCGGTGACATTCCTGGTCCGCGTCAAGGAGTGCCTGGAGGACCCGCAGCGGTTTGTGCTGGAGCTTTGAGGCGGTGCAACGATTGCCATCATTGACGGCGTTAAAATCCAGTTCTATCCGAGCGAGCATGTGCCGCCGCACTTTCACGCGACAATCGCCGAGTTTGCCGCGCAGATTGGCATCGATCCTGTCGAAATCCTTAAAAGACGGCTGCCGCCCAACAAGAGCGGATTAGTTCTCGAATGGGTCGTTGCACATCGCGAGCCGTTGATGATGAAATCGCTTTTCGACCGTGAATAAGCGATCTTCAATGCGTGCGAACACATCCAGGATTGGTTGAACTGATGCCCGGCCCCTACGACCTCATCGTCATCGGCACCGGCCCCGGCGGCTACGTGTGTGCCATCCGTGCGGCGCAACTCGGCCTCAAGGTCGCCGTCGTCGAGAAGCGCGCGACGCACGGCGGCACGTGCCTGAACGTCGGCTGCATTCCGTCGAAGGCGCTGCTGCACGCCTCCGAGCTTTTCGACGAGGCCAATCACGGTTTCGCGGCCATGGGGATCGAGGTCAAGCCGAGGCTCGATCTGAAGCGGATGCTCGCCTTCAAGGATGAAGGGGTCAAAGGCAATGTCGATGGTGTCGGCTTCCTCCTGAAGAAAAACAAGATCGACAGTTTCCACGGAACCGGCCGCCTGCTGGCGCCGGGGAAGGTCGAGGTCACCTTCATCGACGGCGAAGTGCAGGCGCTGGACGCCGGCTCGATCGTCATCGCCACGGGGTCCGACATAGCGCGTCTGCCCGGCATCGAGATCGATGAAAAAGGGATCGTCTCGTCGACGGGCGCCCTCGCTCTCGAAAGAGTGCCGAAAAGGTTGCTGGTCATCGGCGCCGGCGTTATCGGCCTCGAGCTCGGCTCGGTGTGGCGCCGCCTCGGTTCGGAGGTGCTGGTGGTCGAGTATCTCGATCGCATTCTGGCCGGTATGGACGCCGACGTTGCGCGGGGCTTCCAGCGCATCCTCGAAAAGCAGGGCTTCGCGTTCCGTCTCGGCGCCAAGGTGACCGCCGTGGAGAAGACCAAGGACGGCCTCACAATCGCCATCGAGCCGGCGGGCGGCGGAGCGGCCGAGACGGTCGAGGCCGACGTGGTGCTCGTCGCCATCGGGCGCGTGCCCTACATCGAGGGGCTGGGTCTGGCAGAAGCGGGCGTCGCTCTCGACGCGAAAAAGCGCATCGTCGTCGACGAGCACTTCGAGACCAATCTCTCCGGCGTTCACGCGATCGGCGACGTGATCGCCGGACCGATGCTCGCCCACAAGGCCGAGGACGAGGGCGTCGCGGTGGCGGAAATCATCGCCGGCCAGGCGGGACACGTGAACTACGGCGTCATTCCGAATGTCGTCTACACGTTCCCGGAGGTGGCGTCCGTTGGTCAGACCGAGGACGAGCTGAAGGCGGCGGGCATCGCCTACAACTCCGGAAAGTTCCCCTTCACCGCCAACGGCCGCGCCAAGGTCAACCGCACGACCGATGGTTTCGTGAAGGTGCTGGCCGACGCCGCGACCGATCGGGTGCTAGGCGTGCACATCATTGGTCCTCATGCCGGGGAAATGATCGCCGAGGCGGCCGTGCTGATGGAGTTCTCCGGCTCTGCCGAGGATCTGGCACGCACCTGCCACGCGCACCCGACTTTGACCGAGGCCGTCAAGGAAGCCGCCCTTGCAGTGGCCAAGCGGGCCATTCACATGTGACGTGTTCGACAAAATTTCGCCCGCGCCGGGCCTCGACGGAGAGACTGCCATGCGACTGCTGATTGCCTACGGTGCCGCCGCTGTGACGTTTCTGGTTCTCGACATGCTGTGGCTCGGCGTGGTGGCGAACGCTTTCTACAAGGCTGAGCTGGGACCGCTCATGGCGGAGCACGTCAATATTCCCGCCGCCGTGGCGTTCTACGCGCTTTATCTCGTCGGTCTGATGATCTTCGCCGTCTCCCCGGCGCTCGACGACGGAGGCGGTGTCGCGCGGGCCGCGCTGCTCGGGGCGCTGTTCGGGTTCTTCGCCTATGCCACCTACGATTTGACCAACCTTGCAACTCTAAAGGGATTTGGCCTGAAGCTGGCGCTCGTGGACATGGCGTGGGGAACATTCGCCTCCGCCGTCTGCGCGGCCGTCGCGGCCAAGGCGGCGTCGTTCGCCTGAGCATGCCGACGTCCGCCCTTGCCCTCGGCCCGTCAATGTGGCCCGATCGTGGCGAAGCCGGTCAAGATACCGAGAATAAAAGAAAAATCAGTTTGGGCAGATCGCGTTGGTGTTGGTTGACGACCTCGCCAAAGGTTTCTAACTGACCCACTGATGGATGCAGTTGCGGCCGGCCTTCGAGGCAGGCCCGGGAGGACATTTCACTATGCGCCAGTTCGGTTTCGCCGTTGCGGTCCTGTCGATGCTCGCTCTTGCCGGCTGCGATGGCCAGGGCAACCCGCCATGGTCGAAATCTCCGACGCCGGTCGTCGGCAAGAACAGCTTCAAGGGAACGGTGAAGGCTGAGTTCCTGGTTCCGGATTCACCGGCCGATTATTACCGCGACATGCGGCTCTTAGCGCCGTTCGGTTACGTCGATCCCGACGGCGTGAGCTGGGACGTGCCGGAAGGTGCGATTACCAACGGCGCCTCGGTGCCGTGGGGCTTCTGGAACATCGTCGGCGGGCCGTACGATGGCCCCTATCGCGACGCGGCGGTCATTCACGACTACTACGTGGAAAAGAAAACGCGTTCCTGGGAGGATACGCATCGCATGTTCTTCAATGCGATCCAGGCGCGCGGCATCAGCGATACGCTCGCCCGCACGATGTATGCGGGCGTCCGCTACGGCGGCCCCCGCTGGGAGCTGGCCGCGGTCCCGCCGGCGCCCGCCAAAGCACAGGTTGTCGACGTGCCAGCCCCGCCGCCCTCGCCTCGCTCCGATACGCCGCCGGCCGGCCTGCGCGACCCCGATTCCGCAGCCGCCACGGCACCGCCTGTTCCGCAGCCGCCCGACCCGAAGCCTCTCGCGCCGGCCGAAGCGCACGTACCGCCGGTGCGCAGCCTCGGACGCAGCACGGCGACCGACACGGAGATGCGAAATTTCGACGAGCTCAGGCTTTGGATCGAGCGCGAAAAACCCAGCCTCGACGAGATCGATCGCAAGGTCGAGCAGATGCGCGCGCGCGAAGGCAAGCCCGCGGCCCGCACGCCCTGAGCCGTTTGCTCGCCATAAGCCTGGGGCCTCGATTTAGCGTAGAGATAAGCCGGTGCGGTGCGCGCTCGCACGCCTTCACTCTACGGCGGTGACTTTGTAGCCCGCCTCGCGAAACAGCGTCACCAGACCGGTCTTTCCCGGCAGGTGCAAGGCGCCGACGGCGATGAACGCGCCGCCCTTGGCGAGGTGGGGCAGGGAGTTGTCTCGCATCCGTGCGTTGCGGCCGTTGACGATCTGCTGCTGAAACCCGGAGAACGCGTCGCTGGCGATCCCAGCCTTGCGCGCCAGCGCGAGCTGGAAGGGCCAGGCGGCACCGATGTTGCGCTTGAGGTAGAGTTGAGTCACCGTCTCGGCCAGGTCTTGCGTGCGTGACGCATAGGGCAGGCTGGAGCGCAGAAGGTCGACCTGCTGGGATTCGGGCACCGCGGCCAGCGCCTCGAGCTGGCTCTGCGCCGTCTCCAGCCCGATGAGCGGCACCTTGCGCCGCTTGGCCGTCTCCGCGATGCGCATGTCGAGCACCTGATCACCCTTCTCGATGCGCTTCTTCTCGCACGCCGCCGCCGACATGAGCATGCTGACGATCCACGGCTTCAGGAGTCGTGCCGTCTCCGCCGGCAGACCCGCCTTGACGACCGCCTCCGTCACCTTGGCGAATTCTTCGGCGGAGACCAGCTTTTCGAGACTGTTGCCGTCAGTGAAGACCGCGAAGCGCATGGCTTCCGAGAGGGCCGTCGCGCCGGCCGCAGGCGAGAGGTCGGCCACCTCGACCACCACGGTCGATGCCCGGTCCAGCGCGGCGCGGGACTTGGGAGGCATCTGCGTGATCCGCTTGTCGGTCGTGTGCATGGTTCCGAAGAGATGCGACGGGGGCAGCTTGTCGCGCTCGATCTTCCAGAGCACCGCGCCGGTGTTCTCTGTTGCGGCGGCCTCGCGCACGATTGTGGCGTAGGTCTCGGGATCGCTGGTCGCCAGTTCAGCCAGCATGTCGACGCCTCGGCATTCTCCTGCCGGCTTGATGGCGGCTGCCTGCGGTGCCGGCTTCTTGGTCTGCGCGGCTGCCGGGCCGGAGAGCACCAGAAGCACGGCTGCCAGCCAGCCGAACCCATACAACTGTCGCGGTGCCATGCGATGGACCTCTGGTGACTGTTCGAAGACCTGCTGCTGTTAGCCCGCCCATCTGGCGTCGGCAAAACCGCATGCGCAAGGCGGTAAATTATCTATCGGCGCGGAAAGGCGTCGTCGTAGACGGCGAGCAGCCGGTCGCGATCGACGTCCGTATAGGCCTGTGTGGTCGAAAGAGAGGCGTGCCCGAGCAATTCCTGGATCTGCCGCAGGTCGGCGCCGGTGGCGAGCAGATGCGTGGCGAACGAATGACGCAGTGCGTGCGGAGTCGCGGTTTCAGGCAGCCCCAGCGCCGCGCGCATCCGCTGCATGACGAGTTGGATGAGGCGCGGCGACAGCGGTCCGCCCTTGGCGCCGAGGAACAGCGGGCCGTCGGGGGCGAGCGAGTAGGGGACGAGGGAGCGATAGCGCGCGATGGCGGCGCGGGTGACGGGAAGGATCGGAACCAGCCGCTCCTTGCCGCCCTTGCCCGCGATCAGCAGCACGTCGCGATCCGCGCTCGGCACGTCGGAGGGCTTGAGCCCGAGCGCCTCTGAAATCCGCAGGCCCGAGCCGTAGAGCAGCAGTAGAACGGCTGTATCGCGGGCCGCCACCCAATCGAGATCGGCTGCCATGCCACCGTCGACGACCGCCGCCGCCCGGTCGACCGTCAACGGCTTCGGAACCGAATGGGGGATTTTGGGGAGACCCACCTGCCGGATGGCGCGGGAGGCGGCCAGCCCCTCCGCCTCGAGCCATCGGAAGAACGAGCGTAGGGCCGACATGGTGCGGGCCAGGGAGCGGCTGGTCAGTCCGCTCGCGCGGCGGGAGGCCATGAAGCCGCGAACCGTCTGGGGGGTGATCGCAGAGAGATCGCCAAGCCCCGCCGGCCGGTCGAGGTGGCGGGTGAGAAAGCCGAGAAACTGCGCGAGGTCGCGGCGGTAGGCTTCGAGTGTCGCGTCGGAGGTGCCCCGCTCATATTCCAGATAAGCGAACCAGCCGTCCACGATGCGGCGCAGATCGGGATCGATGTCTGCGGAAAGTTCCGCGCTATCCGCCGCTTCTAATCCTGCGTCGTTGGTGTCGCTTCGGGCCATGGCTTCAACGGGCTCTCGGGTGTGTGCCTCTGCGTTCGCGTGCCGACCAGGCTGTTCCGACGGTAAGCACGATTCGGGCGGCTCCGGCGGGCACCTTGCAATGAGTCGAGGTTCCGGCTTTCATGATCCGACGAGATGTTGCGACGCCGCTCGACAGCGCACGCGCGGCAACGCAGGACACGAGGGCTCATTGGCACGCTCTCCCGACAAGATGCCGAACACGCCGGAACGGCGCCCGGCGACTGCGCGCGAGGCCGGCTCGCTCCAGTCGCTGGCGACGAATACGGTTTCCGGCCTCGTCGCCTCACTGCTGACCATCGCCTACTGCCTGTCCTTCAGTGCGCTGCTCTTCCAGGGGCCACTGAAGGACGGGCTCGCGATGGGTCTGTGGGCACTGCTGGTCGGGTCCGCCATCGCCGGCCTCTACGTCTCGCTGACCACCTCGCTGCCGCCCGCCGAGGCCGGCCCCGACAATCCGGCCGTCGCCGTGCTCAGCGTGCTGGCAGCCACCGTGTCGGGCAGCGTGCTCGGTGCCGGGGGATCGACTGCTTCTGCCATCGATCACGTGCTGGTCTCATTCTCCATCGCCACCCTCGTCACTGGAATTACGCTTTTCGGACTCGGTGCGTTGCGCCTCGGGCCCGTGGTGCGTTTCATTCCCTATCCCGTCATCGCCGGCTTTTTGGCTGCGTCCGGATGGTTCCTGCTGACCGGCGGCATCGAAGTCGTCACCGGGCGTGATTTCTCGCTCCTCGATCTTCACCGCTCTCTCCCATCGGAAGCGATGCCGAAGCTCGCCATCGCCGGGCTATTCGCCATCCTCGTCTATGCGCTGAAGGTGTGGACCGGAAGCACGTTCGTGCTGCCGCTCGCCTTCCTCACTGGCGCCCTCGTGCTCGACACTGCGCTGTACGTGCTAGGTCAGGACCGGCTCGGCTCCGGCTGGTATATCTCCGGCACCAGCGAGATGCGGGCCTGGGTTCCGCTGCAATCGCTCACCTCCGGCGGCATCGATGGCCGTGTGTTCCTGACGGCGGCGGCGGAAATCGGCGCCGTCGCCGGTGTGACTGTCATCGCACTCTTGCTCGACGTGACGGGCCTCGAGGTGGCCCGCACCAAGACGGCCGACCTCGACGGGGAGTTCCGCAGCAACGGGCTGGCAAACATCATCGCGGCGCCGCTCGGTGGCGTCATGGGCAACCTTTCGCTCAACGGCAGCCGCCTGCTCGACGAGACCGGCGGGCTGGAGCGCGTCAGCGGCGTCATCGCCTCGCTCGTGGTGGCGGCGATCGTGCTGACCGGGCTCGATCTGCCGGGGCTCGTTCCGGTGCCGATCCTCGCCGGGCTTCTCATGTATCTCGGCCTCGTGGTGCTGACGGAGGTGCTGCTGCGCTCTCCGGCGCACCGGGCCTGGACCGATTTCGGCCTCGCACTGCTGATCATGGGGGCCATCGTCGCGCTGGGCTATCTCGCCGGCGTCATGTTCGGCTTTGTGGCCGCCTGCCTGACCTTCGCCTTCAGCTACAGCCGCATTGCCGTCATCCGGCGGCATCTGACCCGCGTGGTTTATGCCTCCAACATGGATCGTTCGGCCCGCGCCGAGCGCCAGTTGCAGGAAGAAGGTGACCGGATCCACATTTTCTGGCTCTCAGGATTCATTTTCTTCGGCTCGTCGAACGGCGTGTTCGAATCCATACGAACGGCGATCGACAGGACGCCGCCGGGGCGCACCCGCTACGGCGTGCTCGACTTCGCCGACGTCTCCGGGTTCGACACTTCGGCGCTGCTGTCGCTGGTCAAGCTGCGCAACTATGCCGACGATAACGGCGTGATCCTGTCGTTCGCGGGTCTCTCGCCCGCCATCCGCAACTCGCTCGCCCACATGAAGCTGATCGGAGAGGTCTCCCGCCACCGCGCCTTCGACACCCGAAACGCGGCCCTCGAATGGAGCGAGGATCAGGTGCTGGCGGAAGCGAAATCCGAGCAGCGGTCCGGCACGGCAACCGACTTCGAGGACTGGCTGACTGCGGAGCTCGGTGGCCGCGACCGCGCACGGCGGATCGCACGCTATTTCGAGCGGCGCAATTTGACCGCCGGAACACAGCTCTATGCGCAGGGGGCCCCGTCGGACTGCATCGACCTCGTGGTCGACGGCACCATCGCGGTGATGTTCCGCAGCGAGGGCGGCGTCAACGGGGAGGCCGCGTCCGGACAGGAGGCCGGCATGCCGCGCCTCGTCCGGCGGATGTCGAAGCGCACCGTGGTCGGCGAGATGGGCTTCTTCCGCAGCCGTCCGCGCACGGCGAGCGTCGTGCCCGAGCAGGGCGCGGTCATCTACACTTTGACGCGCGCCTCCTACGACCGCCTGATGAAGGAAGAACCTGAGGTCGGGGCCGTGTTTCTCGAGTTCATCGTGCGCACCGTGTCGGATCGCCTCGAATTCGCCAATGCCGGCATCGCCGCGCTGAGCTGAGGTTGGCGGTTAACCTTGCCTCTCGAGGCGGGACTTGATCGCCAGCAGGCCGGCCCCTATTGCTTCGGTCCCTGATTGAAGAACGCGGAGGCCGCATGGGCCGGCTCAAGGGCAGAATCGCCATCGTCACCGGCGCTGGGTCGGGCATCGGCAAGGCGACGGCCTCGATCTTTGCCGCCGAAGGTGCGCAGGTCTACGTCACAGATGTGAACGGCGATAGCGCGGCCAAGACCACGGACGCCATCGTCGCCGCGGGCTACCGCGCAACGGCTCTTACCGTCGACGTTTCGCGCGGTCAGGACGTGACGGCGCTGATGCGCACCATCGAGACCGCGCATGGCCGGCTCGACATTCTCGCCAATAATGCCGGCCTGAACGTGCGCAGCGATTTTCGGCATCTTTCAGACGCCGACTGGGCGACGATCCGCGAGGTGAACCTCGACGGCGTGGTGCGTATGGCCCGCGATGCGTTCCCGCTGCTCAAGGCGTCGGGTAATGCCTCGCTGATCAACGTCGCGTCGATCATGGGGCACCGCCCTGTGCATCAGGTGGCGGCCTACGCGGCGACCAAGGGCGCCGTCTCGGCCCTGACGCGGGCACTGGCCATCGAATACGCCCGCTTCGGCATCCGCGTGAATGCGCTCGCTCCGGGCTTCATCGAGACCGCGCTGACGGCGCGCGTTCTGAAAAATCCTCTGGTCAACAAGTCGCTGCTGGAGCGTACGCCGCTGCGCCGCTTCGGCACCAGCGAGGACGTGGCCAATGCTGCGCTGTTCTTCGCCTCCGACGAGTCGAGCTACATCACCGGCGCCGAGCTGATCATCGACGGCGGCATTTCCGCCGGCGTGTGACGGTCGTTGCCTCGGAAAGCGCCGCGCTGTGGCGGAATCGTCCCTTACACGCCCACAGGGTTCTCAGTTCCTGCCTTGCCTTTGCCCCGATGGGGTGGCGAGGTGCCGGCGATGAATGCAATCAGCCAGCGGTCCGCAGCGATGAAATCGAAGGCCGTCGCATATGCTGCCCTGTCGTTGGGGCTGCTCTCGGCTGTTCCCGCGCCTGCCGAAACCTGGACGCTCGACAAGGCGCACACCGAGGTGCGCTTTACCTGGGATCATCTCGGTCTCTCGCGCCAGGGCGGGCGCTTTCTCGATGTGTCAGGCACCGTGGTCTTCGACCCCGAAAGCCCGGCCGCCAGCCGCGTCGAGGTCACCATCCCGCTCGCCAGCCTGTCGACCGGTGTCGCCAAGCTCGACGAGCTGCTGAAGGCGACGAAGGATTTCTTCGACGTGGAGACGCACCCCCTCATCACGTTCAAGAGCACGGCAATCACGATGAAGAGCGACCGTACGCTCGATGTCACCGGCGAACTGACGCTCAACGGCGTCACGCATCCGGTGACGCTCGACGTGGTGTGGAATTTTACCGGCGACCATCCGCTGGCCAACATCAACCCGGTCTACGCCGGCTTCTATTCATCCGGCTTTTCCGCGACCACTCAATTGCGGCGCAGCGATTGGGGCATCCGGCGCACCATCCCCTACGTGTCGGACGAGATCCGCATCAGCATCGAAACCGAGATGCATCGCGACACGCCGTCCTCGCCTGAGGCACCGCCAAAATCCACGGATACTCCGGCTGGTGAGGCCGCGGACGGCGCTTCGAGCGATCCTTCGAGCGGAGAGGCAGCGACTGTTTCCCCGCCGGCCTCAGCTCCGCCCGGCGGTCTCGGCGACGAGGCTGTCGACCAGACCCCGTAAGGCCGCGTCCCTGTCAACTCCTCTGCGGCGGGCCTCTCGCATGAAAGCCACCTGGCGGTCGGCGCTGGTGCCGTCGCGGACGATGCTGCGCGCCCGCGCGATCTCGGCCGAACAGCCGAGCACCTCGGCGTCCTCGGCCACCAGAGCCAGCAGCTCGTCGATCAGGTCGGGGAAGGGGACCAGTGCCCCCTTGCCGAGATCGAACAGGGTTTCCGTGACGCCGTAGCGCTGGGCTCTCCAGCGGTTCTCTTCCAGCAGAAACAGCGGATAGCCGCGCCAGGAGAGGTTCTGGCGGCGCTGGCGGTAGAGCATCCGCGCGATGCAGACGTAGAGGGCGGCGATGGTCACCGCATCCGCTGCGCGCGGGGTGACATCGGTGATGCGCATCTCCAGCGTCGGGAAGCGCGCCGACGGGCGGATGTCCCACCAGACCTTGGAGGCGTCCTCGATCACGCCGGCGGCGGTCAGCACATCGATGGTGCGCCGATACTGGTCGAAGCTGTCGAAGCGGCCCGGAATGCCGGTTCGCGGCATCTCGTCGAGCACGGCGAGACGGTAGCTCTTGAGGCCTGTATTCTGGCCCTCCCAGTAGGGCGAGGATGTCGACAGCATGAGCAGGTGGGGCAGGAAGTAGCGGAGCTGATTCATCAAATCGATGCGCAGCTCGTCATCCTCGATGCCGACGTGGACGTGCATCCCGCACACGCCGAGCCGCCGGGCGACGCCGACGAGGTCGCGGGCCAGGGCCAGATAGCGGTCCTTGCGGGTCGTCGGCACGTCGCGCGGCCGGCCGAAGGGATGCGTGGAGGCCGCCATCGGGGCGAGACCGAAGTCGCGCGCCTTGACGACGACCGTCTCGCGCAGACGCTGCAGCTCGCCGAAAGCCGTCGCGAAGTCGCGGCACGGTGCGGTGCCGATCTCGACCTGACTGCGCAGGAACTCGGGGCTGACCTGCCCGCCGAGCCGCTCGTCCAGTTCCCGCATCAGGGCGGCCGGCGCCGGCGAGAGGTCGCGCGTCTCCAGGCTGACGAGGTGATATTCCTCCTCGATGCCGAACGTGAATGCGGGTTCTTTCAGGCTCATGGGCCGCAGTGCTGGCATACGGAGCGTCCGAGATAAAGCAGCTTTGCGGCCTATGGAGTGCGGGTCCGGCCAGTCGCACGGCTGTCATCGACCTCTAGTGTCCCGATCGCGACGTCCGTCATAGTCTTCCGCTCGCTCCGTAAGGACTTCGCGATCGAGAGGACACTAGCAAGTCTATGATTCTAGTGTGATTCAGATTTCGAAGTCCGCCTCTCAGTCAGCCGCAAAGTATGCAGTGGACTTCGAAATCATCACACTAGTGTTCTGGATCGAACGCTTGATTCCGGGCGAAGGTCGGCAAGCGTTCGTGAATCCAGAACACAAACAAAGACTCTGGCTAGGTTCCGACTCTGACGCTTGGAAACCAAGCGTCAGAGTCGGAACACTAGCGGGGCCTGTTACGCGCGGAACAGGCAGGGGGTGCCCGGCGATGGCATGATCGTGTCTGTTACCAAGGGGACTGGGCACATTTGTTTTCGTTCCACGGCGACGCCGACAGCGGTCCGTCCGCAAAGTCACGTCGTTTCGCGCCGCCCGGTTCATCGGTCTTGCAAGGCTTGGCAGGGAGAACCCGCTATGTCGGTTTCACGCTTGATCATAGGGACCGCCGCGATGGCGCTGCCGCTTCTGGCGGTTGCATCAGGCGCAAAAGCCGAGTCCGGAGATCAGATCGGCGAGGCCATCCTGGTCGAAAATCTGGTCACCGCCGACTATGCCCGCGATACCCGAACCCTGCAGACCGGCGACGGCGTGCGGCAGGAAGAGCGGATCGAGGTCGGTCTCGACGCCCGCAGCGAATTCCACCTCAACGACGACACCAAGCTGGCGCTTGGTCCCGGCTCGCGTGTGGTTCTCGACAAGTTCGTCTACGATGCCGATCAGGCATCGGGGTCGATCATGCTCAACATGGTCAAAGGCACGATGCGCTGGGTCACCGGCGTCGCGAAAAAGCCGACTTACGTCATCCGCGTGCCGAACGCCTCGATCACAGTGCGCGGCACGGTGTTCGATCTCTACGTGACCGACAAGCAGGAAACCTGGCTGCTGCTGCACGAAGGGGCGGTTCAGGTCTGCAACGACCGCGGCCAGTGCCGCATCCACGATCAGACCTGCAAGCTGACGCGCATCTCGCAGTCGGGCGAGGTCGGCCGGCCGCAGAGCTGGTCGACACTTCCCGGTGCCGAGGACAACATGTTCCATCGCGCGTTTCCGTTCGTGGTGCTGCCGCCCGAGATCGATCCCAATCCGGGCTGCACGCGCGACGGCATCCTGGGAGAGCGTGACGCCAGCGCACCGCCGCCGCGCCGCGAGCAGCGGGCGAGCGTCGAGCGCAAGTACGTGCCGACGGCAGCGGTCGACGAGCCCGATCCCCGTCCGAAGAAGCAGGTCCGCAAGGACAACGAGCGATCGTCGCGCCAGGCCAGCCGCGCGCCCCGCGACCGCGACGAGAACTACGAGCGACCGCGCCGTGAGGAGCGGGCCGAGCGAGGCGGCTCACGTGAACGGGCGCGCAGTGCCGAGCGGCGTGAACGCAGCTATCCCAGGCGCGAGCGCTATGCCGAGCGTGACGACGACGATGATGACGATGACCGTCGAGGACGCAACTCGCGTGGTCGCGACCGCGACGACGATGACGACGACGATCGCCGCGGCCGGCGCGGCGGGTCTGGCCTCGGCAGGGCCGTCGCCGGTGCGGCTGTCGTCGGCGGAGCCGTGCTCCTCTACGGCCTGTCCAAGAAGGGCGGATACTGAGACAGCTACGACATCGAAATCGTGACAGGGGAGGGGCGGTCAACGGCTCCTCCCTTGTCTTTTCATGCCGATTCTGTCGGCGTGGGCACGCAAAGTCGGCAGCGGCTGTGGATAGGCTTCGCCGGCATTCGGTCGACCAGCTTGAGTATCGCCAAGCGAGACACTAAGCCGTGGGGTGATCAAAAAACCGGGCGGGAGTGATTCGCGATGACTCGGAATGCCCGTCTAGGCGATGTGCTGGCCCACCTCGCCACGCGTCCGGGTCATGACGAGGTCAAAGCGGACTTTCGCGAGCTTCTCATCGAGGCTTTCGATGTCGAGCGAAGCGCACTTGAGTTCGAGCGACGTGTCCCTGAAGTCCGCGGTCGGCTTGACGCACTCATCGGACGGACGGTCTTCGAAGCCAAGCGCGACTTGCAGAGGGAGTGGTCGGACGTCGAGAGGCGAATGCCCGACTATCTCGCGGATCGCGAGCGCGAGGAGCAAGGCGAGCGTTTCGTCGGTGTCGCTACAGACGGTCTGAAGTGGGTCGTCTTCGAGCGCCGTGCCGAGGCCCTGGTCAAGCTCAAGGAAACGACGCTCGACCCCGAGAAGCCGGAGATATTTCTGGCATGGCTGGACGGCGCCCTGGCGCTGAAGAGTTCGTTGACGCCCGACGTGCTCACGGTCCGAATGGAGCTGGGGCAGGACAGCGTCGCCTTCCTCAGGGCCCACGAGAAACTGTCGGACCTTTGGACCCGACTGAAAGTCCGTCCCGACGTACTGCTGAAGCGTCAGCTCTGGGCTCAGCTTCTGAAGCTCGTCTACGGCCGCGAGATCGAGAACGACGAGCTCTGGTTTCAGCACACGTTTCTGGTCGTTGTCGCCAAAGCGATTGCGCTTGCGGTTCTCGATCTTCATGAGGACGAGCCGAGAAAGATCCTGTCCGGCGAGGCATTCAAGGCCGCCAACATCGTCGGTGCGGTCGAGAGCGACTTCTTCGACTGGGTGCTCGCCGATCCCCAGGGCGAGGATCTGGTGCGCCGGATCGTCACCCATGTGCGCCGCTTCCGCCTGCGCGAGGTGAAGTCCGACGTTCTGAAAATCCTCTATGAGTCGCTCATTGATCGTGCCGAGCGGCATGGCCTCGGCGAGTACTACACCCCGGACTGGCTGGCGGCGAAGGTGGCGCGGCACGCCATTTCAGCGCCGCTTGAACAGCGCGTTCTCGACCCCGCCTGCGGGTCGGGCACGTTTCTGTTCCACGCCATCCGCATGTTCCTCGCAGAGGCCGACGAATCCGGCATGTCGAAGGGGCTTCAGGCGATCGAGGTCACCGAGCATATCGCCGGCATGGACATCCACCCGGTCGCGATCATCATCGCCCGCGTCACCTACCTGCTCGCGCTCGCCCCGGCACTCGTAGAGCGCGAGGGGTCGATCTCCATTCCGGTCACGCTCGGGGATGCCATGCAGCTGCAGGTTCGCGAGCTGATGCGCCGTCGCGAGCTGACCGTTTCGGTGCCGCCGGCCCCGCCGGCCTATGGACCGGCCACGCTCGAATTCCCCGACACCTTCTGTAACGATCCCGCGCTGTTCGACAAAGCGATCGAAGCGATCAGGACCGGATCGGAGAGCGATCTCAAGCGCAAGCAGGTCGAGGCCCAGCTCAAGCGCATCGTCGAGCAGCACTACAAGCGCGACATCAACAGCGATGAAACTCTGGCCGTCGAACAGATGGGCAAGACGTACGTTACCTACGACGAATTGCGGCGCATCGGCCGCGATTCGGTGTGGGCCTACGTGGCCCGCAACCTCTCGCGTCCGCTGGCATTCTCGACGCGTGAAGGCTGGGCGCACGTCCTGATCGGCAATCC
Source organism: Hyphomicrobium sp. (assembly GCA_052388455.1). Taxonomy (GTDB): domain Bacteria; phylum Pseudomonadota; class Alphaproteobacteria; order Rhizobiales; family Hyphomicrobiaceae; genus CAZSNH01. The sequence goes on from JBQTIA010000107.1 coordinate 16,648, forward strand.
GCCGTGGGTCGCCTTTCGTCACATGAGCCGGGACCTGCAAAAGAGGTTCAAGGAATTGGCCAAGGGAGCGGGGGTCTACGTCGGCGGCAAGCTCGCGACGCAGAACGATCTTTGCGCGCTCTTCACCGTGCGGGCGGTGCAGCTCTACCTGAGACCCGCCGGACGGCTAGCGTTCGTGCTGCCCCTCGCGACACTCTCGCGCGGCCAGTTCGAGGAATTCCGCAAAGGCGATTTCGCGATCGCGCGCGTCGCTTTCGACGAGGCGTGGACGATGGACGACGGCGTTCAGCCGCTGTTTCCGGTGCCGTCCTGCGTGCTGTTCGGACGCCGCCGCAATATCGGCAAGCGCGTGCCGGACGTGGTGCGGGCATACAGGGGCTCGCTGCCTTTGAGGGATTGCCCCGAGCCGGTCGCGGACAAGCTGCTCGAGGTCATCGACGGCGTCTCCAAACCCTCGGATGTGCAGCTTTCAGGAGGGTCTGCCTATCGTGATGCGTTTCGACAAGGTGCGACGTTGGTGCCGCGCATGTTGTGCCTCGTCGAAAGAAAATCCATCGGCAAGCTCGGCGCCGACCCCAAGGCCCCGCTCGTCGCAAGCCGACGCAACACGCTTGAAAAAGAGCCGTGGCGCGGGCTTCCGGGCGTTGAGCACAAGGTCGAGGCCGAGTTCCTCCGTCCGGTGCTGCTCGGTGAAAGCATCCTCCCCTATCGAATTTTCCAATCCTTCGAGGGTGTCATTCCAGTGAACGGCGACGGAACCGTTCTCGACGCCAAGACCGCCGCCGATCGCGGCTATCGCGATCTCCCAGGATGGATGAGAGCCGCGGAGAAGGCTTGGAACGCAAATTCGAACGGCGACAGCGGTATGACACTCAATGGCCGCTGGAATTATCACAAAGAGCTGGGCGCGCAGTTTCCGCTTGCGAAGTTGCGCGTCGTCTATGCCAAGGCCGGAATGCAGCCTGCTGCCATGATGGTGCGTGAGAAAAAATTTGTGATTGATCACATGCTGTATTGGTGGGCGCCGGGCTCAGAATCCGAAGGTCAATACCTCACTGCCATTCTCAACAGCGAGTGTGTTCGCGGCCGGGTCGAGGATTTGCAGGCGCGCGGGCAGTTCGGCGCCCGGCACTTCGACAAGGTGATGTTCACCCTGCCGATCCCGCGTTTCGAAAAGTCAAACGCCCTGCATATCGATCTGGCGGAAGCAGCGGCCAAGGCCGAGAAGCTCGCCGCGAAAATCGCACTGCCCGAGACTGTCAAATTCCAGCGAGCGCGCAAGCTCGTGCGCGACGGTCTCGCCGAAGCCGGCCTCGCCCAGCATATCGACGGCCTCGTCGAGCGACTCTTGGACGGCTGACGCTCAGCTCCAGCGGCGGTTGGACCACATCCACTGCTCGGGGCATTCGCGGATCCAGGCTTCGAACTGCTTCTGCATTTCGATCATGATCCAGCGGATGTCGTCGGCCTGATTGCGGGTTCTGGGAACGCGCAGCTCCTTGATCTCGATTTCGAAGCGGCTTTCCTTGCCGATCCGCTTGCACCGTGACATCCAGATGCGCGAGCCGACACGCCGGGCGATCATGGCCGCGATGGCCTGAGTCATCGCCTCGCGGCCGAAGAAGGGGACGGGCATGCCGCTGCGGTCGTAGAGATCGCAGACGAGGCCGAGCCGACCCCCGCGGCGCACGAAGTCGTTGAGCAGCCGCGCCGTCTTCTGGTTCTCGCCGTGATCGCCCTCGACCTTGCCGCGACCGAACAGACCGCCGGGAAAGAGGTCCTTGCGCTGATAGCGGATGTACTCGTCGACGTAAGGATTGTTGACCGAGCGGTAGACGCCGCCAGGATTGGCCTTTGCTTCCACGAGCGGCCAAATCGCCAATTCCCAGTTGCCCATGTGCAGCGACACCCCGATGGCGGCGCCGAGCTTGTCCTTGTAACGGGAGAACAGCCGGTCGTTGACGATGGTGATGCGCGAGGGGTCGGCGATCAGGCGGTCGATCTGCATGGTCTCCGCCATCACCCGGCCGAGGTTCTCCCAGTGGGCCATGCAGATGCGGCGGCGCTCGGCCGGGTCCATGTCCGGGAACGCAATGGCCAGATTGTCGAGCGCGCGGCGATGGCGCTTGGGATTGATCAGCGGCGCCAGCCAGCGCCAGGATACGGCCGAAAAGCCGGTGGCGACGCGGAGAGGCATCAAGCGGATCAGCCCGACGATGACCCGCAGCAGGGCATACTCCAGCTTGAACTGGACTTTGCGGAGCGGCGAAACGGGTTTCATGCGGGCTTCAGCGCTCGTTGTCCGGTGGGCTCGGCGCCCAGGTCGTTCGGCGGGTTTCAATGAGGATCGGTTGGCACTTGCCAGTGCGGCGCGGACCCCGTCAAGGGAGCGCTGCGCGTTCTCCCGCGCCGGCCGTGGCGGCGCGGGCGCGAAGCCGCGCAACGCCATCGGGCCGCATGAGGCTGGCGGTCGCCTGCGAGGGCTGAAGTCCTTCCCGCACGACCAGCCGCTTCAGTGGGCCGACCGCGTTGAGAACGTGCAGGCCGAGACCGCGCAGCAGGTGTGTCGGCACCATGTCCATGATCAGCGAGCGGTTGAGCAGGTCGATGCCGGTGACCCGCGTGGCGATGTCGAGGCGACGTGCTTCGGCATAGGCCGCCAGCATGGCCTGGCCGCCGATCTCCTGCCCGGCGCCGATCGCCTGCGCGACGCACTCGGCGACCGCGGCTGCGTCCCGCAGTCCAAGGTTCAGCCCCTGGGCGCCGATGGGAGGGATGACGTGAGCCGCCTCGCCGACCAGCGCGACGCGGTTGCGTCCGGCGGTTTCGGCGGCGAGCCCGGATAGCGGAAAGGTTGCGCGCGGAGTGATTTCGCCGATGGCGCCGAGAAGTCCTTGCAATCGCTCTTCGAGCGCACCGCGGAAACCGTCTGCATCGAGTGACGCCAAGCGTCCGGCCCCGTCGGGCTTTTCGACCCACACGAGGCTGGACCCCTCGCCGGGCATGGGCACCGTGGTCAGCGGACCGGCCGGTCGATGCAACTCCGTCGAGATGCCCTGGTGAGGACGGGAGTGGGCGAAGGTCGTGACGAGAGCCGTCTGGGGGTAGGTCCAGGCGCGGGTCGCGATACCGGCTGCCGTGCGCGACGGCGAGGAGCGGCCGTCGGCGCCCACCACCAAGCGGGTTTCGATGCGATCGCCTTCCGCCACTGTCAGCCGGACGCTGCCTCTCGAGGGATCGATTGCAATGTCGGTGACGCCGCGGGACCTCAGCACCTGCACATTGGGCCGTCTGGCGATGGCCGCGTCCAGGGCGCGGGTGATCAGGGAATTGGGGACGTTGTAGCCGAAGCTCTCCAGGTCGACCTCGGACGCCCGGAAAACGACTTCGGGCGCCCGCAGCAGGGCGCCGGTGTCGTCGACGATTCGGATGCCGGTGAGGGGTGCGCACTGGGAACGGCAGGATTCCCACACGCCCAGATTGTGCAAAAGAGTGACGGAACCCGCAAAAAGTGCAGCCGTGCGTCGGTCCGTGACAACCCCTTCGGCGGGCAGATGGGGCGCTACCAGGGTCAGTTCGATGTCCAGCGCCGCCATTGACAAGGCCGCGGCCAACCCCGCCGGTCCTCCGCCGACGACAGCGATTCTGGACTGATAAACCTTTGGAATGGGACGCTCCTCGGCAAATGGACTTCACTGTAACCCGGTTTCCGGGCGCGTCCCAGACGGCCTCTGAGGCCGGTCCGTCGCCATGCCCTTCGGTGGGCCTTTCGATCCTTGAAATCGTGTGGCGAGCCCGCCACATGGCCGTAGCAACACACCCCGGAGAGGAAACATTCACTCGCCCTTAAGGAGCGTTGAAACATCCTTGTTTTCAGTAGGGTCTAGCGTCACTTTCGGAGGCAGGGCATTCGACTGCGGGGTCGTTGAGGTTATGAACTTGAACAGAATAATCGCGTTGGGAGTTGCGCTGGCTGTGGTCAGCAGCTCGGCGTTGGCCTTCCAGGAACAGCAGATCGAGACCGCGCCCGCCAAGGACGCGCCAACGGCCACGGCCGGACCGACGCCGAAGCCCGTTGAACTCGATGTGCCCTCGCCGGCCGCCAAGTCCGACGGCACCGAGGTCACCATTCCGGGCTTCGGTAAACTCGGCGTGCTGCCGAAAATGGATTTCGGGCTGGAGCTTCTCTACGGTGCCAACGATGCGCCGAAGGTTGACGCAGAGCCGAGCGATCAAATTCCTCGCGACGACGATCTCACCATCCGCGGCTCCATCAAGAAGAACTTCTGAGCCGCCGGCCGCCCATTCGGTTTGGACCAGGCTGATGGCAGTACGGGCTGTAACTCTGGGGGAGCGTCGGTGACGCTCCCTTTGTCGTCGAGGCGGGCGTGAGTGTCCGTCGCGATCGTTTGAAGTTTGCGGTTGCGAAGGCCGGACGCCTGCCGGTCATCTGTCAAGTCTGCGTCCGCCTTGGCCATATCCTGAATCTGCCAGCCGGGAGGGAGCCGTGCAGATCGCCGCCGCGCTGGTCCATCTCTTCACGGCGCTGGGTGCCGTCACGGCCCTCTATGCCCTGCTCGCCGTCGCCGACCGGAACTGGGAGGTGGCCTTTCTCTGGCTAGGGCTGGCCTTCGTCATCGACGGCATCGACGGCACCTTCGCGCGTCTCGTCGGGGTCGTGGAGCGCCTTCCGCGCTTCAGCGGCGAACGGCTGGACCTGGTCGTCGACTACGTGACCTACGTGTTCATTCCGGCTTACGCTCTGCTGGCTGCCGGCCTGCTTGAAGGGACCACGGGCCGGCTCCTGGCAGCCGGAATCCTCGTATCGTCTCTCTTTCATTTCGCCGATCTGGAAAGCAAGGCGGACGACTACAGCTTCGTCGGCTTTCCGGCGGTCTGGAACATCGTCGCGATGTACCTGTTCGTCTTCCAGACTTCGCCTGCGGTTACGGCCGCGGTCGTGCTGCTCTGTATCGGACTGACGTTCGTGCCGATGAGATGGATGCATCCCTTCCGGGTGACGCGGTTCCGCGGTCCGGTCATCGCGCTTTCAGTCGCCTGGGCCATCGCCGCCTTTGTGGCCACCTGGAACGGATTTGCGTCGGCGCCCCTCTGGTCGAAGGCCGTGCTGCTTGCCGTCGCCATCGCTGTGGTGGTCCTGTCGCTGGTCGCCTCGTTTGGACGCGAGCGAGCCTGATACGCGATCAGCCGTCGGATTGCGTCTTGCCGGACCGCGTTCGCCGATCCGGGAGCACGTTGAACATCCGCATGAAGGCGCGATCGATCCAATCCTTCCACCTCCACGCCCAGCGCCCCGCCACGGCGAACGAGCCACGCGCGGCGATGGCGCGCTTCTCCCCGAGCGAGACCAGCGTCAGGAACTGCCGCTGGGGCACGAACGCACGCGCCGGCTGACCATGAATGCGCCTGCGCAGGTTCTCCGCGACCACCGGGCCCTGTCGCACGGCGAACACGCCGGATTTTTCGCGTGGGTGCTCGACGACCGTGGCGCAGTCTCCGACGGCGAAAATGTCGGTGTCGTCGAGCAGCTGCAGAGTCGGCCGGGTGGCGAGGAACCCGTGTTCGGTGCGCGGCAGGCCGGTGGTCGCGAACCAGCCGGGCGGAGCCGCGCGGGTCGAGACGAGCACAGCGTCGGCCGCGATGCGGCGTCCGCTCGCGAGATCGATCCCATCCGGCGTGATCGCCCGAGCGGCGTCGTCAAGGACGATCTCGACGCCGGCTTTGTCGAGCGCGGCCTTGGCCAGCGCCCGCGCGCGGGGGTTGTGACTGGGCAGCAGCCCCGCCGCCGAGACGATGGCGAAGGTGAAGTCGTCCGATGCGATGCCAGACCGAGGGGCGAGCGTGCGCAGACGATGGCGCGCGGCGAGCACCAGCTCCACGCCGGCCGCGCCGCCGCCGAGCGCCGCGATGCGCCTCGGGCCAGTACGCTGCAGGGCGCGGGATTCGAGAGCCTGCCACTTGGGCGCGAAGACGGAGACCGGCTTCACGACGAGGCCGTGCTCAGCGGCACCTCGAATGTCATCGAGGGCCGGCGTGATTCCGACGTCGATCGACAGCAGGTCGTAAGGCAGAGACGGTTGCCCATCAATGTGGACGAGCCGCGCGGCGCGGTCGATCCCCGTCGCCGCTCCGTGGATCAGGCGGGCCCCGGCGAAGCGCGCCAATTCGACGAGGTCGATCTGACATTCGGCGAGTGTGTAATGGCCGGCGACGAAGCCGGGCAGCATCCCGGAATAGGGGGCCGCCAGCTCCTTTGCGACCACGGTGAGGTGGACACCCGGCACGGGGTTCATGCCGAACGCCTTGAGCACGAAGACATGCGCGTGTCCGCCGCCGAGCAGCAAGACGTTCCTGACGGGAGCAGCTGTCGGCGTCGGCATCGGGTGTCCCGGTAGTTGAGCCAACGCTCACGCAGTTCGGCGACGACACGTAGCCGCCACCTTCTCAACAGCAGTCGCTTCCTCGCCTATGCACGACACGCGCCGCGCGGACGAACGTGCATCTGGTTCGTCTGGCGTGGTTTTCGATCGTGACGCTCGATTGGGCGAGGACCAAGAAGCATGAGGCGCGGTAATGGCTCATTTCGTCGAACCGCCCTCTCCAACCAGCACGAAGGGCGCCCACACCGCAGGATGGGCGTTATCGGCTTGCGAGCGATCGTCCATCAGCTTTTGCATGGCTCTCTGCAGCGCATCGGCTCGCCCGATGGGGGCCTGCTGCATAGCGGCAAATGCCTCCGTGGCGAGGCGAACCGCGGCATCCGAATAGACCGGCCAGTGTGAAACGAGCAGCGCGCGGGCCCCGGCGTAGAAGAACGATCGCGCGAGACCCGAGAGAGCTTCGGCTCCGGGTTTGCCGGCCGATGCGGTATTGCAGGCCGACAGAACCACCCAATCGGCATCGAGCCTGAGGGTCGCGACCTCCGAAGCGGTCAGCAGGCCGTCATCGTCCACGTCGAGCGGCTGAATAGGCGGCGTCATCACGAGAGCGGGCTCGCCCCTGCGTTTCGCCATGGCTTCGACGTCACCCGCGAGGAGGCCGTGGGTGGCGAAGTGCACGATGCGGAAGCTTGCGAGGCTGCCATTCCTACTCATGGCCTTTACGTCACTCTCCGTCGCCGCCGAGTCGAGGCGGATGTCGCTCCCTGCGCCGAGGCGGTCGGCCACGCAGCGGATTTCGTAAGCGGTGTCGGGCAACGGACATAAAGCGCGCACATTCGCCAGAACCTCGCTCGAACCCCGAGAAGCCGTGAACATGCGGCCGAGACTGGGGCTGCGACGGCCGCCGCCGGAGCGAACCATCGCACGCAGGGCGATGGGGGCTGATGCACTAGAGTCATCCAGAGATGCGTTGACCGTGGGATCCTTCCCGGGACATTCGGGCGGAGCGGCGAGAGACTGGCAACTGCCGTCTCCGTCGAGCTTAGGATTGCCATAGCCGATGTAGGCTCTCGAAGCGGTACTGGCTTTGACGTTCCTCCGCAGTGCCTCGATGCTCGCGATGGATGGCAGGACGCTGATCGAATGCATGCGGCCTAGCCACCTGACGTTACGATATCCCTCGAACGTACCCGGCAGGTCTTTCTCCGGCTTTTCAGCCACGAGGACGTGAAACGGCAGGCTGGTGAGAGGGCCACTCGGAACGATAAGGAGGCGCTTGCTTCGGATCGACGTCTCTACCGCGGTGAAGAGGTCCTGATAGAGAGCGTGGGCGACACCGAGATGGAAGGGCAGGGGATCGGAATCGGTGGGCGTTCCCATAGCGAGAGATGCACCGCAACGGGCGGCGGATGACAGGCTCGACCACTCTTCTTCATCGAGCCCACAGCGCAGTGTGGAAATACTCTGGATCAACGAGGTCGTGGTCGTCGGGGTCGCGGCGAATACGGCTTCGTCTTTCGTGATCGCCCACACGAAGACGCGCCCAGCCTGGTTCTGTGTGCTTGCGGCAGGCACGAACATCACCACGGCTTCGTCCTCACGCAGAAGTTCGCGCACGGCTTCGATCGGGATCGGGGCCTGGTGGGCGAGAGTCGCGAAAGTCGGATCGGCGGTGCGCATACGGTCATCGACTTCCCTGATCCGGCTTTTCAAAGTCTCGATCGAGACCCTGAGTTCATCGGGTGGGACCGCTCCAGGAAGCTTGGCGGGGCTTGTCGCGGTCTCGAATAGTCGCCGTTCGAGGAAGTTCCAGTCTGTGACGAGATCCTGTCGCAAGCGAAGGTCGCTCGCGCGTGTCGAATTCCCCGTGGAAAATCGGCCCGAGAGCTGCTGGAGCGCGATGGCTGCCGCTGACAATTCGGCCTGCTGCCCGAGTTCGAATGTTTCGTCGACTACGTTGATGCCATGACGGATCGACAGATCGGTGGACGCTTCGAGCAGCAACTGAAATACGATCCTGAGGTGCCGGCTGAATTCCGGATCGGAACGGTTGTCTCCAAGCCGTGACACGTTTTCTCGTGCGATCTCGGTTGCTTCGCGGATGGCCGCCTGAGCCTCGCCGGGTTGACGGGCGGCGGACGCGATGATCGCGAATTTCGCGAGTGCCGCGGCCAGACCAGGACTGTCGCCGACAAATCCCGTGCGGTTCAGACGGACGACGCGCTGAATGCGTTCATAGGCCCGCTGGTGTTGGCCGTTGGTATTGTCGATCATGGCCAGACTGGCCAAAGGATCGGCGACCTTGTGACTGTCTCGGCCGTAGGCCGCTTCCTGGATGGCAAGCTGCCGCGACAGCGTTTCCTCGGCGGCAGCCGATTGTCCGTTCAGGCCTTGTGTGAGGGCGACGAGACTCAATTGATCCGCAACATCCGGATGGTCGGGCCCGTGACGCTGTTCGAGAAATGCAAGCGACTCGATAAATCGCTTTAAAGCTTCCTCTGGCTTTCCGGACGTCAGATGCTCGTATGCCAAGTCATTGAGCTGCTGGTCCTTGCTCTTCTTCCGGTTCAGGCCACGCCAGGGGTTCGAGGCTCCGCCGTAGCGCTGAGCCACCTCGACTGCTGCGTCCACCCTCCCTTGCGAGATGAGGTTCACGACGAGCCGTTCTACGGACCGCTCGACCACCGGGTGAGTGATGGGATAGGCATTGACGGCGGTTTCGACCACGGCGGTGAAAATCTGCTCGGCCTGCTCAAAGTCGCCCTGGGATTCGAGGAGTGAGGCCAGCCTGCTTTTCGCTCGCAGTGTCGTCTCGGCGGCCGATCCTTCATGACGCTCGGCGACCGCGACCGCTTCAATGCGCAGTCGCTTGGCGTCGTTGAAGCGGCCGAGTTCTAAATAAAGGTACGCCAGTCCAGAACGTGCCACTCTCGTGAAAAAGTGCGACTCTCCCAGCCGTCGGGTGCTCTCGGATAGATAGGCTTCACTATTGGCAACGGCATGCCCATAGACACCGGTCTGCCTGAGGATCTCCGCCTTGATATTGAACTTGATGACATGGAGCCAATCCCAGGCCGCCCAGGAGATGAGCAAGGCGATCAATGCGGGGAGGGCGACGGGCAGAAACCTGCCGCGGCCATTGCCTGGACCTTGTGACGTAAACACGTTATCGACTCGAGTATGGGTCGGGCCTGACGAACTCTCCGATCGGGGCCATGACGGTGGTCCGCTGCCGCGCCAGGGCTAAAAGCATAGGTCCTCGCGGCGAACGGATTGTCAAGTTCGCGGGACCTGTCGAGGGTGATCGATAGTGTCGTCGAAGGATCTTTAGATGTGGGGGTTGTCGGCTGTTTCGTGTCTGGCTCTCTGTGTAGCGACGCTGGTTTACGCCATGGGTGCGCCAGATCTGCGTCCATCGATGTTCGTTTCGGTCGGAGCGTTCACGGGCCTGACGGTCTGCGCCCTGATGGCGTTGCGCGCCGCAGCGGTCTCCGGAAGCGCACACGGGGCCGCGCACATGCTCATGCTCGTTGCAATGCAGATGCTGGTGGCCAGCGGCGTGGCGACTCTGGGTGTTTGGACAGGGGCGTATGGAGCGCCCGAGTTCCCTCGGCTCACTCTCGCAGCCTACCTCACGGGGTGCGGGGCTCTATCGGCCGCCGGTGTGGCGGCACGGCGACGGCCGTCGCTGGTGACCACCTGTCTGTCGCTCCTGACGATCGTCGGATTTGTCGGTACCTTTTTCTCCGTCGCCATAGTGGAGCTTGCCGTCGAAATTCCCGATCTCCTGGCGCGGCATCTGAGGTCACCCAGCCGCGTGCATTTCTTCAACATCGTGCTCGCGCATCAGATCATTACGATCACGCTGGGCATCATGGCATTTCTTGTCGGATATGTCGTCGCGCGGCCGGGATCGCAGATCACGGTCGCAGCGAGGTAAGGGTCCGACGGCAGAGAGGATTGTCACGTGCTCCTAATGAGAACTCTGGCGCTTTGCCTAGCGCTCGTTCCAGCCATCGACGCTCCGTCACCGCCAACAGACTCGAGCGGCGTGTTGGATGCAAAGTTCGGCTGGGACAGTCTGACCAAGGCTCAGCGCGTCAAGCTCGACGAGGACATTGACTTTTACGCCTTAATGGAAGCCTACCACATCGAATGCGAGACACCGCTGAACTTCGAAGCCCGGATCAGAAAAGTGATCGAGGCGTGCATCGAACCGTCCGTGCTCGATGAGGCCAGTCGCTTGTTCCGTCAAAGGATTATGGCACATCGGGCTGCGGGCATAAAATGTGCTGAATCCGAGGAAACCAGAAAGATTGTCAAAGACTTGAAAGGTCTCGCCACCCGGGCCATCGAAAGAGCCAACAAGCAATGTCAAAATTGCTTCTTTTGCTGACGCCAATGAGCGACGCAAGGGCTTATCTTGCGATGTCCGGGATACGATCGAAAATTATTCTGGTTCAGGGAGCAGTGTAACGATCACCTGTGCCAGGCCTCGTCCCTTTTTCGACCTTAATGATACGGCCCATGCTCCGTCCTGGGGGCTGTCGATCTCGCAGTAACCGAACTGTCCATTTCCGGCTTGGTTGCAGCCTCGTGTCTTTCCGCTGCCCGTGGGGGCTACGCTGAGATCGAAATCGTTTCTGCCCGTCCCGTCATCCTCTCCGTGAAGCGCCACCCGAAGGCTGGCGGTTTTCTTAGGCACGCTCAGCGGCAGGCTCACGTCTTCGCCAGATTTTGTGAGGGCGACGGTTCTGCTTGTCGATCTCGCATCGCGATAGAGGCGGGTGACGCTGCCACAGGCGGCCGCCGCGAGGCCGCCGCCGGCCGCCTCTCTGATCCAGTCGCGCCAGGCGAACACATCCGTGTTGAAGCTATGGTCGTCCTGCTCGCAGTTTACGTCTCTGCCTCCGCGAACGACCCCGACCAGAACCGGAACTTTGCTCTGGCCGACCCTGTCGACGACAAATACGCCGCCACCCGAATCGACGTTGCAGGTGTTGGCTTCCTTCAGCCTGACTTGGATGTCGGCATCGTAATTCCAGCACAGGCCCGTTCGGTCGACGGGCGTCCCGCTGCATTTCTTGAAGCGTACGCTGCCTTCGCGTTTGATGCCGTAGTCGAAGCGGTGGCCGCCGCTCCGTCCAAATCCGACGATCGTACCCTGGCTGCCCGCAAGAGGAGAGGCGACTGCACTGACGGCAACGGGTGTAATTCCCTCGACGCTGCCGTCGAGTGTCAGGAGCGCGAGATCGCCGGTCTCATCGGAAATCGTGTGCTTCGGAATATCGATACGGCTGACTTTGCGAAAACCAGCGGAAGACAGAAAAACGCTGTAGTTGCTGGGTCGGGGATCGGACCTGAAGCAATGCGCCGCCGACAGCACTTTGTTGCAGCCAACCAGGGTTCCCGTGCAGGACACGCGGGCCGAGGAGGGCTCAGTCCCTTGCAGGATGGCAGCGACGGCGGCATGCCGCATGGTGGCCGTGCCGTTGACGATGCGGCGCGCTCCTCGTTCGCGGCGATTGCGAAGCTGGCGACCTTCGGCCGTATTTGCTGGCTGGTCGAGTTCTTGCCGGATGCGCTCGGCGGCACCTACGTATTCGGGTCTGTTCTCGATGATATCCGCCAGTTCCATGCGTAAGGCTTCTTCATCGCTCTGCTCGGGGGTGAGGAACTGATCTGAAAGGGCCGGAGAAGCCGCGGAAAGGGCCCAACCGATAGTCAGGGTGGCCAAAGACATCCGGGCCATGCGAAAGGCATGGTGACGATCGGGGGCTCTTGCCATGGCCACGCTCCTCAATCGGCCGTCATCGAGACGAGCCGTGCGTTGTTCACGGGCAGCATGAGAGCCTGCCCACCCCGAAACAGTCCACGAGCGAGACATTCGTACAGGCAGCGTTCCGCGATTGGACCGTTCCAGAACCTCTGGCTATGGCGCGACCATACCAGTCTCCCTCTGGCGGACTATACATGACCGATCGAAAGTCAGACGGATAGTTCTGCTTGAGGAACGGGTACCCTTCGGCGTAATGCATGCCTCGGCCGAGGCAGTGGTCGTAGGACCTGAAACTGTGAAGTTTGAAATGCGTACTCTAACATGTGACCGCAGAGGGTATGACCGAATGAATTTCCGCTTCGCGATGGTCGCCACAGGCATCGCGTTCCTGTCCGCGAGCGTCGGCCCGGCCGTCGCCACAGACCAGAAGATCGTCATCACGGGGTCGAGCACGGTTGCGCCACTCGTCGCAGAGATCGCAAAGCGCTTCGAGGAAAAGAACGCTGGCGTCCGCGTTGACGTCCAGACCGGCGGCTCGTCCCGCGGCGTCAACGACGCGCGCTCGGGCCTCGCCGACATCGGCATGGCCTCCCGCTCGCTGAAGGACGATGAGAAGGATCTCAAATCCTTCGCCATCGCGCGGGACGGGATCGGCATCATCGTCCACCGGGACAACCCGGTAAAGGAGCTGAATGCCGATCAGATCGTTGCCATCTATACCGGCAAGGAGACGGACTGGGGCGCGGTCAGCGGCAAGCCCGGGCCCATCACCGTCGTCAACAAGGCCGACGGGCGCTCGACTCTCGAACTCTTCCTCGCCCACTTCAAGCTCAAGGCGAGCGACATCAAACCCCAGGTCGTGATCGGCGACAATCAGCAAGGTATCAAAACCGTCGCCGGAAATCCCGGCGCTGTCGGCTACGTGTCGATCGGCACGGCGGAATACGAGTCGGGGGCGGGAGCGCCGATCAAGCTGCTCGGTCTCGGCGGGATTTCCGCGTCGGTCGAGAACGTCCGCAATGGTACGTTTGCGCTTGCGCGGCCGCTGAACCTCGTGACCAAATCCGAGCCTAATGGGGTTGTGAAAGCTTTCATCGATTACGCCCAGTCCGCCGCAGTCCACGATCTGGTCAAGGAGCAGTTTCTTGTCCCCATCGGCCCGTGACAAGCGGCTCGGCTTGGTGCTCGGCGGCGCGGCGATCGTGTCGTCGAGCCTGTTGGCGCTGATCCTGATCTTCCTCGCTCGCGAATCCTGGCCCCTGCTGTCCAGCATCGGGCCACTCCGTTTCCTGACCGACAGCGGGTGGCATCCGACCGAGGGCACCTACGATCTGACACCCATGCTCGCCGCCTCGATGGCGGTCGCCGCCGTTGCCGTGCTGCTCGCAGCGCCTCTGGGCGTGGCCTCCGCCGTCTTCTGTCGCTTCTACGCTCCGCCGGTGATCGCTCGTGTCTACCGCTGGATCATCATCCTGCTCGCCGGCATTCCCTCGGTGGTCCTCGGTCTCTGGGGCCTCACCGTTCTCGTGCCCCTGATCGTCGCCATCTCTCCGCCCGGCACCAGCCTTCTGGCGGGCAGCCTCGTCCTGCTGCTGATGATCGTTCCGACGGTGGCGCTGACGACGGAAGCGGCGCTGGCCGCGGTGCCGCAATCCTACTGGATGGGCGCCGCAGCTCTCGGCCTCTCGCGCGAGGCGACCATCCTCGGCGTCGCGCTCCCGGCCACGCGGGCCAGTATCTTCGCCGGCGTCATGCTGGCCGCCGCGCGTGCGCTCGGCGAAACGATGGCCGTGCTGATGGTCTCCGGCAACGTCGTGCAGATGCCGGCGTCGCTCTTCGATCCAGTCCGGACGCTGACCGCCAACATCGCGCTCGAAATGGCCTACGCGACGGGCGATCACCGGGCTTCCCTGTTCGTCTCGGGGCTGGCGCTGACACTGCTGGTGCTAGGGCTTGCGGCCGTGGCGCGGCACAGCGGCGGGCAGGTGGTGCATGCTTAGCTGGGCACCGGCCCGACGGCCCCACCATCCCCACAGCCTGCGCGACGGCCTCGCCGCGACCGGTGTATGGCTCGCAGCCGGGCTCATTGCCGGCGCGTTCGCCTGGCTGCTCGCCGATCTCCTGTGGCAGGGCGCGACCAGGATCGACTGGAATTTTCTTACCGCCAACCCGAAAAATTCGGGGCGCAGCGGCGGCATCGCGCCGATCCTGGTTTCGACGGTGCTGATCGTGGCTGTGGCGATTATCGTGGCAGCCCCGCTCGGTCTGGCGACGGCGATCCTGCTGTCGGAATTCACGCGGCAGGGTGGGCCGCTCGGCCGCGTCATCGGCCTCAGTCTCGATGTGCTCGCCGGTGTGCCCTCGATCGTGTTCGGGCTTTTCGGAAACGCGTTCTTCAGCGTGTGGCTGGGGCTCGGCTTCTCGATTCTCTCCGGCGGTCTGACGCTGGCCTGCATGGTGCTGCCGATCCTGATCCGCACTGCGGAGTCGGGTCTCCGCATGGTTCCCGACGACTGGCGTATGGGGGCCGCGGCCCTCGGCATGTCGCGCTCCACGGCTCTGTGGCAGATCCTCATTCCTGCCGCCGCCCCCGCTCTCGTCGCCGGCCTGATGCTCGGCGTCGGTCGCGCCATGGCCGAGACGGCGGCCTTGGTCTTCACCAGCGGGTATGTCGATCGGATGCCCTCCTCGCTGCTCGATTCCGGCCGTGCCATCTCGGTTCACATCTACGATCTCACTATGAACGTCGCTGGTGGTGACCGCAGCGCCTATGCGTCGGCGCTCGTACTCATTAGCTTGCTGATCCTGATCAACGGACTGGCCATAGGGCTCGCGGACAGAACGCTCAAGCGAAGGATCACCGCGGCATGACCACATCGGATAAACGGCTCGACGCCCAGCGCGACGCAGCCTGCGTGCCATTCACGCTCGGTCCGCTGGTCTCAGGGCCACCGTGTTGCACGCCGGAGACCCTGATCGGCATCGACAACCTTTCGCTGAGCTACGCCGGCAAGCCCGCCTTCCGCGATGTGCGGCTCGACATCTACCGGGGCTGCATCACGGCTCTGATCGGCCCGTCCGGATGTGGCAAGACGAGCCTGCTGTTCGCCCTCAACCGGCTGAGCGATCTCATCCCCGGCTGCACCATCGACGGCCGCGTGACGATCGAAGGGCAGGACATCCGCACGCCCGAGGTCGACGTCCAGGCCCTCCGCCGCCGGGTCGGCATGATCTTCCAGCGGCCCAATCCATTCCCGTTGTCGATCCGCCGCAATATCGAGATGCCTTTGCGCGAGCATGGCATCACGCGGAGGGACGAACTGGAGTTGCGAATTGAAAAGGCCCTGACCGACGTCGGCCTCTGGGGCGAGGTGAAGGACCGGCTCGACGGCGCGGCGCTGACGCTTTCGGGCGGACAGCAGCAGCGGCTGTGCATCGCCCGCGCGCTCGCCCTCGAACCTTCCGTGCTGCTGATGGACGAGCCGTGCAGCGCTCTCGATCCGCTCTCCTCTGCGACCGTCGAGGACATGATCCAGAGCCTTCGCGGCCGCTACACGGTCGTCATCGTGACGCACAACCTCGCGCAGGCCCGCCGCATTGCGAACTACGCGGCCTTTTTCTGGGTCAAGGACCGTGCGGGAATGCTGATCGAATTCGGTCAATGCAAGCGCCTCTTCGAAACACCCCACGACGACCTGACCGCCGCCTATCTCAACGGCACAAGGGGCTAGATGGACTTTGCAGGCGGAGGAAGCGGCTTTATCCCCCGATTGTCGATTGTCGATTGTCGATTGTCAGGCGCTCATTGTCCCGTCGGGTTTAATTCAGGCACACGGCGTCGAACCGGGCCGAAATCGGATCGCATTCCGACGCTGTTTTTTTCCGCCGCCGCAGGGTAGGGAATGGGGTGCCGGCCGAAGACCCGTCGACCTGACACTCGGCACGATCTGGTCGATGCATTTGCCTACGCTTGGCAGCCCCGACTGACACACCTCTCTACAGATCAAATGAACCCCTCACACCACAAGTTCTGCGTCGCCCCCATGATGGATTGGACGGATCGGCATTGCCGGTTCTTTCATCGCATCCTTACGCGGCGGGCGCGGCTCTATACCGAGATGGTGACGGTGGACGCGGTGCTCTACGGCAAGCGGCAGCAGTTGCTGGCGATGTCGCGCGCCGAGCAGCCTGTGGCGCTTCAACTCGGCGGATCGGACGCGGCGAAGCTCGCCGAAGCGGCGGCGATCGGGGAGGCTTTCGGCTATGACGAAATCAATCTCAACGTCGGCTGCCCGTCGGACCGCGTGCAGGAGGGACGCTTCGGAGCCTGCCTGATGGCGGAGCCGGAAACAGTGGCGGCATGCGTTCGGGCCATGCAGCAGGCGGTCGCAGTGCCCGTCACCGTCAAGTGCCGCATCGGCATCGACGACCAGGATGCGGAGGCCGACTTCCAGCGCTTCGCCGACACGGTGGCCGACGCGGGGTGCTCGACCATCATCGTGCACGCGCGCAAGGCGTGGCTCTCGGGCCTGTCTCCGAAGGAGAACCGCGAGATCCCGCCGCTCGACTATGCGCGCGTCTACCGTCTCAAGGCGGCGCGGCCGGAGCTCACCATCGTGATCAACGGCGGCATCGCGACGCTCGATGCGTGCGAAAGCCACCTCAACCACGTCGACGGCGTGATGCTGGGCCGCGCGGCGTATCACGAGCCCTATCTGCTGGCCGAGGTCGACCGGCGCTTCTTCTCCAGCTCCGCGCCGCAGGTCTCGCGCCGCGAGGCGATCGAGCGATTGATTCCCTGCGTCGCGGACCACCTTGCACGGGGGGGCAAGTTGAACAACATCACCCGGCACCTGCTCGGACTCTATCACGGCCAGCCGCGCGGACGGCTGTTCCGCCGCATTCTCGGCGAGGGCGCGGTGAAGCCGGGCGCGGGCATCGACGTGCTGCGGGATGCATTGGCGGCGGTGGAAGGGGGCACCCGACCGCTTTCGGCTTCGAGAGCCGCGGCGGACAGCGTGGCTCTATGACTGAATTGGGTATCGCGTCCCCGACTACGCTCGTGCTCGCGCTTGCGGCGGCGGGCCTGGTCACCGGCTTTCTCGCCGGACTGCTCGGCGTCGGCGGCGGCGCGATCCTTGTGCCTGTGCTCTACGAGGTGTTCCGGCTGACCGGGGTCGAGGAGAGCGTGCGGATGCA
Source organism: Hyphomicrobium sp. (assembly GCA_052388455.1). Taxonomy (GTDB): domain Bacteria; phylum Pseudomonadota; class Alphaproteobacteria; order Rhizobiales; family Hyphomicrobiaceae; genus CAZSNH01. Next base: position 34,027 of record JBQTIA010000107.1, read on the forward strand.
CATGGTGCTCGGCACGTCGCTGGCGGTCATCGTGCCGACGTCGCTGCGATCCGCGGCGGGACACCACGCGAAGGGAGCCATCGATGCGGGCACCGTGCGGCGGCTCGCGCCATGGGTTGCGCTGGGCGTCGGAGCGGGCGTGCTGCTGGCGAGCGCGGCCAGTGCCGCCATTCTCAAGGGGGTCTGGGTGGTGGCCGGAAGCCTGATGGCGGTCAAGATGATCGCTGGCCGCGACGACTGGCGGCTCGGCGCCGCGCTGCCGGCCAGCCGGGGCGTCGAAGTCGCCGCCTTCGCCATCGGCATCGTCTCGGCGCTGCTCAGCATCGGCGGCGGCATGTTCGTCGTCTCGCTGCTGACGCTTTACGCCATGCCGATCCACGCGGCGGTGGCCACGTCGTCGGCGTTCGGGCCGGTCATCTCCATACCCGGAATGCTGGGGTTCGTCTGGGCAGGCTGGGAGGCGGCTGGGCGGCCGGCGTACTCGCTCGGCTACGTCAACCTTCTGGCCGCCGCGCTGATCATTCCGACCAGCCTCCTGGCCGTGCCGTTCGGCGTCCGCGTGGCGCACGCCATCCCGAAGCGGAGTCTGGAACTCGCGTTCGGCATTTTTCTCGCGATCGTTGCGCTGCGCTTCCTGGCGAGCCTGATCGGATAGACCTTGGTCTCGTCGGAGATCGCCGATGACCGGAACCGATCGAACGATACTGCCGGAAGCGGGGCCGTGGTTACGGCGCGATCTTGCCGCGGTTGAAGGCCCGGTCGAGTCCGGCGACCGTCTCCATTCCCTGGACGCCCGTCAGGATGGCGCCGTCGAGATCGGCCAGCGCAAGGTCGGCATGGCTCAGGTCGGCGCCGGAAAGATCTGCGTGGGCAAGGTCGGCCTGGCGAAGACTGACGCGCGACAGGTTCGCGCCACGAAGGTCGGCGAAGCGGAAGCTGACATGGCTGAGATCGGCGCCGGACAGATTGGCCCCCGCGAGCTTGGCCGAGACCATCTCCGTCCGCCACAGGTGCTCGATGAAGCCGCTGTGATTGAAGGGCGCGAGGCGGGCGTTGCTGAGATTGGCGCCGCGGAAATCTGCGAAATTGAAACGGCCGAAAATCTTGGCGCCCGAGAGATCGGCACCGGCGAAGCTCATCGCCTCGGCGGGTGAGCCCTCCAGGGTCGAGAACGTCGTCGGCCGCAGGATCGACGCGCCCGCGAGCTTCGTGCCGACGAAGCGTGCGCCGACCGTGATGGCGCGATCGAGCTGTGCGCCGCTGAGATCGGCGTGCGAGAGATCGGCTCCCGTCAGGTCGCTGCCGAAGAGGTCTGCGCGGTCGAGGCGGGCCCGCTTGAAGTCGAGGCCGGCGAGATCGAGATCGCGGAGGCACTGCGCTGTGAGGTCGAGGGGCTGCTCAGCGGTGGCCGCGAACAGACGCTCGGTCACCTCGCGGGCGCTGAGGTCGGCGGCGCGAAGCGGACTGGCGAGCCCCACTCCGACCGTGAGGACTGCAGCGGCGACGAGAGCGGCGGACGAGCGGCGGTAAGGTGGGATCATGCGTCGTACCCTGTCGTACCCTCTGGCCTTCAACAGCTACGAAATGGGACACGTGAGGGTTTCGAGCGCAAGAGTCATGGCGTCACGCGCGGCGGCCATGCGGATGTCCTCGCGCGACAACGGTCCATAGCGGCGTTCGAGTTGGAGGGTGGGACCGAGGCGACGGGCGGCCGCGACGTGGACGAGCCCGACGGGCTTCGCGGGCGTGCCGCCGTCGGGACCGGCGATGCCGGTGACCGCAAGGGCCAATCCGGCGGCGGAATGGCGGAGCGCGCCGGCGGTCATGGCTTCCGCCACCTCTCGGCTGACCGCGCCATACCGCGAGATGACAGAGCCTTCGACCCCCAGCGCTTCCGACTTCGAGAGGTTCGAGTAGGTGACGAAACCGCGCTCGAACACCACGGAAGCGCCCGGCAGCGACGTAAGGGCCGACGCGATCAGCCCGCCCGTGCAGCTTTCCGCCGTGACGAGCGTGATGCCACGCTCGCCGAGCGCGCGCGTCAGTTGCAGGGCGACGGGTTTCAACGGCGACAAGTCCATGGCGTCACAAATCTCCGGCAGATGTGCCGACGCTATAGGACCTCTGGAATTTGAGAAGGGGCTGATGTGCCGATGCGAGCAAGCGGGAATTGCGCAATCAAACTGCGCTGGTCTTCACCAAGTAAGCACCTCTCTCCTCCATGCTTTCCTGAGGCGGATCGTCGCGTGAAGGACGCGGCGTCCGGGAAGCGTGGGAAATAGGCGCGCGGCGATCGGGGGTTCAGCGCCAGAGCCGCCCGTAAGAGGCCTGACTATTGTCGGCTCCGCCGAAATTTGCTCTGGCCCCGCCTGCTCGGACTCAAAGGCCCCCGAGCAGCGAGGCGACGGCAGCAATTGGACCAAGTAGCCGGTGTCGGCTCAGACGGCGGCGAGCTTCTCTGCCTGACGCAGAAGGCTGTCGAGGGTGCCGCGGCTTTCGGGTCCCATGACGGCGATGGTCCGGCTCTGGGCGCCCTGCCAGACCGGATACGCCTCGCGCAGCACCGACTGGCCCTTGCTCGTCAGGTGAAGACCGCGGCCGCGCCGGCCGGCGGGCGGGTCCATGATGATGTGGCCGAGCGCCAGGAGGCGCTTCAGGTTTCGCGACAGCGTCGACTTCTCGATGTCCAGCTCGGTGCCGATCTCGACCGCCGTAATCCCGTCGCGCGAGGCGAGCTGGGCCAGCAGAGTGTACTGGCTGGCGGTAATGCCGAGGTGGCGGAGAGCATCATCGTAGATGCGGGTAATGATGCGGGAGAGCTGCCGGACCCGGGTGGCGAGGCAGCCGGCCGACGTCGCCTCGGCGATATCCAGCATGGGATGACTGTCCTTCGGCGCCGCGTCCCGCGTCGCGCGCTCGAGCGTGTGCGTGATGGTCATGATCTGCCCCGCTGCAATTTTTGGTCATACAACTGCATCTGGTTTCCCTGATGCCGCGATTCTCGGCACGGGGTCAACGCGAGGCCATGCAACTCGAAATCCTGGTTTATTGCGTCGCTGTTGGGCAGGCGAGGAGAAGGGTGGCTGTCGCCATGGCGGCGATGCCCTCGCGGCGGCCGGTGAAGCCGAGCCCCTCGGTCGTCGTCGCCTTAACGCCGACCCGGTCGACGCTAATGCCCAGAATTTCGGCAATTGCGGCACGCATGGCGTCGCGGTGGGGGCCGACTCGGGGCGCCTCGCAGAGCAGCGTCACGTCGACGTTGGTGACGGTGCCGCTTCGGCCCGCCACGCGGCGCGCGGCATCCTCGAGAAAAACGCGCGAGGCGGCTCCCTTCCAGCGGGGCTCGCTCGGTGGGAAGTGCTGCCCGATGTCGCCGTCCCCCAGCGCGCCGAGGATGGCGTCGGTGAGGGCGTGCAGCGCCACATCGGCATCAGAGTGACCTTCGAGCGTGTGGGAGTGAGGGATGCGGACACCGCACAGCCAGACATGATCGCCGGGCGCGAAGCGGTGGACGTCGAAACCCGAGCCCGTCCGCACCTCGCTGCTGGACATATCGAGTTCTTTCGCGGCCCGCACCATGTCGGCCTCCGTGGTCAGCTTGAAATTCCGCTCTGCACCCATCACCAGCGCGACGGGCAGTCCGGCCCATTCGGCAATCTCCGCGTCGTCGGTAAAAACGGACCGTCCGGCTGAGGCGGCGCGGCGATGGGCGTCGAGGATCGGTGCGAAATGGAAGCCCTGCGGGGTCTGCGCCCGCCACAGGTTCTCGCGGCTGGGCGTGGCTTCGACGAGCGCCGCACCGGGGCCTGCGCGCTTCAGCGTATCGACGACAGGGATGGCCGCGATGGCGGCCGGAGCTGTCCGCAGCGCCTCCAGAATGCGCTGGACGGTTGCCTCATCGATGAGCGGTCGGGCGGCGTCGTGAACGAGCACCGCGTCGGGCGGGGCCGCTGCCAGCGCCTCGAGCCCGAGCCGCACGCTCTCCTGGCGGGTGGCGCCGCCGACGATAGGCTCCCCGAGCCGGGCATCCGTGATCGCTCGTGTGGCGCGGCGATATTCCTCCAGGTCGGCGGCGCCGATGACCACTCTCACGGTGTCGACGTCCGAAACCGAAAGCAGCGCCTCGATGCAGTGTCGAAGCACGGGCTTGCCGACGAGGTCGCGATACTGCTTGGGACGGTCGCCGCCGAAGCGGCTTCCACGGCCGGCGGCGACGATCAGCACGGTCGATTTCAAGGCAACCTCGGGACAGCGTTGGACGTCGGTTGGCGGCAGCATTAGGGGGCGAAGAGCCGCAGGGCAAACGCGGGCTGCTTGTTCGCGCTTGCGAAATTTGGAACATTGGGTAAAGTGCCTAACAGCAAGGCACCAACGATACGTGTCCTAAATTTAGGCAATAAGCTTCAAGCAGAAAGCGCGCGATTGACGTCGGCACTGCAAATCGGTCGGCATCGCCTCCGCAACGGCGCGGTTCTGGCGCCCATGACAGGAGTGAGCGATCTCCCGTTCCGCACGCTGGCCCACGAGTTGGGAGCCGGCATGGTGGTTTCGGAGATGGTCGCCAGCCGCGAACTCGTGTCCGAGCGCCCGGATGTCATCCGCAGAGCCGAGGGCGGCGGTCTCGATCCCTTCGTCGTTCAACTGGTCGGCAGCGAGCCGCACTGGATGGCGGAAGGGGCGCGGATCGCGGAAGCCCGCGGCGCCGACATCATCGACATCAACATGGGCTGCCCCGCGCGCGAGGTGACCGGCCGTGCTTCGGGAAGCGCGCTGATGCGCGACCTGGATTTCGCCCTCGTTCTCATCGAGGCGGTGGTCGGCGCGGTCCGCGTGCCCGTCACACTCAAAATGCGGCTCGGCTGGGACCAGCGCTCGCACAATGCGGCGGAGCTGGCGCGCCTCGCCGAGGCGGCCGGCATCCAGCTCATAACGGTGCATGGGCGGACCCGCTGCCAGTTCTTCAAGGGCCAAGCCGACTGGACGGCCGTTCGCCACGTCAAGGAAACTGTCAGCATTCCCGTATTGGTCAACGGCGATATCAAGTCGATCGCCGACGCCGGTCGCGCAACGGCTCTCTCGGGTGCCGACGGCGTGATGATCGGGCGCGGAGCCTACGGCGCGCCGTGGCTGCCGGCGATGATCGCCCGGCATAGGGAAACGGGTGTCGTCCCCGCTCCGCCGCCGCTTCCCGAGCAGTGTCGTATCGCAAGAGGCCACGTGGAGCAGATGCTGGCGCACTATGGTGCGGTCCTCGGCCTGCGCAACGCGAGGAAGCACATCGGCTGGTATCTCGCTTCCAGCGGCGCCGAAGAGCGGGTCGTGAAATCCTGGCGCATGAGGCTGTGCACCGACGACGACGCCGGCCGCGTGCTAACCGGTCTCGCAGAATTCTACGACGAACAGTCCAGCACCCCGAAGCTGGAGGTGGCGGCATGACCCCGATCAACCTGAAGGACCGGACTCCGGGGCCCTCGCGGCGTCCCGTCGAGCACGACATTCTGCTGGCTGCACTGCCCCATCCGATCCTCGTAGTCGCCGAGGAAAACCGCATCATCTACGCGAACGCCTCCGCCGAGTTCTTCCTGTCGACAAGTTCCGGCGTGCTGAAACGGTTGCGGCTCGATGATGTTGTGGCGTTCGGGTGCCCGCTGCTCGCGCTGCTCCAGCAGGTGCGCGAGACGGGCGCCACCGTCAACGAGTACGGCGTCGAAATGGCGTCGCCGAAATTCCAGCAGCCGAAGCTGGTCGACGTCTATGGTGGCCCACTTCCCGAGCAGCCGGGCCTCATCGTGCTCATGCTCCAGCAGCGGACCATGGCGCAGATGATCGAGCGCCAGTTCACGCACCGCGCCGCTGCGCGCAGCGTCTCCGGCATGGCGTCCGTGCTCGCGCACGAGATCAAGAACCCGCTGTCGGGCATCCGCGGCGCCGCGCAGTTGCTGGAACCGGGCCTTTCGGATGCCGACCGCGCACTGACGCAGCTCATCTGCTCCGAGACGGACCGTATCCGCAATCTCGTCGATCGCATGGAGGTGTTCGGCGACGAGCGTCCCCTGCCGCGCGAGCCGATCAATATCCACGATGTTCTCAATCACGTGCGTCGGCTGTCGGAGTCGGGCTTCGGTCGCGGCATCCGCTATGTTGAGGACTACGATCCCTCGCTGCCGCCGGTGGCGGGCAATCGTGACAAGCTGGTGCAGGCGTTTCTCAATCTCGTGAAGAACGCCGCCGAGGCGATCGGCGAGATCGACGAGCCGGGCCGCATCGTGCTGCAGACGGGATTTCGTCCCGGCGTTCGGCTGGCCGTGCCGGGTTCGCCCTCCCGCATCAGCCTGCCGCTGATGATCCAGGTCGAGGACAACGGCGGCGGCATTCCCGATCACCTGAAGCCGCATCTCTTCGATCCGTTCGTCACCACCAAGCGTACCGGCTCGGGGCTTGGTCTCGCACTCGTCGCCAAGATCATCGGCGACCACGGCGGCATCATCGAATGTGACAGCGAGCCGAAACGCACGACGTTCCGCGTTCTCCTGCCCGTGCATCAAAGTCAGACTTCCGTCGGTTGAACACCCGTTGAACGAGGAGCCAGTCACCGGCCATGGCCCGAGGCACCATCCTGATCGCTGACGACGACACCGCCATCCGCACGGTGCTCAACCAGGCCCTTGCGCGGGCCGGCTATGCGCCGCGAGCCACCGGCAACGCGGCCACGCTGTGGCGCTGGGTGTCTCAGGGCGAGGGCGATGTCGTGATCACCGACGTGGTGATGCCCGACGAAAACGCCTTCGATCTCATTCCGCGAATCAAGAAACTGAGGCCCGACCTGCCGATCATCGTCATGAGCGCGCAGAACACGCTGATGACCGCGCTCACCGCCGCCGACAAGGGCGCCTACGAATATCTTCCCAAGCCGTTCGACCTCTCAGAGGTCGTCTCCGTCGTCGGCCGCGCGCTGGCCTCGCCTGGCCGCCGCGCGCAGCGCCCCGCCGACAGTCCCGAATCCGAAGAGCTGCCGTTGATCGGCCGCTCGCCGGCGATGCAGGAAATCTACCGCGCGCTCGCACGGCTGACGCAGACCGATCTGACGGTGATGATCACGGGTGAGAGCGGCACCGGCAAGGAGCTGGTGGCGCGCGTGCTGCATGATCACGGCAAGCGCCGAAACGGACCCTTCGTCGCCATCAACATGGCGGCGATTCCTCGCGAGCTGATCGAGAGCGAGCTTTTCGGTCACGAGAAGGGCGCCTTCACCGGCGCGCAATCACGCACGCAGGGGCGCTTCGAGCAGGCCGAGGGCGGCACGCTGTTCCTCGACGAGATCGGCGACATGCCGCTCGAAGCTCAGACGCGGCTTTTGCGCGTCCTCCAGCAGGGCGAATACACCACCGTCGGTGGGCGCACGCCGATCAAGACCAACGTGCGGATCATCGCCGCCACCCACCGCGATCTCAAATCGCACATCCAGCAGGGGCTGTTCCGCGAGGATCTCTACTATCGTCTCAACGTCGTCCCTCTGCGCATTCCGCCGCTGCGCGAGCGCTCGGAGGATATCGGCGACCTCGTCCGCCACTTCCTGCGGCAGGCGGCGCGCGAAGGCCTCGGCCAGAAGGCCATCGAGACCGGCGCCATCGAGCGGCTGAAGTCCCACGCCTGGCCGGGCAACGTGCGTGAGCTCGAAAATTTCGTGCGCCGTGTCTCGGCGCTGCACGCGAACGAAACGCTGACCCAGCAGATCATAGAGCAGGAATTAGTCGAGGCGGCGCCGGTGCGGTCCGCGCCCGAATCCGAGCCGAAGGATCTGGCCGAGCTGATCGAGCGGCATCTGGCGCAGTATTTCGCCAGCTTCGGAAAGGAACTGCCGCCCGCCGGCTTATATGACCGGATCATCCGGCAGGTCGAGGTGCCGCTGCTGTCGGCGGCGCTGGCAGCGACGCGCGGCAATCAGATCCGGGCGGCCGAGCTGCTCGGCCTCAACCGCAACACGCTGCGCTCGCGCATCCGCGACCTCGATCTGAGGGTGCTGCGTACCCCACTCGGCTGACAGCGACCACCCGATGAACGACAGATCCGCGGATCGGCCTGTCGATCACGTTCGGCAACCGTCGTCCGGCACGTCACAGCGCGGAAATTCCGTCACAGTTGATTGCAGCCATTTAGACCGCAGAAATGTCACAGTTGCTCCCTAGCTGTGATTTCTCTGCGTCATGTCACATCGGAACAGTGTCGACCGGGCAACATTTGGGCCCGTTTTGCGACGCACTCGCGACCCGGCGCAGGGTCTCGCTCCTCCAAGCCGAATGGGGCGGGACGCCCCTGTTCGACCTGCAACCCGGGATGTCATGAGCCTCGTCAGCATCAGACCCGATCGTCCGCAGGGCGCCGAGGAGGCGAGCGCCCCGCTGCTCGATCCGACCGACCGGGCGTTCTGGACCGGCCTGGTCGTCGTCGTACTGGCCGTCGTCTCGGCCTTCATCACCTATCTCATCCTGACCGGGCTGACGCCGATCGCTCCGCGCAACGAGGTCGTGCTGACGGCGCTGTTCGTCAACGTCGTGCTCATCGTCGCCATGATCGGGGTAATCGCATGGCAACTCGTCGGGCTGCTGCGGGCCTGGCGCGACAAGCTGCCCGGCGCCCGGCTGCACGTCCGCATCGTGCTGCTGTTCTCGCTGATCGCCGCGCTTCCGGCGATCCTGCTGGCGGTCGCCGCTACCACGACGTTTTCCCGTTCGCTCGACGGCTGGTTCTCGTCCCGGGCGCGGGCCATCATCCAGAACTCGCTCGATGTGGCGCAGGCCTATCTCGACGAGCATGGTCAGGTCATCCGCACCGACATCGACAATATGGCGCGCGACATCGACGCCGCGGCCGAGGAAGGGCGCAATAACCCGGAAGAGCTGCAGCGGATGCTGATGGCCCAGGCCGGCCTGCGCGATCTCCCGTCGGCCTACATCATCGACGTCAAGGGCAATGTGGTGCGCACGGCCGCCGAAAGCGCCAGCATGCCTTACCTGCCCCCCCCGCTGCCGGCCGTCTCGCAGGCGGAAGGCGGTCAGGTCGCTCTGATCGCGCAGAAGGAGCACTCGCGCATTGCGGCCATCACCAAGCTGACGCGATTTCCCGGCGAATATCTCTACGTCGCACGAGCAGTGAGCGCCAAGGTGATGGGGCACCTGCGCTCGACCGAGCAGAACGTCGACGAATATCAGCGGCTGAGACGCGCCCGCGGCGGGCTCGTTCTCGCGCACGGCTTGATGTACACGATGATTTCGATGACGGCGCTTCTGGCCGCCATCTGGATCGGCATGTGGTTCGCGGGCCGCTTCGTCGCTCCCATCCGGCGCCTGATCTTCGCCGCCCAGCAGGTGTCGAAGGGCGATCTCCTCGTCGAGCTGCCGGAGAAGCGCGGCGAGGGTGATCTCAGGCGCCTGTCGCACACCTTCAACAACATGACGCGCGAGCTGAAGCATCAGCGCGATGCTCTGGTGACGGCCAACGAGCAGCTCATCGACCGCCGCCGGTTCATGGAGGCGGTGCTGTCCGGAGTCTCGGCCGGCGTCATCGGCCTCGACAGCCAGGGCCGCATCACGCTGCTCTCCCGCTCAGCGGAACAGCTGCTCGGGATCAGCGAGTCCGACATCGTCGGCAAGCGCCTCGGCGAGGCGCTGCCGGTGTTCGCGCCACTGCTCACCAGCGGTGAGGACGGGCTGCGCAAGCCGCGCGCCCAGCGCGAGATCACGGTCACCGTCGGCGGCGAGGAGCGCTCGTTCGCGGTGCGCATCACCCGTGAGCAGGCCGGCCCCGGCGACGTCGGCTCGGTCGTCACTTTCGACGACGTGACGGAACTCGTCTCTGCCCAGCGCACTTCGGCCTGGGCCGACGTGGCGCGCCGCATCGCCCACGAGATCAAAAATCCGCTGACCCCCATCATCCTCTCGGCCGAGCGGCTGCGGCGCAAGTACGGGAAAGTGATCACCGGTCCGGATCGCGAAACATTCGACAAGCTGACTGCGACCATCGAACGGCAGGCCGGCGACATCAAAACCATGGTCGACGAGTTTGCCTCGTTCGCCCGCGTGCCCAAACCCGTCATCGAGGCGGGCGATCTGCGCGAGGCGGTGATGGAGCCCGTGGTGCTGTTCCGCGAAGGGCACCCGCAGGTGACCTACAGCTTGATCATGCCGGAAGGTGCCGTGGCAGCCGCCTTCGACCGCCGGCTGATCACGCAGGCGGTCACCAATCTGGTGAAGAACGCCACCGAGGCCGTCGAAGCGAGGGGAGAAGGACCGTCGAAGGGCTGGCGCCCGAAGGTCGTCGTCGCCCTGCGACCCGCCGAGCACGAGATCGCGATCGAAGTCATCGACAACGGCGTCGGCCTCCCCAAGCAGAATCGCGCGCGCCTGCTCGAGCCCTATGTCACGACCAAGGGCCACAAGGGCACCGGGCTCGGGCTCGCCATCGTGCAGAAGATCACCGAGCAGCACGGCGGCACGCTGACCCTCGAGGATGCGCCGGCACTGCCGGACGGCGGCAACGGCGGAACCAGTGGTGCGCTGGTTCGGATCACACTCCAGAGAAAACCAGTCACCGCCGCGCCGGCGGCGGAAAACACGCAATCTGAAGCGAGCGGGGCCGAAAGCGCCGCCCGGCCTGCCTAAGTGACAACGAGAGACGAGCAAGGGAGCAACCGATGCCTGCCGATATTCTGGTCGTCGACGACGAAGCCGACATCCGCGAGCTGATTGCCGGGATCCTGGAAGACGAGGGCCACACCAGCCGCCTCGCCCGCGACAGCGACGAGGCCTTGCGTGCCATCGAGCTGCGCCGGCCGCATCTCGTGATCCTCGACATCTGGCTGCAGGGCAGCCGGCTCGACGGGCTCGAAGTGCTCTCGGCCATCAAGCGGACCTATCCCGATCTCCCCGTGGTCATCATCTCCGGCCACGGCAACATCGAGACCGCCGTCACGGCCATCAAGCGCGGGGCCTACGACTACATCGAGAAGCCGTTCAAGGCTGACCGGCTGATCCTGGTGACGCTTCGCGCGCTCGAAGCCTCGCAACTGAAGCGCGAGGTCAAGACGCTGAAGGAGCGCTCGACGATTTCGGCCGAGATGGTCGGCAAATCGGCGGCCATCAATCAGCTGCGCAGCCAGATCGACAAGCTGGCGCCGACCCGCAGCCGCATCCTGATCCGCGGCTCGTCCGGCACCGGCAAGGAGTTGGCGGCGCGCGCGGTGCATCTGAAGTCGCAGCGTGCGGACGGTCCGTTCGTGGTGCTTAACGCGGCGGCCATGGCGCCGGACCGGGTAGAGGAGGAGCTGTTCGGCACCGAGGACCGTTCCGGAGGTCCGCGCAAGGTCGGCGCGCTCGAGGAATCGCATACCGGGACGCTTTACATCGACGAGGTGGCGGACATGCCGATCGAGACGCAGGGAAAGGTTCTGCGCGTCCTCGTCGAGCAGAAGTTCCTGCGCATCGGCGGCAATCAGAAGGTAGCGGTCGACGTGCGCATCATCTCGTCGACGAGCCGAGACCTGGAGCGCGACATGGCCGAGGGGCGCTTCCGCGAGGACCTCTACCACCGGCTGAACGTCGTGCCGCTGCGCGTTCCGGGCCTCGCCGAGCGTCGCGAAGACATTCCCGAGCTGGTCGTCTACTTCGTCCAGCAGCTCGCGCAGGCCTCCGGACTCGCCCCGCGCAAGATCGGCGAGGACGCCATGGCCGTGCTGCAGGCGCACGACTGGACCGGCAACGTGCGGGAACTGCGCAACAACGTGGAACGGCTGATGATTCTCGCCGGCGGCGATCCCGATGCCGTCGTCACCGCCGACATGCTGCCCCAGGAGATCGGTTCCAACGTGCCGCTTCCCGTCAACGGGGGGGCCGAGCACCTGATGTCCATGCCGCTGCGGGAGGCGCGCGAAATCTTCGAACGCGAATATCTGCTGGCCCAGATCAACCGCTTCGGAGGCAACATCTCCCGCACCGCCGAGTTCGTCGGCATGGAGCGCTCGGCTCTGCACCGCAAGCTGCGTGCGCTCGGCGTCTCCTCCGAGCAGCGTGCGCCCGAGATACGGCAGGTCTGACCCACCCCCGGCGTGCAATCAGACCTAAACCTGTTTGCGCTTCTACTCTACTGGCCGGCGCGCGATATGCTGGCGCGGGCAACGGAGAGACGGCGGCACTACAACTCGGGAACGTCTCGGTTTCCCGGCCGTCCGATAGGCTGATCATGAAAGTCATCATCTGCGGCGCCGGACAAGTCGGGACCGGCATCGCCGAACGCCTCTCGGCCGAAGGCAACGACATTTCGATCATCGATGCCAGCGGCGAGCTGGTGCAGCGGGCGAATGATCTCCTAGAGGTCAGGGCGATCCACGGCAACGCGGCCCACCCGGATGTGATCGAGCGGGCTGGCGGGCGGGAAGCCGACATGCTGATCGCGGTGACGCTGCACGATGAAGTCAACATGGTCGCCTGCCAGGTCGCCCACACGCTGTTCGACATTCCGACCAAGATCGCCCGCGTGCGCGCGCAGACCTATCTCGCTCAGGAATGGTCCAGTCTCTTCGCCCGCGAAAACATGGCGATCGACACTGTCATCTCGCCGGAAGTGGAAGTGGCCAACATGGTGCTGCGTCGCTTGGAGACGCCCGGCGCTTTCGAGACGGTCAGCTTCGCCGACGAGCGTGTGACGCTGCTCGGCATCACCTGCGGGCCTGAATGTCCGCTGATCGACACCCCGCTGTCGCAGCTCGCGGAACTCTTCCCCGATCTTCCGGCGGTCGTGGTCGGCATCGTGCGCGGCGCCAAACTGTTCGTGCCGCACGGCCGCGACGACATCCGCCTGCACGACGACGTCTATGTAGTGGCACCGGCCGCTCAGGTGGAGCGCACGCTGCAGGTGTTCGGCCACGAGGAAACCCAGGCACGCCGCATCGTCATCGTCGGCGGTGGCAACATCGGCTACATTCTTGCGCAGCGCATCGAACAGCGCGACCCCAACGCCCGCGTGAAAATCATCGAGCTGTCACGCGCCCGCGCGCAGGAGCTGGCGCAGAAGCTGCAACGGACCGTGGTGCTGCACGGCTCGGGACTGTCGGAAGAGCTTCTGAGAGAGGCCGAGATCGCGGCCGCCGAGGTGCTGGTCGCGGTCACAAATGACGATCAGGCCAACCTGCTGACGGCCGCGCTCGCCAAGCAGCTCGGATGCCGGGCTAATCTCTGCCTGATCAATTCCGCCAACTATGCTGGCATGATCCGCTCGCTCGGCATCGACGCTCAAGTCAATCCAAGGGCCATCACCGTCTCGCGCGTGCTCCAGTTCGTACGCCGCGGACGCATCCGAGGTCTGCATTCGGTCAACAACGGCGCCGGCGAGGTGATCGAGGCGGAGGTGCTGGAAACCGCCGGCGTCATCGGCAAGCCGCTGCGCGAGCTGGGCCTCGGGGAGGGTGTGCGCTTCGGGGCAGTGCTGCGCGCCGGCAAGGTGATCATGCCGAACGGCGCGACCGAGCTGGAGCCGAAGGACCGCGCCGTGCTCTTCGCCCGCGCCGACCATGTTCGCGAGGTCGAGCAGCTCTTCCGCGTCAGTCCCGATTATTTCTAGGCGTTCGTAGAGCCGAGTCGACCAGGGAAGCCTCGATGAGCCGCATCGTCTACGTCAATGGCCGCTACCTGCCCTACGGCGCTGCGAATGTGCACGTCGAGGATCGCGGGTTCCAGTTCGCCGATTCCGTCTACGAGGTGATGGAGGTTTACGGCGGGCAGCTCGTCGACGCGCCGGCGCACCTCGACCGGCTCGAACGCTCGCTCGGCGAGCTCGCCATTCCGCATCCCATGCCGCGCGCCGCCCTGCTTGCGATCGTGCGTGAAACACTTGGCAGAAACCGCGTCGTCGACGGCACGGTCTATCTGCAGGTGACGCGCGGATCCGCTCCGCGAGATTTCTTCGTCCCGTCACCTGACTTGCGTCCGTCGCTGGTTTGCATCGCGCGGCCGACCGACCGCGCCAAGCTCGAGGCCCAGGCGGAGACAGGCATCGGCGTCGTCACGCTGCCCGATCCGCGCTGGAAGCGTTGCGACATCAAAACGGTGATGCTGCTGCCGGCGGTGCTGGCGAAGGATGTAGCGCGGCGGAGCGGCGCGCGGGAAGCCTGGTTCGTCGACGCGGCCGGTATGGTGACCGAAGGGGCGTCGAGCAACGCCTGGATCGTCGACCGCCACGGCCGCCTCGTCACCCGGCCGCTTGGACACGATATTCTGCCTGGCGTCACTCGCGGCACGCTGCGTGACACCGTGCGGCGTGCAGGATTCGAGCTCGAAGAGCGGCCGTTCTCGGTCACGGAAGCTATGGCGGCGGCGGAGGCCTTCAATACAGCGGCTTCCGCCACGGTCATGCCGGTCGTGCGCATCGACGGACGGGCGATCGGCGACGGCCGTCCGGGTGCGGTCGCGCTCCGCCTACGCCGGAGTTTCCATGCCAATGCACATTTGACTGGCATTTGAAGTGCTTAACTTTTTTCAGGGTGCGCTCAATTGGCCATCCTTCCCTTCTTCTCAGGCCGACTAAAATGGATATTGTGGGGCGTAGGGCGATTCCGGCGTCTGAGAACTCGCTGCAATCTCGAAAGGACGGCCGGCGCCAAACCGAAATAGAAACGCGAAGCTCAACAAAGAAGGCGGATCAACAATGCCCGCAGAGCGAGCTCAAAACCTTCAGGATACCTTCCTGAACTACGTCAGGAAGCACAAGACGCCGCTCACCATCTTCCTCATCAACGGAGTGAAGTTGCAGGGCATCGTCACATGGTTCGATAATTTTTGCGTGCTGCTCAGGCGCGACGGTCACTCCCAGCTCGTGTACAAGCATGCGATCTCGACCATCATGCCGGGAACGCCTGTCCATCTGATGGATTCCGAGCCCGGTGACGGCCAGTCAGGATAGCAGCTTCTGATCGAAGACCCGCAGTCCACCTCTGCCGATCCGATCGCCGGTTCGCCGGTCTCGGACGGGCGTCCCGGCAGGGACCGGCCGCAGCCGACTCGCGAGCGCGTGCTCGTTTTGGTGCCGCACCTCACGCGCCATGTGTCGATCGCCGGTGCCGGCGATAGCGCCACAGCTCCGGTGCATTCGCAGGGTGACCGGCTGACGGAAGCGGCAGGCCTCGCCGAAGCTATCGACCTCGTCGTCGCTGATGCCCGTATCGTGAAGGTGCCGCAGCCTCGGCCGGCCACGCTGTTCGGTTCCGGCAAGGTCGAAGAGCTGAAGGCGCTCATTGCAGAAATCTCCGCCGGACTGGTGATCGTCGATCACGCGATCACGCCCGTACAGCAGCGCAATCTCGAGAAGGCGTGGAACGTCAAGGTGCTCGATCGCACCGGCTTGATCCTTGAAATCTTCGGACGGCGGGCGCGCACCAAGGAGGGGCGGCTGCAGGTCGAGCTGGCGCAGCTCTCCTATCAGAAGGGACGCCTCGTCCGCGCCTGGTCGCACTTGGAGCGCCAGCGCGGCGGCGGCGGCTTCCTCGGCGGTCCCGGTGAAGCCCAGCTCGAGCTCGACCGGCGCATGATCGAGGGCCGCATCGAAGCGCTGAAGCGCGACCTCGAGCAGGTCGTGCGCACGCGCGAGTTGCACCGGGCCGGCCGCCGCAAGGTTCCTTATCCGGTCGTGGCCATCGTCGGCTACACCAACGCCGGCAAGTCGACGTTGTTCAACCGCGTCACGGGTGCCGGCGTGCTGGCGGTCGATCAGGTGTTCGCGACGCTCGATCCGACCATGCGGGAGGTGAAGCTGCCGAGCGGACGGCGGATCATTCTCTCCGATACGGTCGGGTTCATTTCCGATCTGCCGACCATGCTGGTCGCCGCCTTCCGCGCCACGCTGGAAGAGGTGATCGAAGCCCATCTCATCCTGCACGTGCGCGACATCTCGCATAGCGAGACCGAGGCGCAGGCGCGGGACGTCGAAACGGTTCTGAGCGGTCTCGGCATCGACACGGTTCCGGCCGAGAGCCATATCCTCGAAGTGTGGAACAAGGTCGACCGGCTCTCCGGCGAGATGCGTGACGAGGTGCTGGCTGCGGCGCGCTTCCGCGATTCTCCGCCGATCCTCACGTCCGCTCTTTCCGGAGAGGGTCTCGGCGATCTGCTCGACGCCATCGACCGCCGGCTCGGCACCGGCGATACGCTGATGACTCTGACCGTGCCGGCGCACGAGGGCCGACTGCTCGCCTGGCTGCACCAGAACACCGACGTCGTGGAACGCCAGACGGACGAGACGGGCGATCAGCGCGTGCGCCTCCGGGTGCCCTCGGAAAAGCTCGAACGACTGAAGGGACAGCTTCGGCAGGCCGGCCTTTCGGTGTAGACTTCAGCCCTTCTACCAACTGTCTGGGACCTGCTGCCATGCCGAGGAGCAGCAACTCATCCGCCATTCAATGCGTCATTGCCGGCGGTGGGCCGGCCGGGCTGATGCTCGGCTATCTGCTGGCAAGGGCCGGCGTGCGGGTGGTGGTGCTGGAGAAGCACGCCGATTTTCTGCGCGACTTCCGTGGCGACACCATTCATCCCTCGACGCTCGAAATCATGCACGAGCTGGGATTGTCAGAGCGCTTTCTTCGCCTCCCGCATCAGAAGGTCGAGCGGCTGGCCGGGCAGATCGGCGACACTCCGGTGATGATCGCCGATTTCCGTCATCTTCCCGTGCGCGAGAAGTACATCGCGATGATGCCGCAATGGGACTTCCTCAATTTTCTGGCGGAGGAGGGGCGCCGCTATCCCGGCTTCGATCTCCGGATGGAGAGCGAGGCGACGGGGCTCGTCGAGGAGAACGGCCGGGTCGTTGGAGTGGTCGTTGCGTCGGGTGAGGGTGTCTCGACGATCCGTGCCGATCTCGTCGTGGCGGCGGACGGGCGCGGCTCGATCCTGCGCGAAAAGGCCGGGCTCAGAATCGAGACTCTCGGCGCGCCCATGGATGCGCTGTGGTTCAAGCTGCCCTGGAAGGCTGGAGATACCGAGCAGACCATGGGTCGCTTCGGCACGGGGCGCATCCTCGCCATGCTGTTCCGCGGCGATTATTGGCAGTGCGCGTACGTGATCCCCAAGGGCTCGCTGGACACTTTGAAAAGCCAAGGGCTCGACCCGTTCCGCGACGCTGTCGCCGCGGCGTCGGGGCTGGATCGCGCGCGGATGGAGACAATCGCGTCGTGGGAGGACGTCAAGCTGCTGACGGTCCGCGTCGACCGGCTCACGAAATGGTTCAGGCCAGGGTTTCTGTGCATTGGCGATGCCGCGCACGCGATGTCGCCGATCGGCGGCGTCGGCGTGAACCTCGCCGTGCAGGATGCCGTTGCGGCGGCGAATCTGCTTGCGAGGCCGCTCGTCGAAGGTCGGCTCGCCGTCTCCGACCTCGACGCCGTGCAGCGCCGCCGGTCATTTCCGACGCGCGTGACCCAGGCGATTCAAGTCGCCGCGCAGAACACCATCATCGGGCCGACGCTCGCCTCGACGGCCGTTCTGAAACCGTCGCGGGCCCTGAGACTGATGCAGCGGTTTCCGATTCTGCAGCGCATCCCGGCCCGTGTCGTCGGCCTCGGCGTCCGCCGCGAGCACGTCGCGGAGTATATCCGGTCGGCCGCAGCGCAGTGATGTCGTCCTCACGTCCCGTGCTCGATGCGCTTGGCTTCGTCCCAGAGGGCATCCATCTCGGCCAAGTCCGACTGGTCCGGCGCACGGCCCTGGTCCGCCAGCCGGCGCTCGATGTGGGCGAAGCGGCGAATGAACTTCTGGTTGGCGCCCCGCAGAGCCGTTTCCGGATCGATCTTCAGGTGCCGCGCCACGTTGGCCATGACGAACAGCAGATCCCCGAACTCCTCCTCGATCTTGCGTATCAGCGGTGTGCGACCCAACGGGGCAGTCACCGCCACAGCACCCCCCAAAAACGCAGAGAGTTGCCCCAAATCTT
>JBQTIA010000108.1:0-12438 GCA_052388455.1 Hyphomicrobium sp.
GCGCACGATGTTGAGCGCGAGCCGTCGCAGCATCGCGAGATTGTCGGGTCCGTTGTCCTTGCGGGTGCGGCTCATGTCCTCGTCGAGCACGACGTCGAGCTGCCAGTGCAGGCGGTTCTCGATGCCCCAATGCTCACGCTTGATGCGCAGGAGGTCGGCCGGCCTGAACCGCCGGGACAGCGCAAAGTAGTGAACGAATGTCTGGGTCTTGCCGTCGATCGTGCGTGTCGCCTCGATCATGCCGATCGCCTCGAGCCCCGGGAACTCGTGATGCTCGCCGAGATCGCCGGCCGCCACCACGACGGCGCGGCGCGTCTCGACGCGGCCGTGGTCATCGTCCTCGGTCTTCGCGGTCGATGATCGTCTTCGCCATCCGGCGATTGCAGTGCAACGCATCCCCGGTGATGATCGCGCCTTTGATGTCGAGGTTGGCGAGCATGAGGATGGCGGCAGTGGTCTCGTCGCCTTTGACGACGGGGCGGGCGGCGAGCGGATCGGAGAGAACGGAGAAGTGGGCGAGAACCTTGAGCATCGGCGCCTCCCTGGCAGATGGGAGTCCTCTCAAGAATCCACGATTCGCACTCTCGCAACCGAAATCAGCTCATCTCAAACGCGATTCCCCTGCGACTAAGGGGGGTCTCCGTCAGGGCCACAAGCAGACCTTCAAGGTCATCGCCAAGCAAGCTGCGGATCGGGAACCCTACCGTGCCCCACCCGCTCCGCCATCACCGCCCGCTGGCCCACCGGTATCCGCGGCGGCGCCGAGTTCAACTTCCCGAGTTTGAAGTGAGCCCAGACAGCCGCTTGATGGCGACGATCTCCGATCCCCCTCGCCGCGTGCGGCCGACCGCCTCGGGCAACGTCTCCAAGACAACCGCCATGTGGTGGGCGTTGGCGTGCAGCAGCATGATGCCGTCGGCCATGATCCCGACGTGCCCCTTCCAGAACACGAGGTCGCCGCGCTGCAGACCTTCGAGGTCGGCCGGCACCAGCACGTTCGAGCCGAGCTCCGCCTGCTGCATGTCGCTGTCGCGGGGGCAGGGGATGCCGGCGGCTTCGAGCGAAACCTGGACGAGGCCGGAGCAGTCGAGACCGATGCGCGTGCGCCCGCCCCACAGGTACGGCGTGCCGGCGAGACGTTCCGCGATGTCGACGTAGTCGCGGATGAAGCGGTCCTTCTCGACGATGTGCCGCGAGACGACGAAGTGACCGGCGGCGGTGCGGCTGAATTTTTCTCCCGGCTCGGCGATGGCGAGCGCCGCGTTGAGGCTGAGGTGCATGAGCGGCGCCGACTTGATGTCGGGGACCGGATAGAGAAACGTGCCGAGGGCTTTCACGCGGTGGGTGGTCGGGCGGATTTCGGTGCCGAGCGCCCCGACGGGCACGTAACCGACATAGCGGTCGCGTTCGAGCTGCACCCAGGCCCACCCGTGCGCCTCGTCGTACTGGGTCACGATCTCGCCGTGCAGGGCCTCGGTGTCGATGCCGGCGGTCACCGATGGTCGGCGCCGCACCGGCACGGCGGCTCTGAGGACCTGCCGCTTCACGCCCGCGGAATAGCGCGGAGCCGAGACGCAGTCCTTCAGGGACTCGGCCGCCAGATCGTCGCGGAATGCGAAGCAGCGGGGATCGAGGGCGACCGGCACGCGCGCCGGCAGCAGGCTGTTGGTTGTGGATTCTCCATCGCCCTGGCTCATGCGGCAAGCTCGCTGGCGAGGACGTCGAACACGGCGCGTGCGGTCTGCGGCTCGCCACCCTTGGGGCCGAGCGGACGCGCCACCGGCCGCCATCCGTAGAGGTCGAAGTGGGCGAAGCGCCGGGCGTTGCGCACGAATCGTCGCAGGAACAGCGCGGCGGTGATCGACCCGGCGAAGGGCGACTCGTAGACGTTGTTCATATCCGCCACGTCGCTGTCGAGGTGTCGTTCGTAACCCGGCCAGAACGGCATCCGCCACACTGGATCGCCGACCTCGAGGCCCGACGACTGGAGCCGTGCCGAGAAGTCGTCGTCGTCGCAGAAGAACGCCGGCAGGTCGGGACCGAGCGCGACCCTCGCCGCTCCCGTCAGTGTCGCGAACACCAGCAGGGTGTCCGGCCTTTCCTCGTCCGCCAGCGACATGGCGTCGGCGAGCACGAGCCGCCCTTCGGCGTCGGTGTTGCCGATCTCGACCGTTTTGCCGCCGCGGCTCGCCAGCACGTCGCCGGGGCGGAAGGCGTTGCCGGCGATTGAGTTCTCGGCCGCGGGGATGAGAATCCGCAGGCGCACATCGAGGCCCTGGCCCATGATCATGTGGCCGAGCGAGAGCGCGGTGGCGGCGCCGCCCATGTCCTTTTTCATCAGCAGCATGCCGGCCGACGGCTTGATGTCGAGGCCGCCGGTATCGAAACAGATCCCCTTGCCGATCAAAGTTACCATCGGCGCGTCGCGTCGCCCGCCGGGCTTCTTCCACCGGATGTCGATCAGCCGCGGTGCCCGCGTGCTGGCGCGACCGACCGCATGGATCATCGGGAAATTCTCGGTCAGCAGGTCGTTGCCGGTGATCACCGAGACGGTCGCCTTGTGTCGCCTGGCCAGCCCGCGAGCGGCCCCTTCCAGCTCATCCGGACCCATGTCGGAGGCGGGCGTGTTGATCAGGTCGCGGCCGAGCCAAACGGCCTCGACGGTGTTGACCAGCGCCGCGCGATCGACGGACGCAGTGAGCTTGAGCCGCGGCGGCTCATCCGGTCCGGACGCCGATTTGTAACGGCGGAAGCGGTACGCCCCGAGGCCCCAGGCCAGCGCAGCCAGTGTCTCCTTGTCGCTGCGGCTCCGGCCCGAGTCCGGCACGGTTTCAGCGCATCGGTAAGCGCCCGGCGGAAGCGAGGCGGCGAGCTGTCCGACGAGCAGCTCGGAAGGCCCCGACGGATCGCCGGCTTTTCCGTTGCCGAGCCCGAAGGCGACGCCGGCCATCCTGCCGTCGCCGCCCTGGATCAGCGCCTGCTTTTTCGCAGCACTGGTGAAACGCACCGTCTCCAGCCAGCGGCGCACCGCCTCCGGCATCGGCCCATCGGCGCCTGGCGGATGAGTATCGCGGACCAGCCAGATCGGTACGCCCGGCTCCTTGGACGCGGCGTCCAGATAGAGGTCGGCCGGCTCGGCGGCACCGCGGGCTGCGACAGTCTTGTCTTTCATGCGTCGTACTGTTCCCGGATGAGACGCCGCGTGGCGGAATCACTTTGTCTGAAGCATTATCCCCGGCCGGGACCGGAAAGACAAACCAGAGGAGACCTCCATCCATGACGGCAGCCTGCTATCGCCTGGTCATCGGCAACAAGACCTGGTCGAGCTGGAGCCTGCGCCCATGGCTGGTGATGAAGCGCTATGGCCTCCCCTTCGAGGAGATCGAGGTCCGGTTGCGGACGCCCGAGAGCAAGGCGAACATCCTGGCCCATTCGGCGGCCGGCAAGGTGCCGGCCCTCCACAACGGCGATCTGCTGATCTGGGACAGTCTGGCGATCATCGAATATCTGGCGGACCGGCATCCCGATATGCCGATCTGGCCGCGCGATCCGGCCGCGAGAGCCATCGCCCGCGCCGTTTCCGCGGAAATGCATTCGGGCTTCCAGGCGCTGCGCGAGCACTGCCCGATGGATTTCCTGGCCACCAAGCCGAAGGACGATCTGATCGAGCCGGTCGAAACCAACATCCGGCGAATCATCGAGCTGTGGCGCGATTGCCGTCAGCGGTTCGGCGGCGATGGCCCTTATCTTTTTTCCGAGTTTTCGGCGGCCGACGCCATGTACGCGCCGGTCGCCTCGCGCTTCCGCACCTACATTCCGGACCTCGCCCGCTATGGCGACGACGGCACGGCTGGCCGCTACGTCTCGACGCTGTTCGCGCTGCCCGAAATGGCGGAGTGGGCCGAGGGCGCCCGCCTGGAGCAGGCGGCCTGATCCGCTGTGCTCGCACGTCCGCTGCCTCGAAATGAGACACCGCTTAACTCTCTGTTGACTTACTTCGCCGACACTCGGTTCGACGCGATGGTGATTCGCGCGGGATCGAAGGAGAGGCGACCATGTCGATTGGACCCATGCGGCTCGGCTACGGCCGGACAGCGGCCAAGGGACTGGCGATCGTCTCGCTGTGCAGCCTGACGCTCGGCGGCTGCGCCGGTGTCGGCGACGGAATTGCTCCGAGCCTGTTCGCATCCTCCACGCCGCCGCCGTCGGCCGCGGACGAGCCGAAGGCGCCTCAGGACGAATTGCAGAAGGCCACCGAGTACTGGGGCAAACAGTACGCCGAAAAGCCGTCGGACCTCGATACGGCGCTGAGCTATGCCAAGAACCTCAAGGCGCTCGGACAGAAGCAGCAGGCGCTCGGCGTGCTGCAGCAGGCGTCGATGTTCCACGCCACAGACCGCCGTCTCAATTCCGAATACGGCCGCCTGGCGCTGGAGCTCGATCAGGTCAGCGTCGCCGATAAACTGCTGGCCGCCGCCGACGATCCGACCAGCCCGGACTGGCGCGTGTTGTCCGCCCGCGGCACGGTGCTCGCCAAGCAGGGCCGCTACCAGGAAGCCATTCCGCTCTACGAGAAGGCGCAACAGCTTTCGGCCGACCAGCCGTCGGTCTTGAACAATCTCGCCCTCGCCTATGCCATGAGCGGAGAGGCCGCGCGGGCCGAAGACGTGCTGCGCCGCGTTTCGGCGAACGGAGGCAACGCCAAGGTGCGCCAGAACCTCGCTCTCGTCCTCGGCCTGCAAGGAAAATACGACGAGGCGACCAAGGTCGGCTCGGAGGTGATGAACGCCTCCAACGCCACCTCGAACACCGACATCCTGAAGCGGATGGTTCGTCTCGACGCCAAGCCCTATGCGCCGGCCGGCGGGCCGGATGGTCCGGCCTCGACGCCGGCGTCCTGGACGACGACCGTTGCGGTTGCCAGCGGATCGTCGGTTGCCACTCCCGACTGGAAGACCAGTGTGTCTGCCGAAAAGGCAAAATCGGCGCCGCCGAATCCGGCCGCCGCCGCGCCCACAGCATCCGCTGTTCCGACCGGGCGGGTGGCCGAGGCCGGCTCGCCTTCGCTCCGCGCCACGGCTCCGTGACCGCCTGCGCTTGAAACCCGCTTCCGGCGGCCTCAGATAGGGACGGCAATCGTGCCCTCCCGGAGATCCCTGAATGTCGTCCAAACTGAGCGCGCCGGAAGCCCTCATCTACAGCATGATCACCGTCTCGGCGGCCGATCGAAAGATCACCGACGACGAGCTGGCACGCATCGGGTCCATCGTGCGGGACCTGCCGCCTTTTTCGGATTTCAACGACGACTGGCTGATCTCGACGGCGCAGGATTGCGGCAAGATGCTCGGCAAATCACAGGGCCTCGACAAGGTTCTCGACCGGATCAGGGACAGTCTGCCGGAGCGGCTGCGCGAGACGGCCTATGTGCTCGCCGCCGAGCTGGCGGCCACCGACCTCAAAGTGACCAACGAGGAAATCCGGTTTCTGGAGCTGCTGGCCGACAAGCTCGGTATCGACCGGCTGACCTGCGCCGCCCTGGAACGCGCGGCCCGCGCTCGCCATCAGCGGGTCTGAGCCGCGTCATTACGACTTTGGCGCCGCACGCGGCAGCGCGTGACAGAACTCTGCGATGGCCGCAGCAGCCATGCCCATGTTCCTCGTGGCCGTCGCCGATGAGCGGGCCGGCGGAGAAAAATCATGGTCTCCATCGGGAATCCAGCAAAAGCGGATGGCCGGGGATAGATCGTAGCCGCTGACCTCCTGCCGGCTCCCGAACGGATCGCGCTCGCCCTGGACGATGAGGGTCGGACAGGAGAGGTCGGCGAGATGGCCGGTGCGCAGGCTTTCGGGCCGGCCGACCGGATGAAACGGATAGCCGGCCACCACCAGGCCGGCGATGCGTCCCTCGGCGTGCAGCCGATCCGCCAGCAAACTGGCGACGCGGCCTCCCATCGACTTGCCGCCGATGACCACGCGCTGGTTGGTCGAGAGACGGTCCTCAAGCACCCCGAGCGCTGCATCGAACTCACTGGTCAGCGTGTCCGCGCGGGGTGGCGGCCGGCGCCCCGAACCTGCCTTGCGCTTGTCCGCCATATAGGAAAATCCGAAGCGGTGCACCTGCAAGTCACGGGAGCCCGAGGCGGCTGCGGCCAGCCTGCTCAGACCATCCATGAACGGGCTGGTCATCGGCGCGCCGGCGCCATGCGCCAGCAGCAGGTGAACCTCGGCGGTGTCGGGTCCACGGGACAGGATTACGGTCATGAGCAAGCCTGACTCGACGAGTCTGTGGGCGAGGGATCACCTGATGGTCGCATTTTGGCCTTCGATGCGGTTAGGATGCCGAAGATAATTGAACGATTGCAGAGGGGCTCCATGCGTCGCGCCCGTTTTTCCGGCGTCATCCATTGGCTGATCCTGCCAGCCCTGATGCTGTCGGCACATGCCGTCCGCGCCGAGCCTCCGGTCGCCGCCGAGGACGCCCAAGGTGAGGGCGTGCCGGCGCTGTGGTCGAACGCAGCGAGCGCCACCGCCGAAGCGGCGGCGGCCAACGCGGCGGCGAAGGCTGCCGCCGAAGCCCGCGCTCTGGCAACCGACGCCGCCTCCAAAGCCAAGGCCGCGGCGGAAGCCGCCAAGGCCGCTGCAGAGAAAGAAATGAAAGCCACTGCGGCTCCGCTGCCTGCTCCGCCCGCTCCGCAGCCGGCTCCGGATCCGGCCGCGGCAACCCAGGTGTCGCCCGTCGTGGCCCCGGTTGCGCCAGCCGCCGCCGATCTCACCGTCAAAACCGACGCGACCGTGCGTGTGGCCGATGACGACGAGGACCTGAAACTCGGCAGTCCCGCCATCAAGCCGGGCAGCATCCAGGACAAGCGGCCGGCCAAGAAGCTGTTCGGTGTCGTCAAGACGGCGGCCCCGCTCGCCGCGCGCGCCATCGGAGGCTATGCCAAGGGTTGCCTTGCCGGTGGCAAGGCCCTGCCGATCGACGGACCGGCGTGGCAGGCGATGCGCCTTTCGCGCAACCGCAACTGGGCGCACCCCAAGCTGATCAAGCTGCTCGAGCGGTTCGCGACCGAAATGCAGACCCAGGAGAAGTGGCCCGGCCTCCTGATCGGCGATCTGGCGCAGCCGCGCGGCGGTCCCATGCTCACCGGCCACAAGAGCCATCAGCTGGGTCTCGACGCCGACATCTGGTTCAAGCCGATGCCGACCCGGCGCATTCCCGAGGCCGAGCGCGAGACGCTGCAGCCGCTGCTGCTCGCCAAGGACAACGGCACCGAAGTCATCGCCGAGAATTTCAACGAGGGCTTCGTCCGGCTGGTCAAGCGGGCGGCCAACTACTCCGACGTCGAGCGCATCTTCGTGCATCCGGCGATCAAGAAGGCGTTCTGCGCCGCGGCCGGGACCGACCGGGCATGGCTGCGCAAGGTGCGGCCCATGTGGCTGCACAACTATCACTTCCACGTCCGCATGGGCTGCCCTGCGGATTCGCCGACCTGTGTGCCGCAGAAGCCGATCCCCGCAGAGGACGGCTGCGGCAAGGACCTCGAAGACTGGCTGAAGCTGGTTTCGAAGCCGCCGAAGCCCGCCGCTCCCAAGCCCATCACTCCGCCGGTCAAGCCGTCCAAGCCGGCCCCGCCGCTGATGCTGAAGGATCTGCCGCCCGAGTGCACCACCGTGATCGCGGCCGCCGATCCGAAGCCGGCTCCCGCCAAGGCACCGGCCAAACCAGCGGCAGAGAAGCCCGCCTCGACCAAGCCCGCCGATGCAGCGGCGACGACAAAATCAGCCCAGCAGAAGCCTTAGCGAGCCCATCACGCCCGTGCCTTGACGCCGGTCGGCAGTGCACACGTGACGCCCGTGCCGCCGAGACCGCAATAGCCGTGCGGAACCTTGGCCAGATACTGCTGGTGATCTTCCTCGGCGAAATAGAACTCCGGCGCGGGAAGAATCTCCGTCTTGATGGCGCCGTAGCCGGCAGCCTTCAACCGCTTCTCGTAGTCGGCCTTCGATTGGATCGCTGCCGCCTGCTGGGCCTCCGAATAGGTGTAAATGCCAGAGCGATACTGCGTGCCGACGTCGTTGCCTTGCCGCAGCCCCTGCGTCGGATCGTGGCTCTCCCAGAACGCTTTCAGCAGCGATGCGTAACTGATGACGGCAGGGTCGAAGACCACGAGCACCACCTCGTTGTGTCCCGTGCGCCCCGTGCAGACCTCGTCGTAGTTCGGATTGGGCGTCAGCCCCGCTGCGTAGCCGACGGCGGTGATCCAGATGCCGGACCCGAGCTGCCAGAGCTTGCGCTCGGCTCCCCAGAAGCATCCGAAGCCGAACAGCGCCCGCTCCATGCCCTTCGGGTAGGGCCCCTTCAGCGGCCGGTCGAACAGAAAATGCTCTTCCGCCGTCGGGATCGGGTGCGGCCGGCCCGGCAGCGCCGTCGCTGCGGTCGGAAATTCGAGCTTCTTGCGGACCAGAACCATGTTTCGCCACCACCAGAGAGGACTTTGCATCACTCGAGTTTATACGCCGTGGCTGCTTGGCCGTGTCACGGAAAGCGGTCACAACTTCGCGAGCCTTGCCGGAAGCACTGGCTTGCGCTTGGATGGGGAGAGACGGCGAACCGTTGGCCGTGACGACGACAGGGAGTACTCGACGATGGCAGCCACCACCGCCACCGCAGCGGACGCCGGCTCCGCCGATGGGCCCGTTGCCGGCCCGCAGCCGGAGCGCATCGTCTTCAGGGCGGGCCGCGGCCGGCGGATCATCTTCTCGTTCGTGCTGCTGATCCTGCTGCCGTTCTTTCTCAGTCTGCCCGGCATGCTTTATATGCGGCTGAAGCACGGTTTCGTGGTCGATGCGTTCTGGCTCGGAATTTTCGCCGCCGCCTTCGCTGTGATCATGTTCCTCATTCTCATCGAGTTGATCTTCTCGGTCCGCACCCGCATCGATCTCGGAGCGGAAAAAGTGAAGATGACGCTGCCGTCGGGCCGCGGTCCCACTCCGATCATCAGCTACAAGACCTACGAGGTGCCCTACGATCAGGTGCAGACGGTCGAGACGCGGCGCGAGGTCTACGGCGGGGCGCTGGTACCGGTGTTGCTCAAGGGAGCGCGGCTGACGCTGAAGGACGGCTCGAACATCCGGCTCGGCTACGTGAGCGAAGCCAACGTCGACCCGTCGTTTCCCTATCCCGAAATCGCCAAGATCATCGCCGACCGCGCCCGGCTGCCGCTGATCGATCGCGGCAGCTTCCGCCGCTCCGTGCGCAGCAAGTTTCTCGGCATCAAAACGGCGCGCGGAGGGGCTGGCGACACGATCGACGAGGCGCAGATCGCGGAGCTCAATCGGAGCCATTCCAACGTCATTCTCGGGCTGATCGGCGGTCTCGTGGTGCTGATGCTGCTCGGCCTCGTCGACGACTTTACCACCCGCACGCCGGTGGCCCGCGGCACGCCGCCCAAGGCTTCAGCGGCGGCGCCCGTCACGACGCCCGCCAAGCCGGCACCGGTCAAGCCACCGCCGGCCACCCGGTAGCGTTCGGGTGAGGCGTGTGCTCGCCGGCCGGTGTAGGTCAGTTGACGTAGATGTTGATCTTGTGCCGCCGGCGGCCGAGGTATCCGGTTGCCAACGCCAGCACGCCGAACAGCACGAAGGTCGGTGTGGCGAGCAGCGGCGCGACCACCGCGTCCCACAGCCAGGGCACCACGCTGTCGGTGATTCCGGTTTTGGCACCTTCGAGGGTCGATGGCGAAATATCGCCGATGTGCCGGCCGATGGCCGTCGGCACGAAGCCGGCGGTCCCGTTCAGCGCTGGAGTCGCATCCGAAATGAGCGCGATGACCGCGATGAGCAGAAACAGGCTGGCGAGGAATCGAAAGACGGCCATGGGTTCCAACATCGTCCGTTCGTGCAGGCAAGCCGGGAGGTAGCGCAGCAGGTGGGCCGCCCGCAAGCCCGCCTTCGAATGAAGTCCGGCCGTCCTTCGGTCGTCACTGTGTCGCCGAGGGACCGGGCCGCTGCGGTGTCTCCCGTCTCCACACCGTCCGACAGGCGCGGCAATTGGTGCCGAAGAAACCAGCTGGACCGCGTGTTGCGACAGGGGAGGTTCTCGTTATAGTGCGGCGCTCTTGTGTTCGGTTGAGGAGAGGTGGCCGAGTGGCTTAAGGCGCACGCCTGGAACGCGTGTGTAGGGGAAACTCTACCGTGGGTTCGAATCCCACTCTCTCCGCCATAGGCCAGTCTCAGCCGAACTCAGGCCGTCTCAGAACCCCACAAAAATCACTTTAATATCAATTGATTGACCGCCGCTTCGGTCTTACCCTCACTCATCCGGTCTCCCTGCATCCCGTTTCAATTGGGGGATAGATTGGGGACGAGATGGAGGCAGGGGATGGCTGCTGCCAATACCTCCTTACATGACTCATCCGCGTCAGCGGATTCCGATACCATCAGGCGCGGCGAGCGAGCGTTTACGCGAGCAAAGGGTGAGGGGAGCTATGTCTTGTGGCCGCCAGTTGCGGCCACGCTATTATCGCTGAGCGTGAGCGAAGCGCTTTGTCTCCCGAAGTCGTTTCACTTTTGGCGACTGCCCACAGGCTGTCGGAGCTGTCTCACCCATTCTCTTTATTCAATGATTTGGCTTTCGTCGAGGCTTACGCTTCTTACTGGGCTTAGTGCCGGCGCTTTGGGCACCTGCCTGCCGTGCCATTCGCTTTGGACTTGGTGGCCATCGTCGTCTCCATTGATAGGCGGGTGAAAAGAGAAAAGCCCCGGTGGTGACCGGGGGAATCGCGTTGGCTCTGTTTCGCCTTGATGTAGGACGACACTCTGGCTGTGATTCGCGGCGGAGGAGTGGCGGCCATGAAGACGCAGGATTTCCGGACACTTGTCGAGCAGCTGGGTGATTTGACCGAGGTGCAGCGCACGGCGCTCGCCGCGGCGCTGACGGGGAAGGGCTCGGCCAACGAGGCGGTCGCGCTCATCGAGATGCGCTTTTCGGCGGAGCCGGCGTGCGGGCATTGCAAGTCGAAGCACTTCGGCACCTGGGGCCACGCATCGGGCTTGAGGCGCTACAAATGCAAGTCGTGCAACCGCACCTTCAACGCGCTGACCGGCACGCCGCTCGCGCAATTGCATCGGCGCGACGCCTGGCTCGACTACGCCCGCGCGCTCGTCGACCGGGTCAGCGTCAGGAAGGCAGCCGAGCGCGCCGACGTGTGCCTCGAGACGGCGTTCCGCTGGCGCCACCGCTTCCTCGCCGCCGCCAAGGACAAGCGCCCCTCCGCCGTGACGGGGATCGTCGAGGCCGACGAGACCTTCATCCTGAAATCGGCCAAGGGCTCGAAGCGGCTCATCGGGCGCGCACCCAGAAAGCGCGGCGGAAAGGCCAAAAAGCCGGGGCTATCGACCGGGGAGCACGACTGTATCCTGATCGTGCGCGACCGCCACGGCACGACGACCGACGCCATCCTCCCCGATCTCGAAGGCGCCACGTTCAAGGCGGCACTGGAACCGGTGGTGGCCAAGGATGCCCTCCTCGTGACCGACGGGCGCGCCGCCTACGGCCAGTTCGCCGACGGGGCGGGGCTCCTGCACATCTCGCTCAATGCGAGCAAGGGCGAGCGCGTCTACGACGGCTATCATATCCAGAACGTCAACGCCTACACGAGCCGCTTCAAGGGCTGGATGGCGCCCTTCAAGGGCGTCGCCTCGTGGTATCTCGCAAGCTATCTCGGATGGCGCCGCATGATCGAGCGCGACGGCGAACGGCTCACACCGCGCCACTGCCTTGCAGCCGCACTCGGATAGGGAGCTACATCAAGTCGAAACAGAGCTAACCTTTTGGATGTTGATCGCTCTGCTACTTGCCGTAAACCGCATGAAAGATGAGCGCGGACGCGTAGATAAGCCCTATTGCGAGAATTGCCTCGAATAGCTGCGAATTCACAGTGCGCACGGTCAAAGCGGAGCCAATCGCTATTCCAGTCAAAAAGGTTGTTATTGTTACGCAGGTGCTCTTTGAAAGCATGCAACCTCCTTTACAATAAGATCTAAGCGAGCAAGCATATGAATCAACACAAACAAAACGTCAATAACATATTATTACGAATTATTACCTATTTAATAGCTTTGCAGCATCTAAATGGTGGACAGCAATCACGCAAATTGCGAGCAATAGGCAAAATAATAGCCATCCTCCAACCAGCTCCATACTATTTGCGCGAGCATCCCGCTTGTATGGCAGCAGAATGAGGATGATATTTTTTATCAGGTGATAAGGCCAAACGAGAGCGCTAACAAATGCTCGCAGCAGATACACGGGCGAGCACTTCATCCCCAAATTCACGACCCACAGAAACCAGCGGAGCCTCAGTCCTCTGTGCCCCGCCGCTTCGCCGAAATTCTTTAACTTCTCCATGTAGGCGCTCGGATCACTTTCGTATTCAG
>JBQTIA010000109.1:0-21170 GCA_052388455.1 Hyphomicrobium sp.
CTACGAATACGATCTGGAAGCGATCGAGCGCAATCACGAAGCCTTCGCCAACGAGGGCACCGTGGCGACCACGCGGGCCGTGAAGGCGATGCTGCGACCCGCTCCGCCCGTGCGGGAAACGCCACGCAAGTCGCCGACGCTGGCCCTGCCACTGCCGCGCGGCCGCGACAGCCGGGCGGAGGCGGCCGATCCGGTCGGCAAGTCTCCCTCGTCGCGGCGACGGTAGGCGAGGACACGAGAAGGGGCGTCTCCTCCCCCGGCCTCGGCCCTTGTTTCGTCGTCTCCGCCATGCACAAATACGTCCGCTGCGGGCTAACATCGACGCCCGCGGCCCCAGCCGCCGAGCCCCAACCCAGCTTCGCAAACGAGAGTTCGACCCATGCGCTATGACGACAAGGATCGCGAGAGCGGTAACGTGGAGGATCGGCGCGGGCAGGGCGGGGGGTTTCCGTTCCCGGGCGGGATCCCGATCCCGATCGGCGGCAAGGGCGGCTTCAGCCTGACGACGCTGCTGATCATCGGCGCGATCATGCTGCTGTTCGGCATCAATCCGCTCGAAGTCCTGCTCGGACCGCAGGGGCGCAGCGGGTTCGACGTGCCGCAGATGCCGCGCATGGACCCGGAAACGCCGCGCCGCACCGCCGAGCGCAATCCGTTCGACATTCCGGGACTGCCCGGCAGCCGCGGACGCTCCGAGAGCCAGCCGGCGCCGCAGTCTCCTCCGGCGGCCGGAAGCGACGACGCCATGGGGACGTTCGTCAAGAAGGTGCTCGCCGACACCGAGGACGTCTGGAACCGCGTGTTTCAGAGTTTCGGCGAGCGCTACAAGGAGCCGAAACTGATCATGTTCTCGGGCTACACGCAGACCGCCTGCGGCACCGGCCAGTCGGCCATGGGTCCGTTCTACTGTCCGCTCGATCAGAAGGTTTACGTAGACCTCAAATTCTACGACGAGCTGAAGCGCCGCTTCGGCGCGCCTGGGGACTTCGCCCAGGCTTATGTCATCGCCCACGAGGTCGGACATCACGTGCAGACGCTGCTCGGCATCGCGGAAAAGGTGCAGCAGCTCAAGGGCCGTCTCAGCGAGACCGAGGCCAATCAGGTTCAGGTCATGATGGAGCTGCAGGCCGATTGCCTTGCCGGGGTGTGGGCCAATCTCAATCACCAACTCAACAACCGGCTGGAGGAGGGCGACATTCAGGAAGGGATCAACGCCGCCAAGCAGATCGGCGACGACACCATCCAGCGGCGCACGCAGGGCCAGGTGGTTCCCGACGCCTTCACCCATGGCACGTCGGAGCAGCGGGTGCGCTGGTTCACCAAGGGCTTCAAAAGCGGCGAGATGCAGTCCTGCGATACCTTCAGCGCCACCGATCTGTGATCTCCGATCCCGGTGGGAAGCAGGAGGCGGCGCTTAGACCACGATCGCTTCGGACCCCATCATTCCGAAGCGTGAATCTTTGATCTCATCAAAACTCTATAGCGAGTCACCGCCGAACGTCTCGACCTTGCAGGGGACCGCTCTCGCCTCCAGAGCGGCACACACCTTCTTGGCCTCCGCCGAAGACTTCAACGGGCCGGCCACGAGATCGTAGGTCATCGCACCGCCGTCGACCGGCGAGGCCGTACCCGTCGTAAAGCGGGCTTCGAGGTTCTTGAGCGTGTCGGCGTGCCGATCGGAGAGCAGGCTCCAGCTCAGGCGCAGGGAGTCGACCGAGGGGCCGGTAGCGATCCTGATCCCGATCGGCTTGGGCGCCGGCTTGACGACCGCCGGGCCGAACACGATCGGCTCTGCCGCCGCAGCGGCAATCGATGCGGACTTGGCGGCGGAGACACTGCCGGTTTCCATCGCCCTGGGCGAAGGAGCGGCGGCCGCCGGGGCGGGGTTCAGAACCTTTGGAGCTGACGCGGCGGGCGCCGGCTTGGCGCCGGCCGTCGGCGCGGCGGCAGCGGCCGACGGTGCCGCAAGCGTGGCAGCGGTATCGGCGGCGGCGGTCGATACGGCCGAGCGGTCCTCCAGGGCGGCGAGGCGTGTGCCGATCTCGACGCTCCGCTCGGTCATCGTCGACATTTCCGAGCGCAACTGGGCGACATCGCGCTGCACATTGTCGAGACCCGACTTGAGGCTGGCGACATCGGCGGGACCGTCCGAGGCGGCGCGCTGGCCCTGATTGGATTCGCCTTCCGTGGACGACGAGCCGGGAGTGAGCCGCGCCATCATGTCGGGATTGGTGACGATCCATCCCATGTAGGCCATGGCGCTCAGGGCGAGAACCGCCCAGGACGCAGTGTAGGCGGAGACGGCGGGACGGGACGTCGGGCGGCTGGGAGCGGCGGAGTTGGGCATGTTCCATGGATCCGGTTGAGCGTGTCGGCGTTCAGGTCAGCCGCGGAGGGCTGTTTCGGCTGCGCACGCCACAAAATTGCTTGGGAGTTGCATCAGCGAATCGTGGCTGAGTCCCTTGCGGGGGTCAACGCTGCGCCCCCGCTCTGTGGATGAGGCTGTGGACGAAGCTGCTGACCACGCTGGGTCTGTCAGCGGCGGCTTTGGCTTCGGCTTCGGTGCCGGATCGTCCCGACAACGGCCGCGGCTTCAATGACGCAGGTCGGCGAATCGACCCGTGACGACTATAGAAGGGTTCGGGTCGCCAGCGTTGCAGGGCGACGCAGGGCAACGGTATGGAACTTGCTCGTCATCCAACTCGGCTCTGAGCCAGGGCAGATCGGTCGCTGGACCTCAAAAGACTCCGGCGGCCCGATCCTTCGAACGTCGAAAACAACAACGGCATTGCTGATCCCATGAGCCCGCGCCCGCTGCTGATCGTCATCCTGGCCGCCGGCAAGGGCACCCGCATGAAATCGGTGCGGCCGAAGGTGCTGCACGAGATCGCCGGCCGCTCGATGCTCGCCCATGTGCTGGCGCTCGCCTCCGGGTTGAACGCCGAGAGCACGGCCGTCGTCGTCGGTCCGGGCATGGACGACGTGGCGGCCGAAACCCATCGATTGGCGCCCGCCGCCCAGATTTTCGTGCAGCCGCACCAGCTTGGGACCGCCGACGCCGTGCTGGCCGCACGTCCGGCGATCGAGGCCCATCGGGGCGACGTGATGGTGCTCTACGCCGACACCCCGCTGATCGAGACGGCGACGCTGCATCACCTGCGCAGTCTCCTCGATGCGGGAGCCCAGGTCGCGGTGCTCGGCTTCGAAGCCGCCGATCCGTCCGGCTACGGCCGTCTCCTGACCGATGCGACCGGCGCGCTTCTCGCCATCCGCGAGGAGAAGGACGCGAGTGAGGCCGAGCGGGCCGTGCGTCTGTGCAACTCGGGGGTCATGGCCTTCCGCGTGGATCATCTCGGCGAGTTGCTGTCGCGCATCGGCAACGCCAACGCCAAGGGCGAATACTATCTGACGGACGCGGTCGGGCTTTGCCGGGACGACGGTCACCGGGCCGCCGTCGCGGTCTGTCCTGAGGACGAGGTTCTCGGCGTCAATGCGCGCGAGCAGCTCGCCAACGCCGAGGCGATCTGGCAGCGGCGTGCCCGCGCCCTGGCCATGGCCGCCGGCGTCACCATGACGGCGCCGGAAACGGTCTGGCTGTCTTACGATACGGCGCTCGGCCGCGACGTCTCGATCCAGCCGAACGTCTTTTTCGGTCCCGGAGTTACGATCGCCGACGGCGTCGATATTCGCGCCAATTGCCATATCGAAGGCGCGCGCGTCGGAGCGGGCTCGATCGTCGGCCCGTTCGCGCGGCTGAGGCCGGGCACCGACCTCGGCGCCGACGTCCACATTGGAAACTTCGTCGAGGTCAAGAACAGCACGCTGGAGGATGGCGCCAAGGCCAATCACCTCGCCTATATCGGCGACGGCCGCGTCGGCGCGAAAGCCAACATCGGAGCCGGCACCATTTTCTGCAACTACGACGGCTTTTTCAAGCATCGCACCGACATCGGCAAGGGCGCCTTCATCGGGTCCAACTCGGCCCTCGTAGCGCCGGTCCGCATCGGAGACGGTGCCTATGTCGGCTCGGGCAGCGTCATCACGCGGGATGTTCCCGCCGATGCCCTCGCCCTCGAACGCTCGACCCAGGAGGAGCGTCCGGAATGGGCCGCCAAATACCGCGCCCTGATGGCCCGCCGAAAAGCCCGCAAGGATTGACGCAGGGACGTGAGAAACTCGGAAATACACTGTGAATTGAAGGCCGAAGCTGCCACCCGTTACACTTCGAACTGTGCACAGTCGCGAGGGAAAAACCGATCATGTGCGGAATTGTCGGAATCATGGGCTCCAAGCCCGTCGCCACCGATCTCGTCGACGCGCTGCGCCGGCTGGAATATCGCGGGTACGATTCGGCCGGCATCGCGACCGTCGAGAACGGACATCTCGAGCGCCGCCGCGCCGAGGGCAAGCTTCGCAACCTGGAAACGCGGCTGCTGACCGAGCCCCTGGCCGGGCATACCGGCATCGGCCACACGCGCTGGGCGACCCACGGGCGCCCGACCGAGCGCAATGCGCATCCGCACATGTCGCGCGACGTCTCGGTCGTGCACAACGGCATCATCGAGAACTATCGCGACCTCAAGAGTGAGCTGTCGGCGCGCGGGCACGTGTTCGAAACCGACACCGATACCGAAGCCGTCGTTCACCTCATCACCGACGAGATGCAGAAAGGTCTGGAGCCGATCGGCGCCGTGCGAGCCGCGCTGGAACGCCTGCAGGGCGCCTTCGCGCTCGGAATCATTTTCGCCGGCCATGACGACCTGATGATCGCCGCCCGGCAGGGCAGCCCGCTGGCCATCGGCTACGGCACCGGCGAGATGTACCTCGGCTCGGACGCGATCGCGCTGGCGCCCTTCACCGACACCATCACCTATCTCGACGAAGGCGACTGGGCCGTGCTGCGCCGCTCCGGCGCCGAGATCTTCGATCGCGCCGGCCGGCGGGCCGAGCGTCCGATGATCAAGTCCGTGGCCAGCTCGCTGCTGGTCGACAAAGGCAACCACCGTCACTTCATGGCCAAGGAAATCCACGAGCAGCCCGAGGTCATCTCCCACACGCTCGCCAACTACCTCGACATGGGCGCCGGGAAGGTCAACTTTCCCGACATCGGCATCGACCTCGCCGGCGTCACGCGGGTGACCATCTCGGCCTGCGGCACCGCCTACTACGCCGGCCTCGTCGCCAAGTACTGGATCGAGCGCTACGCGCGCATCCCGGTCGAGATCGACATCGCCTCCGAGTTCCGCTACCGCGAGGCGCCGCTGGTGGCCGGTGGTCTCGCCGTGTTCGTCTCCCAGTCGGGTGAGACGGCCGACACGCTGGCGACGCTGCGATACTGCAAGGCCGGCGGCCAGCACATCTGCTCGATCGTCAACGTCCGCACCTCGACCATCGCGCGCGAATCTGACGCCGCCCTGCCGACGCTCGCCGGTCCCGAAATCGGCGTCGCCTCGACCAAGGCGTTCACCTGCCAGCTCTCGGCGCTGGCCTGCCTCGCCATCGCACTCGGACGGGCCCGGGGCGCCATTTCCGAGGACCAGGAGCAAACCCTGGTCAAGGCGCTGACCGAGGTCCCGCGCCTCATCTCGTCGATGCTGCGCGACGAAAGCCAGTACGAGCAGCTGGCGCAGTCGCTGTCGAAGGCGCGCGACGTGCTCTATCTTGGACGCGGGATCAACTACCCTCTGGCGCTCGAAGGCGCACTGAAGCTCAAGGAAATCTCCTACATCCACGCCGAAGGGTACGCGGCCGGCGAGCTGAAGCACGGGCCGATCGCGCTGATCGACGAGAACGTGCCGGTCATCGTCGTCGCGCCGGAGGACGACCTTTTCGAAAAGACCGTTTCCAACATGCAGGAAGTGGCCGCCCGCGGCGGTGCCATCGTCCTCATCTCGGACGCGCCGGCGGAGAAGGCCGGCTGCCGGCTCGCGGCCCACATCAAGGTACCGAGCGGTCACGCCTTCGCCAATCCGCTGATCTACGCGGTGCCGATCCAATTGCTCGCTTACCACACGGCCGTTTTCATGGGCACCGACGTGGATCAGCCCCGCAATCTGGCCAAGTCGGTGACGGTGGAGTAGCGGCAATTTCGGCTGGACAGTCCTGGACCACCGAATTGCCTCGCGGACGTGCTTGACTTAGGGTCGTGCGAATCGAGGGCGATCAGTTTCCGGGGATGCAACAGGGTCGGGACCATGCGCTTTACTGAGCGGAAACGGGGATTGCTGGTGCTGGCCGTGGCCGCCGGCCTGGCGGCTGGCCATTCGCAAGCCATTGGACAGGCCGCCCCCGGCAAGGATGCCGCGAAAGACAAGGGCGGCGCTGCGGCCGCCGATGCCAAGCAGGTCAAGGCCGCGGCCCTCGAAGCCGCGCAGAAGGCTTATGTCGCTGGGACCAAATCCTTCGAGAGTGGGAAGCACAAAGAGGCCTTGGCTCAGCTTTCGATGGCGCTGGCCGGCGGCGGACTGCCGAGTCAGCAAATGGCCAAGGCGCTCTACTATCGCGGCGTCGCCAACCGCAAGCTCGGCAAGCCCGCGCAGGCGATGTCGGACCTGACGACCGCGATCTGGGTCAACGGTGGCCTCTCGGACGCCGATCGCGCGCAGGCCATCGAGAACCGGCAGGCGGCCTACCGCGAGGCTGGCCTCGGCGATCAACCGCCGGCCGATGTTCCCGTGGCAGCGGCCGCCAGCCCGCGGAAAGCAGCGACTGCGACGCCAGAGCCGGCCGCTCCGGCCGCGCAGCCGGTTCCCGTCCAGACCCCGGCCCCGGCTGCGCCGTCGGTTACGACGGCTTGGGCTCCCGCCGCGGTGACGACGGCGGAGGCTGCGGTTCCGGCGCCAGCGGTGAGCGCTGCACCGCCGTCGGCCGCGGACGCGTCGTCATCGGGCATACCAAGTCCCTACACCGAGCCGGCGACCACGATCCGAGCCGCGCCGACACCGGCGGCTGAGCCAGCGCCGGCGCTCGCTGCGCTACCGCCCGACGCGTCGGCACCGGCCGAGGCGGCACCGGCCGGTCCCAACATGTTCGAAAAGGCAGGGAAGGGCATCGCGGACGCCGGCAGCAACGTCGGCAACTTCTTCGCCAGCATGTTCAAGGGCGGCGGTGCCACGGCCCAGCCGGCGCCGACGACCGATGCGGCGTCGCTACCGTCGGCAGGTCCCGACCAGCAGACCTCGTCCTCGCCCGTCCTGACGGCTGCGGCCCCGGATGGCGTTGCTGAATCCGACTGGGGCGGGTCGACCAGCGTTTCGACGACGGCGCAGGGACGGAAGGTGGCGGCGCTCGAGGCGGCTCCTGGAGGATCGGCGGTCAGCACCGGCGCTATTCCGGCCGCCGAGACTCGCGCTTCACCACCGCCGGCTTCCGGCAAATACATTCTCCAGATCGCCGCCGTCCGGTCGCGGGCCGAGGCGGAGGAGTTGGCGGGCCGGGTCAAGGCCCAGCATCAGGCGGCACTCGGCGGACGCGAGCCGCTGGTCGACGAAGCCGTGATCGGCAACTTCGGCTCCTTCCACCGCGTCCGGGTCGGCCCCTATGCCGACCAGCGCGAGCCGGGCAAGTTCTGCTCGACCCTCATCAAGACCGGATTCGACTGTCTCGTGGTGACGCAGTAGGCCGAGGTGAGGGGGAGGATTGGAGTGATCGTGTTCGCGCTGTCACACGGCCCCCATAACCTGTAACCTCCGCCCTCATGAGCAAACCTGCCGCGCCGCCGCCCTCCGATCCGCAAAGCAACGACACCACCGTTCGCACCCAGCCGGAACTTTCAGCCGGGCTGCGCCGCCTCGCCAAGGAGGATCCGGACGTTCCCTTGCGGCTCGGCGCGCGCCTTCGCAACTACTTCCTGACCGGCCTCATCATCGTCGGACCGGTGACCATCACGATCTATTTCGTGTGGTGGCTGATCAACGTCGTCGATGCCTGGATCACCCCGCTCGTCCCCGATGTCTACAATCCGGGCTACTGGCTTGGCCGCGATGTGCCGGGCGTCGGGCTGCTGTTCGCCATCGCCTCGCTGATCATCGTCGGCGCGCTCGCCGCCAACCTGATCGGGCGCTCGCTGATATCCTTCGGCGAGATGATGCTCGACCGGATGCCGATCGTGCGCAACGTGTACCGCGCGATGAAGCAGATTTTCGAAAGCGCGGTTTCGGTCGCCGGGCCGAGCCAGCCGTTCCAGAAGGTCGGGCTGATTGAGTTTCCCTCGAAGGGGCTGTGGTCGATCGTGTTCGTTACCGGCGAGGCGGGCGGCGAGATCGGGGTCGTGCAACCGGGCGGGCATACCGATCTGGTGACCGTTTTCATGCCGACCGGCATCGTGCCGCCCACGGGGTTCATCTGCTTCGTGCCGCGGCGCGACGTGACGCTTTTGAAAATGAGCGCCGAGGATGCCGCCAAGATCATCATCTCAGGCGGTCTCGTGCAGCCGGATTACCAGGCCCGCCTCAAGGAGCTTGCCGAGCGCGCCCGCATCGAAGCCGCTCGCAACGAGAAGAAGTAGACGAGCGTTGGGTTGAGTGAGGCACGGCGAGATCCGGGCCGCACGAAGTTCGACGCGCAAAGTTCGGCGCTGTTGTTGTTGCGATCGAGTTGCGGCATTATTCGCCGATGAAGCATCAACGCATATCGATTGATCCGCAAGTGATGCTTGGGAAGCCATGCATCAAGGGCACGCGGATCACCGTCGAGCACATCTTGCGGCTGCTTGCGGGCGGCATGAGCGTTGCGGAAATCGTTCGAGGCCATCCGCGCCTGACCCCCGATGACGCCACGGCGGCACAAGCTTATGCCGCCGACGTTCTTGCATTGCCTTCCATCAGGCAGGAACTGTCCAGGCTTGATGAAGCTGTTGGCTGACGAGTGCTGTCACGCCGATCTCGTCGAGCCCTTTGGGCTGCTGGCCATGACGTCGTGTCGATTTTGGAGTGCAGTCCCAGCATATCCGACGTCGACGTGTTGAGCTTGGCCGAGAAGGCTGGTCGCGTGTTGATCACGGACGACAAGGACTTCGGCGACCTCGCTGTCAGAAAGTTGCAGCCTTCGCGCGGTGTCATTCTGCTGCGCACCCAAAGCATCGATCCGGGATTTGAGGCGAAGCGAGTTCTGGAATTGATTGCGAACCAGGGGTCGGCGCTGTCCAACTTGATCTGCGTCGTCGAGGAGGCGCGTTTCCGCATCAGAAGCATCGGCACGTCTGAATAGCGCCTGCAAGCTTCGGGCTCACAAACAGGGGGCTGACCGCGAAGCGATGCTCACCCGACGATCTTCTGATTGTATTCGCCGACTTCCGGGAACTGTGCGAGGCGGGCCTCGATGTCGCGGAACATGGCGATCTTGTTGGCTTCCGATACCGGACTCTCGACCACGATGACGAGTTCGGGCTTGTTCGACGATGCGCGCACCAGTCCCCAGGTGCCGTCGGCGAGCGTCACCCTGACGCCGTTGACGGTGACGAGATCGCGGATGGCCTGGCCGGCGATCGTTCCGCCGATCTTGGCCAGATGCTGGTACTGCTCGACCACGCGATCGACGATGCCGTATTTTTTTTCGTCGTCGCAGTGCGGCGACATGGTGGGCGACTGATACGTCTTCGGCAGTGCGCGCTTGAGGTCAGCCATGCTGCGGTCGCCGGCGCGATCGAGCATGTCGCAGACGGCGATCGCCGCGACGAGGCCGTCGTCGTAGCCGCGGCCGAGCGGCGGCTGAAAGAAGAAGTGTCCGCTCTTCTCGAAACCGACCAGCGCTTTCTTCTCGTGGGTGTAGCGTTTCATGTACGAGTGGCCGGTCTTCCAGTAGAGCGTCTTGGCGCCGTTGGCCTGCAGCACCGGATCGGTGACGAAGAGGCCGGTGGACTTGACGTCGGCCACGAAGGTCGCGTTGGGGTGGCGGGCCGAGATGTCGCGCGCCAGCATCACACCGACGGTGTCGGCGAAAATCTCGTGGCCCTCGTTGTCGACGACACCGCAGCGGTCTCCGTCGCCGTCGAACCCGAGGCCCACGTCGGCCTTGTGCCCCACCACCGCCTCGGCGATGGCGTGCAGCATTTTCATGTCTTCGGGGTTGGGATTGTAGCGGGGGAACGAGTGATCCAGCTCGGCGTCGAGCGGCACCACCTCGCAGCCGATGGCTTCCAGCACCTGCGGGGCGAAGGCGCCGGCCGTGCCGTTGCCGCAGGCTGCGACCACCTTCAAGCGGCGCTGGAGCTTGGGGCGGTCGGAGAGCGACTTGATATAGCGATCGGCGAGGTCGGGACCGAAAACGTAGCGCCCGCCCGCTTTGGCCTCGAAGGCGCCGGAGAGCACGATCTCCTTCAGCCGGCTCATTTCATCGGGGCCGAAGGTCAGCGGCCGCGCGAGGCCCATCTTGATGCCGGTCCAGCCGTTGTCGTTGTGGCTGGCCGTCACCATCGCGACGCCTTCGACGTCGAGGGCGAACTGCGCGAAGTAGGCCATCGGCGAGAGGGCGAGGCCGATGTCGTGCACCTCGCAGCCGCCGGCCAGCAGCCCGGTGATCAGCGCCTGCTTCACGCTCGCCGAATAGGAGCGGTAGTCGTGGCCGACGACGAGCCGTTTCGGCACGCCGCGCTCGGCGAACAGCGCCGCCATGCCGAGGCCGACGGCGTTCAACCCCATCAGATTGATTTCCGTCGGGTAGAGCCAGCGGGCGTCGTACTCGCGGAAGCCGGTCGGCTTGACCAGCGGCAATCGTTCGAAATCGGCGGTGTTGGGCTTCAGATCGGCGCGCGGCTTGGGCAGCATTGAGGAACCCTATCCAGTGGTGAGGCGCGCGGACAATAGGGGGTTGCCCCAGGGCCGCCAACCGGCG
This sequence comes from Hyphomicrobium sp., assembly GCA_052388455.1. Taxonomy (GTDB): domain Bacteria; phylum Pseudomonadota; class Alphaproteobacteria; order Rhizobiales; family Hyphomicrobiaceae; genus CAZSNH01. The sequence goes on from JBQTIA010000109.1 coordinate 10,831, forward strand.
TTTTGCCCTCTCTGTCGGTTGCCAACGGCTTTGCTGACGCGCCATAGAGCGCTCGATCTTCGCGCGCTCAAGTCCTGAGCAATCAGTCTTCGAGTACCAGCACGCCCGACCGCATGTCGACGCGTTCGAGGCGCGAGAGGAAGGTCATGCCGAGCAGCGTGGTCGACAGCCGGCCCCGCTCGGAGACGACGGCGCGTACCCCGCGGACGGTGATGTCGCCGATGCTCACGCGGTCGAGCACCACGGGCGCCACGCGCGCGATGCCGTTCGCCGTGCTGACGCCCTGAGTGAAGTCGGCGGGTTGCGGGCGGATGCCGGCCCGCTCGGCGTCCTCGTAGGTCAGCGCAACCATGGTGGCGCCGGTATCGACCAACACCTCGACGGTGCGTCCGTTGATCTCGGCGTCGGTGTGGAAGTGGCCGTTGCGGCCGGCCTTCAGCTCGACGGTGCCGCTGGCGGCCTGCGGCGGTTCGGCGGCTTCGGCCGCCGCCTCGTTCGCCGCCGCCATTTCGGCGGCCGTCGGCAATCCCATCGTCTGGGCTGCGACGGCCTTCAGCGTGTCGTAGTTGGCGATGGCCAGTGCTCCGATGAGCGCGACGGCGCCCCAGCTCATGGCCTCGCTGATCAGAGATCGGGTGCCGGACGACAATGCCATACGCGTTCACCGGGGTATCGAGCCACGCCGAGGCGAGCCCGCCGACGCCGGGGCTCAGCCGCGCAGCGTCAGGTAGTCGCCGGAGAACTCATACGAGCGCAAACGCTTTAAGAAAGTCATACCGAGCAGGTTTTCCTTGAGGTTGCCCGGCTTGGCGACGAGGGCGTCGACATCGCGGATCTCGATCGGGCCGATGGCGATGGAGCGCAGGCGAACAGGGGCGGCGAACGTCGTGCCGTTGGCGGTGTCGACGGCGACCGTATAAGCGAGTTGTGACACGTCGATGCCGGCTTTTTCTGCGTCGGCAGGCTTCAGCACCACGGTCGAGGCGCCGGTATCGACGAGCAGAGTCAGCGTCGCACCGTTGACGGCGCTCCGCGCCGAGAATTGTCCGCCCATGCGGCGGCGCAGACGCACCGAGCGCTCGCCCGACGGCGAGGTCTCGACGTCGACGATGGTGCCGGGCGCGCTCAATTCGCCCCCGACGCGCCGCGCCACATCGGTAAGCACGTCGCGATAAGCATAAGCGGTGATGACGCCGAAGAAGATGCTGCACCAGATGAGCGCATAGCGCAGGGCCTGCATCAGGCGTCCGCGGTAGTCGAAAGCGATGGCCACGAGATAGGTCGCGAGCAGGGCGCCCCCGACGACGAGATAAGCGATTTCACCGCCGCCCAGACCTTCGAGTGGCGTCCCCCCGGCCAGGATGTAGCCGCCGACGAGCAGGGCGATGGCAAGCGCGATCCAGGCCAACATGCGTGTCCCTCGTCAGGATGCCCGCGAGCGGGTGGCCGTGGGCCGCTCGCGCAGAGCCAATTCCCCCATGATCCGCCGCCGCTGCTCGGCCGACATCGAAGCCCAGCGTGCGATCTCGTCGAGCGACCGGTGGCAGCCCTCGCACAGGCCCGAGGCCTTGTCGATCACGCAGACGTTGATGCAGGGCGTTTCCATTCGGAGGGTGTCTCGACCAAGGGCAGCATTCAGAGCGTCGACGGGCAAATTCTACCGGCGGCCTCCTATGTAGTGTCGCCCGCGGTCAAACTCAAACCGGGCATTGTGGCACGACGCCGACACACCCTCGGTAATCAGCGCGCCGATGCGGCAGGGCTGACGGTGAGGGCGGTATGGCGGGCGTTGGCCCGTTCGGAGAGGGGCCTCAGCCGCGGCGGTCGGCTCGAAAGCGAGGCGTCGGCGCGCGGCCGGTGGCGCTCGAGGCCGAGCGGCTGCAACGGTTCGACGGAGGCCAGCACGCGCTGGCGCGGCAGGGTGACGATGGCTTCGGTGCCCTTGCGCAGCTCCGATTTCAGCTCGAACGTGCCGCCGTGCAGCTCAATGAGGTTCTGCACGATCGGCAGGCCCAATCCTGTGCCGCCCTCGGCGCTTTCGTGCGCGAGGCTGCCCTGGCCGAACGCCTGGAGAACCTTGGGTATTTCTTCGGCCGGAATGCCCGGACCGGTGTCGCGCACGCTCAGTACCTGACCGCCGTCGGCGGTTGCGGCGACGGTCACCGTGATGCGACCGCCCTTCGGTGTGAACTTCAGCGCGTTCGACATCAGGTTGAGGCAGATCTGGCGCAGGGCCCGCTGATCGACCCACACCTGGGGGAGGTCCTCTCCGATGTCCTCGACCAGCTCGAGCCCCTTGCTCTGGGCCTTCAGATTGAGAAGCCGGCGGCAATCCTCGGCCACGTCCGAGAGCCGCGTCGGCTCCTCGTGCAGGTCGTAGCGGCCGGCCTCGATGCGCGACAAATCGAGGATTTCGTTGATCAGGTGCAGCAGGTGGCTGCCGCTCTCGTGGATGTTGTCGGCGTAATCGCGGTAGGTGGGATTGGTCATCGGCCCCAGCACCTCCGTCTTCATCACCTCTGAAAATCCCATGATGGCGTTGAGCGGCGTTCTCAGCTCGTGGCTCATGGTGGCGAGGAAGCTCGACTTGGCCTTGTTGGCGGTTTCCGCCCGCCGCCGCGCCTCGTCCGAGATCAGACGCTGCTGCTCCAGCTCGGCGATCAGCTCGTCCTTCTGGGCGCGGAATTCCAGCATGGCGACGGCGGTGGTACGCAGTCCCTTGGCGAGGAAGATGAAATAGACGTGCACACCGACCGCCATCGAGGCGAGGGCGAAATAGAAGGGATCGTTGAGCATCAGCAGGCGCCCGACGACGGTCGCCGTCATCGGGATCGTGCCGGCGTAGAGGATCGGCAGCACGGTGGCGGCGAAGGTCATGCGGATCGACAGCACGACGATCAGCGTCGCGAAAATGAAGACGTGCGAGGAAAACAGCACCGCGCCGGTGTCGTATTCGTTGCCGGCTCCGACCAGCGCGAAGCCGCCCCAGGTCAAGCCGTTGAGCGCCTCGGCGAGAATGAAGCGGCGCCGCCAGAGCGCGACGTCGACCGTCTCCCGGTTGGCCGCATTGAAGCGCCGGCACAGCTCCAGCAGAAGCACCTTGCCCGAGATGACGAGGATGAGCCACAGCGAGCCCTGGAGAACGGGCGCCCAGAACATGGAAGCGAGCGCGAAAATGGCCGAGAGGGCCCAGATCGTCGCCGCCGCCGTCTGCTCGTTGCGCACGAACATGGCGAGCAGCTCGTAATCGAACTCGGCCGGCACGTCGCCGCCGGCGGTCAGACGCTGGCGCGCGGCCTTGAGGTCGGCCGCGACCCGCTGGCGACTGTCGCGTCGCCCCCTGAGCTTGGCGTATTCCGCAGCCTTGGCGTTGGGTTCCATCAATCGAGCCATTTCAGCTGCGCGTCGTCTCCGGCGGAAGCGCAGCCCCGTGCGCCGGGTGCAGCCGCGGCCGCGCCCGTGGTTAATGTGGTCGCAATTCGCTAACAGCCGGTTTATCGATGGTTCGGCAGCGACAGGTGGAGCACATGCAACTCGATCGGATCATGCGCCAGGGTGGTGTCAGGCGCTGGCTGACCATCGCAGCATTGCTCGTCATCGCCGCGCTGGGCGGCCGCTACTCCGACCAGTCCAGGGACGGGTCCGATCGGTCGGGCCAAGGAGCCGTCGGTATTGCCGACAGCGTCGAGGGCCATCCCCGACTGGTCGACGGCGACAGCTTCCACCTCGGTTTGGACGAGGTCCGGCTCAAGGGCATCGATGCGCCGGAGGGCCGCCAGACCTGCACACGCGACGGCCGCTTATGGCAGTGCGGGGAAGCATCGCGGGACGAGCTGAAGCGGCTGATCGGCGGGCAGAAGATTGTTTGCCGCTCAATCGAGCGCGACCAGCATCGCCGGCTGCTGGCCTTCTGCTCTGCCGGTCAGCGTGAGCTGAACCGCGACATGGTCGCCTCCGGCATGGCGCTCTCCTACGGCAGCTTCCTCAAGGAGGAAACGTCGGCCAGGCTGGCGCGGCGCGGCCTCTGGGGCAGCCAGTTTCAGCGCCCGCGCGAGTGGCGGCGGGAGCACGGCGTCGGCGGACCATAGCGACGTGAAGCGCTTGCCTTGCGCCCGGCCGATGTGTTCCCTACGGAACAGCGAAAAGGCCGCGACAAACCCCAATTGGTGAATAATGGGGCAGCAAGGTCGCAGGGGAGGGCTATGAAGCTCACGATCGTCGGCTGCAGCGATGCCTTCGGCTCGGGCGGCCGATTGCAGACCAGCTATCATGTTGCGCATGCGGGCGGCGAGTTTCTGATCGACTGCGGCGCCACGACCCTGCTCGGACTGGATCGGCTCGGTCTCGATCCCAACCGCATCCCCGCGATTTTCATCACCCACCTGCACGGCGACCATTTCGCGGGCCTGGTGTGGTGGCTGATCCACGCCAATTATGTTTCGCGACGGACGGCCACTCTCACCATCGCCGGACCGAAAGGGATCGAAGCCCGCTTCGTGACGGCGGCCGAGGCGCTGTTTCCCGGCAGCTCCACGACGGCGAGGAAATTCGAGCTGACGTTCGTCGAATATGCGGGCGAGTGCCGGCAGCGGATCGCCGGCATCGCGGTGAGCCCGTTCGTGGTCAGCCATCCGTCAGGTGCAACGCCTTATGCGCTGCGCTTCGATGTCGACGGAAAATCGATCGCCTTTTCCGGCGACACCGAATGGGTCGAGTGCCTCGTCGACGCGGCGCGCGGCACCGATCTTTTCATTGCCGAGTGCTTCGGCTTCGACGCGGAGGCCCGCTACCACATGAACTGGCGCACCCTCGAGCGCAATCTGGAGCGGATCGCCACTCGGCGGCTGCTGCTTACCCACATGGGTCCGGACATGCTGCGCCACCGCGGGGTCGTCACGCATCCTCGTGTCGTTCTGGCGGAGGATGGACTGGTGCTTGACGTGTGAGGCGCCAATGGACGAGGTGCTGGACGAGCTCATAGCCGCGGTCCGCGCCTGCCGCCGGTGCATCGACGATCCCGTCGGCCCGCCGCTGCCGCACGCCCCGCGCCCGGTGCTGCGCGCCTCCGCCGGTGCACGGCTGGCGGTTTGCGGCCAGGCCCCCGGCATCCGCGTGCATCGATCCGGCGTGCCGTTCACCGATCCCTCGGGCGTGCGGCTCCGGGCGTGGATGGGCGTCGACGAGGCCGAGTTTTACGATACGGCCCGCGTGGCGATCCTGCCGATGGGGTTCTGCTTTCCGGGCCACGACGACAAGGGCAGCGACCGGCCGCCGCGTCGCGAGTGTGCGCCGCTCTGGCGTGATCGCATCCTCGCGCGGCTGCCGGATATCGAGCTGATGCTGCTCGTCGGCGCTCACGCGCAGCGCTGGCACCTCGCAGCGAATGCGGCCGCCTCTCTCACCGAAAAGGTCGCCGGCTGGCGGGCCGCGCTCGGGCGCGATCAGCGACCCCGGATGATCCCGTTGCCGCATCCGTCCTGGCGCAATAACGGATGGATTGCCGCCCATCCCTGGTTCGAGGCCGAGCTGCTGCCGGTGCTGAGGCTGGAGGTGCGCCGTGTTCTGAACCCGGCCGGGCCCACGGGCAGTGGCGCTTGACGGCATTGATTCCGCAGCACTAGGCTTTTTTCTTCAACCTCGAACTCCGCCATCGGATTGGCGCGTGGAGCGGCACTTGCTCGATAACATGGACGTGAAGATCCTCGCTATTCTGCAAAGCGACTGCACCCGGCCGGTCGCCGAGATCGGCCGCGAGGTCGGGCTTTCGACGACGCCCTGCTGGCGGCGCATCCAGCGCCTGGAAGAGGCGGGCGTCATCAAAAGGCGCGTGGCGGTGCTCGACGCCGAGCAGGTCAACGCCGGCGTCACGGTGTTCGTATCGATCAAGACCGACAAGCATTCGGTCGCCTGGCTCGACCGATTCCGCAAGGCGGTCGACGATTTCCCGGAGGTGATCGAGTTCTACCGCATGTCCGGCGAGGTCGATTATCTGCTGCGCGTCGTGGTGCCCGACATCGGCGCCTACGACGCTTTCTACAAGAAGCTGATCGAGCGCATCGAAATCGCGAAGGTGTCGTCTGCGTTCGCCATGGAGCAGATGAAATACACCACCGCCCTGCCGCTGACCTATGCGCAGCGGCAGGCCGAGGTCCGACCGCTGCGAAAAGGCTGACCGGCCGCGCCACCTGCGCGTTCCCGTCGCGCGGCCCGCGTGCTCATCCACTGCAATTGCAGCCGCCGGGCCTCGCAACCGACCGGGAATCGGCTATCCGCTCGCCAAGGGAAAAGAGCGGGATATCCGACATGTCCACACTGAGGCCTACAGGGTGCTCGCTGGCTGCGGTTCTGGTGGCGATGTCGCTGGCCGCCTGTGCCGTCGACCAGCAGGACGCCAAGTCCGTCACGACCGGTTCGCTGAAGCCGCAGGCTGACTCCGGGCGGCACGGTGTGCGCAAGGGCTCGGACGAGACGATGAAGGCGTTCTGCACGCAGCGTCACATCGATTATCAGTCTGGCAAGTCCCCTGGCGGCGCCCATTCGATCGAAAAGAAGCGGGCCGACGACCGTCTCTGCGAGGCGATCGGCCGACAAGGCTGACGGCGCAAGATTCCACTCACACGATGAGCTGAATGCCGGCGAGCACGAAGCAGGTGAGCGCTGCGGCGCCGATGACCGTGAACGTCAATCCCATACCGAGCACGCGCAGTCGGAGGACGTGCGGCGTCTTGGACAGGCCCCAGGCGTGGATGATCCGCCCGGTGACGAGGCCGATGCCGAGCAGGTGCAGCCAGATCGACGGGGCCTTGAGGCTTTCCGCCAGCGCCATCAGCAGCAGCGCGAACGGCGCATATTCCGCGAAATTGGCGTGCACGCGCATCCGCCGCAGCAGCTCGGCGCTGTCCCCGGCGCCGATTTCGACATGCGCTTCGCGACGCTGTCCGATGACGCGTACGCTCAGGTAGATGTAGAGGGCTGCGAGCAGGGCGGCATAGAGGGCTGTGACGGCCATGACGGATCTCCGGCTATATCGATACTTTGCAGTGCCGAACCTGCCCTGTGATTACGGGCACTTGTTGGCCGGGTCGAGACGGGTGATCAGCGACGACGTATCCCAACGCCTGCCACCCTTGCGCTGAACCTCGGCGTAATAGTCGTCGACGAGCTTTGTGACCGGGAGCTGCGCGCCGTTCGCTGCGGCCTCGGCGAGGCAGATCGCCAGATCCTTGCGCATCCAGTCGACGGCAAAGCCGAAGTCGAAGGAGCGGGCGTGCATGGAACGCCATCGGTTCTCCATCTGCCAGGACTGGGCGGCGCCCTTGGAGATCGTGCCGATCACGGCGGCGACATCCAGGCCGGACTGCTCGGCAAAGTGGATCGCCTCGGAGAGGCCCTGCAGCAGGCCGGCGATGGCGATCTGGTTGACCATCTTGGTCAATTGGCCGGCGCCCGGCGGTCCGATGTGACGGACCATCCGCGCGTAAGCGGCGATGACGGGTTCGGCGCGGGCGAAGGGCTCGGCCTCGCCGCCGCACATCACTGTCAGAACGCCGTTGATCGCGCCCGCCTGACCGCCGGATACTGGGCAATCGAGCACGTCGATGCCGCGTTTCCGGCCGGCGGCATGAAGCTCGCGCGCCACATCGGCCGAGGCGGTGGTGTGATCGACGAGGATCGTGCCCGGCGACATGGTCTCGAAGGCGCCGCCGGGGCCGGTCACAACGCTTCTCAGATCGTCGTCGTTGCCGACGCAGGTGAAGACGAACTCGGCACCACGAGCGGCCTCGGCCGGCGTGGGCGCTTCGCGGCCGGCGCCATGCTCGACGATCCAGGCGTCGGCCTTGGCCGCGCTGCGGTTGTAGACGGCGATCTCGTGACCGCCCTTGCGCAGCAGGTGGCCCGCCATGGGGTGGCCCATGACGCCCAGTCCGATCCATGCGACTTTCGCCATGAGTATAGCTCCGCTGCTGCTGCCCCCGGTGCCTGCCGGAGTGTTGACCAAGCGGTCTCGTCGCGCGGCCTCGCCGGTCCGTCAATAGCAGCCTAGACTGCCGCAATCTTGTGAGCGGAGAGGCGGAGCATGGCCAAACGACCGAAGGTGACCGGCGATGCGGCTCCCGTCACCCTCGCCGACATTCGCCGTGCCGCCGAGGTGATTGCCGGTGCCGTCATCGTCACCGATTTCGATCACAGCCGCACACTCTCGGATATGCTCGGCTGCGAGGTGTGGCTGAAGTTCGAGAACCTGCAGTTCACCGGCGCCTACAAGGAGCGCGGCGCGTTGAACAAGCTGCTGTCCCTTTCTGCGACCGAGCGGCGGGCCGGCGTCATCGCCATGTCGGCCGGCAATCATGCTCAGGGCGTCGCCTATCATGCCCGCCGCCTCGGCATCCCGGCGGTGATCGTCATGCCGGCTGCCACACCCGCAGTTAAGGTGGAGAACACGCGCAAGCTCGGCGCCGAGGTCGTGCTCGAAGGGGCGTCGTTCGAGGCGGCGGCCGCCTTTGCGATGACCCTCGGAAAGGCTCGCCGTCTGACCTTCATCCATCCCTTCGACGACGCGGCGGTGATCGCCGGGCAGGGCACGATCGGCCTCGAGATGCTGGTGGCCGTTGCGGATTTGGACGTTCTGGTGGTGCCGATCGGCGGGGGCGGGCTGATTTCAGGCATCGGGGTCGCCGCCAAGGCGCTGCGGCCGGACCTCCGCATCATCGGCGTGCAGTCGGACCTTTTCCCGGCGATGTTCAATGCCATCAAGAGCGCGCACCTGCCGGTCGGGGGCGACACGCTGGCCGAGGGCATTGCGGTGCGCACGCCGGGTGTCCTGACGGCCGACCTCGTGCGCCGGGTGGTCGACGACATCGTGCTCGTTTCGGAAGCCGACCTCGAGCGGGCCGTTACGCTACTCATCACCATCGAAAAGACGGTGGTCGAAGGGGCGGGTGCTGCGGGGCTGGCCGCCATCCTGGCGGATCCGTCGCGCTTCCGCGGCCGCAAGGTGGGGCTCGTGCTCTGCGGCGGCAACATCGACACGCGGCTTCTCGCCAGCGTGCTGACGCGGGAGCTGGCCCGCGAGGGCCGCCTCTCGCGGCTGACCATCGACGTGCCCGATCGCCCCGGTCAGCTTGCGCTCGTTTCAGCGGCGATCGGCGAGGCCGGCGCCAACATCGTCGAGGTCTATCACCAGCGGGTGTTCACGGATCTGCCGGCGCGTGGCACCGAGCTGAACCTGGTCATCGAGACCCGCGACCTCGCGCAGCTCGAAGCCACCGTCAAGGCCCTCGAAGCCGCCGGATTCAAAGTCGTTTCGAAGAGCGCGCGTGGGCGTTGAGCGCTAACCCCCTTATTGCCGGATCGGGCGTTCGGGGAAGGCGAGCTGCTCGCGGGCGCGCCATTCGTCGGTGACGTAATTGATGATCACCGATTTGCGGACACCCTCGATCCGGCGTCCCTCGAAGCCGTGATAGGTGATGTCGGAGGGCACGAAAACCATCGCCGCATTCGACTGGAACGGTGAGCGGCCGATGTGCTTCTTGTCGGTATCGTAAATGTCGGTGCCGAGGTTGCGGTGGCTCTCGTCCTTCGACATGTAGAGCAGCATGGTGAACAGCTTGACGCCGAGATCGGTGTGCGGCTCCAGCCAGAAGCCGTCGATATCCTGCGCGAACTCGACGCGAAGGTAGGAGCCGTTCAGTGGCGAGCCGAAATATTCGGTGATGCGGCTGGTGATGGCGTCGCTCTGAAAGGCGTCGTTGAAGGCCTTGCAGACCTCGAAGCGGCCCATGTTCTCGGCATCGAAATAGGTGCGCGTGTTGTTGTGCAGTTCGCGCTTTCCTGAAATTCCGTCGAGTGCGGGCGCCGGGAACGGCAGCGCGAGGATGGTGTCGGCCACGTCGGCTGGCAGGCAGCTGGTCAGGAACCAGTGCCGGTAGGGCTTTTCCGTCTGCTTCGAGCTGTCGATGCTAGCGATCATGCTGTCGACGATGGCTTGGCTCGTAAACGCCATGGGGGGCTGGTTCCTCTCTGCGTTGGATGCGCGAAGACGCCGGATCAGTGCCGGGCCTTCTTTCGTCTCGGTTTCTGACCCTTCGCCGACCAGAGGCAGGTGACCGGATACGCACGACTGAGGCCCGGGACTTCCGGGATCGGATGTCGACAGGCCGCTTAAAAATCAGTCCTAACCCGAGACCCGGCGCGTTGCTAGACCCCCTGGCGCCCGCAGGGCAATCGCATATGGCGCGAAATGTAGGTTGGGTCGACGAAGGAGACCCAACAAACTCGAGCGACCAAAGTTGTTGGGTCTCGTGCCTCGACCCAACCTACGTCCAAATGCGATTCCCCTG
>JBQTIA010000110.1:0-18710 GCA_052388455.1 Hyphomicrobium sp.
TTTGCACTTGACAGTTAAGAGCCTCTTCCTTTGCGGCGATTTCAAATTTCTTAAAAATCTCTACGGTGTCGGCCCACTTCTTTATTACGGCTCCGCCAACTCCCGACTTTTTCTGCAAATCATTCATTTTATTTGTGAGGTCGCGAACTTTGGCCGACAGCTCAACGGCCGTATTAACTGCTGGTTTGGCCTTGCGGGCGGTTGCTGGCGGCTTCGTTGCGGCCGGAGGTGGGACAGCCTTGGAGGTGGGAGCAGGAATGGCCGGCGCGGGCGGTGGGGGCGGAGGCGTCGCACGGGCCGGAGCCGGAGCGGCTTGTGGAGTCCGCACGGGCGGCTCACTGCCGGTGATCGTGGCCGTATCATCGGCGGCGTTCTGAGCCCGGACCACTCCGGCCGCGGGAGCAATCATCAGTGCCGTGCAAAGAACCTGGGCAAACTTCAATCCGAGACGATGGACCACGACGCAACGCTCCTGAACGCAGACTTGAGGGGTGGCAAATGATCAGTTGGCTTTCGCCGGGCAGAGACGCTTGAGGGCGTCACGATCGCCCTGCGTCAGTTTCAATTCGTCCGTCAGCTTGCTCCGCTCCTCGGCGCAGGTGGCCGCGAGCTTGCCCTGTGAGCCCGCAGGCACGCGCGCGCAGGAGTCGTTGAGTTGCCCGAGCAGTGCATTGGTTTCAGTGTCCTGACGTGCTAGGCGCGCGAGCACGCTGGGCGTACCGGCGCAGTTTCCTTCGGCGATGATGTCTTCGATTTCCGCTCGAACGAGCCGGAATCTCTGGGCCGCCTGGCGGGCCTCGTTGACCTGTTGCCAGGTCTTGCGGACGATTTCGTCGATCTCGTCGAGCCGGGTCTGAACGGCTGTGTCGCCCCGCAAACCTTGCAGCGCCGAAGGGTCCGGCGGAGCAGATGTCGCAGGTGCCGGCTCACCCGGTTCCGGCGCAACCGCAATCGGCGAGCCGCCCATGCCTGAGGCAGCGGCTGGCGGCGATGCCGACGGCGCAGCAGGGAGCGGCGGCTTTTGTTGCGCGCCGGCAGACACGGCCATTAGGGATGCGAGACAGGCGAGGGCAGTGAACCCGCTCGTGGTCACGCGAACTGTTCGAACCATTCCTCGTCCTCACTCGGTTTTAACGGCGACTTCCGGCCTTACGCTTTTGTCCAGGCGGATGAATAAAACATCGCCGAGATGAATCTCGCCCGACCACGCGAGGTCGGACGGCATCTCCTGGCGGTAGAACGTGATCCGCTCAACATCGACGAACACGGTGTCCCGGCCGCCGCAGACGGCCTGCGCCTTGAACGCGTGACGATCGATGGGGAGATACTCGGCTTCGGTCCCCGGATACGACCGTTTCAGCCGTTGGGCCAGCTCCGTGGTCGTTGCCGCAGGAAACGAGCCGGCCATGTCCTTGGCGAATCTGGCGTGCAGGATGTGCGCCTGCCCGACCGGCAATTTTCCGCCGCCCGACGTGGCGACGATGGCGGACCAGGTGCTCTCGAAAGCAGCATTGAGCGCCGGGCCCTTGGCCGGCATTCGATAAGCCAGACAGATCGGCAACTCGGTCGCGAGGTGGCGCACTTTCTGCAGCTCGAAACGCTGCTCGGCCGTCTTGACTTGCGTGCTGCCCGCCTCGAGCTGGCGTGAGATCGAGGTCGTTTCTACGCCGGGAGTCGCGGCGCAGCCGGCCAAGAGCAGCGCCAGCGCAAAAGCACAGCCCGCCACAGTCGCGACGCGCGCGCATCGTCTTGGATCGTGTGGGCTCGGGCTGCCGTCGGCGTCCATGGCGTCCATCTCCGCCTAAGTCTGGCTCGGCTGCGTCATCCAGTCTCCGTTCGGCGTCTTGCACGTCGACATCACGCCCCCTTCCTTTTTCTCCCCCTGGATGGAAATCTCGTAGTCCATGTCGCGGCAGGTGGTCGTCGTGTCGACGGTGGCCACCATGTCTCCGCCGGCCACCGGCTGCACGGGTGGAGCATTCGGCTGAGCGGCAACGATGGTCGCCTGAGCATTGTCGGTGTTCACCGGCACAAGCGATTTTTCCGAGACGTACCCGATGTTCCGGCCGCCGCGCCCGACGAAATACCACGTCGGCGCATCCGCGAGCCGGCCGAGCACGGTCACTTCCTCGTTCGCGCCCAGCTTCATGGCCGCGGGAGCGCCGGTCACCGGCGATGTCTTGATGTCGACCGGCTTGACCGCCTTGTACGTCTCACCGATCACCTTCAGCCTGCCGGGTGCCGACACGTTGCTTGGATGCACGATGCGAGACTGGACCTGCACGTCGCGCGGCTGCTTGGGCGTATACTTGGTTGCCGCTCCGCTCTCGGGATTGGCCCACTGATAGGACTGGCCTGTCTGACCCTTGGAAAGCCCGAGCGCATAACGGTTGAAGGCCACGCGGCGGTCCTGCTCGTTCATCGACCGGCCGATCTCCGAGCCGATCATGCCGCCAACCACGGCACCGACGACGGCGCCGACGATCCGGCCGGGACGCCCGCCTACGGCATCACCGATGACCGCACCGGCCACGCCACCGACGATCGCGCCGGTATAAGGCATGGCTTCCTTCGAGCAGCCCGAGAACCCGACCGCCGCTGTCATCGCCAATACGGCAGACAAAGCCGCCTGCCGGCTCCTGCCGGCGCAGTACACGGAAATCATCAACCCGCCCCCCGGCCTCACTAAGCGCCGACCCGGCCGCATGAAATGATTGACGGCCCGTAAAGAATTTGTCTCCCATCGGAGCATCGGGAGTCAAGTGGCAGAGGTGAAACAGTTTTCGAATGTGTTGGATGGCGGTGCAACGTCGCCCGAGCGATCAAGACATGTGCGCCGTGTTCGCCGGGCGGACGCCTTCGACTTGAGGAAAATTGCTCGTCTCGGGCTTCTGCTCTGGAGCTGGTGCCCGGCCTCGGCTGCTACTCGATTCCTGGAATCGGGGCGCCGTCGGTTTTGCCGGCGCGGCCGGCCATGCGGCGGAGAAGCTGGCCCATGTTGGCGATCAGCGACCACTCCATCGCGAAATAGATGCGCTCGCCCTTGAACAGCCGGCGCTCGCGGTCCCACGGGAACATCAGCGTCACGTGAAACTGCACCGCCTGCCCGGTGACGGGGATACTCATGAAGCTGCCGGTCAGCACGCCGTCGAAGTGAGCCTCCTCGACGACTCCCTGCGGTCCGATGAAGGTGTTGATCACCTTGAAGCAGTTCTCAGGAAAGGCCCCGAGAAACTTGCCGTAGAACTCGGTCGCGCCCTTGTGGCCGTGCCATTTCTGCCCGTTGTTGAGAATGACGTACTCGCAATCGTCGGTCAGCGTCGCCATCAGTCCGGGAATGCTTCCGGCATGCTCAGCCGAGATGTGGTCCAGCCAGAGCTGCTTGATCTCGTCATACTCGCGGGCGTCGAACGGACGGTCGAGCTGCTCTTGTGCGGCGTCGGCAAAGGGGGGGCGAACCAGGGTCAGCATCACGCATTACTCACGGCAGGGGGTTGAAAGAACCATCCGCATCAGGGGTGGTCCAAAGTCGTTTCGGCGAGGTGTCCCGAACCCATTAGCCGGTCAGGCCGGAGGTGGTGGGAAAATTCAGTCAGCACGGTTTCGTATACGGCGCGCTTGAACGGGACGATCAGCTCGGGCACCTCGGCGGCGCGCCGCCAGGCCCAGCGGTCGAACTCGGCTTTCTTGCCGTTACGCGGGCCGATGTCGATCTCGCTGTCGTCGCCCCAGAACCGCATGGCGAACCACTTCTGGCGCTGCCCACGGTAGCGGCCTTTGAGTGCCACGCCGACGAGGTCAGCCGGCAAGTCGTAGCTCAGCCAGCGCGGCAGCTCGCCCACCACGTCGACGCTGCGGATGCCGGTTTCCTCCTCGAGTTCCCGCACGGCCGCCCGTTCGGGGCTTTCACCGGGATCGATACCGCCCTGCGGCATCTGCCAGATGAAGCCTGCACCGTCTCCGGACCATTTGGGCAGCCGGCGTCCGGTCCAGACCCGGCCATCGCGATTGATCAGAAGGATTCCGGCGGAGGCGCGGTAGGGCAGCTCCACGGTCAGCATGTCGGCGGGCTTCCGTTGCGTGTGCATGTCGGTCTCGAAAGGTCCCTGCAAAAGTGATGGAAAACCCTCGCCAACTGAAAAACAGCGCCGAATCACAGACATCATCATACTGAAAAGAATAGCGATTGTGTGGTCGACCGCAGTTCCCGGCGGAACCGCCTTCGGGGACCGTCACGCGGTATCGGCCCGCGCGGCGACGACCAGGGGTCGAAATTCCTCGACCACGCGGCGATAGACGTCGCGCTTGAAGGGCACGATCATGTCGACGAGGCTGTCGATAGGCACCCAGGACCAGACGTCGAACTCGGCCTCGTGGCCGGCGGCGGGCGTGATATTGACCTCGCTGTCGTCGCCGGTGAACCGCAGCAGAAACCACTTCTGGCGCTGGCCACGGAAGCGTCCGCCCCAGGCCTTGCCGAGCAGCGAACCGGGCAGCTCGTAGCGCACCCACTCAGGATGCTCGGCGATGAACTCGACCGAGCGGATGCCGGTTTCCTCGAAAAGCTCGCGCCGCGCGGCGGCCACCGGGTCCTCGTGCTCGTCGATGCCGCCCTGCGGCATCTGCCACCAGGAGCCCGGACCCTCGGGCGAGACCTTCGCATCCGGGCGCCGGCCGACCCACACCAGCCCGGCGGCGTTGATCACCATCAGCCCGACGCAGGGCCTATAGGGCAGGTGATCGGCGATGGAAGGCATGCGGACATCCTCGCAGTCTCGGAGTGAGGGCCTGCTCGGTGAGGCTCACCTCGGGGATACAAACTCAATGGGCGCCGCGGGGCGCCCATTGTTCGATGTCGAAGCTCTGTGCCGAAGCGGTCAGTTCGGCGTTGGCGTCGTGGTGGGTGCCGGGCTCGGAGCCGGGTCCGGTGTCGGAGTGACCGCCGGCGTTTCGGCGGCCGGAGCAGGTGTCGGAGCCGGAGCAGGTGACGGCGTGACGGACGGCGTTGAAGGCGGATCGGCCGGCTTCGCAATCGTCGCTTCGGTCGCCTTTCCACGCAGCAGGTTCAGCGCATACTGAAGCTGCGTATCCTTCTCGGGCTCCTTGGGCACATAGGACGAAGAGCCGGACACTTCTTCCTTCTCATCCTTCTTTGCGCCTTCTCCTTCTTTGGCGCCGTCCTTGGCCGCATCGCCGTCTTTGACTTCTGAGCCGCCGTTGCCGGGATTGCGCAAGTGTCCGCGCAGGCTCGCTTCTCCGCGCGGTTTCTCCGGCGTCTTGCTCTTCAGCTCATCCGGCAGTTCCTGCTCGACGACGATATCCGGATCGATACCCTTGGCCTGGATCGAGCGGTTCGACGGCGTGTAATAGCGGGCCGTGGTCAGCCGGATGGCGCCGTTGGCGCCCAGGGGAATGATGGTCTGCACCGAGCCCTTGCCGAACGAGCGCGTGCCGATGACGGTGGCCCGCTTGTGATCCTGCAGAGCGCCGGCCACGATCTCGGAGGCCGAGGCGGAGCCGCCGTTGATCAGGATGACGATCGGCTTGCCGTCCGTCGAGTCGCCGGGACGTGCCTGGGCGCGCTGCGTTTCCTCGTTGTTGCGCCCCTTGGTCAGCACGATGGCACCGCGCTCCAGGAAATCGTCGGAGACGGCGATGGCTTGATCGAGCAGGCCGCCGGGGTTGTTGCGCAGGTCGATGACGTAACCTTTGAGCTTGTCGCCGATGCTCTTCTTCGAGACGTCCATAGCCTTGACGAGATTGGCGTGCGTCTGCTCGTTGAACGTCGAGACCTTGATGTAGGACACGTCACCTTCTTCGCGGGCCTTGACCGGATTGATCCGGATGACGTCGCGCGTGACTTTGACGTCGAACGGCTCATCCTTGCCCTTTCGGACGACCGTCAATGTGATCGTCGTGTTGACCGGTCCGCGCATCTTGTCGACCGCCTGCTCGAGGGTGAGCCCTGAGATCGGATCGTTGTCGAGATGCGTGATCAGGTCGTTGGCCAGCAGCCCGGCCTTGTAGGCGGGCGTTTCGTCGATCGGCGAGACGACTTTGATGACCCCGTTTTCCATCGTCACTTCGATGCCGAGACCACCGAACTCGCCGCGAGTCTGCACCTGCATGTCGCGGAAGCTCTTCGGGCTCATGTACGAGGAGTGCGGATCGAGCGCCGTCAGCATGCCGTTGATGGCCGATTCGATCAGCATCGTGTCGTCCGGCTTCTCGACGTAGTCGGAGCGGACACGCTCAAACACGTCGCCGAACAGATCGAGCTGGCGGTAAAGATCGGAATTGGGCGAGGTGGCCGAATAGGTCCGGGTGACGTTCAGCACCGTGGTCGCGGCCGCCAGACCCGACATGGTGAGGAACGACCAGAACGCGAAATCTGTCTTGCGCATCATCCTTGCACCTTCTGCTCGCTCAGAGCCTTCTGCGGGTTTTGAACCCACCACGGATCGGGGTCGATTGGATCGCCGTCTTTTCGAAACTCGACGTAGAGTACGGGCGCCGCGACCTGCGCGGACGCCTGCGAGGTTTTCGGAACGCTGGTCATCGTGCCGACCGGCTCTGCCGCGAGCACGAATTGACCCGGCTGAACGTCGATCTGCGACAAACCTGCCATCAGCACATGATACCCACCGCCGGCATTAATGATCAAGAGTTGCCCGTAACTTCTGAACTCTCCGGCATAGACGATCCAGCCGTCGCTCGGTGACGTGACCTGCGCGCCGGACCGCGTTTCGATGACGATGCCCTTGGAGTTGCCGCCATATTGCGTCTTGTCGCCGAACGAAAGCACACGCCGGCCCTGGGCCGGCAGCGGAAGTTTAGCCTTGGCGAGCTGGAAGGCGATCGACGGCTTGATGCGGCCGGGACTGCCGGGCACCAGCGAATTACCTTGCGGCGCCAGCTCCACCATCGGCGGCCTGCTGACCGAGCTGGGCGGCAGATTGAGCATGGCCGTCTCGCTCGGCTTCGGCGAAGGCTCGCCCGCCGCGATCATCGGGGGCACGGCTGCGGGTGGAGCCGCGGCACCCGAAGGGACGCCCGAGGCGGGCGGCGAAACAGCCGCCACGGCCCCATCGGCAGCAGGGGGGCTGTCGGTCGGCTCCGCCGCCGGGACAGGCTGCGTACGCTTCCTTTCTTGATCGTAGGCGTCGGCTCCGGTCTTGCGCGACACCTGTTCGAGCTTTTGGAAGAGACCGTTCAGATCCTCGACGTTTTTCGAGATTTCGGTGGCCGCGACGCGCACCTTTTCCAGCTCCGCCCGCCGGTCGCCGAGCGAGCGCTTCTTTTCTTCCTGGAGGCCAGCCAGGCGGATCTTGGTTTCGAGGTGAGTCTTCGTCTCGGTGTCGAGCCGCGCCCGCTCGGCCACGATCTTGTCGGTCACCGCGACCAGCTCGTTGAGCTGACCGGCCAGCTCGAGCGCCTGCTTCTTCATCCCCGGGAATGCCGTCGAGAGCAGCATGGCGCTGCGCACCATCTGGAGGGCGTCCTCGCGGCGGGTGATCATCACCGGTGGCGGGTTGCGGCCCATGCGCTGCAGGGCTGAGAGCAGTTTCGAAATGTGTCCGTAACGCTCGTTGAGCTTGTCGCGCACGACCTTCTGATCAGCTTCGAGAGCGACGAGCTTCGCTTCCATGGCCGTCATCTCGGCCTCGCTCTGCTGAACGCGGGCGGCATTCTCGATCAGCAGGGCATTGATTTTCTCACGCTCTGCCCGGAGATCGTCGACCTCCTGCTCGAGAGCACGCTGACGGTCCTGGGCACCGATCAGCTCGTTGCGGCGCGTTTCGAGCTTCTTCTTCACGAGGGCCGGCGCCTCGGAGCCTGCAGCATCGGCCGGTCTGCCGGCGGTTTGATCCGCTGTCTGGCCGGCGGCCTGGCCAACGGCGCCGGGTGGCCCGACCGAGAGCAGTCCGGCGAGAGTCGCCAAGGCGATTCGATGTGGAACGTTTCGGCTCAAGCCCTGAGACCCATGCGAACGGCGACCTCGTAGCAGGCGGCGGCGCCCAATTGCCAATCCGGGGCGAACCAATCAGCCCGTCTGTGACGCCGGAAGCGCGCAGAAATACGGCAACTGTCGTGATGCGCCATTAAGATTTCGCTTTCAACCCACGGAAATTCAGCTCTAACCTGCGGCGCGTACGAGATCGGGGGTCCTGTCTTCCATGCAGTCGGTATTCTACCATTTGACGACGCTGGCCGTCGCCGCCGTGTTCGTGGTGCTGGTTCTCGGCCTCTACACGATGTCGCGCGGCACCAGCCCCAACCTCAGCCAGAAATTGATGCGGTGGCGGGTCGGTCTGCAATTCATGGCCATCGTCGTCATCATGATATTCGTCTTCCTGGTGCGCCAGTCGGGCTGAGGCTGCCCGCCCCACGCCGCGCCAAACGCCCGCTCAAACCCGATCGCAGGCAACTCACCAATGATACGGAAGAAATGGTCAGACTGAACAAGATCTACACGAAGACGGGCGATCAGGGGACCACGGGTCTCGGCACCGGCGAGCGTGTCGCCAAGTATGCGCTGCGCATCGCCGCCTTCGGCACTGTCGACGAGACGAATGCCTGCATCGGGCTGGCGCGGCTGCACCTCGGCGGACACCCAGGCGTCGATGCCAAGCTCAACCGTATCCAGAACGACCTCTTCGACCTCGGCGCCGATCTCTGCGTGCCCGACCGCGGGAAAAAGCCGGACTACGAGCCGCTGCGTGTGACGGACTCTCAGGTCGAGAGGCTCGAAGCCGAAATCGACGAAATGAACGCCGAACTCAAGCCTTTGAAGTCTTTCATCCTTCCAGGTGGATCGCCGGCCGCGGCGGCCTTGCATCTCGCACGGACCGTGTGCCGTCGGGCGGAGCGCGAGATGGTCGAGCTTTCGACCCAGAAGGATGAGCCCGTGAGCCCGGCCGCGCTCAAATACGTCAATCGGCTGTCGGACTTCCTGTTCGTGGCCGGCCGGTATGTCAACGACCGCGGAAAAAGTGACGTGCTGTGGGTGCCCGGCCAGAACAGGTGAATTTAATCAAGGGCTTGGGCATTGGAACGACGAGTTCCGCCGGGCCGGACAACGAGACATCCAGGACAGCGCAATGTTTTTTCCCCTGCACGACGAGAACCCGCTGCGATCGATCCGCTTCCAATACATGACGATCGCGCTGATCGTAGCCAACGTGCTCGTGTACCTGCTCGAGGTTACGGGCATGGAAGAAGCGGTGATCGCCAGCTTCGCCGTCGTGCCGAGTGAGCTGCTTGAAACGGCCGGCTCCGGCGGTCAATCTTTCGATGCGGTGCCGGTGCCCGAGCCTTACACGCTGCTGACGTACATGTTCTTCCACGGCGATGTCATCCATCTGGCCGGTAACATGCTGTTTTTGTGGGTGTTCGGAGACAATGTCGAGGATGCGGTCGGGCACGTGAAATTTCTCGTGTTCTACCTGCTCTGCGGAGTCTTCGCGGGGCTGGTGCATGCCGCCATTTCTTCCGGTTCGCAGAGCCCTCTGATTGGCGCCAGCGGCGCGGTGGCGGGCGTCATCGCCGCCTATCTGATGCTGCATCCCAAGGTGATGGTTTGGGGTGTCGCCTTCAAAGTCTTCCCGCTGCGCATCACGGCCGCCTTCGCCCTCGGCCTGTGGATCGTCACCCAGATCGTCATGGTGCTGCTGCCCCAGGTCGGTCCGGTGGCGTGGTGGGCCCATATCGGCGGACTGATCGCCGGCGCCGTGCTGATCGTCTTCATGCGCCGGCGCGGTGTTCCGCTGTTCGATGGCCGCTTCGCGAAGTGGGTCTGACCGGTGTTCCGGCTATCCCCGACAGTGCGCATTTGCTCACATTGACTTGACGAAAGCCCGCCCCTAGGCTGCTATTTCGCACCTGCGAACAGGAGCGATCGGGCCGGAAGAGAGGGATCGCAGCGGCACACGCAGGGCGAGGCAATCGCGCTGCACCATCGCCATCGCCATTCGGCGGGCCCGATCAACGAAAAACACCAAGAAACGACCAACGTGTCGGGAGCGTTGCGGGCATGAAGATTGTCGTCGCGGTCAAACGCGTGGTCGATTACGCCGTGAAAATCCGGGTGAAATCCGACGGGACCGGCATCGAGCTGGCCAACGTCAAAATGTCGATGAACCCCTTCGACGAGATCGCTGTCGAAGAAGCGGTTCGCATCAAGGAAAAGGGCGGCGCGACCGAGGTCGTCGCCGTTTCGATCGGGCCGGCC
This sequence comes from Hyphomicrobium sp., assembly GCA_052388455.1. Classification (GTDB taxonomy): domain Bacteria; phylum Pseudomonadota; class Alphaproteobacteria; order Rhizobiales; family Hyphomicrobiaceae; genus CAZSNH01. The sequence continues at coordinate 10,232 of JBQTIA010000110.1, forward strand.
AAGGCGCAGGAGACGCTGCGGACGGCCCTCGCCATCGGCGCCGATCGGGCGATCCTGGTCGAGACCGCCGAGGGGGCGACGGTCGAGCCGCTCGCGGTAGCCAAAATCCTGCGCGGTGTTGTCAGCAGCGAAAAGCCCGATCTCGTCGTCATGGGTAAGCAAGCAATCGACGACGACAGCAATCAGACCGGGCAGATGCTGGCCGCCCTGCTCGGCTGGCCGCAGGGCACCTTCGCCTCCAAGATCGCCATCGACGGCGGCAGAGTCGCCGTCACGCGCGAGGTGGATGGCGGGCTGGAAACCGTCGACCTCAGGCTGCCCGCTATCGTGACGACCGACCTGCGCCTCAACGAGCCGCGCTACCCGTCACTGCCCAACATCATGAAAGCCAAGAAAAAACCACTCGACGTCAAAAAACCCGAGGACTTCGGCGCCGACATCGCGCCGCGGCTCAAGGTGCTCAAAACCAGCGAGCCGCCGAAGCGCAAGTCCGGCATTCGCGTTGCCGACGTCGCTGAGCTGGTCGCCAAGCTCAAGTCCGAGGCGGGAGTACTCTGATGCCCATACTCGTCCTCGCCGAGCACAACAATGCCAGCCTCGGGGCGGCCACCGCCAAAGCGGTGACTGCCGCCGCCGCCATGGCCCCCGAGGTGCACGTTCTCGTTGCCGGCCACCAGTGCCAGCCCGCCGCCGACGCGGCCGCCCGCATCGCCGGGGTTGCAAAGGTGCTGCTCGCCGACGCCCCGCACCTCGCCAACGCGCTGGCGGAGGAGATGGCCGCGGTCATCGTCCCCTTGATGAGTGGCTACGACGGGCTCGCCGCCCCGGCCACCGCCTCCGGCAAGAACGTCGCCCCGCGTGTCGCCGCCCTGCTCGACGTGATGCAGGTGTCCGAGATAACCAAAGTGCTCTCGTCCGACACCTTCGAGCGTCCGATCTACGCCGGCAATGCCGTCCAGACGGTGCAGTGCAGCCAGCCCAAGAAGGTCGTCACCGTACGCACGGCGAGCTTCGCCGCGGCCGGCGACGGTGGCTCGGCGCCGGTCGCCAGGGTCGACGTGCCGGCACCGATCGGCCTCTCCGCGTTCGCTGGCGCCGAGCTGAGCAAGTCCGACCGCCCCGAGCTGACCGCGGCCCGCATCGTCGTCTCCGGCGGTCGCGGCATGGGCTCAGGCGAGAACTTCACCAAGTACATCCAGCCGCTGGCCGACAGGCTCGGCGCCGCGATGGGCGCCAGCCGCGCCGCCGTCGACGCCGGCTTCGTCCCGAACGACTGGCAGGTGGGCCAGACCGGCAAGGTGGTGGCGCCCGAGCTCTACGTGGCGGTCGGCATTTCCGGCGCCATCCAGCATCTCGCCGGCATGAAGGACAGCAAAGTCATCGTCGCCATCAACAAGGACGGCGAAGCGCCGATCTTCCAGGTGGCGGACTACGGGCTGGTGGCGGACCTGTTCCAGGCCCTGCCGGCTCTCGAGGCTGAATTGGCAAAGGCCGGACGCTGACGGCATCCGTCGGCCGGCCTCTGCAAACAAGGACACATACTATGGACACTGCGGTGAAATCGGCAATCAAGGGCAAGCCCGACGACAAGCCGAAGTCCGGTCCCCCGCCGAGGACCGTACCTGTGATCAAAAAAGTCGGCGTGATCGGCGCCGGCCAGATGGGCACCGGCATCGCACACGTCATCGCGCTCGGCGGCTACGATGTGCTGCTCAACGATCTCAGGAAGGACGCCGTCGACCGGGCGCTCGGCCTGATCGAAAAGAACATGGTGCGTCAGGCACAGAAGGGTATCGTCAAGGACGGCGATATCAAATCCGCCTTGAAGCGCATCAAGTACGCGCCGACGTTCGAAGCGTTCGCCGATTGCGACATGGTCATCGAGGCGGCGACCGAGGACGAAAATATCAAGCGCAAGATTTTTCAGGAGCTGTGCCCGAAGATGAAAAAGGACGCGCTCGTCGCGTCCAACACGTCGTCGATTTCGATCACGCGCCTCGCTTCGACCACCGATCGCCCCGAGCATTTCATCGGGATGCACTTCATGAATCCGGTGCCGGTGATGGAGCTTGTCGAGCTGATCCGCGGCATCGCCACCGAGGACGACATGTTCCAGGTGGCGCGCGTGTTCGTCGAAAGCCTCGGCAAGTCGATTTCCGTGTCGGAGGATTTCCCGGCCTTCATCGTCAACCGCATCCTGCTGCCGATGATCAACGAGGCGGTCTACACGCTCTATGAAGGCGTCGGCACGGTCGAGGCGATCGACAAGGCGATGCGGCTCGGCGCGCACCACCCGATGGGACCGCTCCAACTCGCCGATTTCATCGGGCTCGATACCTGCCTCGCTGTGATGCAGGTGCTCTACGAGGGCCTGTCGGATTCGAAATACCGGCCCTGCCCGCTACTGGTGAAGTACGTCGAGGCCGGCTGGCTCGGCCGCAAGACCAGCCGCGGCTTCTACGACTACCGCGGTGAGAAGCCCGTTCCCACGCGATAAACCGCTGACCTTTCACTCGGCCCACTCGCTCAGTATCGCGTCTGGAATTTTCCGCCGGGCCGCCCGCCTGCCACCGCCTCGTGCAGCAGCAGCACCGGAATGAGGCCCGCGAGCACGATGACCAGGGCGCCCGGCGCTGCGCGCTCGAACTGCTCCTGCGTGGCCAGCGCATAGACGTGTACCGCCAGTGTGTCGAAATTGAACGGCCTGAGCAGCAGCGTGGCCGGCAGCTCCTTCATGCAGTCGACGAACACCATCAGCCCGGCGGCACCCATTGCCGGCACCAGCAGCGGCAGGTGAACGCGCCTCAGTGTCGAGAGGGCCGTCTCGCCGAGTGCGCGCGAGGCGGCATCGAGGTTCGGCGAGATGCGGTCGAGCCCCGCGTCCAGTCCGCCGAGCGCGACGGCCAGAAAGCGGATCACGTAGGCGAGCGTCAGCGCGAACAGCGAGCCAGACAGGACGAGCCCGGTCGAAACGCCGAAAAGAGCGCGCATCAGGCCGTCGAGCATGTTGTCGAATGCCGCCAGCGGAACCAGCAGCCCGATGGCGAGCACCGTTCCCGGTATGGCGTAGCCGAGCCCGGCGACGTCCACCGCCGGCCGTGTGAAGCCGTTGGCCGCCACCCGGCGCGCGTAGACAAGCACCAGGGCTGCGGCGACCGCCGCCGCCGCTCCAACCGCCGAGAGCATCAGCGTGTTGAGCATGGCGAACAGCAGCCCGTGGCTGAACGCATCGCCGAGATGGGTGACGGCCGAGCGGGCGAGAACCGCGGCCGGCACGACGAAGCCGGCGATAAACGGCAAGAGGCAGAGTGCCGCCGTCGCGTAGCCCTTCCAGCCCTCTATGTCGTGAAACGGAATCGACCGGTAACGCCCGGTGGTGTGATGACTGCGCTGGCCGCCCCGCGCCCACCGCTCGATGGCAAACAGCACGGCCATGAGCAGCAGCGCCACCACGGCGATCTGCGCGGCGCCCGCGAGACTGCCCCGGCGCTGCCACGTCGCATAGATGCTGGCCGACAGCGTGTCGACGCCGAGATGCTGAACGGCGCCGAGATCGTTGAGGCTTTCCATCAGTGCCAGCGCCACGCCGGCCGCCAGCGCCGGCCGCGCCATGGGCAGCGCCACCTCCGCGAAGGCCCTGAGCGGCGTGCGCCCCAGTGTGCGCGCCACCTCCAGCACGCAGACCGACTGCTGCACGAAGCTCGCCCGGGCTGCGAGGTAGACATAAGGATAGAGCACCGCCGACAGCACGACGACGGCGCCGGGCAGCGAGCGGATGTCGGGAAACCAGTAGCTCGAGGGCGTGGTCCAACCGAACGCGCCTCGCAACGACGACTGAACCGGTCCCGAATAGTCGAGCAGCTCGACGTAGCAGAAGGCGACGATGTACGTCGGCATGGCGAGCGGCATCACGAGAAGCCGGTCGATGACCGCCCGGCCGGGAAAGCGATAGAGCGTCACCAGCCAGGCCGCTCCAGTGCCGACGAACAGCGTTGCGATCCCGACGCCGCCCATCAGCAGCAGCGTTTGTCCCGCCGCGTGCGGCAGCACGGTCGACAGCAGATGGCGCCATGTTCCGTCCGACGGCGCCAAGGCGAGAATCACCACCGCCAGCACCGGCATCACGACGATGGCCACCAGCACGGCCACCGTCGCCGTCCACAGCGGAGACGAGCGCCGCTTCGCCCGCCATGCGCGCACGCCCTGCGCCAAGCGGGCGAGCCGCGGGCGGCTCGCGTTCGCTCTGAGCCCCAGCGGCGCCGGGGGCAGCAGGGCCATCAGCTTGGCCGCATGGCGTGGGCCGGCATCGCGGCGAGCACGTTACAGACGGCATCGGCCGAAAGCCGCTGGCCCGCTTTTGCCAGATCGTCACCGAACTTCGCCGACGCGGTGAGCGGCTCGTCGATCAGATCGGATCCGAGCAGAGCGAACGCGCAGGCTTTGAGGGCCGGGCAGGCCCCCTGTTGGCTGGCTGCGATCAGCGAGATGGCGAGGCACTCGTCACGGCAGAACCCCGGGCAACCGGCCGGAAAGGTTTCCAGACGCCGCCCCGCGCACCGGCGCAGCGTGCCGACCCAGGACGTGAGCCCGCCGAGCAGGGCGGTTGCGTCCTGCGGCCCGGCGGCGTCGGCGAAATCCTGCCATGCGAACTGCCACTGGGTGGCGTCGCGCCGATCCAGCGCCGCCACACCGCGGCGGAACGTCATGCCGACCAGGCGTTCGGGACGCAGGCGAAGCTCACCCGTGAACGGATGAACGTGCGGTTCCGGCCAACGCTCACCGCGGTCCTTGCTGGCATTCGTCATCGCATGTCCCCGCCATCACGAGTTCGGACCCTGATCGAACCGGACCTTGTCGATGAGCTCGGACGCCGTCTTGCGCAGCGCGTTGATCCGATCGAGCGGCAACTCGTCGGCTTTCAGCCTGCCCCAGCTCTCGACCATCTTCGATTGCGGAACGCCGGCCACCACGGGATACTCGTTCAGCCGCTCGGCATAGATCTTCTGCGCGCCGGCTGATGCGAGGTAGGTCATCAGCTTGGCGGCAGCATCGGGGTGGGGCGCATGGGCGGCCAGTGCCATGCCGGAGATGTTGACGTGCGTGCCGCGATCGGCGGCGTTGGGGAAGATCATCTTCACGGATTCGGCCCACGCCTTCTGCTCCGGATTTCCGAGCATCGCCGCCATGTAGTACGAATTGCCGACCGCGATATCGCAGAGGCCCGCCTTGACGTCCTTCACGCCGTCGCGGTCGCCACCGGCAGGCTTGCGCGCGAGGTTGGCCTTCAGACCGCTGAGCCAGGCTTCGGCCTTCTCCTCGCCATGGTGGGCGATCATCGAGGCGACGAGCGCGACGTTGTAGGCGTGCTGGCCGGATCGGATGCACACCTTGCCCTTCCATTTCGGATCGGCCAGTTCCTCGTAGGTGATCGCATCGGTGGTGACGCGATCCTTGGCGGCGTAGACGACACGCGCCCGTCGCGTCAGCGCGAACCAGTGACCCTCGCTGTCGCGCCATGACGCGGGAATGGCCTTGTCCAGCGCCTCCGATTTCACCGCCGCGGTCACGCCGGCGGCCTTGGCGTTGGCGAGCAGGCCCGACTCGTTGGTCAGCAGCACGTCGGCCGGGCTGTTCGCCCCTTCGGCCGCCATGCGCTCCACCAGACCGTCCTTCGCGTAGAGCAGATTGACCTTGATGCCGGTATCCTTCGTGAAGGATTCGAGCAGCGGCTGGATCAGCTCCGTCTCACGGAACGAGTAGACGTTGACCTCTTCGGCCGATGCGGCCGTGCCGAGTGCCGGCGACGCGAGCGCAAGAACCGCGGCCACGGCGGCCGCCAAAGGCGAACGAGCATTCATGTGAGTTCCTCTCCAATAAGCGAGGGTCAAGGCCTCGGTATCGGCTGATCGATTTTTTGGCGTCGCCAGGCGACGCGCCGGCCGGGCGGCGCCGCACTAGAGCAGCGAGCCCGGCAGTCGTCAATCGATCACAACAGATTGGAATTGCTCTAATTTAAGCGGCAGCGAATGGCCAAAGCCGAGCGCTTAGACCACGATCGCTTCGGACTCTTTCCGTCCGAAGCGTGAATCGTCGGTCTCATCAAAGATCAAGAGTGTGATCGCGATTGGAAGAAGAGCAATAACGCTCTAGACGGCGATCAGGCGTTTGCGCGGGAAGGTTATGGTGACGACGGTTCCGCGACCCGGTGCACCGTCGATCGTAAGCCGCCCGGCGTTGGCCTCGACCAGCGAGCGCACCAGCGGCAGCCCGATGCCCATGCCGCCGCCGTCGCGCCGCGTGAATGGCCGCGGCGGCGCGGGATCGAGCGCGGCGGCGATCTCTGCCCGGCTCATGCCGGGTCCGGTGTCGCTGATCTCGATGGCGGTGGCGCCGTTGGCGGCGGCGCGCGTCGCGAGCCGCACCTCGTCTCCGGGGCGGGCAAATTTGACCGCGTTGGTCAGCAGGTTGAGCAGGATCTGGCGCAAGCTGGTGGCGTCCGCGGTCAGCTTGCCGACCTCCGGATCGAGGTCGCACGCCATGCGAAGCTCGGCCGCTTCCGCCAGCGGTCGCATCGAGGCGAAGCAACTCTCGGCCAGTACATTGACCTCGACGGATGTGAACTGAAGCGCCGACCCTTCGATCTCGGTTCCGCGCCCGGCATCGCCCAGCAGCCTTTCGATGACCGCTATGGCATGCCGCGCGCCGTCGTGAATATCGGCGGCATAGTCGCGATAGCGGTCATTGCCGATGGCGCCGAGCCGCTCGTCCTTCATGATCTCCGAGGCGGCGGCGATGGCCGAGAGCGGCGTCTTCAGTTCATGCACCAGCTTGGCCAGCGTGCTTGGCTCGCCCGGACCCGGCATTGCCTTGGCGCGACTTGATCCATCGTTGCGGGGCGGCGGCGCGGTGTGAGACGGGCGGCCGGTCTCTTCGGCGGCCGGCTCGAGGACGAGGGTGGAAGAAAGCGAAGGCGCTGCGGTTGTCACAGGAAGAACTCCGGAACCGGCCGCGAGGGCGGCGGTTCCCTGTTTGATTCGCTGAGCAATCTGACGCAGCGTCGCGGCATCGTCCATGGCCGGAGGAGCCTCGTCCACGGGCATTTCAGGCCGTTGCGGCGCGCATTTAGACACCGTGCCGGCAGCCGCCGTGACGAGCAGCAGATCGGCATCGTTCGACGCCCGAGCCTCCAGTCGTCCATCGGAATTCATGTGATCGATTTTGCATTCGACGCTTTGTGCGCCCTGAGCCGTCCAGAACACCAGCGACTGTGGAGCCACCGCCATCGTTCGAACTTCGCGCGCCATGCGCCGCAACCGCGTGATGGCGGGCATCGCGGCATCGAGCGGTGTCGACCCGAGCCCGAGCAGCCGTTGGCCGGCGTCATTCTGAGCCACGATCCGCGCCATGCCGGTATCGATGACCCACGCCGGTCCGCTGATCAGCTCCACGGCCTCGCGTGCCCGGCGCACGCCCTCGACGCTCGACCGATCTCTCACCGCAAGGCCTGCTGTAGGACTCTATTTTCGCTTGACGCAGCACGATGTTACCTTGCTACGCTCTCTTCGTCCATGAGCGCGGCCCGCGCCTGATCGTGCTTCCGCCACACAATTCCGCCTCCCCAGACCCGCCGATGCGGTTATAGTCGACGCCGAGTGGCGGATCGACGGACGGCCTCGAGGCTGCCCCGAGGGCGCGGACGCAGAACAAGCAAGAACCGAGCAGGAGGAGACCGCCCATGTACGACAAGCCGCAGTTCGAAATTCCGGAAGCCGTCCGCGAGCTAGCCGAGCGCAATGTCGAGCAGGCGCGGTCGGCCTTCGGTCAGTTCATGGACATGGCCCGGCAGGCCCAGCAGATCATGGTCCGCTCGCAGGGAGCCATGGCGGCGGGCATGCTGGACGTGCAGTCGCAGGCGCTGCGCTATGCCGAGGAGAATATCGAGGCCAGCTTCAAGTTCGCCACCGAACTGTCCCGCGCCCGCGATCTCAACCAGGTGCTCGAGGTCCAGCAGCGCCACGCCCAGAAGCAGATGCAGTCCTACGCGACGCAGGCGCAGGAAATCGGCCGCCTCATGACCGATGCCGCCGAAAAGGCGAAGCCGAAGATTTGAGGAAGCCGAAGATATGAGCATGTAAGCCGGCTGGTCCGTCCTCGATGGCGAGGGACGGAAAGCTGCAGAACATGCACGTCCCGAAGACGCCGTGCTATCGTGTCCGGTTTTTTTAGTCCCGCCCTACGGCAACGATTTTTGCTTGACGCCGGGACCGCCGGGAGTGTTCTAAGCCCTCTTCGTCGGCGCAAAATCGTTGCCGCGTCGGCGTGTGCCGCCTTAGCTCAGTTGGTTAGAGCGCTAGATTGTGGATCTAGAGGTCCCCTGTTCAAGCCAGGGAGGCGGTACCAATAAATTCAATCTCTATCTTCTTTGCTTTTATCTTCTCTGCTTCTCCCGAGTCGATCTCGCTCCCATAGCAAGCGCCGC
>JBQTIA010000111.1:0-27451 GCA_052388455.1 Hyphomicrobium sp.
CCCCCGCCGAGCGGTGTGGACGGCCGTCGGCAGTTTGCTGCTGGTCGTCGCCTTCATTTTGACGGTGATGATCGCGTTCTGGAGTTTCGAGCCGATCTACGGCGCCATTCCGACCGCCGCGGCCCTCGCGGCACTGTGTGCGGCGGCCGGGTTCCTCGGCCTGATGGTGCCGCCCTTCGTCGAATGGCGCCGGCGCCGGAAGGCAGCGGCTGCAGCCGAAAGCCCGGTGACGCAGGTCGCGGCCGTCGTGCAGGAGGAGACCGAGGCGGCGGTCGATTACTTCGGCGCCGCCCAGGTCGTCGCCTCGGCCTTCATGTTCGGCCTAGGCGCCGCGCGTCAGCTTCGCCAGAGGTAAAGCCATGAAGCCCCAGATCGGCTCGTCGAGGCGTTTCTCCGTCTCGTCGGATCCCTATCTCATTGCGGCCATTACAGTCGCTGCTCTCTATTTCGGGCAGGCGCTGCTCATTCCGCTGGCACTCGCAACGGTGCTGGCGTTTGCTTTGACGCCGGGCATCGCATTCATGCGGCGGCTCGGAGCCTCGAAGGGCATCGCGGCGGCGGCCATGATGGCACTGCTGCTGATGGTGATCGGAGGCGTCGGCTCGCTGATCGCGACACAGGCCAATTCGCTGGTCGAACAGCTCCCGACCTACGAACGCACCCTCAAAGAGAAGATCGCCGTCTACCGCGGATTCCGCGATACTGCCGGACCCATGGACCGGGCGGGCGACACGCTGAAGAAGCTCGAGCAGGAGTTGAACGAAGCGCCCGCCACGCGGCCGACAGAGCCTTCTCCACTCGCCGTCGATCAGCGGCCCGAGCGACCGTCGGCAGCGGGCGAACCCCCCGTGATCGTCGAGGTGCGAGAACCGCCGCTGACACCTCTCGGACAGTTGCTGGCCGCCCTGAAATACGCGGTGTCGCCGCTGGCCACCGCCGGACTCGTGCTGCTGTTTCTGGCCTTCATCCTCGTCGAGCGTGAAGTGCTGCGCGACCGCCTGATCCGTCTCCTCGGTGACGGCGATGTCGAGCGATCGACCACCGCGCTCAACGAGACCGCTGCGCGGCTCAGCAAATATCTTTCCGTGCTGCTGATGCTGAACCTGTCGTTCGGTGCCGTGGTCGGCATCGGGCTGTGGCTGATCGGCGTGCCGGGCGCGGCGCTCTGGGGGCTGGTGACCGCCCTGATGCGCTTCGTTCCCTTCATCGGAAGCTTCATTGCTGCAGCCTTCCCGGTTCTGATTGCCGCCTCCGTCGATCCCGGCTGGGGCATGGTCGGAATGACCATCGCCCTCTTCGTCATCGCCGAGCCGCTGATGGGTCACGTGATCGAGCCCATCGTCCAGGGCAAGGCAACGGGGCTGTCGATGCTGGCGATCCTCGTCGCGACAGCTTTCTGGACGTTGCTCTGGGGGCCAATCGGCCTGCTTCTGGCCGTGCCGCTCTCGCTGGTGCTGGTCTCGTTCGGCAAGCATGTCGAACCGCTCGCCGTGTTCAGCTTCCTGCTCGGCGACGAGCCGCCGCTGACACCCGCCGAGAAATTCTACCAGCGTGTGCTGTCGGGTGACAGCGAGGATGCCGTCGCCCAGGCCGAGGAGCAGCTCCAGAGCATGAGCCTGCCTGAATACTACGACAGCGTGGCTCTCAAGGCTTTGACTCAGGCGTCACGTGATTTCGAACGCGACCGCTTCGACGCCGAACGTCTCGAAGCGCTGAACGAAAGCGTGGTCGAGGTCGTCGAGCTCCTCTCGGATCGGGACGACGCAGCCGAGGAAACGCCGGAATTGCCTGAAAGGACGAACGAAGCCGGTGTCGTCTGCATCGGCGCGCGCACGGCCATCGACGATGCCAGCGCCCACCTGCTGGCCCACCTGCTTAAAGACGCCGGTGAGACGGTACGCATCGTACCGCCCAACGACTGGCGATCGCTCGGCGAAGACTCGCCGCGCATCATCTGCGTCGCCGGCTTCTCTCGCCACCGCGTCGCCTACGCCGCCCGTGTGGCCGCCAGGGCCGTGCCCAGCGCGCGGGTCATCATGTGCCACTGGAGCGACGAACAGCCGTCGACAATGCCGGCGACAGCGACCTCGCTCAAAGGAATGACGGCTGCGTCCACCCTTGCCGCGACGCTGGCCGCGGTTGCCGAGCCTAACGATCACCGAGGCGCGAAGGTGGATGCCGCTGCCTGATCAACGAGCGCTTACACACACAAAGGCATGTAATCCATTCTTTCGCTCAATCGAAACTCAGCGGCGGCGGAGGATAGCCTGCGTGGCGAACTTGCCGATGTTCTTGGCCTGAGTCCCGAGCCGCGACCAGGTGAAGGGCGCGTCGACGACCGAAGGTTCCGAAACCGCACCAACAGCCGAAGTGACCGCTTCGCCCTGCTGTCCGACGCGCAGCCGGCCGCTGTAAAGATCAATGGCCGCGGAGCCCAGCTCCCGCACGTAGCCTTGCCCGATGCGCACCGTGAACTCGTCCTTCAGGCTGGCGTAGAGCCGCCGCGTCAGCCGCTCGCGCGCCTCCTGCGTGATCGCCGCCGCCGGATTTATCAGACGGACGATCCGCCAGATGTCGTAGGCACGCTCTGCCAGATCGACGGCGCCGCGCCACTCGTAAAGCCGCAGGACCTGGCGCACGGTGAGCTGATCTCCGAGCGGAACGTTGTCGATCACGATCGGACGCAGCCGCGCCGCCACCCGCTCGGTCAGCAGTAGCGCCTCGGGCACCGTGAACTTCCAGTGCGGATCGGCCTCGCCGGGATGCATCTCGCGAGCAACCAGCTGGATCGTCGAAACGGCGAGATTGCGCATGGCGTCGCTGCCGCGGACTTTTTCCGGCGTCAGCGACGACACATAGGCGTCGAGCTTGGCACGGGCCTGCGCCTCGCGCGACGCGCCGGCCGCGCCGTTCAAGAGCTGCGGTGACGGGCTCCCGGCCAGAACCACGTCGCTGGCCGGCTCGCGCAGCAGCCACCACTGGAGCAGCAGTCCGAGCATGGTGAGGACGAACGCGCCGAACGCCCAATGCAGCACGTAGCCGTGCTCCCAAAGCCATAGCGAGCCGAGGGGAAGCAGCGTGAGGGCTGGAAGAAGAATGCTGGTGGAGGCGACGACAATACGAAAAACGCGGTTGCCGCGGCGTCGAGGTCGAGCGATGTCAGTCATTCAGGTGACCCGGAAAATCAAGGTGGGAGTACGGCGGAGAAGCCAGCGGCGGGACGAGCAGAATTCGCGCCACTGCCTATCAACTCCAACGCCTGCGCAACGGTTCCGCAATCGAAGCCCCGGATGGAACCATTTCGGAGGTCGCGCGTCTCAGAATGTCATGCCACCGGAGAAGAGAAGGGTCCGCACATGTCATTCACGCGACGGCTTGTTCTTTCAATGGTGCTGGCCCTCTCAGCTTGCGGGGACGAGGCGCGCTTGAAGGAAGAGGCTGGCAGCGGCCCCAACCCGACGCTGCCGGCGCCGGGTGGCGGGTTCGTTCCGACGGTCAACATCGCACCCGCCGTCGGATGGCCGCAGGATGCCAAGCCACGAGCCGCCGCCGGTCTCAGCGTCGCCCGCTTCGCCGACGGTCTCGATCATCCCCGCTGGCTGCATGTGCTCCCCAACGGCGACGTGCTGGTGGCCGAAACCAATGCGCCCGAGCAGACCGAAGGAAAATCCGGTATCCGCGGCTGGGTCATGGGCTGGGTGATGAAGCGGGCGGGTGCGGCCGTACCGAGCGCCAACCGGATCACGCTGCTGCGCGACGCCGACGGCGACGGCATCGCCGAGACGCGATCGGTCCTGCTCAGCGGACTCAACTCGCCGTTCGGCATGGCGCTCGTCGGCGACCAGCTCTATGTCGCCAATACCGACGCCCTCGTGCGGTTCCCTTACAAGACCGGCGACACGGCCATCACGGCCGCGCCGACCAAAGTCGCCGACCTCCCGTCCGGACCACGCAATCACCACTGGACGAAGAATGTCATCGCCAGCGCCGACGGTCGCCACCTCTACGTCACCGTCGGCTCGAACAGCAATGTCGCCGAGCACGGCATGGCCATCGAGGACCGCCGAGCGGCGATCCTGGAAATCGATGCGGTGAGCGGAGCCACACGGGTATTCGCCTCAGGACTTCGAAACCCCAACGGCCTCGCCTGGCAGCAGGACGGCACGCTCTGGACGACCGTCAACGAGCGCGACGAACTGGGCAGCGACCTGGTGCCCGATTACCTGACCTCGGTGCGCGACGGCGGCTTCTATGGATGGCCGTACAGCTATTTCGGCCAGCACGTCGACGCCCGCGTAGAGCCGCCTCGGCCCGATCTCGTCGAGAAGGCCATAGTGCCCGATTATGCGCTCGGACCACACACGGCGTCCCTGGGACTCGCGTTCTACCATGGCGAGCTTCTGCCGACGCGCTACCGCTCGGGCGCATTCATCGGCCAGCACGGATCGTGGAATCGCATACCGCTGAGCGGCTACAAGGTGGTGTTCGTGCCGTTCGAGAACGGAAAGCCCGCCGGCCCGCTCGAGGACGTGCTGACCGGGTTCGTCGATGAGGACGGCGATGCCATGGGGCGTCCGGTGGGCGTCGCCGTCGCATCGGATGGCGCGCTGCTGGTCGCGGATGATGTCGGGAACATCATCTGGCGGGTCACCACCGGCAATGCGTCGAGTGCTGTCGAGTGAGGGCGACGGCGTGCGCGCCCCGCTTCGGCAATGGACCTGCACTTGATACAGTCCGAGACGTGAACGGCGCCAAGATCAGATCTTGGCGAGCTGTCCGGCAGGTCCGCAGCTCCAGCGCTTCAACTGCCACTTGGGATGTCCTTCGAGCCACTTCGCGGCTTCGCTCTGACCCTGCAGCATGCACTGCATCGGCGTCACGCTTTCAGCCATGTACGTGAGACGGACGTCCTTGCAGCGCATCGGATCGTCGATCAGACAAACTGCAACTATCAGCTCGATCATCGGGCACCCCGCATGAGTTTCAGCCCGCCGTTCAGCGGACCACAGTAACCCTCGGGTGCCTTCCCTAGTGCGTTTTTTATCCTGACGAATGAGCGTACGTGGAAACAGACCCCGCAACAATCAAACCCGTGTTGCGTAGTTCACTCGAAGCTAATCCGATTCGGCGAATTGCAGCCGGCGCGGAAACCACAAGGATAGGAATTGAATCGTTTAGGCTTTCTTACTTTTCCGGCTGTTGCTCGCCGTCCACACTTTCACCCTGCGAACCCCGCTTGTCGGGCGAGGCCGAGAGCGCCAGGAGAAATGCAATGAGGGCCTGTTTCTCGTCCTCGGCCAGTCGGAGGTCGCGGCGCACATTGGCCGCCAGCGACGGCCGTTTCTCAAAACCACCCGAATAGTGTTCAACGACATCGCGCAGCGTCGCCAGCGACCCGTCGTGCATGTAGGGCGCCGTCGACGCGAGTTCGCGCAGCCCCGGCGTCTTGAATTCCCTGAGGCCGTGACGTCCCCCGGCGATGGCCCCGCGACCGGGATCATCGCTGCGCAGACCGATGTCGTGGAAGTCATCGTCGGTCAGTCGCCATCCACCGTGGCAGGCGACGCATCCGCCCTTGCCGACGAAGATCGAGAACCCCGCCTGCTCCTTTTCAGACAGCGCCGCATCGTCGCCGGCGACCCAGACATCGAACCCAGTCGTGGGCGACACGATCGTGCGCTCGAAGGCGGCGAGCGCGACCGTAATCGTGTCCGCGGACGGCGCGGGAGTGGCCGGGAACGCCGCGGCGAACCGGTCCAGCATGTCCGGATCGGCCGCCAGGGCCTCGACGATGCGGGCAAACTCTCCGCCCATCTCGTTGGCCGTCAGGATCGGCACTCGCGCCTGGGCTTCGAGCGACGGCTCGCGCCCGTCCCAGTAGAACGCCTTCCCCCATGCGAGATTATAAAGGGAAGGCACATTGCGCAGCATCGGCGTCCCATCGCGACCGACACCACGCGACTGGCCATTGCCGAACCCCTGCGCCGGGTCGTGGCAGGAGGCACAGGAGCGCCGGCCATCTCCCGACAGCCGCTGATCGTGGAACAGCCTGGCGCCGAGCGCCGCGCGTGCCGCCTCGGAATCCGTCGCGGCCGCCAGAGTGTCAGGCGGTTGCGCCTCGGGCGGACGCGCGAAGATCATCCGCCAGAGGTCGTCGCGGGTCGCGGGCACTTCGTCGGCCGGGCGCGGCTCCGCTGCACCGGCGGCATAGAATACGGCGGCGCAGGCGAGGAACAGCGTCAGCGCGGCACGGACCATGGACAGCGAAACCATTGAAAGGGCGAGCGGGATCGGCTGGAGAGCATAGCAGCACCGCGGCCGTGGGGATAACGGGGAGAGGGTGGGCGCATGGCCTCTTGCCAAGAGCGAATCTCACTACGAATCGGATTCACGTTTTCCATCCCAAGTCCCGCGTTGGTCTCCGAGCGTTCCCGATCATTCCGTCGAGCGTCTTCGCCACTAGCGCGACGCTTGCGTCGGTTGTCGCCCAGTTGCTTTCGAGGGGTCTCCCATGTCTTACATCCCTATCTGCCACGCGCCCGCGCGCCTCTCGCGCAAGGCTTCGTGCCTCAGCCCGCGCAACCTGATTCTCGCCGCCGCCCTCGCGGGTGCCTTGGCCGGCACCGGCTGCGCCGAGAACGGGCTCGATACCGGAGCCCTTCAGATCACCGATCCCGCGGTGTCGACCGTCACCCGGGAAAACCTGCCGCCTCCGACTGCGGGTGCCGAGGTGACGTCGCCAGCCGGACCATTGGCTTCTGCACCGGCCGTGCCTTTGAAACCGGAGACGGCGGCCGCCATCCGCGACGCCCGCGCGCTGCGGGCGGCCGGCAACAAGGCCCGCGCGCTCGGGATGCTCGAGAAAACCGCGGGAAGCGATACCGACAAGGCGCTGCTGCTCGAACGCGGACTGCTGTCGCTGGAGCTGGGTCAGATCGACCGCGCGGTCGAGCTGCTGACGGCGGCGCACGACCCCAAGGCGCCGGACTGGCGCCAGCACTCCGGCCTCGGCGCCGCCCTCTCCGCCAAGGGCCAGCAGCAGGACGCGCAGGGGGAACTCGCCAAGGCACTCGAACTCGCGCCCAACAATCCCGCCGTGCTGAACAACCTCGCGCTTTCCTTCGCCCTCGACGGCAAGCACACCGAGGCGGAGCGTCTGCTGCGACAGGCTGCAACGAGCGAGAGCGGCAAGGCGCAGGCCCGGCAGAACCTCGCGCTGATCCTCGGACTGCGCGGCAATATCGAGGAATCCCGCCGTGTCAGCGAGGCCGTGCTGCCCGCCGAGAAAGCCAAGGCCAACGTTGCCTACCTGGAGCGGCTGAAGTCCGGCACCGCGCGCGTCTCGAAGGCCGAGACCGTGCCGGCCGAGGCCATTCAGGCCGCCGCCGCGGAGGCCCACTCCGCACCGTCGGATGCGCCGATCATGCAGCTCTCCTCGCAGAACTGAGCCGGACCGCAACCGGCGAGACGGCCCATCCGGCAACCTACCGTCCCGGATACTTCCAGTATTCGCCATGCGCGGTCGGGATGCGGGTGAGGATCGGGATGCGCCGGTCCGGCGGGCGCTCGCCGGTCTGGATGAGCAGGCTGATATCGTTCAGAAGCACGCTGTTCTCGGCGTAACCGGAGTGATTGATGCCGAGACTGTCGGTCGAAACCGCCGTCACATCGATCGTATCCACGCCTTCGGTGACGACAGGGCCGGAGGCCGGCACGTCGCCCGCCCGCGGCACGCCGCCGTGAAAGCGCCGCGACACGTTGAGCGCCCGGTCGTTGGCCGCCGCATAGAGCGTGATGCCCTTGGCAAAGCCTTTGATCTCCCGCGCGATGTTCTCGAAGTTGTCGCGGTCGACATCGGGCGCGGCGAGGATGATCTGGCTGAGGAGCAGACCCGGCGACGAGTTCTTGAGATCCTTCAGCACCTGCAGCACCGGCAGGTTGCCCATCGAGTGAGCAACGACGCTGACCGACTTCGCCTTCGACTCCTGCATCACCAGCCGCATGAAATCGCGCATGAAGGGTTCCGACTGGCCGGCGCTCTCGCGGTCGTAGGTGTAGCTCGCGACAGCGCCGCCCGAAGGCCAGCTGTAGAGGAACGTGGCGCCGTCGAAGCGCAGGTCGTTGGCGATCTGCGCCGTGCGGTAGACGGCGTTGTCGAAGCTGGTGTTGAAGCCGTGCACGAAGATCAGGGCATGGTCCTTGAAGGTGCGTGAGGCGGACAGCCGCTCGGCGACCAGCGCCAGCAGCTCCTCACGGGTCATCGCCTTGATCTCCCGCACGGTGAAGTGCTTCGCCGGATCCTCCTTCTCCTGATAGACTTTCACGTCGAAGTAGGGGATGCGCAGCTCCCACGGCCGCTCGACCGCCGGCACGATGTGCGCCGTCGGCACCGAGACGAGCGCCCGGCCGAGGTCCAGCCGCCGACCGCGCTCGGCGCCGTAGTCGAGGCGCGGCTTTCCGTCCAGCCGCGAGCGGTCCGTTCCGAAGAACACGGGGACGACGCTCCATTTGCCATCGCCGTCGTCGGGCTGCGGCTGCGGACCCCCGCCTCCCACCGGATCGCCCGGCGTGATTCGGGGTGGTTCGGCCATCTTGGGCTGCTCGCGCGGGGACGGCGGCGGCAGGCCGCGCGTGGTCTCGGGTGCGGCGGGACCCGGTGGTGAGGTCGGTGCCGGCGCCCCACCGGCCGGATCGGACGTTGACGGTGATGTCGGCGCCGATGGATCGGGCTCGGGCGTTGTCATCGGCTGTTCGCCGGCCGCGCGCTCGTCCTCGGGTCCGGGCTGAGACTCGCCGGCCGATGGCGCGAGATCGTCGCGCTTTTCTGCCATGTCGTCGGGTGCCGGCGGCACCTCGGTCCGATACTCGCGCGGCGGCGATGCGGACCGCTTCGCGGGCGGTCGTTCCTCGCTCGGCTTGGAGGCCGTCGATTGAGTCGGGAGTTCGCGGTCGGCGTCCCCGAGTTGCAGGGTGAGCACCCACGCGCCGGCCAACAGCAACACCAGCGCGAGCGGCGGACCGAAACGCAGGGCCGCACTGGTCCGGGCCTGCGGAGGAGCGTCCGATGCGCGACGGCCCCTCGCGATCCCGACACCGACCAGCGCAAGTATGGCGAGACCCACTGCCGCCGCGATCAGCCACATGCCAGTCATGCCCGCCCCCTCGTTCCACTCCGAAATTCAGCAACCGGCCTAGCACGGCTGGTCATCGTCCGTGCAAGCGCCAGCCGTACTGCGCCCGCGTTGCTGCAACATCCGGTCCGCTTGCACGCCGGTCGTTTCCGTCGCAAACGTGCGCCGCGCCCGGAATGCCGGCTTGCGCAGTCTTTCGTCGCATGGAGCCTGGGCCAGATAATGCCGCTCACCACAAGCGCCAAAAACGGCATTGGCATCGAGACTTATGCCGCAGGAGTCCGTGCAGGCGACCGCTCGATGCTTGGCCGCGCCATCACGCTGGTGGAAAGCAGCAAGCCTGAGCATGGCCGGCTGGCGACCGCCCTGCTTCAGGAACTGCTGCCGGCGACAGGCGGCGCCATCCGGCTCGGCATCACGGGGGTGCCGGGGGTCGGCAAGTCGACGACCATCGACCAGCTCGGCATCAACCTGGTGGAGGCCGGTCACAAGGTCGCCGTGCTCGCCGTCGATCCGACTTCTAAGCGGACCGGCGGCTCGATCCTCGGCGACAAGACGCGCATGAGCCGGCTGGCGCTCTCCGACCGCGCCTTCATCCGCCCCTCGCCGACCTCCGGCACGCTCGGCGGGGTGACCCGCAAGACGCGCGAGACCATGGCGCTGGTCGAAGCCGCAGGCTTCGACGTGATCATCGTCGAGACGGTCGGCGTCGGGCAGTCGGAAGTCGCCGTGGCGGACATGGTCGATTTCTTCCTTGTGCTGCTGCTCGCCGGCGGCGGCGACGACCTGCAGGGAATCAAGAAAGGAATCATCGAGCTCGCCGACATGATTGCCATCAACAAAGCCGATGGCGACAACGTCACCCGCGCCGAGCGCGCGGCGGGCGAGTATCGCGGCGCCTTGCAGATCTTCACGCCCAGGGACGCGGAATGGATGCCGCCGGTGCTCACGATTTCCGGGCAATCGAACAAAGGTCTCGACACGCTCTGGAACAAGATCGTCGAGCACCGCCAGCGCCTGACGGCGTCGGGCACCTTCGCCGAGCGGCGGCAGCGGCAGGCCGTGGCGTGGATGCGCGACATGCTCGAGGATCGGCTGCTGGCCTCCCTGCGGGCGAATGCGCGTGTCGCCGAGCGACTGCCCACTATCGAAGCCGGTGTGCGCGACGGCCGTCTGCTGCCGACACTCGCCGTCGACGAGATCATGGCCCTCGTCGGCCTGTAGTCCGCCTGCCGCCGCGGTCCACGCATCCGCCACCCATTTACCGCTGCCCGAAATTTCGCCATCGACGCATGGAAACTTGTGCAGACCGGTTCGTCAGAGTACAGTTCTTATCGGCGTGGGGCGCGGTGGGGACAATCTCACACCTCAAGCCCGCAAGACGACTGACCAAGGTCCGGAATATTGCTCCGGGTTAGGGTGCTCACATGGCGAACGCAACGCATCGAAAGTCACCGGCCGGCGACAACGTATCAGCGGACGAGCAGCGACTGGCCGCCGAGCTGGCCGCACTGCTCGGCAACAGACTGGCGGCGGATGACGGCCTCGTGCATCCCGAACGTGCTCCGCGACCTCCCACCAGCTTCGCGTGGCGACCCAGTGCCCGCGACGGCTTCGACGAGGCGGACGAGGACGGCGGCGACCCTTCCGTGCCACGAGGTGTATCCCCGGCCACTCGCGCGAC
The DNA here is from genome assembly GCA_052388455.1 of Hyphomicrobium sp. Taxonomy (GTDB): domain Bacteria; phylum Pseudomonadota; class Alphaproteobacteria; order Rhizobiales; family Hyphomicrobiaceae; genus CAZSNH01. The sequence goes on from JBQTIA010000111.1 coordinate 10,816, forward strand.
CGGCAGCAACACGGCGGTCTGGCTGCAACGTGCGAAGCGGCAGCGCCGCTGGGGCCGGCTGCGCCGGGCGGGAGCCTGGGTCGTGACGCTGCTGATCGGCGGCGCCATCATTTCCGCCGCAGCCTATTTGCTGATTGCCATACGGCTCGATCTCATCGCCTGAACAACCCGACATGAATGGGCGTCGGACCATCGGGACGGGCGCGCGAATCAGCTACCTCGTTGGGGCATGGCCAGTCCCGCCGAACGTCTTCGACCTGCTGCCGCCGCCGTCTCGACCATCGAGACGGAGCTGACACGCCGGCTGCGTAACGAGCACCATGCAGGCCTGCTGCGCGACGGACGGGACGCCGCCCCCGATACGCGGGCGGCTGATCAGCTCGCCGCCACCATGCGGCTGGTCAAGGCGGCACGCTTCAACGCCGCCGACCGGCTGGCCCGCAAGCAGGCGGCGTCGCTGTTCTCGCAGTCGATGGTGGCGCTCTACTTCGTCGGCTTGTCCGTGTGGCAGGCGGTCTACGTCAATCAGATCGACGAGCCGATGCACCGGCTCATTACCTTCCTGTCGATTGTGTCGAGCGTCTTCACGCTCATGCTCGGCCTGCTCGAAGCCCTGAGCGACTATCAGATGAAGGCTCACCACCTGCACAACTGCGCCCTCGCCGTGTCGGAGCTGTCGCAGGAGCTGGCGATTCTGCGGCCGACCGACCCCTTCGTCGTGCAGGAGTTCCGCCGCCGCTACAACGAGGCGCTGAAATCCTGCCCGGTCAATCATTCCCGGCTCGACTACCTGTTCGCCAGAACCGACGGCAGCAAGGACCGGCTGAGCTGGGGTGTGCTGTGGGCCCGCTACGTGTTCAACGTGTACGGACTCTACGCAGTCTTTCTGGCCGTGCCGCCGCTGCTCTGGGTGCTGCACCACTGAATTGCGGAGCCGATGCACTGATCGCCCGCCCGTGCTAAGAAGAGCGGCCCAGCGCGCGGAGACCTCGCCATGCTGTATGCCGTCGGATTGAAGCTCGGAGACAAGAGCGATCACATCACCATCGACGGCGAGGATGCCCTCATCGCCGCGCTGAAGGTGAAGGCCGCGCAGCCGGACGCCATGATCACCTACGTCCGCAAGCAGAACCGCCGCGGCGACAAGCGGCATCCCGGCCACAAGCTGAAGAAGTGACGGGCGTCCCGATGCCGACGATGGACGAGTTTCTGCTGCTTCTCGCGCTCGTCGGCGTCATGCTTCCGCTGCAATACTGGCTGGCCTTCGACCTGCATCGGAAATCGACGGCCGGCACCTCGTTCTTCGATTGCTTCCTGGCCATCAGCAAATCCGACATCCATATCGTCAAGGATCAGGAGTCTGACGAATTCAAGTCGACCATGAAGCGTTATCAGCGGCGCTACTTCCTGGTCCTTCTTCCGGCATTCGCAATTATTTTCGGCGTCTATCTTTGGAAATTCGCCGATTGATGTCCCAGCCGGTCACGGCAGCCACCCCTTGTCGAGGTCCATGGCCTGGCGACTCCTGGCCTCACCGCACGATCGCCTCGACACGCTCGAAGATCGCGCGCCGCGGATCGCCGTCTGGCAGCATCGCCTTGGCAAGGGCCGCGCACTCGAGCGCTCTTGAGCCGAATGGGCAGCCCTCGGCGATGTCGAATTCCGCGAAATTCGGATCGCGGGCATACGCCGGCACCTCTGTACGCAGGCCCCGGTTGGCGCCCGCCGCGACCAGATACTCGCACACATCGAGTGCACCGCTGAATGCGGCAGCCGTGAGCGGCGTATCTCCGCTCCGGTCGTGCGCGTCGATAAGGGCCCCCTTGTCGTGCAGGAACGCAAAAGCCTCCCACTGGTTGCCGAGGGCGGCGGCCGTCAACGGAGTCCGCTGGCCGCGCATGTCGTTCACGTCGACACCCGCCGCCAACAGGCGCTGCGCGATCGCTGCCAGCTCGGCGCGAACGCGCGCGCATTCCTCCTGATCGGTGATTGCGAAAGACTGCTGCCAGCCCGTGAAGTCGTTCCGTTTCAGGCTGGGATCGGCTGGCGGGTGGGCTTGCGTTCGATTTGAGCAAGGTAGAACAACTTTCACCATGCCGTGCGCCGATGCGACACTGCTTCAGTCGGGGCTTTATCGGATGCGCGTTTGGCGCTATCTGAGGCGCCGAACCTGTGCAACGTCCAACCGCTTCATCCGGAGGCCACGCCGCCCATGACCGAACGCCTCGAAGACATCGCCCATGCCCTCGTGGCGCGCGGCAAAGGCATTCTCGCCGCGGACGAAAGCTCCGGAACCATCACGAAGCGCTTCGACAAGATCGACCTCGTTTCCACCGACGACAGCCGCCGCGATTATCGCGAGATGCTGTTCCGCTCCGGCGACGCGATGAAAAACTACGTCTCCGGCGTCATCCTTTACGACGAGACGATCCGCCAGAAGGCCAAGGACGGCACCACGCTGGTCGAGGTCATGCGGGCCGCGGGCTCGATCCCCGGCATCAAGGTCGACACCGGCGCCAAGCCGCTCTGCGGCCCGACGGCGTCGATCGAAACGGTGACGGAAGGTCTCGACGGGCTGCGCGAACGGCTCGCCGAATATCATCGGCTCGGCGCCCGCTTCGCCAAGTGGCGGGCGGTGATCGCCATTGCTGACGGCTGCCCGACCTGGAACTGCGTCAAGGCGAACGCGCACGCGCTGGCCCGCTACGCGGCGCTCTGCCAGGAAGCGCACATCGTGCCGATCGTCGAGCCGGAGGTGCTCATGGACGGCGAGCAGTCCGGCCACAGCGTCGATCGCTGTTACGAGGTCACCGAGTGGACGCTCAGGACCGTGTTCCGCGAACTTTACGACGCCCGCGTGCGCCTCGAAGGCATGGTGCTGAAACCCAACATGGTCATCGCCGGTCAGAAGTCGGCCCGGCAGGCGAGCGCCGCCGAGGTGGCGGAGAAAACGGTGCGCTGCTTGAAGTCGACGGTGCCGTCGACCGTGCCGGGCATCGCCTTCCTTTCAGGTGGCCAGACCGACGAGGCCGCGACCGAGCACCTCTCCCTGATGAATGCCATCGGCGGCCTGCCCTGGGCGCTCACCTTCTCCTATGGCCGCGCCCTGCAAGCGGCGGCGCTGAAAGCCTGGGGCGGCAAGCCGGAGAACGTCGCCGCCGGCCAGCGCGCCTTCACCCACCGCGCGCGCATGAACAGCCTCGCCGCGCAGGGCAAATGGGACGCCAAGCAGGAAAAGGCGGCGTGATCGCTTTGCGGTCACAGTGATCGCCCGCTTCGCAGTTCGGCCATACGTGTCGGGCTGACCTGCGGCACAGCGGCCGGTGATTGGGGTGGTCGATCGAGGCAGGGCACAGCCAGGCCGTGAAACCAACGTCTTTCAGAGACGATGTCGACAAGGGCATCGTGCCAGACACGAGCTTCGATCATTCATGTCGTAGTCGGACGCTCGCAAGAACACAAAGAAAACAATAAGAGAACATTCATTGACTTTCGAGATCTGACGCGCTAACTTGCTCACCAGTCGAGAGAGTGAGCCCATGCCGTCGTCCCCCACCTTTCCCGCCCCGATCTCGGAGGAGATCTGGGAGATGAAATACCGCTTCAAGGCGCCGCCGGCCGGTGCGGGAGCGGCACCCTCCCGCACGTCTTATGACACCACGCTCGACGACACGCTTGCCCGCGTCTCCCGTGCCGCCGCCGAGCGCGAGACCGGCGGCAAGCGGTCTCGCGAAAAGTGGGCGGACGCCTTCCACGGCGCCATGAGCGATTTCGGCTTCCTGCCCGGCGGGCGCATCCTCGCCGGCGCCGGCACGGGCCGCGACGTGACACTGTTCAACTGCTTCGTCATGGGAACCATCGAGGACGATCTCGGCTCCATCTTCGAGAATGTCCGCGAGGCGGCCCTCACCATGCAGCAGGGCGGCGGCATCGGCCACGACTTCTCGACGCTCAGGCCCAAGGGCGCCCTCGTCAAAAGCATCGGCGCCGACGCCTCGGGGCCCGTCTCCTTCATGGACGTGTGGGACGCCATGTGCCGCACCATCATGTCGGCCGGCGCGCGGCGCGGCGCCATGATGGGCTGCCTGCGCTGCGATCATCCCGACATCGAGCTGTTCATCGAGGCCAAGGCGGACGCGGCCAAGCTCAGGAACTTCAATCTCTCGGTGCTGGTCACAGATGCCTTCATGGCGGCCGTGCGCGAGGATCAGACGTGGGACCTGGTTTTCGAAGGCAGGATTTACCGCTCGCTCGCCGCTCGCGATCTCTGGCGGCGCATCATGCGCGCCACCTACGACTACGCCGAGCCGGGCGTAATCTTCATCGACCGCGTCAATGCCAGGAACAACCTCGCCTACTGCGAGGATATCGCGGCCACCAATCCCTGCGGTGAGCAACCGCTGCCCCCCTATGGCGCCTGCCTGCTCGGCTCGATCAATCTCGCCGCGTTGGTGGAGAAGCCGTTCACGCAGCAGGCAGCCATCGATTCCGGCCGCCTGGAGCAACGCGTCGCAACCGCGGTGCGCTTCCTCGACAATGTGATCGACGTGTCCAACTATCCCCTCGACGCCCAGCGCCGGGAGGCGAAGGGCAAGCGCCGCATCGGTCTCGGGATGACCGGTCTCGCCAACGCGCTGATGTTCTCATGCCTGCGTTATGGAACCGACGAGGCCACCCGGACCGCCGCCGGCTGGATGGCGACCATCCAGCGCGCCGCCTACGCCGCGAGCGCAGAGATCGCGGCCGAGAAGGGGGCCTTCCCGCTTTACGACGCCGATCCCTTTCTCGCCCGCCCCAATGTCGAGGCGCTCGACCGGGCGACCCGGAAGCTCATCCGCCGCCATGGCATCCGCAACGGCTGCCTCACCACCATCGCGCCCAGCGGCACCATTTCGCTGCTCGCCGGCAACGTGTCGTCGGGCATCGAGCCGGTGTTCGACTACACCTACCGCCGCCGTGTGCTGGAGGCCGGCGGCGCGGTCCGCCATGAGACGGTCGAGGACTTCGCCTTCGCCGCCTTCCGGCGGACGAAGGGACCGGATGCGCCGCTGCCAGAAAGCTTCGTGCGGGCCGCCGAGCTGACGCCGGCCCGGCATCTCGCCATGCAGGCCGCCCTGCAGCCGCACGTCGACAGCGCCATCTCCAAGACCATCAACTGCCCCGAGGACATCCCGTTCGAGGCGTTCGAGAGCGTCTACTCGCAAGCCTACGATTTGGGCCTCAAGGGCTGCACCACCTACCGCCCGAATGCGGTCACCGGCACCGTGCTGGCCCCGATCGAGCCACCGAGCACCGCGCCGGAGGCTGAACCTGGGCTCGAACCCGAGCCGCAGCGGGCGCCGGACCACGAGCCGGAACCACTGCCGCGGCCGTCCGCAGCGGTCGTCTTGCCGGTGCGAACCGCTGCACATGCCGCCGGAGATCCCGGCCGGTCGGGCGGCGTCGTCTACATGTCGAAGCCGCTGGAGCGCGACCCCGTCCTGGCCGGCTACACCTACAAGCTGAAGTGGCCGGAAAGCGAGCACGCGATCTATGTCACGATCAATGACATCGAACAGGATGGCCCGCCCGGCAGCGGACCCCCGCGGCGGCGCCCGTTCGAGATTTTCATCAACACCAAGAACCTCCAGCACTATGCCTGGACGGTGGCGCTCACCCGCATGATCAGCGCCGTTTTCCGCCGCGGCGGGGACGTGAGCTTCGTCGCCGAGGAATTGAAGGCCGTGTTCGATCCCCAGGGTGGGCGCTGGCTTGGCGGCCGCTACGTTCCGAGCCTGCTCGCCGCCATCGGCGACGTGATCGAGGCTCACATGGTGCGCATCGGCTTCATCGCCCCGGCCGGCGAGACCGCTTCAACGGGCGAATCTGACGGCGCCAGCGAGGCTGTTTCGGAACCCGGCGCCGCGCGTGGCCGGCGGGCCGCAGGCCGCCTTTGCCCGCGCTGCTCGTCGGCGAGCTACGTCATGGAGGGCGGGTGCTGGGTCTGCCGCAGCTGCGGATTTTCCCGCTGCGGTTAGTGTTTTGACAAGATCACGATCGCTTCGGACTGAAGGGTCAGAAGCGATCGTGGTCTAAGCCCTTTGCCGCCACGTCGCGCGTTTGGACGAGAACGGCACGCCCCCCAACGCGGGGTTCACCCTGCCGCCAAATGACACCAGCAAAGCCACATTTCGGCTAGAAATTCCGGGCATCGTCCTCGGCGTAAAAGTTCAGTTCTCTGCGGTCGCTTCGTCCTTTCCTTCCGGACCGCAAACGGGATGTAGCGTCATGTCTGCGCGTATCATCGATCTTGCCGAGGCTCGTCGGCTCCGGGAAATCCCCGCCGAGGTGGACATGCTGCAACAGGCCAGTGACAGTCGCGAACGCTTCCATTTCTGGCGCGGGGCCTCCGGCCAGCGCTACGTTCACACCGTCTATTCGCTGATCGACTGCCCGGCCCTGCCGGCCAGCAACTTCGTGCTCGTGCGCCGAGACAAGACCGGCCGCCGCCACGTGCTGGCGATCGGACGCCTCGCCAACCCGGCCGGAACTCTCAATCTGGCTGAAATCCGCCAGCGCGGCGCCGAGCTCGGCGCGAACGAGGTGCACGTGCATCTGCTCGCCGGGTCCGCCAAGCAGAGCCGGCTCGTCGAGTTCGACCTCAAGACCGGTCAGGCCGATGCTGGCCCCACCGCCTCGCGCGCCCTGCACTGATCGCGGTTTCGCCGTCGGCCACGCCGTTGGCGGCCCTCTTCCGTCGCCCGAAGTTCAGTCCGTCCGCAGCCGCCGGTAAGAAAAGCGGTGGCGATCGTGCGTTTGCGGCGGGGGTTTCGGCGCGCCCGCCCGGCCCCACGAGCGCGCCATGGCGAGCGCCCGTGCCCGCCGACCGGCAACCACCGCTCCGCCCGTGGCAAAGGCGCCGACGAACGCCGCTACCCGCTGCAGCCGAAAGTCCCGGATGCCCATGGCGGCCAGATGGCCGAGCGTATTCGCCAGATAGTCGATGTTGGTGCCGGCCTTGCCGCGTGCTCCGCGCACCACCTGCGCCTTCAGGCGAGGCGGCAGGTGGCCGGCATAGCTCGGATGCCGGCTTTCGGCGACATAGGCGAGCGCGCGAACCTGCGGCAGCCCCGGCCGGACCAGCGTCACCGGCAGAAACATCTCGCGATAGACGCCGTAGATCAGCTCGCGTTCGCTCAGGTAGCGGCGTACGTCGCGCACCTGGTTCGCCTCGACCCGGAAGGCGACGCCTTCGCACACCCCACCCCGGTCGAGACCGAGCACCAGCCCCGGGCGCTTCACGCTGCCGCGGTAGTGCACCGAATAGATGCACATCGCGCGACGGTAGCCGACGAGGCGCGCCCGCTCCGCCTCGGCAAACGCAAAGCCCGGATTCCACATCAGCGAGCCGTATCCGAACACCCAGAGGTCGTGTGGCGCGTGTTGCATGATCCGGGAAGACCGTTGCTGATCGTCAGTCGGCAGCGAGTTGGCGACGAAGCGCCTGTCGCCGTCAAGCGCCGACGAGGGGGCCGGCTATCCTTCCGCCTTCCCGGCCTGGCCGCCGCGTCCGAAATCGGGTGCGGCGGTGTCCTGGCCGGCCTGAATGATGCCCCGGCGGATGGCGCGCGCATCGGTGAACAGCCGGAACAGCGTGTCCCCGTCGCCGAAGCGGATCGCCCGCTGCAACGCCGTCAGATCCTCGGAGAAACGGCCGAGCATTTCGAGCACCGCTTCCTTGTTGTTGAGAAACACGTCGCGCCACATGGTCGGGTCGGAGGCGGCGATGCGGGTGAAGTCGCGGAAGCCGCCGGCCGAGAACTTGATCACCTCCTTGTCGGTGACGCGTTCGAGGTGGGCGGCGGTGTTGACGATGTTGTAGGCGATCAGGTGCGGCACGTGGCTGGTGATGGCCAGCACCATGTCGTGATGCTCGGCGCTCATGATTTCGACGTTCGAGCCGAGCCTCTCCCAGAACAGCTTCAGCTTGGCCACGGCGGCCGCGTCGGTCTCAGGCTCCGGCGTCAGGATGCACCACCGCCCGTCGTAGAGTTCCGCGAAACCGGATTCGGGACCCGAATGCTCGGTGCCGGCAATCGGATGCGCCGGAACGAAGTGCACGCCCGCCGGCACGTGAGGCGCCATGTCTCTGACGATCGAGCCCTTGACCGAGCCGACGTCGGTCAGGATCGCGCCCGGCTTCAGCACCGGCGCGATCTCCTCGGTGATTGGTCCGCACAGGCCGACCGGCACGCACAAGATCACGAGGTCGGCGCCCTTGGCCGCCTCGGCCGCGGTCTCATAGCCGTCCTCGATCAGTCCCAGGCGCAGCGCGGTCTCGATCGTCGCCGGCGTGCGCGCGGACCCGACGATGCGTCGCGCGAGGCCGGCACGACGGCTGGCCAGAGAGATGGACGACCCGATGAGCCCGATACCGATCAGCGCGATGCGATCGAACAAGGGCGGCGCATTCGACGGCGCCCTGCGCCCGCGATCAGCGCCCGCAATGGCCTTGCTCACGACCTCGCTCCCATGAATGCGGCGAGGGCATCGAGCACGGCACGGTTGTCGGCATCCGAGCCGATCGTCATACGCAGGCAGTCCGGCAGATGATAGCTGGTGACGCGCCGCAGAATGATGGCGCGCGATTTCAGGAACTCGTCGGCCGCCGCCGCACCGCGATCCCTGGATCGCGGAAAGTGGATGAGCAGAAAATTCGCGACGCTCGGCGTCACCTCGAGGCCAATCGCCTTCAACCCATCCGCGAGCTTGGGCAGCCAGGTTTCGTTGTGCCGCGCCGCCAGCTCGACATGCGCCGCGTCCTCCATCGCCGCCGCGCCGGCCGCGATCGAGGCCGACGACAGGTTGAAGGGTCCGCGAATGCGGTTTAGCACGTCGGCGATGGCGGCCGGGCAGTAGGCCCAGCCGATGCGCAAGGCCGCCAAGCCATATATTTTTGAGAACGTCCGCGTCATCACCGTGTTCTCGGTGGTGGCAACCAGCTCGATACCAGCCTCGTAGTCGTTGCGATGCACGTACTCGGCATAAGCGGCGTCGAGCACGAGCAGCACGTCGGCCGGCAGGCCGGCGCGGAGACGGCGCACCTCTCCGATCGGGATGTAGGTGCCGGTCGGGTTGTTGGGGTTGGCCAGGAAGACGACTTTCGTGCGCGGCGTCACCGCGGCCAGGATCGCATCGACGTCGGTGCGCAGATCCCGTTCCCGCGCGACAACGGGTGTCGCCCCGTTGGCCAGGATGGCGATGCGGTAAACGAGGAAGCCGTGCGTCGTGTAGAGCCCCTCGTCGCCGGGACCGAGGTAGGCATGGGCCAGCAGGTTCAGCAGCTCGTCCGAGCCGGCCCCGCAGACGATGCGGCCGGGGTCGAGCCCGAAGCGGCGTCCGATGGCCGTGCGCAAGGCCGTCGCCTGCCCGTCCGGATAGCGTTCGAGGTCGCGTGAGGCAGATTGATATGCGGCAATCGCTTTGGGGCTCGGCCCGAACGGCGTCTCGTTGGACGAGAGCTTGATTGGCTGGCGGCCGCCCGCCACCCGGCTTTCGCCCGGCACATAGGCCTCGATGCCGAGGATGCCCGGCTTGGGCGTGGGACCACTGTTGAGCATCGGGCTGGCTTTCTGGAGTACTGAAATCATGCGGCGCCAGTGATAACCGACGCTGCGAGCGAGTAAAACAACGGAGTCGGCGACGGCGCTTGGGCAGTTCGGCGCAGTCCCGCTTGACCTTCAGCGCCCCACTCCGATATTCCAGGGTCTTACGTCGTGGTGATTTGGCCGGCCGGCTTGCAGCCACGTTAAACAACTCGCTAAACAGGCCGCGCTCCATCTCCCAGGACGAGCCCGGCCGCATGACAGGGTACCTGTGCTCATGGTGGCCGACCAACTGACCGAAGCTGCTGCCGACCCCGGCAACGAACGGCTTCCCGCGACCGAAGGCGCGCGACCGGGCGTTCGCCTCGCCGAGGTTCACGCGCCCTCAAGCCCCATCATCAACTTCCCGGCGGATGCGGCCCTGAAACTGGACTGCCAGCAGCATCTCGCCCCCTTCGCCGTCGCCTACCAGACCTACGGCGAACTCAACCCCGACAAGTCGAATGCGATCCTGATCTGCCATGCGCTGACCGGCGACCAGCACGTCGCCAACGTGCATCCGGTTACCGGCAAACCGGGCTGGTGGGAAACACTCGTCGGCCCCGGCAAGCCGATCGATACCGACCGCTTCTTCGTCATCTGCCCGAATATCCTCGGCGGCTGCATGGGCTCGACCGGCCCGGCCTCACTCAATCCGAAAACGGGCGAACCCTACGGCCTCGATTTTCCCGTCATCACCATCTCCGACATGGTCAACGCCCAGGTGTGCCTCGTCGATCACCTCGGTATCGACCAGCTGTTCGCCGTCGTCGGGGGATCGATGGGCGGCATGCAGGTGCTCGACTGGGCCGCGCGCCACAAGGAGCGCGTATTCTGCGCCGTGCCGATCGCGACCGCGGCGAGACACACCTCGCAGAACATCGCTTTCCACGAGGTCGGGCGGCAGGCGGTGATGGCCGACCCCGATTGGTGCAGCGGCGCCTATCACGCGCACGGGCGCACTCCGCGCAACGGGCTTGCCGTCGCTCGCATGGCGGCCCACATCACCTATCTCTCCGAGGACGCGCTGCACAAGAAGTTCGGGCGTACGCTCCAGAACCGCACATCCCGCACGTTCTCGTTCGACGCCGATTTCCAGGTCGAAAGCTACCTGCGCCACCAGGGCTCGACGTTCGTCGACCGCTTCGACGCCAACAGCTATCTCTACATCACCCGCGCCATGGACTACTTCGATCTGGCGGCCGAGCACGGCGACGTTCTGGCAAATGCCTTCCGAGGCACGAAGACCCGGTTCTGCGTGGTCTCCTTCACCAGTGACTGGCTCTATCCGACACGCGAAAGCCGCGAGATCGTGCAGGCGCTGAATGCGGTGGCCGCCAACGTTTCGTTCGTCGAAATCGAGAGCGACAAGGGTCACGACGCCTTCCTGCTCGAGGAGCCGGTATTCTTCGCGACCGTGCGCGGGTTCCTCAATGCGGCGGGGGCCAAGCGGGGCCTCGGGCTCGCAGGAACCGCCTGATGCAGACCGTCCTTCCAGTGCAAACGCCCTCCTCCCGCGCCGATCACCTGCTGATCGCGGAAATGGTGGCACCCGGCTCGCGAGTCCTCGACGTCGGCTGCGGAGACGGCGAGCTGCTGCAGCTGCTCGCCGACACCAAAGGTGTCGACGGCCGCGGCGTCGAGCTGGTGCGCGAGAAAGTCAACGCCTGCGTGACCCGCGGCCTCTCCGTCATTCAGGGCGATGCCGACCGTGATCTCGACAACTACCCCGACCAGGCATTCGATTACGCCATCCTCTCGCTCACCATCCAGGCGACCCGCAATCCCAGGGCGGTTCTGGAAAACCTGCTGCGCATCGGACGTCGCGCCATCGTGTCGTTTCCCAATTTCGGGCACTGGACGATCCGGTCCGGGCTGCTGTTCACGGGCCGCATGCCGGTGACCGAGAACCTTCCCGACGCGTGGTACATGACCGACAACGCGCATCTGTGCACGATCAAGGATTTCGCCGATCTCGCGGGACTGGTGAACGCCGAGGTGGAAGCCGCCGTGGCGTTCAACAGTTCCGGACAGCGGTTGCCGATCCGCCGCTCGCTCTCCTTGCAGAACCTGCTCGGCGAAAAGGCCGTCTTCCGGCTCCGGCGCAAGACGACGACCTGAAACTTTCAACGCGCGGCCACGACGTCTCGGATCGCCCGGGCCGCCGCCGGCTTTCCGATCGGGGCGGTCAGCTCCTTGCGCGCCTCGACGATGATGACTCCGGCGAACGGCGTGCCGTATCGCCCCGGCAGCCGCTCGATGGCGAGGGCCGAGCGCAACATGATGCGGTTTCCCAGCGGCGGGAAGTGCAGGGCGCTGCCCCAGTCCGACGGCGTGAACAGGGCGCCCTTGAGCAGCAATTCAAGCTGACCCCGGCTGTAGGGCCGTCCCTGGCCGAAGGGAGTGGCATCCGTGCGGGCCCAGATTCCGCGCCGGTTCGGGACGATCATCAGCAGGCGGCCCTCGGGTGTCAGGACACGCCAAAGCTCGCGCAAGAGGGCGCCGGGACGCTCGGCGACCTCCAGGGCGTGCACCAACAGCAGCCGATCGACGGAATTGTCGGCGAGCGGCAGCCGGTCCTCCTCGACCAGAACCGTGCGGACAGGGCCGGCGGACGGCCAGACGAGGGCGCCTTGCCCGGCCGGCATCAGCGCAGCGAGGCGGACGGCATCGCGCCGGAATGCCCCCAGAAATGGGGAGGCGAACCCGAGGCCCATGACGGTGCCGAGCGAGGCGCCTCGCCAGCGCGCACGGATGCGATGCGACAGCAGCCGGCGCACCACCTGTCCGAGAGGCGTGGCGTAGAACTGCTTGAGTTCGGTGACATCGATCTGCATGGCCGGCGAGCCTAGAGGCGCTCCTTGCGTTGAATGCGATGCTTCAGTGTGCCCGATTTGGCGGCTACGCGGCACGATTGAAAAGCGTCGGCCGCAAAGCTAGTGTTCAGGGTCTGACAGTCGATCTTCCTCGTCATCCTCTTGCAAGCGTGGGCTCACACCCGCGTCGAAGTGGAGGAACCGGCGCAAGACTCGGCGAAGTTGACGAAAAATCTCCGTCTTGCGGACACCTAATCACGCTGGAACCCTTGTTTTCGCGCCCCGGACGTCGCGCGCTCTTCCGAGGATGCCAGCGAAACGTCAGGGTCCGAGACGCACTCGAACCTTCGCTGCTGCAAAAAACAATGCCCGCCGTCGCATGACCGAACTCGACATTCACCTGTTTCCCTGCCTGAAAGACAACTACGGCGTGCTGGTGCGGGACACCACGTCGAGCGACGCCATCGCCATCGATGCGCCGGATGCGGCGGCCGTCCTCAACGCCCTCGGGGAGAAACACTGGCGGCTGAAGACGATCCTGACCACCCACCATCACGGCGACCACACGGGCGGCAATCTGGAGCTGAAGGCCAAAACGGGCTGCCGCGTGATCGGTCCCAGGGCGGAGGCGGCCCGCATTCCCGGCCTCGACGAGGCGGTGGGCGAGGACGACACGCTCCATCTCGGCGCCACCGAAATCCGGGTGATCGAGACGCCGGGACACACCATCGGCCACGTCACCTACTGGATTCCCGCCGCCGAGGTGGCCTTCGTCGGCGACACGCTGTTTCCCATGGGCTGCGGCCGGGTCTTCGAAGGAACACCGGCCATGATGTGGCACTCGCTCCAGAAGATCGCCCGTCTCCCGGCCGGAACCCGGCTCTACTGCGGCCACGAATACGCGCTGGCCAACGCCCGCTTCGGACTGACGATCGAGCCGGAAAACGACAAGCTGCAGGCCCGGGCGCGGGCCGTCGAAGCGCTGCGTGCGGAAGGAAAACCGACGCTGCCGACACGGCTCGACGACGAACTCGCTACCAACGTATTCCTGCGTCCGCACGTTCTCACCATCCGCGCCCGGCTCGGCCTAGGCGCCTCGGCCGACTGGCGCGTCTTCGCCGAAATGCGCGAGCGCAAGAACAAGGCTTGATATGGCGACTTGTCCCGCCAGCGATGCGACGGCCGACGACGTCATCCGCCGGCTCGGTCTCCTGCCGCACCCTGAGGGCGGCCACTATCGCGAGACCTTTCGAGATACCGTCGTGCGGCCCGGAGGCCGTGCCGCCTCCACGGCCATCTACTACCTGCTGAAGGCCGGGGAGCTGTCGCGCTGGCACCGGGTCGACGCGGCCGAATGCTGGCACTGGTACGCCGGGGCGCCCCTGGCGCTGTCGATTGCGCCGCCGGACGGCCCATCGGTCACCCACCGCCTCGGTAACGATCTGGCAGCCGGAGACCGTCCGCAAGCCGTTGTCCCGCCGGGTCACTGGCAGCAGGCACGGAGCCTCGGCGAATTTACCCTGGTCGGCTGCACCGTGGCGCCGGGTTTCGAGTTCGCCGGCTTCGAACTGGCGCCGGACGGCATGAAAATCGACTGACGCGGGCTGGCAAGTTCGTACATCGCGAAGCCGGGCAGCGACGCGGCACCGCGGGCGGTTTTCCACCAGAAATTGTGTGTCCCGCAGAGCGCCAAGACGCTGTTTCAACACGTTTTCGCGCATTGGCGGCCGGGCATGGCCCGCCGGAGCTTGCCGGTCAAACCCGAATCATAAGCAGACTTCCGCCCATAGGTTTTTTGCTACCGGAGCGGGGGTTGGGGGACATGAAGGGCCAGTCAGGGGGACAGTCGGCGGGGCAGATGTCACGGCCGGCGCTCAGCGCGGTGTTCGTCGACTACGACAACATCTACCTGTCGCTGAAGCGCAAGAACGAAGACGCGGCCAAGCGCTTCGCCAAGGACTCGGGTCTGTGGCTGGGGGAAATTGCCAGCGGCCGGCTGATTACCCCGAGCAATACGCTGGAGCCGGTCGGGCCGCGGCGCATCGTGATGAGCCGCTGCTACGGCAATCCCGTGCCGCGGCGGAACAACCACGACAACTCGACCGACATGCATTCGTTTCCGTTCGTGCGCCATCACTACCTGCGCGCCGGGTTCGAGGCGATCGACTGCCCGCCACTCACAGCCCAGCTGAAGAACTCCGCCGACATCCGCATGGTGATGGACGTCCGCGACTACCTCACCCACGACACCTATTTCGACGAATTCGTCATCCTGTCGGGTGATGCCGACTTCACGCCCGTGTTGCATCGGCTCCGGGCGCACGCCCGCCGCACCGTGATCTTCGCCAACGACAACACGGCCGCGCCCTACACCGCCATCGCCGACGGCGAAATCCGCGAGTCCGCGCTGATCAGCCTGCTGCTGGAAGGCCGCATCGCCAGCGACGCGGAGCCGAACAACGCCGCGCTCCCGCAACCCCTGAAGCCGGTCGCAGACGTGGCGGCCTGGGGCCGTGACATCCTAGCCGAGGTGATCGAGAGCGTGCGGTCTGCCGGCCAGCCGGTACCGTTGGAAGCCCTGGCCGATCGGGCCGTGCGCAGCCTCGGGCACGAACGTACCGCCGGCTCAGGCTGGGGTGGCACCGGCTCGTTCCGCGATCTGCTGATCAAGGGATTGCCGCAGGATCTGAAGCTCAGCACCGAGCCGCCCTACTACGTCTTCGACACCAGCCGCCAGCTCGCCGCTCCGGCTGCTGCTGCGGCGGCGGTCCAGACCCGGGATGCGCGGCACGAGGACCGGCCGATGTTCCGCTCCGAACCGGCCGACGTGCCGGCCGAGCCGGCCAGCACCACCCCTGTGTCGTCGCCGCTGCTTGTTACGCCGTCGTCCGTTCAGCCGGCCCTCGGCCCCAATCAAGCTCAGCCGCTGCCCGTGCGTCGCCCTGAAGCCCCGCTCCCATCCGCGGCTAGCCTTTCCGCTCCGCCTCAGCCGGCGCCGCTCGCGTCCCAACCGATGGCGCGCAGTGCCCTGCCGCCGTCTCCGGCGATGACTCCGGCGCCGCTGAATGCCCCTCCTGCGATGCGCCAGGCTCCGGCGCCCGCAGCGCAGACCAATTATACGCCTCCGACGATGCCGGTACAGACCCGTGCACCGATCGCCGAGACCCCGGCACGCCCGCAGGCCGCTCCTGCCAGCGAAGGGCCGACCGCCCGTCAGCAGGCCGTGGCTCGCATTTTCGAGGCGTGCCAGGCTCCGCCGCTGTCGCCAGGCGAGTATCGGATCCTGTTCAGCGTGGCGGCCCAGGAGATCGCCGCCAACGGTCTGACCGGCGCGCAGACGCTGGCCAACATCGCCCAGCGGATGCACGAGCAGGGCGTCGAGGTTTCGCGCGACGACGTGCGCTTCGTTCTCGAAGTGGTGAGCGAAAGCGACCCCTGGTTCGAGCAGGGGGCCTCGGCCGCCCTGTTTGCCGGCCGCTTCCGCAACTTCGTCGTCGGGCGCTGCCGCAACCAGGGTCTGAACCTGTCGATCGACGAGCTCGATCTGATCGACATGTGGTTCACCGTTTCGGCCAGCGGGCAGCGTCAAGCTGCGCCGGGCTACGCGCGCTCCGCTGTCGGCGGGCCTTCGACGGCCGCGCCGCCACAGCAGCAGGCCATGCCGCCGCGCACGGTTCCCGCCTCGCATCTCCAGACTCAGCTGCCGCACGGTGGTGTGCAGGTCGGCGCGCCGACCGGATATGCGCCGCCGTCGCTCCAGTCCGCGGCTCCGCCTCAGCTCCAGTCCGCGGCTCCGCCGCTGGTAGCCATGGCGCCCGCCGGCACTCAGCCGGCTCCGCGCCAGGACGGCGGCGATCGCTGGTGGAGCTTGGATGATGCCCGCACGCACGTCGGCGAGGCGCGTGCAGCTCAGACGCTCGACGAGCCTGAGGAATTTCCCCGCATCGTTAAGAACAGGCTGCGCGGCTGAATAGACCACGATCGCTTCGGACTCTTCCAGTCCGAAGCGTGAATCGTCGGTCTTATCGTGTTGAGGACAGCCCTAAGCTCTCGCACTGCCTCCCCCTCGAAGGCAGGGCAATCGCATATGGCGCGAAATGTAGGTTGGGTCGACGAAGGAGACCCAACAAACTCGAGCGACCAAAGTTGTTGGGTCTCGTGCCTCGACCCAACCTACGTCCAAATGCGATTCCCCTG
>JBQTIA010000112.1:0-3007 GCA_052388455.1 Hyphomicrobium sp.
CGCAACATCACCGAGCGCGACAGCCAGAAGCTCGGGCAGGCGAGCGTCGCGACAGGCGAATACGTGGCGATCGAGGTTGAGGATACCGGCGTCGGCATGACGCGCGAGGTGCTGGCCAATATCTTCGAGCCGTTCTTCACCACCAAGGGAGTCGGCAAGGGCACCGGGCTCGGCCTCGCGACCGTCTACGGCATCGTCAAGCAGTCGGGCGGCTACATTTTCCCGGACAGCGAGCCGGGCCGCGGCACGATCTTCCGCGTCTACCTGCCCCGCCACGTTCCCGACAGCGAAGACGAAATCGTCGGGCAGAAGGCGGCGAAGAAGACCGAGGCCGCGATTGATCTCACCGGCTCGGGACGTGTGCTTCTGGTCGAGGACGAGGACGCGGTGCGTTCCTTCGCGGTCCGCGCGTTGAAGCGGCAGGGCTACGAGGTTCTCGAGGCGACGACCGGCGTCGAGGCGCTGGAGGTCATGCGGCGCATCGACGGCAAGGTCGACATCGTCGTCTCGGACGTCGTCATGCCGGAGATGGACGGGCCGACGCTGCTGAAGAAGCTCAGGCAGACCAATCCCGATCTCAAGATCATCTTCGTCTCCGGCTATCCCAACGAGGCATTCGAGGAAAGCCTCGGCTCCGGCCAGCAGTTTGCCTTCCTCGCCAAGCCTTTCTCGCTCCCCCAGCTCGCCGCCAAGGTGAAGGAAGAGCTGGCGCGGTAGGCGGCGTGTATCCCTGCGCATTCGGGGTCTGGGCCGGGGTGGTTCCCAAGGGAAGCCGCTATGCTAACCTGCGGCTTGCGGAGAAGGCTGGAGTGCATCCATGGACGCCATGCGAACATTTTCCATCGTACTTGAACCGGCCGAGGAAGGTGGCTTCGTCGTGCATGTGCCGGTGCTACCGGAGATCTGCACGGAGGGAGACACCGAAGCCGAAGCGCTCGCCATGGCCCGCGATGCCATCGAGCTTGTGGTTGCCAGCCGCCATGAGCGCGGCGAACCTATTCCGGAAGAGCCGGGGACACCGCTCGTTCGATCGGTAACGGTCGGGATCGTCGCGTGACCCGTCTGCCGGCCGTGACGGGCCAGCAGGTAGTCAGTGCGTTGGAGCGTCACGGGTTTGTCATGGTGCGCGTGACGGGCAGTCACCATCGCCTCGTGCATCCGGAAAGACCTGGCTCTCCCGTGACGGTGTCCGTTCATGCCGGGAAAACGCTGAAGCGCGGCACGCTGCGCAACATCTTCAAGCAGTCTGGACTGAGCGTCGACGAGTTCATGGCTCGGCTTTGAGCCAGGCTGTGTCAACCGCTGGGATATGCCATCGCGCCGACGAGGTCGTGAATTCACTCTCTGCGCGAACTCGGGCAGCCGCTTTCCCCTTGCGCGCCTACGTGGCGTCGCTATAGCGGGCTGCCAGGAAACTCTTTCGATTGCGGGAGCACGACGTGGATAGCGTTCTGATCATCGGAGCAGGTGCGGCGGGGTCGGTGACGGCGCAGAAGTGCGCCAAGAACCGCGACGTGTTCAAGAAGGTGCACTTGGCCTCGCGCCGCATCGCGAGCTGCGAGGCGGTGGCCAAGCGCTGCAAGACGCCGATCGAGATTTCCCAGGTCGACGCCGACGACGTCAAAGCCACGGTCAAGCTGCTCAAGCGCGTCAAGCCGGATCTGTTGATCAATATGGCGCTGCCCTATCAGGACCTTCCGATCATGGACGCCTGCCTGGAGACGGGCGTGCACTACATGGACACCGCCAACTACGAGCCGCGCGAGGAAGCCAAGTTCACCTACAAATGGCAGTGGCCCTATCACGCCAAATACAAGACGGCCGGCATCATGGGCGTGCTCGGCTGTGGCTTCGATCCCGGCGTGTCGAACATCTTCTGCGCCTACGCGCAGGAGCATCTCTTCGACGAGATCGAAACCATCGACATCATCGACTGCAACGACGGCAGCCACGGCAAGGCGTTCGCCACCAACTTCAATCCCGAGATCAACCTGCGCGAGGTGACGCAGCGCGGCAAATACTGGAAGGACGGCAAATGGATCGACATCGATCCCTTGTCGATCGCCTGCATGATCGACTATCCCGAGGTCGGTCCGAGGAAGAGCTATCTCATCTATCACGAGGAGGAGGAAAGCCTCGTCAAGCACATCCGCGGCCTGAAGCAGATCCGCTTCTGGATGACGTTCTCGGACAACTACATCAAGCATCTCGACGTGCTCCAGAACGTCGGCATGACGCGCATCGATCCGGTGATGTACAAGGGCCACCCCGTCATCCCGATGGAATTCCTGAAGGAGTTGCTGCCGCCGCCGTCGTCGCTCGGCGCCGGCTATACGGGGCGCACGTCGATCGGCTGCGTCATCGACGGCAAGAAGGGCGGCAAGCGCAAGACCGTGCTGATCTACAACGTCTGCGATCACGCGCAGTGCTACAAGGAAACCGGTGCGCAGGCGGTGAGCTACACGACCGGCGTTCCCCCTGTCGTCGGCGGATTGATGATGTTCAAGGGTGCGTGGGCCGGGAAGGGCGTGTTCAACGTCGAGCAGCTTCCGTCGAAACCGTTCCTCGACGAACTCGCCCGTCAGGGTCTCCCCTGGCACGTCAAGGAGATCAAAAAATCCGATCAAGCCGAGTTGTTCAAGGTGAAAACCTGAGCTGTGTCATGGTCGGGCCTGGCCCGACCATCCATCGCGCCGCTGAGTCGAGGCTTGTTGAAGCATGGATCCTCGGGACAAGCCCGAGGAAGACAAGTGGTTTGTAGGTCGGAGTGAGCGCGGTGAGCGTCGATGCGGAGCATCGCTCCACGATGACGCGATCCGCGCGAAGTCCGACACAGGGGTCCGACACCTGCGCCGTCAAAGTCGTCGGACTTCACGGCTCATCGCTGCCGCGATGCCCCGTTCACTCCGACCTACGGGCGGTGGGGGTGCGGGGCGGCCACCCATGACACGGATCATTGCAACGCTGTTGGCAGCAAGGCCAACGGCCGGGTGGCGACAGCCGCGGC
>JBQTIA010000113.1:0-7847 GCA_052388455.1 Hyphomicrobium sp.
ATTAATACTCCCTCGCATTGCCTCTCAGCCAACTGCGTGAACAATAGCGTTCGACATTCTCGCTCGTGCGCTCCCCTACAGGCGCGCGAAGAGGCTGGACGGACTTGGGGTTGCTTTGATTTCGAAAGCGACTGCCTCCGATACGATCGGACCCTAATATTTCGATGTCCGTCCGGATCAGATCGGGTCCGGAACCGGGTGGACTGGACAAGCCGCACCCCCCGGTGCTTCCCTCGCCAGCCGTTCGAAGACACTGCGAACCTCGTCCGGCGTCGCCCGGCCGATGGCGCCCGCCTCCACCTCGTCACGCGACCACATCCACGATCGCGCCGGATCGTGCCGCATAGCCCACTGCGGAAAGAACCGCGTTTCCACATCGGCCGCGACCAGCTTCACGACCTCCATGTGGCGATCATCGCGCGCGATCTTGTCGAAAGCGGCGTTGACGACATCGCGCCCTCCCTCCAGCAATTGCAGATAGAGATCCTCCCGGCAGATCAGCGAGCCGGTGATCGCGTCGCGTTCATTGTTCCGGCGCGCCGTGGACAGGATGCCGGCGAGGGCCAGGTCGTCGAAGCCGAAGGGTCGCGAGGCGTAGATCAGCTGCATGAGCGGCATCGCGGCTCCTCTCTGGGGCAAAGTAGCGCCGGCCGCTGCACCATACACCACTTCCACCACCAGAACGATTCCCGGTGGATCGAGCGTCACCCTCGCCTTTTTGAACGTCACGGGCGATTCCAGGCCGCAGACCCCCTCCGAACGTACCGCCGACGGACTCCGTCTCGCCGAGATCGACCTTGCGGTTGCTCTTTCGCGCGGTGATCTCCTCCAGCTCGCCGATGCGCTCTTCAAGGTCGTTGCAGCAGTCGCCACTAAGATTGGCGCTCAGCGCGTGTGTGGAGCCAATCGCAAGCACGGCGGCGCACGCGAGTGTGAGGCTGGGTGCAGCCAAACGGGAATCCAGCGCAATTTTCATGTCGTCCTCTCAGCGCACAGCTCCATCGGCATACTTTGCAATCTGGCCAAAGCCGCAGAAAAAGTTGAGCGGATCGCAAAGAACGCAAGTCGATCCGGAGACCGCGTTTGGGCTTGCCCTGGAGCGACAGTGGCATTTGGCAGTCGCTATGGAGGTGATGAGCGAGAGGTTCGGGTATTTGGGCCAGGATCGCTATGTCGAAACGCCGACCAATGCTAGCTTGATGCCATGATCGCGCTGCCGAAGCACAAGCTGACCGTCGACGAGTTCCTGAGCTGGGCCGAAACGCTGCCCAACGAGGCGGGACGCTTCGAGCTGTGGGATGGCGAGGTAATCGAAAAGGAAGGTCCAGCCGGATCGATGAACTCAGCCCGCTCGCAGCACTGGCAGGCCAAGGACGCGCTCTATCTCGCCCTCCACGATGCAGTGAAGCGTTCGAAGCTCAACGGTCACGTGGCCTCCGAAGGTCCGACCGTGCGCTTCTACTCCGCACCGAGCGGCCGAGCCCGACGTGCTGGTCTACTTCGGACCGCGCGTCCCCCGCGGCGTGCTCGAGGTGCCGAACCCCGCTATCGTCGTCGAGGTACTTTCGCCGAGTACCGCGAAGCACGACATGAGCGCCAAGCTCGACGCCTACTTCTCGCTGCCGAGCGTCGAGCACTACCTCATCGTCGATCCCGACCGGCCGCACGTCATCCATCACAAGCGCGGCTCGTCCGGCTCGATCGAGACCCGCATCGTCACCACGCCGAGTCTCCGCCTCGACCCGCCGGGCCTGGACGTCGATCTCACCGAGGTTCTCAGCGTCGATTAGCGTCGACGGACACCGCCTGCGCTCGGTCTCATCCAAACACCCGGGCCACATCGATCTCAATCCCCGGCGGATCGAGGCGCAGCAGGCCCTCATTCAGAGTGGCGGGCGGCTCCAGCCCGCCTGCCGGCGCGCGGCGATGCCAGATCACGATCTTGTCCTCGGGATCGAGCACCAGATTGTGGACGATGCTCGGCACCTGAAAATAGCCGGCGACCTTGTCGGCAAGGTCGCGCTTCACGCTCGGCGGCGAGAGGACCTCGACGACGATGACGGGATTGGGAGTTTCGAGATTAGCACGACGCAGGGCTTGAAGCATCCCGGTCGCGGGAACACCCGGAGGGCGGCCAGC
Organism: Hyphomicrobium sp.; assembly: GCA_052388455.1. Lineage (GTDB taxonomy): Bacteria > Pseudomonadota > Alphaproteobacteria > Rhizobiales > Hyphomicrobiaceae > CAZSNH01. The sequence continues at coordinate 2,140 of JBQTIA010000113.1, forward strand.
CGCGAATGGCGGGTTCAATTCCGGAGCGAAACGCACTAAATCAGGGAAGTTCCCGACCGACCGACCAGGACCACCGCCCTTGCCCAGCTTCGACGACATCCGCACCGACTTCGAGCTGCTCGACAGCTGGGAGGATCGCTATCGCTACGTGATCGAGCTCGGCCGACAGCTCCCGGAGATGCCGGCGGCGCTCAAGACCGAGGCGACGAAGGTGCGCGGCTGCGCCAGTCAGGTGTGGCTGGCGACGACGACGACGCCGAGCGTGAACGGCGCCGGGCCGGTGCTGCACTTCCAGGGTGACAGCGACGCGCACATCGTGCGCGGTCTCGTCGCCATCCTGCTGAGCCTCGTCGAAGGGCGGACCGCGACCGACATTCTTGCGACCGACGCCAACGCGGCGCTCGGCCAGCTCGGGCTCAAGGAGCATCTGACACCGCAGCGCTCGAACGGCTTCGCCTCGATGGTCGAGCGCATCCGCTCCGATGCACGTGCCGCCGCGGCCTGATCAGGGGGTATTCCCGTCCTGCTCCGCGCCGTCTCCATCCGAGCCGATCGAAGGCCGGTAGTCGTCGGTGCCCCAATGCCGGATGCGGTTCGGAGCGGCGCCAGCGCCGTTCTCGGGCCGGTCGTAGCCATAATGCCGGGCGAGCGACGAAAGCGCGATGAGCAGCACGATGCGCCCCGTCCGCTGCGGCCAGCAGGCGCCGCGCTCGGCCTGTTCCAGACCCTTGAGATGGCAGCAGACGTCGACCAGTATCCCCGAGAGTTCCGGCCCTACCGCCGACAGCGCGCGGCGCACGCGCTCGCGGGCGGCGACGACGTGGTCCTGCATCTCGACGCCGACGCCCGGAGCCGACCGTCTCCCGCGCGGGCCGCCTCCACCCGACCAGTCGATGGTTACGCGCGGCATCATCTGGGCGAGGGTGAAATCGCTTCGCAGCCGCTCGCCCGCCTTGAACTGCTGATCCGAAATCAGCGGTGCGCCGGCCTTGTCGCGTCGGCGGTAGAGCCACGCGAGCGGACTCTCCTCGTCGTTGAATTGGGGCTTGGCGGCAGCCGGCACACGGCATCGGCCCCGCTGACGCGGAGAAAATGGACTCATCACAGACCTCGAAGTTAGCGGGTGGGGCGGACGGCGGCGGCGTGGCGCTGCGACAGCAGGGCCAGCACGGTCCATTCGAGCAGCTGGAGCGCGTGGTCGAACGTCGGGTCGTCGCGCCGGTCCTCGACGACCTCGCAGGCGTGCGCAACGGTCGTGCGGTCGCGAGCGAACAGGTTGCCGACGCCGCTCATCGGAATGCCGAGCGACGTGTGTGCGAGATACATGGCGACCTGCCGGGCCTCGGCCGCCGGTGCGCGCCCTCGAGTCGCAAGCCCCAGTTCCGTCGGGCCGATGCCGAAAACCTGCGCCACTACCGCTTCGATCACCACCCGCGACTGGCCGGAAACGCGGGGCAAGCGGCGCGTCGCGGTCCTCGGCGGAGTGCTAACGGAAGGCCCGTTCACGAGCCGGTCTGATAGGGAGGTCGACTGCCACATGCCGGGTGTAATCCTTATCGGGAAGGAGAGTGCCAGCGAGCGATAGTGCGTCATGGCCGTCACTATAGCTTCGAAGCGGCGACGGCGGCCCTCGAACCTAGGGCTTGGGTGAACATGGGGGGATAAGTTCGGTCGGCCCTTGCGGGCGCATTTGTCCACCCCGGCTCGGTGCATGCGAGGCTCGACCGATGGTCATCGGGAGCGCCACCGCCATGTTCAGAACCAATCACGGGCCGCACGTTGCTGAGAGCGGGCAGCAAGGCCGGTCCACACCGGCCGCACAACAGTCGCATTCGCGGTACGCGACAGACCTCGCGCGGCTGCTGCCGCTGTGGCCGCACGAGTTGAACGACCTCACGGAACGCGGGCGTCTCGCCGTGCTGGCCGGGCTGCGCCGTGCTTTGCGCGCCGAGCGCCGACGTGGACTGGCCGGCCACTGGAGCTACGATCTCGCCCGCCATCGCCACTTGCTCGAAGCGTATCGAAGCGAAACGGCGGCACTGATCGCGTGCCGCGCCGCCGCTACTCCTTGCGCGTCCCGAGGCCCATCTTCTTCGCGAGATCGGAGCGTGCCCGCGCGTAGTTCGGCGCCACCATCGGATAGTCGTGCGGCAGGCCCCACTTCTCCCGGTACTCCTCAGGCGACAGGTTGTAGTGCGTTCTGAGGTGCCGCTTCAGCGATTTGAACTTTTTGCCGTCTTCGAGACAGATGATGTAGTCCGGCATCACCGATTTTTTGACCGCCACCTTCGGCCGCTGCTCCTCACGCTCGCTGGTCACGATCCCGCCAGTGGCCCGACTGAGCGCGGCATACGTATCACCGATCAGTTGCGGCAGGTCAGCGGCGGCGACCGTGTTGTTGCTGACGAAGGCGGAGACGATGCGGGAGGTGAGTTCAACCAGAGCCGAGGGCGCATCCTGATCCATTTTTGTAAACCTTGCTGGAGTGATGTTCTGTTGAACTGCACCGCCGAAGCGCTGAATGAGAAGTATATCCAACCGCGGCGGGTGCCGAATGACCACACTGGAATGTTCGTACGCCGTTATATTTTGACCTCGGTAGTGACACCAGTTGTTCTAAGCTGTCACATATGAAGAACTTATTTTCACACCGCTGTCAACTCATCGATACCTGAAGGCGTTGTTGCGACTACTGCCGGCGCACGACATTGTTAAAAGCAGCTATAATAGTTTCCTGTGGCATCATCTTCATGCTCGTTTTTGCGGACGATAATAGTCGCTTGACGGGCGGTGTGTTCATTTTTGAACTGATTCAAATCTCTCATCTTATTCGGTGATGTCTTCATTCGTCTCGTAGCTGCGCCGCATTCCGGAAAATTGCGCACTCAACCGTTGTTGCAATCTATGATTGCATACTGTGTCCGCTACAAATTGTGCGTTTGACAACCGCCTACCGTCACCCGATTTCAGGTCCGACGTTGTCCCGCGGGATCGCGGCGAACGCTTCACGGCGTGGCCCGGCCGAGCGACGCCGGCCGTCGCCCATGGCAGCGCAGATTTGAAAAGAGCGCTGGCAAAGGCAAAGGTACACAGCCGATGCTCCCCTCCGACCCGCACACCGATTGGAACTTCGAACATGCTCGCTGGTGCTCCTCGTCGTCTTGAACCGGCCCCCCCCAACGCCGAGCGCCGCCCACAGACGTCCATCCACCACGGGTTCCCGCTCGTCGACGACTATGCGTGGCTGAGGGCGGCCAACTGGCAGGACGTCATGCGCGATCCGAGCCTGCTCGACGGCTCGATCCGCGCCCACCTCGAAGCCGAGAACACCTACACCGAGGCGCAACTCTCCGGCACGGCCGCCTTGCAGGAGCGGCTCTTCGCGGAAATGAAGGCTCGCCTGAAACAGGACGACAGCACCGTTCCTACCCCGCACGGTCCTTACGCCTACTACTCCAGTTTCGTCCGGGGTGGCCAGTATCCCCGGCTCTGCCGCAGGCCGCGCGATGGCGGCGAGGAAAGCGTGCTGCTCGACGGCAACGCCGAGGCGGCCGGAAAGTCCTACTGGGATCTCGGCGCCACGGCCCACAGCTCGGACCATCGGCTGCTTGCCTATGCCACTGACGACAAGGGGTCGGAACTCTACACCATCCGCATCCGCGATCTCGAAACGGGCGCCGATCTTCCCGACGTCATCCCCGACACCCGCGGCGAGATCGTCTGGGCCGCCGACAGCCGTACGCTGTTCTACATCCGCCTCGATGCCAACCACCGGCCGCTCTTCGTCTGCCGGCATGTGATCGGCACCCCGTCCAGCGAGGATGCCGTCGTCTACGAGGAGAAGGACGCCGGCTTCTACGTCAGCGTCGGCCGCACACAGTCGCGCCGGTACATTCTGATCGATGCCCACGATCACCAGACCAACGAGGTCTACCTGATCGACGCTGAGCAGCCGGCAGTTGCGCCGCGCCTGATTGCGGCCCGCTCGCACGGCCACGAGTACCAGGTCGAGCATCACGACCAGCGCCTGATCATCACCACCAACTCCGGCGGGGCCGAGGACTTCCGCATCTGCGAGGCCCCCGCCAACGCGCCCGGCATCGAGAGCTGGTGCGAGATCGTTCCCCATCGGCCCGGACGGCTGATCATCGATACGGTCGTCTTCTCCCGCCACATGGTGCGGCTGGAGCGCGAGGACAGCCTGCCCCGCATCGTCGTGCGGCGGCTGGACGACGGCAGCGAGCACGCCATCAGCTTCGCCGAGGAAGCCTATGCCCTCGGCATGCACGCGGGACACGAGTTCGATACCACGACAATTCGGTTCACCTATTCGTCGATGACGACGCCGGCCGAGACCTTCGACTACGACATGGCGACCCGAGCCCGCACACTGCGCAAGCGCCAGGAGGTGCCGAGCGGTCACAACCCGGCCGAGTACATCACGCGGCGGCTGTTCGCCCCCGCGCCCGATGGCGAACTGGTGCCCGTCTCCCTGCTCTATCGCAAGGATACGCCGCTCGACGGCTCGGCGCCGGTGTTCCTGTACGGGTACGGCGCTTACGGGATTTCAATACCTGCCTCCTTCTCGACCCAGAGGCTGAGCCTCGTCGACCGCGGCTTCATCTTCGCCATTGCCCACATCCGCGGCGGCAAGGACAAGGGCTATCGCTGGTACACCGGAGGCAAGCTGGAAAAGAAGCTCAACACCTTCACCGACTTTCTCGCCGCCGGCGAGCATCTGGTCACCTGCGGCCTGACCCGGCGCGGCGCCATCGTCGCCAACGGCGGATCGGCGGGCGGAATGCTGATGGGTGTCGTGGCCAACATGGCACCGGAGCTGTTCCTCGGCATCATCGCCGACGTACCGTTCGTCGACGTGCTGAATACGATGCTCGACAAGGATCTGCCGCTGACGCCGCCGGAGTGGCCTGAGTGGGGCAATCCGATCACCTCGGCGCGCGATTTCGAAGTCATCCGCTCGTATTCCCCCTACGACAACGTGGCGGCCAAAGCCTATCCCCACATCTTCGCATATGGCGGACTGACCGACCCCCGCGTCACCTACTGGGAACCGGCCAAGTGGGTCGCCCGACTGCGCGAGCGCAACACCAGCGACCGGCTGGTGCTCCTCAAAACCAATATGCAGGCCGGCCATGGCGGGGCCTCGGGACGCTTCGAGCAGCTCCGCGAGATCGCCCTCGACTATTCCTTCGCCCTGCTGATCGCGGGCAAGGCCGGCGCGTGAGGCGGCGTTCGGCAAATCTGTCTCGATGACGGACGATCTCCGCATTGAAATATTGAGGCGAATTTCCTGCAAACCTTCACGAGCCGTGCAGGCAAGACTTTATGATTAATCCTTTCTGGCGAACCCGGCAGCCAGATCGATAAAATAGGCAGGCGCCTGATACGACTCTCCTCATAGGGCTGTCCCATCTTCCCCAGAACCCGCCCCGCAGTCAAAGCGACCGGGGCGTGGAAGGATGGGAGGTGTATCGTGCAGATCCGGCAAAATTCGATCATCAGAAGTTCAGCTTCCAATACCAGCGGCAGCGTCGCGCCGATTTTTGGATTGCTCGCCACCCCTATGCTGTTCCTCGCCGGAGTCTCGATCGACTATTCGCGCGCCATCAACATGGATTACTCGATGCAGAACGCGCTCGATCTCGCAGCGCTAGCTGCAATGCGCAACACACCCATGGACTCCGACA
>JBQTIA010000114.1:0-8098 GCA_052388455.1 Hyphomicrobium sp.
CCGCCGCCTCGCCGCCTGGCTGAGGCAGCTTTGGTGTGCCTTGCTCCTGGTCATGATTGCGACGCGACCAGCCGCGGCGATGCGCCTGCAGACCGCCTAACTAACGGCGCCGTTCTTCACGGACGACGGGCCAAGAGCGAAAGCCAAGGCTGAAAGCAGAGCAGCCCGTCAATCGAGCAGGTGCAGCATCAGCGCCCGGAGCTCGGCGGGCCGCACGGGTTTGCACAGCAGCACGCAGCCGGCCTGGGCCGCCGCGGCGGCCACGGCCGCCGAGTGGTCCGCCGTCACGACGAGGGCTGGAAGGTCGTCGCGGGTCACGGCCCGGAGTTTTGCAACCGCGTCGAGGCCGCACTCGCCGCGCTCCAGATGGAAATCGGCGAGCACGATGTCGGGGCGGAAACCCTGCTCGTTGATGATTCCTTCGACGTCCTCGATGTCGCTCGCGAAGCGGGTTTCGCAGCTCCAGCGGTCGAGCAGCGTGCGCATGGCATCGAGAACCGCGAAGTCGTTGTCGATCACCACGACGCGCGCGGCGGCAAGCCCGTAGGAATGGCTGACGGCGGCCGTCTTGGGTTCCGGCTCGACCGCGCTGGCCGGCCCTGCGTAAGGCACCTTGATCGAGAACCGCGAGCCGTGTCCCAATCGGGAGCACAGATCGATCGGATGGCCGAGCGCCTCCGCCATGCGCTGCACGATGGCGAGTCCGAGACCGAAGCCGGCACGCGAGGCCCCCGGCTGCTCGGCGGCCGAACCGCGCTGGAACTCCTCGAAGATGCGCGCCTGCTCGGCCGGTGGGATGCCGGGACCCGTATCCCACACTTCCAGATGCACGCTGTTGCCGCGGCGCCGTCCCGCCAGCTTGACGCCGCCGTGATCGGTGTAGCGCACGGCATTCGACAGCAGGTTCTGGAGGATGCGGCGAAGCATCAGCGGATCGGACAGCACGGCGATGTCCGGCGCGCGAAGGGTCAGCGCCAGTCCCTTGGCCTGCGCCACCGCCTGCGTGTCGAGAGCCAGCGACTGGAACAGCGCGCGCGCCGAAACCGGCTGCGGCGAAGGCTTCAGTATGCCGGCTTCCAGCCGCGACACGTCGAGGATGGTGCGCAGCATTTCCTCGACACTGGTCAGTGCGTGCTCGATCTGTCCGGCGATGCGCAGGGCATCGACGCCGGGCCCGCCGTCGGTGAGCGCCGAGATCGACAGCCGGGCCGCGTGCAGAGGCTGCAGCAGATCGTGGCTCACCGCCGTGAAGAAGCGGGTCTTCGACCGGTCGGCGCGCTCGGCCGAATCGCGCGCCAGCGTCAGCTCCGCGTTGGCCCGCTCGAGCCGTGACAGCGCCGCCTTCAGCTCTTCGGTCCGGATGCCGATCTTGGCTTCGAGCGCGATCGCCGTGTGGAAAAGCGAAAAGGCGTTGGCCTGCTGATCCATCGAGCGCTCGACGCGCTGCATCAGCGCGGCGTTGATCTTCGACAGCTTGGTGATGCGCCGATAGAGGTCCGCCTCCTGCGCGCTCATGCCTTTGATGGGGACGTCGAGGCCGAGGGTCACGGACTCGCCTCCTTGCGGCCGAAGGCGATGCCGGTCAGCGTCTGATTGAGGTGCATGGCGTTGTACTGCTCGCCGTACGTGTGGAACCCGACGACCCGATACTGGCGATAAAGCGCGTCGAGTTCGTGGCGGATCTGCCGGTTCTCGGCGTCGAGGCGGCGGAGCACGCAATCGAAGCCGAGCACCATGTCGATGCCGCCGAGCGCGGTGTCGATCTCGCCGAGAGTGCGGGCCGTGGCGCTGACGATGTCCTGCGGGCGGGCGACGGTGAACACAAGTCCCTCGTCGATGGCGCAGAAGAACGACAGGCTGCCGTCGGGGTTCATGTTGCGGATCGAGCGGCAGTAGTAGTCCCCGCCGATCTTCACCACCAGAGGATAGGACGCGAAGCTGAACGGCCCGAGGTCGTCGGGCAGGAGACCGATGGCTGCGGCGTACTCGCGCGCCGCCGGCTCGGCATTCAGCTCGTGCACGATGCGGCTCTCGGTATCGGCCGACGTCACGACGAGCTTGATCGGCGTCGGCTCGAAATTCTCGGATTTGAAGACGCGGAACGGAATATCGCTCTCGACCATCACGATGATCGCCGCGCGCCGGTGCACCGTCGTGCCGTGGATGAGTACCGTCTGGTCGAACGACAGGCCGTCGCCCGCCGAGCCGCCGACCAGCTGCACGTCGTCGATCGCCCAGTTGACCGCCGCGACCAGCCGCTCCTCGGCGTTGGAGAGCCCGTCGACCAGCATCAGCGCGAAGAGGCGGCCGGCGAGACTGCGTTCCTCGCGTCCGACCAGCGCGGCCTTCATCCGCCGGACGATGACGTTGGCCCGTTCGACGCCATGCTGCCCGACGTTTTCGATCACCTCGCTGACGACCCGAAACCCAGAACGGGGAAATCCGATCACGACGAGGCCGCCCTGCATCATGCCGGCTGGCGCGATCTCGCCGGCGGTCGAGCAGCCGGAAACGGGAACGCCGGGAAAGGCGACAGCCAGTGCGTCGCTCAGGCGGCGCGCATCGTGCAACGGCGCGAAATACACGACGAGATGCTGGATCTCGGCCCCGGCCAGCGAGGCCAGGACTTCCGAGACTGCAACAGCGGTGTCGCCGGAGGGGCTGGCGGCGACGAGCAGGCCGCACGGCGCGGCGGGGGCGGCGGTGGCATGGGCCAAGGGTCAGCCTCTTCGACCGGTTCCAGGGGTGGCGCCGGCAGCGCCGCACGCCGTCGCCTCACATTTTGATTGTTCCATGCCACAGGGGCGTGGCGTCAGCAATCGGCGGTGCCCGGCAGGGGCGGCAGGCCGCACCTTGCACAGCGCCAACGATGCCATGTCGCATGATCCAACGCGTCCGCGCGTTTCGCCGGCATCGAAGCGGCCGCGTCATCGAAACCATAGTCCCTCCGTATCGCGAACCGAGGTTCAATAATCTTCGTGCGGACGTCACGCACGAAACATCGTCGGACCATGGGATCTGTCACTTTCGATCCAACGGTTGGACGTCTGAACCCAAGGGAGTGGCGACATGCTCGAGATTGTAATTTCCGTCTGTCTTCTGGCCGAGCCGGCCCGCTGCAAGGACGAGCACGTGACGGTGCTGGCTGAGAACTCCACGCCGTTTCAGTGTATGCGCTACGGGCAGCTCGAGACGGTGAAGTGGAGCGAGGCGCATCCCAAGTGGAGCATCAAGCGCTGGACCTGCCGTCCCGCCGGCCAGTTCGCCGCTCTCTGATGGGCCACCTGCCTCAGCGGGCCACGATCGGGCCCCTGAAGGCTGCCAGCGCGCCCGTCTCCAGTTCAAGTGCAAGCACGCGGGCCGGATTGACAGGTCCGGGAAACGTGATCAGACCCGCCGGCACCGGCTTGAAGCCGAACCGTCCGTAATAGGGTTCATCTCCGACCAGCACGACGAGCGACTGTTTCGCCTGACGGCCCTCTTCGATCGATTCCGTCACCAGCTGCCGGCCAAAACCCTGTCCCGCAAAGTCCGGATCGACCGCCAGCGGCCCCAGCAGCAGGGCTCCCTCGCGCCCGCCGATTACGATCTCCGTCATGCGCAAGGCCGCGACGAGGCGACCCTCCCGGATACCCACCCGGCAGAAACGGGTGACGCCCGCCGTCCCTTCCCGCACTCGATAGGCCGAACGGGCGAAGCGCCCCGGACCGAGCGCCCGCGCGTGCAGTTCGGCGATGGCCGGGAGATCGGCCGTCTGTGCCGGGCGGGTAACGAGATCAGCGGACATGCGGCTCCAGGGCTGAGGCGGCCCGGTTGGCGGGCAGTCGGGGCGTGTTCACACCATGCCGGCCCGGCAGGTCAAGCCTTATCGCGTGAAACAGTTGCGATACCGGAGCGGGACGTTGCCGCCTTTAACCTTGCCCGGGATCGATAGATCGAGACATGCCATGCGGTCTCACCACATTTCGGCCGGCCCGGTCGATCCGAGCACTTCGCAGATGCGGTCTGCGGTGGCCCGGTTGATGTCCGCCGGCAGGGTGCCGGTGGAAAAGAACCCCTGCTCGGCAATCTCGGAGTTGGGTGCCGGAACCTCAGCCTGTCGCCAGCTTCGGATGACGAATAGCGCGATGTGGTCGCCCGGAAAGTGGCTGGAATTGGCGTAGATGCCGAACAGCTCCGGCTCACCCTCGACGACGACGCCGGCCTCCTCCGCCAGCTCCCGGGTCAATGCGGATCGAACCGTTTCGTGTTTTTCGACGCCGCCGCCCGGGAAATGCCAGCCCTGCCGATAGGTGTGGCGGATGAGCAGGACGCGACCTTGCCCATCGATGACGCAGCCCTGGGCGCCGAGCGTCAGCCCGCGAGACAGCCGCCAGTAGCGCTGCAGGATTCTGGTGACAAAGGTCTTCCTGGCCAAGGCGTCGGCTCCGCTCGATTCCCCGTATTGAGGGTTCACATCTCCCGCTGTTCGCTGGCAATGGCAAGGTGCGTGGGCGGATACCGGCAGGTGGACCGTCGACTGGGTCCGCGCCCCACAGGTTTGCGCCGAGCATCGGGTGCAACCGGGCCGCATGGCGTCCCGGCAGCGAACCATCGCAGAACTTACGCCATGACCGACAAACTAACTCTCGCGCACGTCTCCGACCTGCATCTGACGCCGATCGTCGGATTTGCTCCGCGCTACTGGAACGTGAAGCGCGTGCTCGGCTATCTCAACTGGCTGAAGGGCCGGCGGTCGGTTCATCGGCTGTCCGTCGCCGACGCGCTGATCAGGGACGCCCGGCAGCAGGGCGTCGATCACATCCTGGTGTCGGGCGATCTCGTCAATATCGGTCTTCCGGAGGAGCTGGCGCTGGCCCGCGACTGGCTGGCATCGCTGGGACCGCCGGATCGGGTGACGGTCGTTCCCGGCAACCACGACATCTACACCGCGCTGATGCACGGCACATCGTGCCTCGATCTGTGGGCCGCCAATATGTCGCCGTGCCCCTGCGGCAGAGAACTGATGCTTCCCGGACCAGCGCCATTCCCGTTCGTGCGCTGCCTCGGCCCGGTGGCTCTCATCGGGCTCAACTCCGCTGTGCCGCAGCCGCCGTTCGTGGCTGCCGGACGGCTCGGTAAAGAGCAGCTCGGCCGACTGGACCACGTGCTCGGGCAGGCGGCAAAGGCCGGGCTGTTCCGCGTGGTCGTCATCCATCACCCGCCGCTGATCGGACTGGCCCCGCGCCGGCGTGCGCTCGAGGATGCCCGCGAACTCGAAGCGCTGCTGGCGCGCCGGGGAGCCGATCTCGTCCTGCACGGGCACAATCATCAGGACACGCTGGCCTCGACGCCGTCGGTGCCTGGACCCGTGCCGGTTGCCGGCATCGCGTCGGGTTCGGCGGCGAAAGCGCACGGTCGCGAGCCCCTGGCGCGCTATCGCCTGATCACCATCGAGCGCACGGCGAGTGGCGTCGGTATTGGCATGGTCACGCGCGGGCTCCTCGCGCCGGAAGGCGCCATCGGCGAGATTTCGCGCTATCGTCCCGCAGCCTGAAGCTCGCAACGCATCCGGGACGCCTCTTCGCCATGACTGACGACATCGAGGTTACTGTTGCCGGGGGCGTTCACACGCTCCGCCTTGCGCGACCGGCGAAGAAGAACGCGCTGACAGAGCGCATGTACACGTCACTTGCCGATGCCCTGGCGGGCGGCGACCGCGACGATGCCATCGGCGTGCACCTGATCCTCGGCGCGCCGGGCGTGTTCACGGCCGGCAACGATCTCGGGGATTTTCTGGCGACAGCCTCCGGGACGGGCAGCATGGGCGCCGACGTCCTCCGCTTCATCCGGTCGCTGCCGCTGGTCGCCAAGCCGCTGGTTGCCGCCGTGGATGGCCCGGCGATCGGTGTCGGCACCACGCTGCTGTTCCATTGCGATCTCGTCTATGCGTCTCCGGCTGCGACCTTCGCAACGCCGTTCGTCGATCTGGCCCTCGTGCCGGAGGCGGCGTCCAGCCTGCTGATGCCGGCCCGCCTGGGCTATGCGCGCGCTTTCGAGATGCTGGCGCTTGGCCGGACGTTCACGACAGAGGCCATGCAACAAGCCGGTCTGGTCAATGCCGTGCTGCCGTCGGCCGACCTCGAACCCGCCGCCCGGGCCGCGGCGGACGCCCTGGCCCGCAAGCCGCGCGAGGCGCTGCTCGCCACCCGGAGGCTGATGCGTGGCGATCCCGCCCCGGTTCTGGCACGCATCGACGAGGAGGCCGAAGCCTTCCGCCGCCGGCTCGCCTCCCCCGAGGCACGGCGGGCGTTCGAAGCCTTTTTCACCCGCTCGAAAGGCTGATTTCTGCCGAACTGACGGCTAAACTGGCGACTGTCGAAGGGAGGCGGTTCTGATGCCGCAGGGTGCCGGACAGATGCGATTGCGAACCCTTTGCGGTGCGGTCCTCGTTTCAGCTTCGCTCGTGTTCGCGCCGGCCGCCGTCGAGGCCAACTGGCTGACCCGGCTGGCGCGGGAGGCGGGCGATGCCGGCGGTAAGGCGGGCAAGCTCGGCATCCCGTCGTTCGATCACGCGGCGGCCTACGTCGCCAGATTGCCGCCGACCGGCTCGGGCCTTGCGCTCGCCGCGCATGTCACGCCGGAAGGTCATTGGAAGTTCGCGAGCCGGAGCGGAGAGGTCTATACGGCGGCGACACCGGAAGAACTGGCGCGGGTCGCATCGGTGCTGGAGCCCGGTGCCGCGTTGGGAACGCGGCTGACGCTGTACCTCTCGGAAGACGCAGTTTTCAGCGGGCGTGAAGCCATCAAGGAGCTTCCCGGCGAACCGAATCTTCATCTGGTCTCACGCTCCGAGGCGTATCCGCTGCGTCCGCGGGAGGCCGGCGGCCGTGAAACACTGGTTGCCGAGGTGCGGCCGAACGTGGTTGTCGCACTCGGCGACCGCCGGGCGTTCGACGAGGCCGTCTACCATCTCGGACGCTCGCTCGAGCCGTCGAGCCTCCGAATGCTCGCACTCGAACCCTCGGGGCCGAAAACGCTGTCGGCGGTGCCGGCCTACGATCCGGCCACCCGCGCGCCGCTCGTCGATGCCATCGATCCCGCCGCTTTGCCGGCGGCGCTCGGCAAGCTGAAAGGACAGACGGTACTGCTGAGCGGGCGCATCGACGGCGACACGCTGATCGTCAAGCCCGCCAGCGGTGCGGAAACCCGTGTCGCGATTCCAGTCATTGTGAGGGCCGCCGAAGCCGCCGACGTCAGCCTCGTCATTCTCCGCGCGACGAGTCCGCGCCAGCCGGGCGCGCGCAACTGGCTGTGGCAGACCGTGGCGGTCTCCGGCCTCGACGACGCCCTGAAGCGCGCGACCTTTGGCGATTTTCTCAGCACGCTCGGTGCCGGTCGCGGCGTACTCGTGGTCGCCGCGCGGCCGTCGATCGGCGGTCGTGTGATGGTATCGGCCACGCCCTCGGGCGCCTCCGCGGCGCCGATGACGGAAACGGTCGGAACCTGGGTCACCGACACGGCCGGAGAACTGATGGGAAACGTCATCGTCGAGGGTGCCCAGTCGTTCATGCCGGATCGCGAACGGCAGGAGGAGCTGGACGCACGCATCATTCCGGGTGTTCCATCCTGGCTGCAGCTGACCTACATCGGCAGTCTCGTCGCCGGGCTGCTGGGTCTAGAGTTCTCTCGGCAGTGGTGGGGGCGGCTCTGGCCGCCCGAGCAGCGCGGCGAGTACAGCGGCGCACTCGGCTATCAGGCCGCCCGCTCTGTTAGGATGACGATGTTCCTGCTGATCTTTCTGCCGCTGGTCGGGCTGCCCGCGCTCATTGCCGCACTCCTGATGCAGCTCTGGCGGATATTGACCGCGCCGCTGCGCTGGTTGCGCTGGCTTCGAGGCAAAGCCGCTTACTCCGGCGGCTGATACTGTCGAGCGGAAGTTTTGTGACTTCCGTTCGACGGTATCGGCGCGCGGGGTTGGCGGGGCGGCCGCGCGCCAAGAAAAGCTCATACCGGCGTGCCGGTATGAAGTCTCGGCGCTTGCAACCGAACCCGCACGCCGCTAGCTCAAGATGAAACGCAAAAGAAAAGCGACACGTCATGGCCGGACTTTCAGGCA
>JBQTIA010000115.1:0-8752 GCA_052388455.1 Hyphomicrobium sp.
CTGCCCCCCTGGCCCGAAACGGTGCGGGTCGTCTCCGCCTATCTGATGCTGGCGCGCATCGATCCGCGTCCGGTGCTGCATTTCATCGGCGAGCGGATCGCGGGCCGCTCGCGCGCCGACACCGCCACGCGCCAGACTGGGCGCCAGACCGGGCGCCAAACCGGGCGACCCACCGAGCCTCGAATGCGCGATCCCGAGACACCGGGACCGATCTCCCGGATGGCTCGGGCCGTCGTCGGGCTGCCGGGCAAGGCCGCCTCGGCCGTTGCAACGCGATGGGTTGCGCTGTCCGGCGCCGTCGATCGCTTCGGATTTGCCCCGGCCCGCCGGCCTGCCGTTCGCTGGGCACTGGGCGTGCTGGTCGTGGTCGGGCTGGTGGCCTCGGTCGTGCCACTCGGAATGCAGCAGGCGTCGGCGGTCGGCGGCGGTTCGACGCTGGCCCGCATGTTCGCCGGCCTGCAGGAGTATTTGATCCGCCGTCAGGCTCCGCTGGTCGAAGGGCACCGCGTGATCGAGGTCACCGATCCCCGCGCCCGCCGATCTGATAAATTGCGTTCCGCCGAGCGCTAGGACTATAAGCTCCGCGCCCGCGCCCGCGTTCGCGCTGCCGTTGATCATTCCTTCTGACAGATGTCCATGAGCTCGATACCAAAAGAGAAGCTCGACAAGCTGGTCGCGCGCTGGGAAGCCATTCAAGCCGAGCTCAATCAGGGGGTCGGACAGGCGGTCTATGCCAAGCTGACCAAGGAGTTCGCCGGTCTCAATCCGATCGTTGCGACGATCAACGAGACACGAGTCGCCCGCCAGGAGGCCGCCGACCTCAAGGCGCTCATCGACGATCCCAAGTCCGATCGCGAGATGACCAGCCTTGCCAGCGAGGAACTGGCGGCCATCAAGCCGCGCATCGAAGAGCTGGAGCAGCGCCTGAAGGTGCAACTCCTGCCCAAGGATGCGGCCGACGAAAAGAGCGCGATCCTCGAAGTGCGCGCCGGCACCGGCGGCGACGAGGCGGCGCTGTTCGCGGCCGATCTCTTCCGCATGTACAACCGCTATGCCGACCTCAAGGGCTGGACGACGGAAATCATCTCCATCTCGGAAAGCGATCTCGGCGGGTACAAGGAAATCATCGCATCGATCACTGGCGAGGGCGTGTTCGCGAGGCTGAAATTCGAATCCGGCGTGCATCGTGTGCAGCGCATTCCGGCGACCGAGACGAGCGGGCGCATCCACACCTCGGCGGCGACGGTCGCCGTGCTGCCGGAGGCGGAGGAGATCGATTGCGAAATCCGCGCCGAGGACATCCGCATCGATACGATGCGGGCTTCAGGCCCCGGCGGTCAGACCGTCAACAAGACCGAATCGGCTGTGCGCATCACGCATCTTCCGACGGGGATCATGGTGGTGGCGGCGGAAAAATCGCAGCACCAGAACCGCCGTACCGCCATGCAGGTGCTGCGCTCGCGATTGTTCGACTATCAGCGCGAGAAGGCCGACAGCGAGCGCAGCCAGGCGCGCAAGAGCCAGGTCGGATCGGGCGACCGCTCGCAGCGCATCCGCACCTACAATTTTCCGCAGGGACGCGTGACGGACCATCGCATCAACCTTACGGTTCATTCGATCGAGCGCGTGATGCTGGCGATCGACCTCGACGACATCATCGACCGTCTGATCGGTGAGCATCAGGCCGGTCTGCTGGCCGACATGGAAAGCAATGCCTGAGATCCCGTCGAGCGGGCCCGCTGGCGGGCCGACCGTCCGTGAGGTGCTGGCCGACGCGC
Organism: Hyphomicrobium sp.; assembly: GCA_052388455.1. Classification (GTDB taxonomy): domain Bacteria; phylum Pseudomonadota; class Alphaproteobacteria; order Rhizobiales; family Hyphomicrobiaceae; genus CAZSNH01. The sequence continues at coordinate 1,779 of JBQTIA010000115.1, forward strand.
ACCGGCATTTGCAGCGGGCCGGGATCGAGGACGCTGCACGCGATGTCCGGCTGCTGGTGTCGGGTATCCTCGGCATCTCGGATCTCGACCAGATCGCACGGCCTGAGGCCGCAATCCATCAGAGCGACCGCGAAAGGTTCGCAGCGGCCATCGCACGGCGTGCGGCGCGGGAGCCGGTCTCGCGCATCCTCGGCCGCCGGCACTTCTTCGGACGCGAGTTCCTGGTGACACCCGCGACCCTCGATCCCCGTCCCGATACCGAGACCGTCGTCGAGCTGACGCTCCATCTCGTCGACGAGCGGGGCTGGCGAACGCGCCCCGTTCGCATTCTGGATGTCGGGACGGGAACCGGATGCATCCTGCTCTCGCTGCTGGCCGAGCTGCCGATGGCGAGCGGGCTCGGACGCGATATCGATGCGTCCGCCCTGGTCACCGCAGAGGCCAACGCCACGCGGCTCGGCCTCGGCGAACGGGCGCAGTTCGCACTCGGCCGATCGCTTGAAGGTCTCACTCGATCCTTCGACGTCGTGGTGTCCAATCCGCCCTATATTCCGACCGCCGAGCTGCCGGGTCTCGAGCCCGAGGTGCGCGCGTTCGATCCCTTGGCCGCCCTCGACGGCGGCGTGGACGGGCTCTGCGTCTACCGGGAGATCATCAGCGGACTGAAAGCAGTGCTGCCTGCGGGCCTCGTGGTGTTCGAAGTAGGTGCCGGACAGGCGGCCGACGTGCAGACCCTGCTGGCGGCGGAGATGCCGAACAGCGTCTTTCATCGTCGGGTCGACCTCGGAGGCCATGCGCGAGGTGTGGCATGCTGGACACAATCCAAGGCCGCCCGCGAATAGCTCTTGGCTTAGCGTTGCAACCCGGCTAAGGTCGAAATGGCGAAATAAAACTGCGCTCCGAAGCGACGGCAAGCCGGTGACCGAAGACATTCGGGAACCATGCTGGGGTCGAGAGAGCTGCATCACAGACTGCGACGCGGGCTGAGAGCCGAGGGGCTCGAATAACCGCAGATGCCCATCGGGGCGTCCTGTCGTGTCGATCGCGTACACGCCGAATCCGTTAGGATCAATGAGCCGAACGATCAAACGTGTCTGAACATCGTCAGCGTGCCTTGGGAGTAGAGTCCCGGGCAAGGATAGCGCGCGATCAGAGGCTGCGGACATTCGGCGGATCGAGAGTTACGGCAGGGTGTGCGGGGCGAGTGGATGATCACCGCCGATCAGCCGGGGGCGGCGGCGGTGTTCGGGAATTGAGCTGTATTTTCAACAATCGAGCATGGATCTCATGAGGCAGGGCCAGCAGAACCGCCGTGGCCGCGGACGCAGCAACAACAATAACAATAACAACAATCACCAGCACAAGCATCGCGGCAACCAGAACCCGCTGACACGGAGCTTCGAATCGACGGGGCCCGACACCAAGATACGCGGCACGCCCGCCCACATCGCCGAAAAGTACATGACGCTGGCGCGTGACGCCCAGTCGTCCGGCGATCCGGTGCTCGCTGAGAACTATCTCCAGCACGCCGAGCACTACAATCGCATCATCATGGCGTATCGCGAGCAGCTGCAGCAGTCCGGCGACTACAACGGCGCTCCGCCGCCGGCCATCGCGCGGTTCCGTCCGGGCCCGCAGGACCCGATGGGCGACGATTTCGGCGAGGGTGAAGGCGACGAATTCAGCGGCGACGGCCAGGGACAGCCGTCGGTGCGGGCCGATGATCCGCAGCCGAGCATTCCGGTGGTAGAGGGCAGCCGTCCCGAAGGCGGCCGGCCGGACGGCGGACGCGACGGCCAGCGGTTCGAGGAGCGGGGCACCCGCTACGACGGGCAGCGGCCGCGCTACCAGAACTACAATTCCAATAACAGCCACGGCCAGGGTCAGCATCGCGATCGATCGGGAGACCGGCAGGCCGATCGGCCCTCCGACCGCCAGCCCGGCGGCGATCGGGGCTTTATGAACGAGCGGCGCGACCGTTACGACCGCAACGATCGTTCTCCCGATCGCCAGGATCGCAACGAGCGCCCCGAGCCGAGGGCCGAGCGGCCCGAGCCGCGCAGCGAGCCACGTTTCGAAGCGCGTCAGCCAGTTGTCGAGCCGGTCGCGGAACCTGCTCCACCGCAGCCGCGTCGCAGTCCGCGTGCCGCAGCCACAACTCCGCTCGCCCACGAGCAGCCGGAATTCCTGCGCCGTCCCGTTCGCCGGCCAAGGCGCGAAGACGATGCGGCGACGGCTGCCCCGGTTCCGACGCCAACCGGAGACGAGCCGGCGCGGGAGTGACGAACGCATCGTCCCCGTCTCGATGTGAGGTCAGGTCACCGGCTGCACCGCATCGCCGACATGCAACTCGGCACCGGCGGTCACGGCTGCGTAAATGCCGAAGTCGGTGTGTCCCCATCGTCTCGCAAGTTGGGCCGGCAGGTCCATGTCCCTCACGCCCGTCGCCGGATCGACGTTGGTCGCTGCGCAGCGCTCCGTGCGTTTGAGACCGGTCAGCCGGACGTTTCCGAATTCGATGTGCTGACCGACCCAGGCAAACTCCCGCCACGCCGGCAGCCCTTCGATGATGACGTTGGGCCGGAAGCGCAGCGGATCAATCCGGCTGCCGACCGCTCGCTCCAGATCCCGGACCGAGGCCATATTGACGATGTGCAGGCATTTGGCCGCCACGTCGGAGAAGCTGTGGCCGGGGGCTTCGACGATGCGGGGCGGTCCGCGCAGATGGCCCTGCATGAACGCCGCCATGAACTGCTCGATCAGCGAACGGCCCGTGAGGGTCGAAAGGTTACCGCTGACCACCGGCTTGCCGTCGCGCTCGATGCGGAGCGTCGTCGTCGCGTCGTCGAACCGGCAATCGAGCTTGGCCAAGCGCTCATCGCGCATCAGCATCAGAAAATTGACTTTCGGGAGATGTCTCGGGGCGGACGCGTCGAACCGGCCGGGGCCGTTTTCGATCGCCCAGGCCCGGTCGAAGGGCATCGGTTCTCCGGCGTTCAGCGTCACGCGCGCTAGCGGCTGCGGCGTCAGGCCCTTCACCGGGTAGCGATAGAGGGCCGCGATCCGCGCACGCTCGGTGTGAATGTCGCCCGTCATCAGGATCCCCGCGGGTGTTGCACCGGGGACTTCTATCAAATTGCCCGCGATCAGGAAGCCGGAGTCGGCGGCTGCGTGCTGTCACTCGGCGTGTCCCGCAGTTCGGCGAGGCGCGCCAGGGTCCGGTTCATGCTGGCGAGCTGCTCCAGAGCGGCCGCATGCAGGCGGATAGCCTCCTCCGACATGGAGAGTGCCCGGTCGTCGCGCTCGTTGGTTTCGCGGTACTGCTGGGCGATCAGATCCTCGATGGATTTGTTCTGCTGGAGCGCCCGCTCGTTGACCGACTTCTGATGATCGAGATAGTCGGACTGCTTCCTGATGAAGCCGAGGCCCCAAAAGCCGTGGCGAAGAAAGTAGATCGATACCGCCAGCACGATAAGGATCGGTGCGAACGTCAGGAGATCGAACCACCATGGCATGGTGAAATCGGCAGAGATCGCAAGTGGCGTTTGAGGTGGCACGACGGTCTCTGCTCCAGCTTTGACGCAGATTACTGGATGGGCGGCTAAGGCGGCGTTTCCAGAAGTGGTTAAGGACGTATCGGTTGAAGTCCCGTAATCGCGAGGGGGTCGAAATTATCCGAGGTCCATGCTAAATGATGCTGATGAGCGACACCGTAATCGTCAGAGATCCGGCCATCCTCGGCGGCACGCCCTGCATCAGCAGGGGAATCGCATTTGGACGTAGGACGTAGGTTGGGTCGAGGCACGAGACCCAACAACTTTGGTCGCTCGAGTTTGTTGGGTCTCCTTCGTCGACCCAACCTACATTTCGCGCCATATGCGATTGCCCTGCCTGCATCAGGGGAACGCGGCTCAATGTCTATGCGATTTCTGCGCGCGTGATTGGAGGCGAAACGCCGGAGGAGATTGCAGCGGAAAACGCCCCCGTGACCACCGACATGGTGCTGGCAGCGGTCGAATATGCCCGCAAGCATCCACAGATTGAGCATCCCGACGGCCGTCCCTGGCGCAAGAAGGCCAGAATGGGCGCGGCGTGAAGTTTCTGTTGGATGAGTGCCTGCCACACGCCTATGCCAAAAGGCTGGCGAATCGAGGTTATCCGGACTCCGTTCACCCCATTCATCTCGGTTTGCGGACCGCGCCGGATCCCGTGCTCGTGCGTCTAGCCCTTGCTGAAGACCGGATTATCATAACGGCCAACGCCGACGATTTTCGAACGCTCCTCGCGCGGGAAGTGGTCCACGCGGGTCTGATCCTTTTTCCGAATGGCGCACGTGACGCCAACTGGCGATTGCTCGATCTAACCATATCGTGGTTGGAAGTCCATTTGAACCCCGCCGACTACATGGTCAACCGCGTGATCGAAGTTTCGGCCACCGACGGCATCCGGCCCTACATTCTGCCCGGGGCGGACGAGCCCGTCGCGCCGTCCAACTCGCAAGCCGCCGCATGGAGCCGCCGCTTCCGCCGCGCGGAACTCTGCCTTTATCTTTATCGATAGCAAGCCGCCGTTACTCCCGATACTTCGCCAGGATCGCGTCGACTTTGGCGATCGTTTCGCGCCGCCGGGCCTCGAACTCTTCCTTGCTGATCGCCTTGCGGCAGTAGGCTTCGAGATGCGGCAGGAAGGCGGTGATCGGCTCACGGATCGGCACCTCCCGGCTGGACCTCGCGATGCCGAGCAGCGCGCTCTCACGAAACATCGCTTCGAGCCTGGATTGGAAGTCGGCCGCGTTCCGCGCATAGGAAAAGTAGCTCGGCGCGTCCTCGCTGAGCAGCAGGCCGAGGACCGGCGAGACCTTGGTGACATAGAGCCACTGACGGTCCTTCTTCGTGCGCCGGCGTTCGATGGCGATGGCAATGACCGCCGAGAGCACGCCACCGAGCAAGGCTCCGACGAGCGCCGAAAGCATGTTGTCAGAGCCAAGGGCCGCGGTGATGGTCGACATAGGTCAACGGTCCCCCAGGTACGGTCGCAATTTCAGTCATCCTCCCAAGCTTGCCCCTTTTTGCCGGGCGGCCACAATCCTATATTTGTCACTTCGGCCGGCTGCGGGCGCCCTCGGGGTCTGCGGTCTGACGAACCTAATTTCCTGACGTGACGGCGTTTTTCCGTGCCCGCACTGGGGCGGAGGAGCGCGCTGAGGAGGGACGACACATGAATTTCGAACGCTATACCGACCGCGCCAAGGGCTTCGTCCAGGCGGCGCAGGGCCTCGCGCTCCGCGAGAGCCACCAGCAGTTCTCGCCCGAACACCTGCTCAAGGTGCTGCTCGACGACGAGGAGGGACTCGCTGCCGGTCTCATCGACCGTGCGGGCGGACGCTCTCGCGAAGCCTTGCAGGCCGTCGAGAGGGCGCTCGGCAAGAAACCGAAAGTGTCCGGCGGCGGCGGTCAGCTTTTCCTGACGCCCGAGCTGGCCCGCGTCTTCGACGGCGCCGAAAAGATCGCGGAAAAGGCCGGCGACAAGTACGTTACCGCCGAGCGGCTTCTGTTGGCGCTCGCTGTCGAGAAGGGCAGCGAGGCCGGCCGTATCCTGGCCGAGGCGGGGGCGACGGCCAACCGCATCAACGCCGCCATCAACGACATCCGCAAGGGCCGCACCGCCGACACGGCATCCGCCGAGCAGGGCTACGACGCCTTGAAGCGCTATGCGCGAGACATCACCGAGGCGGCCGCCGCCGGCAAGCTCGATCCGGTCATCGGCCGCGACGAGGAGATTCGCCGCACCATCCAGGTGCTCTCGCGGCGCACGAAGAACAATCCGGTTCTCATCGGCGAGCCCGGCGTCGGCAAGACTGCGATCGCCGAGGGCCTCGCGCTGCGCATCATCAAGGGCGACGTGCCGGAGAGTCTCAAGGACAAGAAGCTGCTCTCGCTCGACATGGGCGCGCTGATCGCCGGCGCGAAATACCGCGGCGAGTTCGAGGAGCGGCTGAAGGCCGTGCTCTCCGAGGTCCAGTCGGCCGCGGGCGGCATCATCCTTTTCATAGACGAGCTGCACACCATCGTCGGCGCCGGCAAGACCGAGGGCGCCATGGATGCGGGCAACCTGCTGAAGCCGGCGCTCGCGCGTGGCGAGCTGCACTGCGTCGGCGCGACCACGCTGGACGAATACAAGAAACACATCGAAAAGGACGCGGCGCTCGCCCGCCGCTTTCAGCCGGTGTTCATCGGCGAGCCGACGATCGAGGACACGATCTCCATCCTGCGCGGCTTGAAGGAGAAGTACGAGCTGCATCATGGCGTGCGGATCACCGATAGTGCCCTCGTCGCTGCGGCGACCTTGTCGAACCGCTACATCTCCGATCGATTCCTTCCCGATAAGGCCATCGACCTCGTCGACGAGGCCGCCTCGCGCCTGCGCATGCAGGTCGACAGCAAGCCAGAGGAGCTGGATGCCGTCGATCGCGATCTGATGCAGATGAAGATCGAGCGGGAGGCGCTGCGGAAAGAAACCGACCAGGCATCGAAGGACCGGCTCTCCAGGCTCGAGAAATCGATCTCGGACCTCGAAGAAAAATCCAACGCCATGACGACCAGATGGCAGGCGGAGAAGCAGAAGCTCGGCAACGCGCAGAAGCTCAAGGAGGAGCTGGATCAGAAGCGCGGCGAGCTGGAGCGGATGCAGCGCAAGGGCGACCTCGCGCGTGCCGGCGAGCTGGCGTACGGCGTCATTCCCGAGCTGGAGAAGAAGCTCGCTCAGATCGAAAGCCAGGATGCCAAGGGTGTCATGGTCGAAGAGGCTGTGACGCCGGATCAGATCGCGGGCGTCGTCTCGCGCTGGACGGGCGTGCCCGTCGACAAGATGCTCGAAGGCGAACGCGAAAAACTTCTCAAGATGGAGGAGGAGCTGGCCAAGCGCGTCGTCGGACAGCGCGAGGCGGTGGTCGCCGTCTCGACGGCGGTGCGCCG
>JBQTIA010000116.1:0-4208 GCA_052388455.1 Hyphomicrobium sp.
ACGATGACGCTCGACCAGTCGGCTGGCGGAAGGCCGGCAACCTCGCGCCGCGCGATCGTCACCAGAGGCTCGGCTTCGAGACGCTGAGTGACCTCGCTCGAAAAGGCGTCGCGGTCGACGGCCAGTGCCCCGCCGGCCGGTAGCTTATGCAAATCTCCCGCCGCCATGATCAGAGAGCCGGCGCGGCGCATCTCCTCGTGAAGAAGGCCGACGGCGTTCGTTTCCCAGTCGTCGGAGCGGAACGAGTTCGAGCAGACGAGCTCGGCGAAGCCGCCGGTCTTGTGGGCGTCCGTCATGCGCTGCGGGCGCATCTCGTGCAGGACGACCGGGAGACCGGCGCGCGCGATCTGCCAGGCCGCCTCGCTGCCGGCCAAGCCGCCGCCGATGACATGGATGGGTGTGTGTTCGGGCATCGTTCGGGTGCGGGTTCTCGCGTTATGAAGGGAGGCGCCGCTCGCTGTGTGTCAATGTACAGCCGGCGGCGAAGGGCGCTGGGGCGTCGGATCGACGGCGTGGTTCCGTTTTAGGTGCAACAACGCGAACGGAGCACATTATCGGTTGCATCCCCCGGCGTCTCCGGTACAGGAAACCGGGGGTCGAGTTCCCATTGTCTGAAAGCGTGTTACGGGGTCATTCATGGAAATCCAAGAGATTGCTTGCATCGTCGGCGTGGGGGCGGTGACTCAGCTCCTGTCGGCTGTGCTCGGTCCGCGCTTTCTGCGGCTGGTCAGCTTTCTATTCGTGATGGGCGCGGCGGGCACTACCGCCTACCTGCTGCATCAGGCCTTCAGCTCACAATTTGCAGGCATCGGCGCCGATGCGATTGGACTGGCTCAGAATTTCGCCCTGATCGGCGCTGGGCTGGGCGTTACCCACTACATCGTGAGCGCACTGTTCCGTTGCATGGCCCGCTGCAGCAATCCCTGAGCGCCGCCCGCCGTGCTCACGCGACCAACGTGCAGCTTGATGCAGCGCAACAATTGATCCACAAGGGCGCCATCACACCGACAGGGCAGAGGTTTGGGGCGCGCTAGCATGTCCATTCTCGTCGACAAGTCGACCATCACCATCTGCCAGGGCATCACCGGCAGCCAGGGCACGTTCCACACCAAACAGGCCAAGGCGTACGGTACAAGGATTGCCGGCGGCGTGACGCCGGGCAAGGGCGGCGGCAAGCACGAGGACGCCGACCTCGCCGACGTGCCCCTTTTCGATACCGTGGCCGAGGCCAAGGCCCGGACCAGGGCGACCGCGACCGCGATCTACGTGCCCCCGCCGTTCGCGGCAGATGCCATTCTCGAAGCCATCGACGCCGAGATGCCGCTGATCGTGTGCATCACCGAGGGCATTCCCGTCATGGACATGGTGCGCGTGAAGCGCGCCCTCCAGGGCTCCAAATCGCGGCTCGTCGGGCCGAACTGCCCGGGCGTGCTGACTCCGGACGAGTGCAAGATCGGCATCATGCCGGGCACCATATTCAAGAAGGGCTCGGTCGGCATCGTCTCGCGCTCCGGCACGCTCACTTACGAGGCCGTCAAGCAGACGACGGACGCAGGCCTCGGCCAGACGACGGCGGTCGGCATCGGCGGCGATCCAGTCAAGGGGACCGAGTTCATCGACTGCCTGGACCTCTTCCTCTCCGATCCGGCGACCAAATCCATCATCATGATCGGAGAGATCGGCGGCTCGGCCGAGGAAGAGGCGGCCGAATATCTCAAAGCCGAAGCCAAGAAGGGCCGCAGGAAGCCGATGGCCGGCTTCATTGCCGGCGCCTCCGCCCCGCCCGGACGGCGCATGGGGCACGCCGGCGCCATCATTTCCGGCGGCAAGGGCAAGGCCGAGGACAAGATTGAAGCCATGACCTCGGCCGGCATCGCCATGGCCGACAGCCCGGCAAGTCTCGGTACGACGCTGCTGGCCGTCTTAAAACGCTGATCGGGGTCGCTTATCTTATATTGCAGTGCAATACGATTGTGATTCGGAGCATACTCTGACCGCGCACCCCATGGCCTGCACCGGGCGGGCCTCCTTCGAGGGCTTTCGATGACACGCCAGGCCGTAAACCAGAGATTCCTGCAAACCGCCTTTCTCGATGGTGCCAACGCGACCTACGTCGAAGATCTGCACGAGCGCTACGAGCGCAATCCCGGCTCTGTCAGCGAGACGTGGCGGCAGTTCTTCGAGAGTCTGAAGGACGGGCCGAGCCGCGGGGGGAATGCGGATTTCGAGACGACCAGCGGCGGCTCGTCGCTCGGGCCGTCGTGGGGACTGTCGGTCGCCGCGCTCAGCGAGAGCGACGAGCTGACCCGTGCGCTGACCGGCGATTACGAGGACACGGCCCGGTCGATCGGCGACAAGCTGCAGCGGCGCGCGCATGAGTCGGGCTTCGAACTCTCCTCCGGCGCCAACATGCGGGCGACCCAGGACAGCGTGCGCACGCGGATGCTGATCCGCGCCTACCGTGTGCTCGGCCACCTCGCAGCCGATCTCGATCCGCTGGGCCTCGTCGACCGCAAGGTGCACAAGGATCTGCGCCCCGAGACGTACGGCTTTACGGAAGCCGATCTCGACCGGCCGATCTTCCTCGACCGCGCGCTCGGCCTCGAAACAGCGACGATGCGCGAACTGCTCGTCATCCTGCGGCGTACCTACTGCCGCAAGATCGGCTACCAGTTCATGCACATCACATCGCCCGCTCAGCGCGCCTGGATTCAGGATCGCATCGAAGGCGACGAGAAGGACGTTCGCTTCACCGTCAACGGCAAGCGCGCCATTCTGAATAAGCTGATCGAAGGCGAACTGTTCGAGAAGTTCTGCGACCTCCGCTACACCGGCACCAAGCGCTTCGGGCTCGACGGCGGAGAATCGATGATTCCCGCGCTGGAGCAGATCATCAAGCGCGGCGGCATGCTCGGCGTGCAGGAGATCGTGCTCGGCATGGCCCACCGCGGCCGGCTTAATGTGCTCGCCAACGTGATGGGAAAGCCGCACCGGGCCATCTTCAACGAGTTCAAGGGCGGGTCGTGGAAGCCGGAGGAGGTCGAAGGCTCCGGCGACGTGAAGTACCATCTCGGCGCCTCGTCCGATCGCATCTTCGACGGCAACACCGTGCATCTGTCGCTGACCGCCAATCCCTCGCATCTGGAGATCGTCGATCCGGTGGTGCTCGGCAAGGTGCGCGCCAAGCAGGATCAGCTCGGCTGCGAGCCGGGCGAGCGCCGGCCGGTGCTGCCGCTGCTGATCCACGGCGACGCGGCGTTCGCCGGGCAGGGTGTCGTGGCCGAGTGCTTCGGGCTATCCGGCTTGAAGGGGCACCGCACCGGCGGATCGATCCACTTCATCATCAACAACCAGATCGGGTTCACCACCAATCCGCGCTACTCCCGATCCTCGCCCTACTGCTCGGACGTCGCGCGCATGATCGAAGCGCCGATCCTGCACGTCAACGGTGACGACCCCGAGGCGGTCGTGCATTGCGCAAAGATCGCCGTCGAGTTCCGGCAGAAATTCCAGAAGCCGGTCGTCATCGACATGTTCTGCTATCGACGCTTCGGGCACAACGAGACCGACGAGCCGCTGTTCACGCAGCCGCTGATGTACAAAAAAATCAAGTCGCATCCGGGCGTCGTCGAACTGTATTCGAAGCGCCTCGTCGACGAAGGCATCGTCACCGAGCACGATGTCGACCAGATGAAGGGGGCCTTCCGCGCCCACCTCGAGGACGAGTTCAAGTCGGCGGAGAGCTTCAAGCCGAACAAGGCTGACTGGCTCGACGGGCGCTGGGCCGGCATGGGCTTCGCCGAGGACGAGGCGCGGCGCGGCGAGACCGGCGTCGCAGCCGACACACTGCGCGAGATCGGGCGGCGGATCACCTCACTGCCCAACGATTTCAACGCGCACAAGACGGTCGGCAAGCTCATGGAGCGCCGCCGGGAGATGATCGACACAGGGACGGGCATCGACTGGGCCATGGCCGAGCACCTGGCCTTTGGCTCGCTGGTCAAGGAAGGACTTCCCGTTCGTCTCTCGGGCCAGGACTGCGAGCGCGGCACCTTCTCGCAACGCCACTCCGTAATCATCGATCAGGAGAGCGAGCGCCGCTATACGCCGCTGCGCCACCTCGCTCCCGATCAGGCCCGCTTCGAGGTCATCAACTCGATGCTGTCGGAGGAGGCCGTGCTCGGATTCGAGTACGGCTACAGCCTCGC
>JBQTIA010000117.1:0-4350 GCA_052388455.1 Hyphomicrobium sp.
ATGGCTTCCGGACGAGGCATTCGCGATCTCAGACGGTTGTATCGGAGCTATGGCAAAGGTCGTTGGCGTAAGATGAAAGGAGCCGCACGCATTCGGCTTCGGAACGGGGACGTGCGACTCGCCGAGATTCATTGGTATGAGGCACACGGAATCGGGAAGAGAGAATTCAAGCGCAAGAGATACCTGGACTAATCCCTATGAAACAACGCAAATCTCGTACAAAGCATTTTGCTGTTTGCATCGACAATCGCGGTTATCCCGCGTCACTCGAGCTGCATAAGATTTACCGAGTCATTCCGGACATTGCAGCGTCAGCCGACGGTGACATCCGCATTATCGACGAAAGCGGCGAAGATTACCTTTACTCGGCCGATCGATTCGTTGAGATTGAGCCGCCGCAGCCGGTCAAGCGCTCACTCCTTCATGCGGCGAGAGCCGCATAACCGCCGCATCGACACCGACCGCTTCGCGGCGGGTCATGCGGGACGTTGGGCGCCACGAGCGGCGAATGTGCGCTTTGGATTTAACGACGAGGCCCAGCGCCTCGATCGTCTATGCGCACTAGGCAGCGACGACAGCATCGCGGTATCGGGCCGCTACCCTTGGGTGGACAGCTGGACTAGAGTACGTCCATGAGCACCGATGACCATGACCACGGCTCCGAGCTGTCGGAGACACAGCTCCGGGTGCGCGCCCTCGAGACGATCCTGACTGAGAAGGGCTACGTCGATCCGGCCGTCCTCGACCTCATCGTCGAGCACTTCGAGACCAGGACCGGCCCGCACATTGGGGCGCGCGTCATCGCCCGGGCCTGGGTCGATCCGGAGTTCAAGGCCGCGCTGCTCGCGGACGCCACGAAGGCGATCGCTGCTCTCGGCATCGTTGACCGCGTGGGCGACCACCTCATCGCCGTCGAAAACACGCCTGAGCGGCACAACATGGTCGTTTGCACGCTGTGCTCCTGCTACCCGTGGGACGTGCTCGGCCTGCCCCCGGTCTGGTACAAATCGGCGCCCTACCGCTCCCGCACCGTCATGGACCCGCGCGGCGTGCTCGCCGACTGCGGCGTCACTCTACCGGCGGACACCGAAATCCGTGTGTGGGACTCGACCGCCGAGACCCGCTTCCTGGTGATGCCGCCGCGCCCGGCCGGCACCGAGGGCTGGAGCGAGGAGCGCCTGGCCTCCCTTGTCACCCGAGACTGTATGATCGGCACCGGTCTGCCCAGGCGGCCCGAGGAGATCCCGGTGTGAACGGCGTGCACGACATGGGGGGTATGCACGGGTTCGGCAAAGTCGAGCCCGAGCCGAACGAGCCCGCGTTCCACGCCTCGTGGGAGGGGCGCGTGCTGGCCGTGCAGCGGGCCATGAGATTCACGCGCGCGTGGAACATCGACATGTCGCGCGACGCGCTGGAGCGGCTGCCCGCCCGCGTCTACCTCTCCGCGTCCTACTACCAGCGATGGGCTCTCGGCATTGAGCGCAACGCCCTCGAGCGAGGGCTGATCGATGCCGACGAGATCGCCGCCGGTCACGCCCTTCGCCCGGGCAAGCCCGTTGAACGGGTCATGACGAATAGCGATATCGGCCAGGCGTTCACGCGCGGTTCCTTCGGCCGCGCGCCCAGCCAGCCGGCCCGGTTCAAGCCGGGCGACCGCGTGCGCACGAAGAATATCAACCCGCCGAGCCACACGCGCCTGCCGCGCTACGCGCGCGGCCGTGGAGGGGTGGTCGAGGCGGTGCGCGGCTGCCACGTCTTCCCTGACTCCGTCACGACAGGCAGGGGCGAGAGCCCGCAGTGGCTCTACACCGTAGTCTTCGACGGCCGCCAGCTCTGGGGCGCGAATGCGGACCCGACCCTGACGGTTTCGGTGGAAGCCTTTGAGCCGTACCTGGAGCCGGCCTAAAATGACAGTCGATCCGGCCGCGGCGCGCCGAGCCACCGACGCCGTGCCTGGCATTCCGCGTGACGAGCAGGGTCCGCTGTTCCGCGAGCCGTGGGAGGCGCAGGCCTTCGCCATTGCGCTGGCTCTGCATCAACGCGGCCTCTTCACGTGGAGCGAATGGGCGGCGACTTTGGCAGAAGAGATCAAGCGTGCGCAGGCCGCCGGCGATCCGGATACCGGAGAGACCTACTACCGCCACTGGCTCGCCACCCTCGAGCGCTTGGTGGCAGAGAAGGGGGTCGCGAGCGGAGAGACGCTGGCGCGCTACCGAAACGCTTGGGACCGCGCTGCCGGTCGCACGCCGCACGGCAGGCCAATCGACCTGTCGCCGGACGATTTCGCCTGAGCGAAGCTGGGGAATCGACAAGGCCTGGCCCGACATGCGGCAGCACACTGCGCCTCGGCCAATTCGGGTCCTGGCGTTGTCATGCGGCGCCCAACAATGCGATGCAGCGGACCGCTTCACAGCGGGCATCCGCCCGCTGTTCCGCGGCCGCTGATCGCCACGTTCGGTTGCTGCTCTCGTTCCGCCTTTTCGCGAATCGGCGTTTCATTATTCAGCCTTCTTGAAAGGAAAATGTCGTGAAGGAATTGATCAGGCTGGCAGTTGCCATCGTGGTTCCGGTTCTCATCCTGGCAGGGGGTATGTTGAATTCTGCCGTTGCGCAGACATACCCGTCACGCCCGGTGCGTCTGATCGTTGCCACGCCCCCCGGCGGCTCCTCCGACATCATCGGGCGCCTGATGGGCCAATGGCTGTCTGAGCGGCTCGGCCAGCAATTCGTGATCGACAACAGGCCGGGCGGAGGCACCAATATTGCGACGGAGACGGTCGTGAAGGCGACCCCGGACGGTTATACGCTGCTGCTGCCCGCCACGTCGAGCACGATCAATGCGACGCTCTATGAGAAACTCAGTTTCAAATTCATTCGCGACATTGCGCCGGTTGCAAGCCTCATCCGCGTGCCTGGCGTCATCGTGGTCAATCTGTCGGTGCCGGCCAAAACCATTCCTGACCTGATTGCCTATGCCAGGGCCAATCCCGGCAAAATCAACGCGGCCTCTCCGGGCAGCGGGACCGGGCCGCATATGTCCGGCGAACTCTTCAAGATGATGGCCGGCATCAGCATGGCTCATATTCCCTATCGTGGCACCGGGCCCGCGAGCATCGATCTTCTCGGCGGGCGCGTCGAGCTCTTGTTCAGCTCAATGCCCGCGTTGATCGAGTTGATCAAAGCTGGCCGGTTGCGCGCTCTGGCGGTGACCACGGCGACGCGTTCGCCGAAATTTCCGGATCTCCCGACCGTGGGCGAATCCGTGCCGGGCTACGAGGCAAGCTCGTGGTGGGGCATCGGCGCACCCAGGGGCACGCCCGCCGACATCGTCGCCAAGCTCAACCGGGAGATCAACGCCGCTCTTGCCGACCCAAAAATGCAGGCGCGGGTATCCGATCTCGACGGCACCACGATGCCAGGGTCGCCGGCTCAATTTTCAAAACTCATCGCAGACGAAACCGCGAAATGGGCCAAGGTGGTCAAGTTCTCGGGCGCCAAGCCGGAGTGAGGTGGCGAACGCCGCCTCAGCGCGGTTTCTCGTTGCCGGGCGAACGCCAGCCAAAGCTCGATCGCAACATGTCAAGAAAGCATAGTTTAAGCGCGCGTGCCACCGAACCCTTTGTTGCTGCGGACGGGCCGCCAGCGCCGTGCAAGTGCCACCTTCACCTGGCCCGCCGCAGAACAACACGTTATACGGCAGAGTTGTAAGTCACATGCGAACTCGAATGGCGAAGCTGGTGGCATGCCTTGCGACCGTCTTGTGCGGGTGCAGAAGCGCACCGCCACCGGAACCCGTGCGCAACATCCCCTCCTCTTGGGCGCAGACCGAGGCCGAGCTTGGCACACTCCAAGTTGGCCGGGTGGTGCAGGTCACCCGCGAGGTCCAGGAAATCAAGGTTGGCCGGGATACAGGAACGGTTGTTGTCGTGTTCATGTCCGGAGGCATTCCTCTGTTCATTCCTGTTGGCACAAGATCCTATAGACACGGTGAAGTCTATTTTCGCCACGTCATTCAACTGAAAGATACAGATCAGTTCATCGCGCGAGACGAATACGCGGCATACGAAGTCGGCACCTGCGTCGCCATGCGTGAAACTCCTCAGCTCGTTGTGCCTGCATATCCGAAGGCGTGTGACTAATGCCGCATAACATGTCAATCGACACGGACGCCGAAGAGTGTCCACTCGCTGCGCTCGCACCCTGTGTCGGGCGCCGGTCATCTCGACGTTAGGCGGCACAGTCACCGACACACGGGGGGTGCTTATGCGTATTCTCAACAATTGTCGCAACACTCTGCTTACGACACTGGTCGTTATCGCTGCGCAGCTCTGGGCGGTCGGTCAGCTGCTC
>JBQTIA010000118.1:0-28282 GCA_052388455.1 Hyphomicrobium sp.
GGGGAATCGCATTTGGACGTAGGTTGGGTCGAGGCACGAGACCCAACAACTTTGGTCGCTCGAGTTTGTTGGGTGTCCTTCGTCGACCCAACCTACATTTAGCGCCATATGCGATTGCCCTGCCGTCGCCCGCGTGCGCCAAATTGCCTCTCGTGTGATGATTTCGAAGTCCGCTTCGGACGCAGCGGCTGGCCCGGTTGCGGACTTTGAAATCTGAATCACACTAGAATCATAGGCTTGCTCGCCTCTTTTCGATCGCGAAGTCC
Organism: Hyphomicrobium sp.; assembly: GCA_052388455.1. Classification (GTDB taxonomy): domain Bacteria; phylum Pseudomonadota; class Alphaproteobacteria; order Rhizobiales; family Hyphomicrobiaceae; genus CAZSNH01. The sequence goes on from JBQTIA010000118.1 coordinate 267, forward strand.
GTGCGGCGCTTGCGGAGGACCGTGCCGGACTTCGCGATCGGCACACGAGCAAACCCGACTTTGGAAGCCTTGAGAGCGGTGACGGGGGGTGTCAGAAGAGCGCACGGCAATCTGTACTGCGGCGCCGCGACGTAATCGTCGATATGACGGAATTCAGGACGGATTCCCAGGGTCCAGTCGGCCCGCACATCAGCGGTATTCAGCGTCAGCAGTCCTGGTCCCGCGGACCGACGTCGCGGACCCTGAACATGCCGCTGCCCGGTCGGGCCAGCCGAGGCCACACGCGAGCCAACACGGAGGCACTCTTGTCATCTCATGCTCCAGCATCGTCTCATGACGATGATGACGACGCCAACCGGCGGGATTTTCTGGTCCTCGCGGGCAATGCTTTCGCCGGCGTCGGCGCCGCGGTCGCCCTGTGGCCGTTCATCGCCCAGATGAACCCGGACGCCAGCGCGCAGGCGCTCGCCTCCACCGAGGTCGATCTCGCCCCGGTCAAGGAAGGGCAGGCGATCACCGTGATGTGGCGCGGCAAGCCGGTGTTCATCCGCAACCGCAGCAAGCAGGAAATCTCGGAGGCAGAGGCGGTGAAGCTCGCCGACCTCACCGACCGCAGCGCCCGCAATCTGGCGATGCCGGAGAGCGCGCCGGCCGACGACAAGAACCGCGTCAAGGCCGGCCACGAGAACTGGCTGGTGCTTGTCGGCGTGTGCACGCATCTTGGCTGCATTCCGAAAGGCCAGACGGCCGCCGAGGCATCCATGCGCGGCGATTACCACGGCTGGTTCTGCCCCTGCCACGGCTCGCACTACGACACCTCGGGACGCATCCGCAAAGGTCCGGCACCGCGCAATCTCGACGTGCCGCCCTACGAGTTCGTGTCCGACACCAAGATCAAGATCGGCTGAGCGGAGCGACGCCATGGGCAAACACACCTCGACTTACGTGCCGACGTCGCGCCGCGCCAAATGGTGGGACGAGCGGCTGCCAGTTCCGCGCATGATGCACGACCAGTTCGTGGATTTCCCGACGCCGCGCAATCTGAACTATCTTTGGACCTTCGGCGGCATACTCACCTTCTGCCTCGCCGCCCAGATCATGTCCGGCATCGTGCTCGCCATGCACTACCAGCCGAGCGGCACCGAGGCGTTCAACTCGGTCGAGCACATCCGCCGCGACGTGAACTTCGGCTGGATGATCCGCAACTTCCACGCGGTCGGCGCCTCGATGTTCTTCGTCGCCGTCTACATCCACATCTTCCGCGGCATGTACTATGGCTCCTACAAGGCACCGCGCGAGGTGCTGTGGATCCTCGGCGTGTTCATCCTGCTCGCCATGATGGCCACCGCCTTCATGGGCTACGCGCTGCCCTGGGGTCAGATGAGCTTCTGGGGCGTCACCGTCATCACCAATCTGTTCTCCTCGCTCGATGGCGTCGTCAGCGGGCTCGGCACGGCCATCGTCGAATGGCTTTGGGGGGGATACTCGGTGACGGGCGCGACGCTCAACCGCTTCTTCTCGCTGCACTACCTGCTGCCGTTCGTGATCGCCGGTCTCGTCGTGCTGCACATCTGGGCGCTGCACGTCGCCAAGCAGAACAACCCGACCGGACTCGACATCAAGAGCGATGCCGACAGCGTGCCGATGTACCCCTACGCCGTGGCCAAGGACGCGGTGGGGCTGTTCGCCTTCCTGATCGTCTTCGCGTGGTTCGTGTTCTTCCTGCCGGACTACCTCGGCCATTCCGACAACTACATCGAGGCCAACCCGCTCTCGACGCCGGCTCACATCGTGCCCGAGTGGTACTTCCTGCCGTTCTACGCCATCCTGCGCGCCTTCACCGGCGACTTCCTCGGGTTCATTCCCTTGGGCGCCAACGCCAAGCTGATCGGTGTCATCGCCATGTTCGCGGCGGTGCTGATCCTGATCTTCGTGCCGTGGCTCGACACCAGCCGCGTCCGCTCGGCCAAGTACCGGCCGATCTTCAAGTGGGCCTTCTGGGGGTTCGTCGTCACGTGCCTCGCGCTCGGCTACCTCGGCTCGAAGCCGGCGGAAGGCGCCTACGTGGTGTGGTCGCAGATCTTCACCGTGCTCTACTTCGCCTTCTTCCTCGTCGCGATGCCGGTGATCGGCATCCTCGAGACGCCGAAGCCATTGCCGCGCTCGATTTCGGATTCCGTGCTCGACGGCGGCGGGTCATTGGTTCCCGCCGGCTCGGCCGCGGCACCGGAAACACGTTGAGGGGATCGGCATCATGACGACGTTTCGGATGAAGACGCTGATCGCGGTGGCGGGCGTTTCCGCACTGCTGGCCGGCGCGATGTCGGCCCGGGTGCTGGCGGCTGGCGAGCACGGCGCCGGCCACGAGATCGAGCGGCAGCACTGGTCGTTTTCCGGCTTCAAGGGGCGCTTCGACACGGCGCAGCTTCAGCGCGGCTTCCAGGTCTTCCAGGAGAAGTGCGCGGCCTGTCACGGGCTGAGCCGGGTCTACTTCCGCAATCTGGTGCAGAAGGGCGGTCCCGAGTTCCCGGAGGACTCGGTCAAGGAGCTGGCGAAAACCTGGCCGAACAAAATCGCGGACGGTCCCGACAACGACGGCAACATGTTCGAGCGCGATCCGAAGCTGTCGGACCCCATTCTCGGTCCGTTCAAGAACGCCAAGGCTGCTGCGGCGGCCATGGGTGCCGCTCCGCCCGATCTGTCGATCATGGCCAAGGCGCGCAACGTGCACAACTCGTCGGCGTGGCCGCGCCACGTTTTTCTCGACATGCCAAAAGACATCATCACCGGCTATCAGGAGGGCGGCGCCGACTACATCTACGCGCTGCTGACCGGCTATCCCGACGCCCCTCCCGCCGGAATGGAGCTGGCCCCGGGGATGAACTACAACACCGCCTTTCCGGGCAATCAGATCGCCATGCCGGCGCCGCTCGGAAAGGACAACTTCTCCAAGTACCAGGACGGCAGCGGATCGCTGGAATCGAGCGCCCGCGACGTGGCGGCGTTCCTTTCGTGGGCCGCCGACCCCTCGCTCAACGCCCGCAAGTCCATCGGCTGGCAGGTGATGCTCTATCTGCTGGTGACCACCGGTCTGCTCTACGTCGGCAAGCGGCGTATCTGGTCGAAGGTGCATTGAGCGGCAACCGGCATCCGGCAGCCGTGATCAAGGGACGAAGCCCCCACAAAGTTGGTTGCAACGACTTCACCTCACGGCTGCCGGTTGCCGGTTGCCGGATGCCGCAGAGGCCAGCATGACCGCATCCATCCTCGGCATCATCGGCGGCAGCGGATTCTATGATCTGCCGGGGCTCGAAGGCGCGCGCTGGGAGACGATCGCGAGCCCGTGGGGCGCTCCGTCGGATGCGGTGCTGTTCGCCGAGCTGGGTGGTCTGCCGGTGCGTTTCCTGCCCCGGCACGGGCGCGGCCACCGCATTCCGCCCTCCGCCATCAACTACCGCGCCAACATCGACTGCCTGAAACGCTCAGGCGTCACCGACCTCGTCTCCGTGTCGGCCTGCGGCTCTCTCAAGGAGGAGTACGCGCCGGGCCACTTCGTGCTCCCCGACCAGTTCATCGACCGCACGTTCGCGCGCGAGAAATCTTTCTTCGGGCCGGGCTGCGTGGCGCACGTCGCGCTCGGCGATCCGGTGAGCCCTCTGCTCGCCGGCTCCATCGCCAAGGCCGCAAAGGCCGAGGGCATCGCCTGCACCAGCGGCGGCACCTATCTCGTCATGGAAGGTCCGCAGTTCTCGACCCGTGCCGAGAGCAATCTCTACCGGAGCTGGGGCTGCGACGTGATCGGCATGACCAACATGCCGGAAGCCAAGCTCGCCCGCGAAGCCGAGATTTGCTACGCGACCGTCGCCATGGTCACCGACTACGACTGCTGGCACGACGACCACGCCCACGTCGACGTGGCGGCGATCATCGCGGTCATGAAGGGGAACACGGAAAAAGCGCAGCGCCTCGTCGCCCGGCTCGCACGGGACTTCCCCCGCGAGCACCCCAAGTGCCCGATCGGCTCGGACAGCGCGCTCGACGTTGCGATCATCACGCCGCCCGACGCGCGTGATCCGGCGCTTCTCGCCAAGCTCGACGCCGTCGCAGGGCGTGTTCTGCGGCGATGATGGAGACGCACGCCTTTCTCACTCCGACCTACGATTGACTACAGCGCGGTGTCCCTCAGCACTTGGGATTGCTCGGAGAGCAGATGATGACCTTGGTCTGGATGAGATCGGGATAGAACGTCTGCAAGGCTTCCATGCCGCCCCAGATAAGCGCGCCGAGCAGCACCAGCGCTGGGATCGCCGCCAGCACGGCCTTGATGAAGAACAGCATCAGCCGCCAGAACGGCACTTCGATCTTCTTGACCGCCGCCGGCGTCAGGTCGTCGCTGCGATCGGAGGAACCATGATCGTGGCTCACTGAGCTGAGCGTCGACGGACCGCCGCCCGCCGCCGCCGCGCGCTGTCGATCGCGCTCGCGCCTCAGCGTGCGCGGCAGGTCGTCCGTGTCGTTCGCCGACGAGAGCGGAAAATTAGTATCCGTCATGCCTTGTTCTGCTCCCGGGCCGGGGCGGCTGCAACCGGCAACTCTGCAACCGCCAACAGGGACGGCGAATCGTTTCGCCGCTCGATCAGACTTCTATCGCCTTGCGAACGTTATTGCTATTTTGCGCCGCGAATTTGACGGGGAGGTGGCTGCCGTGGACCTGAAAAGCCTGATCCGGACGATACCGGACTATCCAAAGCCCGGCATCATGTTCCGCGATGTCACCACATTGCTCGGCCATGCGGCCGGGTTTCGGGAGGCCATCGAGGCCATGGCACGGCCGTTTGCCGGCCAGGCGGTCGGTGCGGTGGCCGGCATCGAGGCGCGCGGGTTCATCCTCGGAGGGGCGGTTGCCGACCGGCTCGGCTGCGGCTTCATCCCGATCCGCAAGAAGGGCAAGCTGCCCTGGAAAACCATCGGCCAGGAGTACACCCTGGAATACGGAGTCGACACCATCGAGATTCACGAGGATGCCATCCCGTCGGGTCAGAGAGTCCTGATCGTCGACGATCTGATCGCAACCGGCGGCACGGCGGAGGCGGCGGCCAAGCTGATCCTCCGCTCGGGCGGCGTCGTGGTCGGCGCCACCTTCATCATCGATCTGCCGGAGCTCGGCGGCACCCGCCGGCTGACACAGCACGGCGTCGAGAGCCATGCTCTTGTGGCGTTCGAAGGTCATTGAGGGCGACGGGATGTCTGCGCGCGAGGCGAGCGACGTGCTGACGGCCGCCGAATCAGGTCGCGGGATGGAGCAGCTCGCACTCTGGCGCGGCGATCCGCTCGAGCCTGTCGCCTGCCCGCGCTGTTCGCGTGTGGGCCTGGCTGTGGCCGACCGGTCAGCGCGGCCTTATGCGGAGTGGTACGAGTTGAGGTGTGACGGCTGTGGTCTGGCGGCCAACCTCCATATTCCGATGGCTCCGCCGAACTATTCCTGAGTTCTCTTATGATCTGTTTGCTTTTCGATCGGCGTCAGGACTTGTTGCTGCCGCGGGTGTGATTGGCGTCAGCGGACTGCATATCCGCTGCGCGGGCCGCAAGCGCGATTGCACAGGCCACAAAGACGATGCTGACGGCAATGTTCATTCCAGGGTCTCCGATCTGTTGGCGGAACCCTAGGCGGAACGGGCATTGTTGTCTGTTCCCGGCGGGATAGGGAGCGAAGGCGCGATCAATCCGCGAGGCCGAGCATCAGCCGGATGTTCTGGACGGCCGCACCCGCCGCGCCTTTGCCGAGATTGTCGAGGCGGGCGACGAGGACGGCTTGGCGCTGCTTTTCACTGGCGAAAACGAAGAGCTGGAGAGCGTCGGTGGCGTTCAACGCCTCCGGCTCGATGCGCCCGCCGAGCTTGGCGTGCTCCGTGGCCGGCACGACCGTAACGAGTTTCGCGCCGCGAAAATGATCGGCGAGTGCCGCTTCGAGATCGGCAGCCTTGGGCTTGGCCGGCAACGCATCGAGATGCAGCGGGATCGACACCAGCATACCCTGGCGGAAGTTGCCGACCGAGGGCACGAACAGCGGTCGCCGCGTCAAACCCGAATAGACCATCAGCTCGGGCACGTGCTTGTGCTCGAGGCCGAGGGCATAGAGTTCGAAGCTCGGCGCGGTTTTCGTGACCTCGTAGGATTCGATCATCGACTTGCCGCCGCCCGAGTAGCCAGAGACGGCGTTGACCGTGATGGGGTGGTCGGCGGGTACGAGCCCGGCATCGATCAGCGGCCGCAGCAGGGCGATGGCCCCGGTCGGATAACAGCCGGGGTTGGCGACCCTTCGAGACGCCGAGATGACATCGGCTTGCCGCGGCGTCAGCTCCGCGAAGCCATAGTCCCACCCGGGTGCCACGCGATGCGCGGTCGAGGCGTCGACGATCTTCGGACCGCCGGTGCCCCGTTCGGCCCCGAGTTCCGCAGCCAGCGCCACCGCCTCTCGTGCGGCGTCGTCTGGAAGGCAGAGGACGACGAGGTCGCTCTCCGCCATCAGCTCCTTGCGCGCCAGAGGGTCCTTGCGCCGGTCGCTGGCGATGCTGTTGACCCGCAGCGTCGCGAGCTTGCCGAGTCGCTCTCGGATTTCGAGGCCCGTCGTGCCGGCCTCACCATCGATGAACACGGAGGGCAGGGCGGACGGCGATCGGCTGGCTTTGGCCATGGTACGGCACTCCGGCTTTGCGCTCAGCGCGCCACCTTGATTCTGACGGGGTGGCTGCCGACGCAGCATCAGAAAGAGGTGAGGCGTCAGCCGCCGCCGATCCCGAGCCTGTGCTTGACGCCCTCCAGCAGCGTCTCCGAGCAGCCGAACTCGTACGCCTTGCAGGCCACCTCGTGCGAGCCGGTGTAGATCATATCGACGGCGACGAAGACGATGATCAGCAGCCCGATCCACGAGATCCAGGGATATTTCACCAGGAGACCGGCGATGTAGTGCGAAGCGACCGCCATCAGGATGATGGCGATGGCGAGGCCGATCACCAGCACCAGCGGCTCACCCTTGGCGACGCCGGCCACCGCCAGCACGTTGTCGAGCGACATCGAGATGTCGGCGAGTGCAATCTGGAACACGGCGGCACCGAAGCTCATCTGCACGACGGGACTTGCTGCGGCGGAGGCCGAACCGGCCTCGCCGAGCGCCGCATGGCCGTTGCCGTCGGTCAGCTGCCGGTACATCTTCCAGCACACCCAGAGCAGCAGCAGGCCGCCGGCCAGCGTCAGCCCGACGATTTGCAGGAGCTGCGTCGTCACCGCGGCGAAGGCGATGCGCATGATGACCGCGGCGGCGATGCCCCAGAAGATCACGCGGGCGCGGTTCTCGGGTGCAACGCGCGAGGCGGCGAGGCCGACGACGATGGCGTTGTCGCCGGCCAGCGTCACATCGATGATGATGATGTTGACGAGGGCGATCCAGTTGGCGGCGTACCATTCGAGCGAAAACAGATTGCCCAGCTGAACGAAGGCGTCGGAAAATGACGAGTCCATGGTCGGCGGTAGCCCCTCAACGGTGGTTCGGGCCTTATGGCAAGCCGGCGCGACGGCCCCCCTTCGCGCACATCCCCGCTATGTGGCACCGCGCCGGGGCGGCGACAACCCACGCGCGGATTGAAACACGACAGCCCGCCGGTGAGGCGGGCTGTCGCAGGCTTTGAGCTCCCGGGCGATGGTCCTGGCGTCAGCGCTTCGAGAACTGGAAGCTGCGGCGGGCCTTCATGCGGCCGTACTTCTTGCGCTCGACGGTGCGGCTGTCGCGGGTGAGGAAACCGCCCTTCTTGAGCACGCCCCTCAACTCCGGCTCGAAGTAGGTCAGCGCCTTCGAGATGCCGTGCCGCACGGCGCCGGCCTGCCCCGAAAGACCGCCGCCGGCGACCGACACCATGATGTCGTACTGCGTCGCGCGGTTGGCGGCGTTGAGCGGCTGCTGGAGCAGCATCTGGAGCACCGGCCGGGCGAAGTATTGCTTGAAGTCCTTGGTATTGACGACGATCAGGCCCTTGCCGGGCTTGATCCAGACGCGGGCGACGGCGTCCTTGCGCTTGCCGGTGGCGTAGGCGCGCCCGAATTTGTCGAGCTTCTGGACGTGCGCGGGGCCGGCGTCCGGCGTGGCGGGAGCGGAGCCCTTCAGGGACCCGAGATCGCCGAGAGTTTTGGCGGGTTCAGCCATGGGGTCAGGCTCTCACGTTTTTGCGGTTGAGTTTGGCGACGTCGAGCTCAGTCGGCTGCTGCGAGGCATGCGGATGCTCGGCGCCCTTGTAGACCTTGAGGTTGCGCATCAGCTGGCGCCCCAGCGGTCCGCGGCGCAGCATGCGCTCGACGGCCAGCTCGATCACGCGCTCGGGGAATTTGCCTTCCATGAGCCGCTTCGGCGTCGTTTCCTTGATGCCGCCGGGATAGCCGGTGTGGCGGTAGTAGGTCTTGTCATCGTATTTGTTGCCGGTGAAAACGGCTTTGTCGGCGTTGACGATGATGATGTTGTCGCCGCAGTCGAGATGCGGCGTGTAGATGGCCTTGTGCTTGCCCTTGAGGCGGGTGGCGACGAGAGCGGCGAGGCGACCGACGACCAGACCCTGGGCGTCGATGACGATCCACTTCTTGTCCACCTCGCCAGCCTTGGCGACGTAGGTTTTCATTGCGGCAGTCCCTGCCTTGGAATTGGGTTGCGAACGGACGGGCTCAGGCCGGTTTAACGGCTCTGACCCGGAATTCGGCGGCGTTCCGGCCGGCTGAGCCGGACGGTCCGCGGGATATGCTGGAATTCGGGTGCCTCTGTCAACGTATAGTCGGCTTGCCAGCGCAGAAAACATCCGAAGAATCGCAGTTTATCAATAGCGGTATTATGCTACCCTATAATAGGGTACCTAGTTACCGTAATTTGGGGTGCTGGCGACCGCGCTGCCCGCACAGCCCGCTCGGGTGCTGCATTGCAGCGGCGTTTTCCGGCGCCGGGCCCTTGCCGCCGCCCCGGTTCGACGGCTACCTATTTTGCCGCGTAATTTCCAGGCTGGAAGGCTCGGCGCTTTCATACGAGCGTCTCAGTTCTGATCAGTTCTGAGCGCCATACTCCGACTCGGATCAACCGGGCGGTACGGACGGAAACTGAACGGAGGAGGACTTCTGGATGCGGCAATCGGGTATTGCGACGGCAGGCAGGGCGTTGGCGGCTTTTGCCGCCGCCGTCGTGGTGGCGACGGCGGGTTTCGGCGCCGCCGCGCAAGACATCAAGCAGATGCAACTCGCCGACAAGCAGGTCGAGGCCTTCATCGCCGCGCAGAAGGATTTCGCTCCCCTGGCCAGCAAGCTGCTCGAAGGAGGCGAGAAGCCCGATCAGTCGCTGACGGCTGAACTCGAAGCGGTCGCCAAGAAGCACGGCTTCGCCAGCTTCGCGGAATACGAGGACGTCGGTGCCAACATCTCGATCGTGCTGGAGGGTCTCGATCGCAAGTCCGGCGTCTACACCGATCCGGTCGACAAGATGAAAAAGGAGCTGGAGGACATCAAAGCCGACAGCTCGATTCCCGATGACGACAAGAAGCTCGCCATCGACGATCTCAATCAGGAGATCGCCGCCGCGCAGCCGCTGCAGTTCAAGGACAATATCGACGTCGTCAAAAAGCATCGCGAGGAAATCGAAAAGCTCATTCCGGAGGAAGGCGAACTTCCGGCCGAAGGCGGGCCCGCGCTTGCTCCCGAAGGCGCCGGTGAAGCCCCGCCCGAAGGTGCGCCCGAGGGAGCCCCGGCACCCTGATGCCGAACCAGGCGCCGGCCATGGGCACTGACGGCGCGGCCGGCGCCGACACCGTCGGTGGTCCACTCCGCATCGCGAGACCGGAGGCGGGCGTCGTCGTCTTGACGCTCGCCCGCCCCGCGCAGCGCAACAGTCTCTCGCTGGACGTCATGGCGGCGCTGCACGCGGCGATCGATGACTTTGGTCGCGATAGCGAGTGCGCGGCAATCGTACTGGCCGCCGACGGACCGGCCTTCTCGGCCGGCCACGATCTCAAGGAGCTTTCCGCCCATCGCGGCGACGCCGACGGCGGTCGCGCTTTCTTCGCCGACACCATGCAGTGCTGCGCCGCGCTGATGCTCGCCATCGTCGCCTGCCCCAACCCGGTGATCGCCGCGGTGCAGGCGACCGCCACCGCTGCCGGGTGCCAGCTCGTCGCCACCTGCGATCTCGCCGTCGCCGCCGACACCGCCCGCTTCTGCACCCCGGGCGTCAATATCGGTCTCTTCTGCTCGACACCGATGGTCGCGCTGTCGCGCAACGTGCCGCGCAAGCGGGCGATGGAGATGCTGCTGCTCGGTGACATGATCGATGCCGTCGCAGCCGCCGAGTTCGGTCTCGTCAATCGCGTGGTGCCGGCCGACGCGGTGCTCGACGAGGCGCTGCGCATCGCCCGCCGGATCGCCGCCAAATCGCCGGCCACCGTCGCCATCGGCAAGGCTGCATTCTACGCCCAGCTCGATCAGCCGCTTGCCAGTGCTTACGACTATGCGGCGCGCGTCATGGTCGAGAACATGATGCTCCGCGATGCCGAAGAGGGCATCGGCGCCTTCCTCTCGAAGCGCGCGCCGGAATGGAAGGGCTGCTGACCGCATGGGGCCGCGCCTCACCTTCGTGACGCTCGGCGTCGTCGACCTTCAGCGCTCGCGGGCGTTCTACGAGGCGCTGGGCTTTTCCGCCTCGCGCGCCTCGCAGGCGGGCGTCGTCTTCATCGATGCGGGCGGCGTGGTGCTGTCGCTGTTCGGCCGCGGCGCGCTCGCCGAGGATGCGCAGGTTCATGACAGTCATCCCGGATTTTCCGGCATCGCGCTCGCCCACAATACGGCAAGCAAGCAGGCCGTCGACCGCCTTCTCGCTCGCGCGGTCGAAGCCGGCGCTCGGCTTCTCAAGCCGGCGCAAAAGGTCTTCTGGGGCGGCTATGCCGGCTACTTCGCCGATCCGGACGGGCATCTCTGGGAGGTGGCCTACAATCCGTTCATGGCGCTCGCCGAGGACGGGCGCGTTCTTCTGCCGGAGGCGGAGAACCACGACGCTTATTCCGATCACCACATCGAAACCGTGCTCAAGTCGGCCAGATCCGTTGCTGTCGTCGGGGCCAGTGCCAAAGCCTTGCGTCCGAGTTACGAAGTGATGGAATTTCTGCTGCAGCGAGGATATCGGGTTGTTCCCGTCAATCCGGGTCAGGTCGGCGGCACGATTCTCGGCCAGCACGTTTACGCGCGCCTCGCCGACGTTCCTGGCCCGATCGATTTCGTCGATGTTTTTCGTAAGTCTGACGCGGCTGGTGATGTGTTGCGCCAGGCCATCGCCGAAAAGGATCGGCTGGGACTGAAGGTCGTGTGGATGCAGCTCGGCGTGCGTAACGACACCGCTGCCCGAGAAGCGGAAGCCGCGGGGCTCACCGTCATCATGAACCGCTGCCCCAAGATCGAGTACGCGCGATTGGGGCTCGAAGCCCTGAGCCGCAATTGAATCGCCCGACGTCCAAGCTCATTGCATCGTCGGCATTGCATGGCCTGGGCGGTTCCACTCTCAGCAGTCATGAGTGGACGGCACCTGGATTGCAAGAGTTGTCATCCTGCGGATTGATTTTCCTCGGCGGTAGCCACTCTCACAGGTGCCATCCTCGCGCTCGTCACGAGGACCCATCTCGAGATTTGCGCTGATGGTGTCAGTGTCGACGGAGCGCAGGAGCCCGGACTCATTCCAAAGCCGCGCACGCGGCGTCGGGTGATGCTGATCCTGTCGAGTCGTCTCGCAGTTTCCCTCGCGGTCCGATGGGTCCTCGGGCCAAGCCCGAGGATGACACCTGTGGGTATCGGCATGCGCCCCACTTACCTGCACTGCTTCCAGCCGCCGCTGTCGCGCGCCGCGTTCGCATAGCAGTGGGCCAGCGCGTCCAGATGCTGCGAGCCGGGGCCGTCGATCGCTTTCCAGCCCCACCGTGGCCCCCGCTCGCGATGGAGCCGGGTGAACGTCATGACCCGATGGGGACTGACGCCGTACTTGGCCGCAAGCTCCTTGCTGAGCGCCTCGTCCATGTCCGAGGTCAGGGGCTCGCCCTCACTCGTCAGCGCCAGCCCCACGCGATCGGAATACTCCATGGCGGCGGCGATTTCGGCCTTCGACAACGGCGTCTCGGCCGTGCTCACGGTCCACGCCGGATTGTCCGTTTGCCGATATTCCGCCCGGGCGAGCGTGCGGCGCCAGGTGCCGGCGGAGGACGGCACGTCGCTTCTCTCGATGGAAACGACGACATCGTCTGCCGGAAGGGCGCCGGCAATTGCGACGGCCGTGGCGGCGTAGTCGTCCGGGGTGCCGGCATCGACGGGCACCTCGGCGATCACCGTCCAGGCTTTGGCGGGGCCGTTGTCATCAGCCGCGATGACTTTGAAATCGAGAACGCGACCCACGCGCGGCGCAGCGAAGCGATCGTAGGCGGCGTAGCCCGCCAAAACCGCAGCGATCAGAACCAGAGGGCCCCACCTCTTGCGCGCACTCACGGTGAATTTCTCCCGCTCGCGTTTGCGCGCACCGATTTCGGCGCGCGACCAGACCTCAATCGACCGCATCCGCTGGACGACGCTGAGACAGCGCAGGAGCGGAAGCCGCCACCTTATTGGTCGTATCGAGGTGTCATGCGTGACAGGCGTGTCAGCTCGATCAATAGAATTCCCACGGCGCAACATGCGAGTGCGAAGGCCGGCAGCGGTGACGTCAAGGCCCATAAGGCTGCAACGATCAGCACCGCATTGCAGAGCGCCACGCGCCGCACGATGGGAGCGTGGGCGCCACGCGCGGCAGCGGCGCGCTGGTAGAAATGCGTCCGATGCGCGTCCCAGGGTCGCGCGCCCGCCAGCAATCGCCTGACCAGCGTGATCGTCGCGTCGGCGGCAAAATAGAGCGGCAGGATGATCGCCGCCGCGAGCGAGTGGCGGACCGCGAGGTCGAGCATCAGAATCCCGGCGAGAAAGCCGAGCGGCACGCTGCCGACATCGCCGAGGAAGATGCGCGCCGGGCTCCAGTTCCAGATCAGGAAGCCGAGCGACGCGCCGGTGATCGCCAGTGCCAGCCCGAACTGGAGCGTGGAGGCATCGCCGCCGGCGGCCAGCATCACCGCCGCATAGCCGATGCCGATCGACGCTGTCTCCACGCCCGCGATGCCGTCGATGCCGTCCATGAAGTTGGTGAGATTGATCAGCCAGGCGACGGCGAGAGCGGCGACCGCGCGATCGACCGTCCAGGGTAGCCAGCCCTGGAAGACGAGTGCGTCGGGTGGCAGCGTCAGGACGGCGGCGACGCTGGCGGCCGCGTGCACGCCGAGGCGCAGGACCGGCGTCACGGCCGAGATGTCGTCCCACCAGGAGACGAGGACCAGCGTGGCGAGCGAGCCGAGCAGCCACGGCGACACGCCCGCCACCGGCCAGAGCAGCGCCGAGGTCGCCAGGGCTGCGAGGAGCAGCGGCCATCCACCGCCGACCGGCACGCGGCCCTTGTGCATGCTGCGGTGGTTTTCGACCGCCACGATCTGACGCCCTTCGATCCAGCGGAGAAAGGCGTAGGTGAGGGCGGCTGCGGCGAGGCCGGAGAGCACGAGTGTGGCGAGAGAGCGCAAGCGGGAACCCGTCCGAGGATCAGAGGCGCGAGCGATAGCAGAAGGCTCCAGCGGGCGGTAGGTGCCGGATCGGCTTTGGCCGCGTCGCTTCAGCCGCCACCTCGTCGCTTGCTTTGACACGTCTCCGTCTTTACCCCCATAAGCTCGCATCCTAGTGTCCCGATCGCGAAGTCCCTCATAGTCTTCCGCACGCTCCGTAGGGACTTCGCGATCGAAAGGACACTAGCAAGTCCATGATTCTAGTGTGTTTCAGATTTTGAAGTCCGCGACCGAGCCAGCCGCATAGCATCAAGAGGACTTCGAAATCATCACACTAGACAGCAACGGTGCCACCCACCGGCGATGACCGCGCCCGACCTCACATCGATCAGGCTCAATTTCGAGAGCACCGCCAAGACGCTGCTGCCGATCGAATTCGGCGGCGAGGAGGTGGCGCTCGAAGCGCGCGCCTATCAGACCAGCGACGGAGCGGATCAGGCCATGGCGCTGATCAACCGCCCGGCCGAGGGGGAAGCCGAAGCCCTGCCTCTGGTGCGGGTGCATTCGGGCTGCGTCACCGGCGACATTTTCCACTCACTCAGATGCGACTGCTATGCGCAACTCCAGGCGGCGCTGGAGCGCATCGTGGCGACGCCCAACGGCGTGCTTCTCTACCTGCCCTACCAGGAGGGGCGCGGCATCGGCCTCTTCAAGAAGATCCGCGCCTACGCCCTGCAGGACCAGGGCCTCGACACGGTCGATGCCAACATCGAGCTCGGAGAGCCGATCGACGCGCGCGAGTACGATCTGGCCGCCGCGATTCTGCGCGATCTCGGGTTCGCGCGCATCCGGCTGATGACCAACAATCCTGTGAAGGTGCAGGCGCTGAAGGCGGCCGGCATCGACGTCGTCGAGCGCGTGGGGCTGGTCGTCACCGCCAATCCGAACAACGCCCGCTATCTCGACACCAAGCGCCGGCGGATGTCGCACAAGTTCTGATCCCGCCGCTGGCTCCCGCCTTCGATTGGCGCGCCGCTCACCACGCCAGATGCGCCATGGCGGCGATGGCCGGCGGGCTCTCAGGCGTGAAAAGCCGCGCCAGCCGCTCGGGCACGATGGCGCCGTCGGCCATGGCCTCCGCGCGGTGGATGCCGGCCGCGACGAAGATGGCGTCGATTCCCGCGCCCTCGGCGGCGGCGAGGTCGGTGCGGACGGCATCTCCGATGGCGAGGATGCGATCGCTTGCTATTTCCTCGGAGCGGATGCGCGCGGCCGCCTTGTGCGCGGCGCCGTAGGCGGAAGGATGCGGCTTGCCGGCCCAGAACACCTCGCCGCCGAGCTTTTCATAGAGATCGGCGAGCGCGCCGGCGCAGGGGTAGAGCCGCCCGCCCACATCGACGACGAGATCGGGATTGGCGCATACGAACGGCAATCGGCGCAGGAGCGCACGTTCGAGCAGCGGCCGGTAGGTTTCGGCGGTCTCGGTCGTGTCGTCGACGAGGCCGGTGCAGACGATCGCCTCGGCCTCGGCGAGATCGACGGTCGAAGCCGCGAGCCGCTCGAAGAAGGCCGCGTCGCGATCCTTCGGCCCGATCGAATAGATGCGCGCGTAGCCCCGCTCTTTCACGTGATCGAGCGCGATGCCGCCGGAGGACACGATGTCGTCCCACGCGGTGCGCGGCACGGCGCGCAGATCGAGCATCCGCGCGACCCGCTCCTTGGGCACCGGCGCGTTCGAAACGAGGATGACCGTACCGCCCCCGGCACGGAAGCGGACCAGCGCGTCGCAGGCGGATGTGAACGCCTTGTGGCCGTCGTGCACGACGCCCCACACGTCCGAGAACACCACGTCGTAGCGCGCCAGCAGAGGGCCGGCCGCGGTGATGATCGGGGGAACCCTTTTGGTCGTCATTTCGAGCAGGGGTTCCGGACGGAGCCGAGGGACACCGAAGAGTTGGAGCGGGTGATGGGAATCGAACCCACGTATTCAGCTTGGAAGGCTGCTGCTCTACCATTGAGCTACACCCGCGTCTGCGGCGCCGCGGCCCGTCACCGGGTGACAGCGGCCCGACGGCCCGTCCCGCTTGGCGGCGGAGCGACGTCGACGCCGGTCTCTGTTAGTCGATTTGGCCCCGACTGGGAAGGCTCCACCGTGCGCGTGCCTGGTCGGCGAACCTGCCGATGTCCCAGAGGTATGGAATTGAAAGCCCTCGGCCCCTTCACGTAATGGCGAAGGCGCGCCATGGTGTCCGGCAGGATCGGTGGGCTCGTCGTCAGCCCGACACCCGCCAGCGGTCCTATCGAACCTCGGCTCCGACGCGCAGGCCATCCCGACGTGCCCCCACCCGAAACCCTCGAACAGGCCTTCGAAGCCATCTGCCTCATGGACGGGCCGCTGAATGCGAGACTGGCCGCCTATGCCGGCAAGCTCGAAGAGCTCAACTATCCCTTCGCCGAGGCCTACCGTGTGCTCGTCGCGAAGCTCGCCGCGGGCGGCATCGGCAGCCAGGCCCCTGGCGTCGGCGAGTCGATGCCGGACTTCCTGCTCCCGCGCCACGATGGCCATCTGGTCGGCCTCGATGAGCTGCTGGCCGGCGGGCCCCTGGTCATCAGCTTCAACCGGGGGCACTGGTGCCCGTTCTGCAAAATCGAACTGAAGACTATCGCCAGCCACCACCGGGAGATCGAGAGCCACGGCGGACGCATCGTCTCGATCCTGCCGGACCGGCAGTGCTTTCTCAGCGACCTCCGGCACACGGTGCAGGACCGCATCGTCATCCTGAGCGACATCGACAACGGCTACGCTCTCTCGCTCGGCCTCGTGATGTGGCTGGGCGACCGGCTGAGGGAGCTGATGGCGGGACGCGGCCTTCAACTCACGGAGTTCCAGGGCAACGACGGGTGGTTCGTGCCGCTGCCCGCAACCTTCGTCATCGCTGGCGACGGCACCGTCGTCAGTCGCCACGTCGATCCGGATTTCCGCACGCGCATGGAGATCGGCGAAATTCTCACCGCTTTGTCGCAGGCCCGAACCCGCACTGTCGCGCATCGAGGTGCACGCCCCGCAGGCACGTGATTTTCCGGTAGCCCTTCAGCGGTCCTTGCCGCAAGCTGGCAGGACACGCATCGACCAAGTGATCGCCAAACGAACGGCAGGCGGACATGGCGGAAAAAACGATTGCCGAGACCCTCGAAGCGACGACGGAGCGCTGCCGCAGCCTCGATGCGCCGCTCGCCGGCCGGCTGCAGGCCTTCGCCGACGAGGTGCGCTCGCTCAGCGCCGAGTTCGCCGCAGTCGTCGACCGGATGGTGGAACGCCTGAAGGCGAGCGGCGCCGGCGCGGCCGCCCCCAAGCCGGGCGAGCCGATGCCCGAGTTCATGCTGCCCGACCAGAGCGGACGGCTGATCAGACTGTCCGAGTTCCTCGAGCGCGGACCGCTGGTCGTCGCCTTTCACCGCGGGCACTGGTGCCCCTACTGCCGCATCAATGCCGACGCGCTGCACCGGGTGCACGGAGAGATCGAGGCCCGCGGCGGAGAGCTGGTCGCCATCACGCCGGAGATCGAGCGCTTCAATGCCGAACTGCGATCAGCGGTCGGCGCCCGCTTTCCGGTGCTCTCCGACATCGACAACGGCTACGCGCTGCTGCTCAACCTCGCGTTCTACGTCGGCGACGAGAAGAAGGCGCTGATGCAGCTCGCGGGCTGGAACATTCCGCCCTACAACGCCAACGACAACTGGACGCTGCCCATCCCGGCGACATTCGTCGTCGGCACGGATGGGCTGGTCAAGGTGCGCCACATCGATCCCGATTACCGCAAGCGCATGGACGTCGAGGCCATCCTCGACGCCGTGAGCGCGGCGGGTCGGTAGGTGCGGCGCGTCGATGGAGTGCGGCTCAGGCGGCCTTGCTGGCGACGCGGGACGAGGGCCACGTCGCGGCGCGCAGCATCTTGATCAGCGTGCTGGCCGCGGCTGACCGCTGGCGCCCGGAGACGGCGTAGACCGAGACGGTCCGGTCTATATCGAAGCCGTCGACGACCACCGGCATGAGTTCGTCCGACCGGCTGGCGCTTTCGGGTGCAAAGCCGACGCCGAGGCCGGCGGCGAGCATGGCCATGAAATCGGCATCCGATCCGACGTCGTGGGTGGTCGACGTCTCGACGCCGGCGGTGGCCAGGAACACCTGCCCGCGCTCGCAGTCCTCGCAGTAGGGGCGACAGAGAATGCGCTCCTTGCGCAGGTCGGCGGCGGCGATGCCGGCCCGCCCCGCGAAGGGATGCGATCTGGCGACGATGAGATGATAGGGCTCGGTGAAGAGCGCCCAGGTCTCCAGGCGATCCCAGGTCTCCGGCAGCCGCGACGCGACGGCCAGATCGGCGGCGCCCTTCTTGAGCTGCTCGGCGACGTCGGCGCCGGTGCCACGCACAAACCGCAGCGTCAGACCCGGAAAGGCGCGCACCAGCTCCTTCAGGAACGGCAGCAGCAGCTCGATGTTGACGGTCATCGGCAGTGCGATCGACAACGGCGCGAGGGCGCCTTTCTTGATCGAGGTCGCCACCTGCTTGGCGGCCAGCGCGCTGTCGTAGCACTGCTGCATGAGGGGCAGCATCCGATGGCCGAGGTCGGTCAGGTGCGAGAGATTGCGCTCGCGGCGGAACAGCTCGCCGCCCAGCTCCTCCTCGAGCTGCTTGATCGCGCGCGTCAGAGAGGGCTGCGCCACATGGCACTCCTCGGCGGCGCGCGTGAAGTTCAGCAGCCGCGCGACGGCGAGGAAGTATCGGACCTGATGCATTTCCATGAGAGCTACCGGTCTATGAAACCGACCGGTCCATGTGAAGTACCGGGCCTGAGGCGGCATAGTGAGGCGGCATAGTGAGGCGGCATCGTGCGGCGGAACGCGTGCGTCTCAACCCGCCGGAACGATAGCCGCCCGCTATCGATACGAAACCGCAACGGCATTTCAGTCTAGCCCGGCGGAACCGTAAATTCCAAGGCGAAACAGGTTCCCCCCTGACGGCCTCCCCCTCCTGCCGTCAGCCTCCTGGACCCGGGGCCGAGCCCCCCCTCGACACGCCCCGGGTCCATTTTTTCGCCAACGATCCAGCGAGGACGCCCGCCATGCAGCCGCGAGTGAGTGAAACGCCGGCAGGCCCCGATCGCAGCGCCGCAGCGGTCCCAGGGAGGGAGCTCTGCGGCAAGGCGGCGATCGTTACCGGCTCGACGAGCGGCATCGGCCTCGGAATTGCGCGCGCCTTCGCGGCGGCCGGCATGAACGTTATGCTCAATGGCTTCGCCGACCGTCGCGACATCGACCGAACCTTGGCCGAGCTGACCGACGGCTTTGGCGTCGATGTCGCCTATTCGGCCGCCGACATGTCGAAGCCGGAGGACATCCGCCGCATGACCGAGGAGGCGGCAACAGTGTTCGGCCACGTCGACGTGCTCGTCAACAACGCCGGCATCCAGCATGTCGAGGCGGTCGAGACCTTCCCGATCGAGAAATGGAACGCGGTCATCGCCATCGACCTCTCGGCCGCGTTCCACGCCACACGCGCCGTGCTGGCCGGCATGAAGGCGCGCAGGTGGGGCCGCATCGTCAACATCGCCTCGGCGCACGCGCTGGTCGCCTCGCCGTTCAAATCCGCTTACGTCGCCGCCAAGCACGGCATCGCCGGCTTCACCAAGACGGTGGCGCTGGAGGCGGCCGAGCACGGCGTCACCGTCAACGCCATCTGCCCGGGCTATGTGCTCACCCCGCTGGTCGAGAAGCAGATCCCAGAGACGGCCCGCGCCCGCGGCCTCACCGAGCAGCAGGTGATCCGCGACGTGCTGCTGCACGCCCAGCCGACCCGCGCCTTCGTGACCGTCGAAGAGATCGGCGCGCTGGCGGTGTTCCTGTGTTCGGCCTCCGCGCGCTCGATCACGGGAGCGTCCATCCCCGTCGAAGGTGGCTGGACCGCGCAGTAGCGTCGCCCGGGTGTCGACGCTGGAGTGACCCATGGCACTCGACAGGTGTCGGACCCTCCGGATCCGACACCATGCGCGTTTGTCGGCTGGCCGTTTCACATGATGTCGGACGTCGTCGACGGAGCCATGGTGTCAGACCCATGCCGGAGGCATGTCATCATTCTGGAGGCGCGTCTCCGACGCGACATGACGGATCCGACACCGGACATCCGAACATCACCGGTCGACATAGCCGGACGCTATCGAACCGGTTCGCAAACGGCATTTCAATTCGAGACCCGGGGGACGGCATCCTGGCCCCATGAGCGCGCGGCATTTCCACGCTCGGCTCGCCCGCTCACGACACCGCCAACTCTCGAGAAAGGATGCAACCCATGAACCGGAAAACGAACTCCTCCCAGCTCCAGCACGTGCTAGCCGCCCTCGTCGCCGCCGGCGCCGTCTCACTCGTCGCCGTACCGGCCAGCGCCGGCACCTGCCCCAGCGGCAAGGTCACCACCGACGGCCAGAAGGCCGGCGCCACCGCGCACAAGGACGTCTCCGAAAAGCTGCTCGGCCAGATCGACCTGTCGAAGGAGCAGGTCGCCGTCGCCGGCCATCACTTCCGCATGCGCCGCCTCGACATCAAGCCGGGCGGCGAGGTGGCCTGGCACAGCCACGGTGAGCGCCCCGCGCTGATCTACGTCGTCTCCGGCTCGATCACCGAGTACTCGAGCCACTGCCAGGTTCCGATCGTCCACACCGCAGGCGAGCTGTCTGTCGAGCAGGGCGGCCTCTCGCACTGGTGGAAGAACACGACCGACAAGCCCGTGGTGCTGATCTCCGCCGACATCGCCAAGGATCCTGAAGCGAACGGCATGTAATGCCGTGGAGCGGAAATTCTGACTTCCGCTCGAAGGTATCGGCGCGCGGGGCTGGCGGGGCGGCCGCGCGCCATGCAAAGCAAATACCGGCGTGCCGACCGTCAAACATGAGTCAACATTTCGGCGCGCCGGTATGAGGCGGACCGGCTCGCGGACCCACTCTGTCGCCCACGCTGCCAACACCTTCCCGGCAGCCGGGGCGGAAGGGCTCGCGAGCCGGACTCTCTTTTGAGGCGACGACAGGCACGGGAGTTTCTCGCCATGGCCGACCTCGCGACTTCGACCGGCATCAAGCCTCTCGTACCGTTCGGTCGAGGAACATCCAGTCTCGGCCGCTCGCTGGTGATCGGGCTCGCCGCGTTCCTGACCGTCGTCGACCTGTTCGCGGCACAGGCGCTGCTGCCGTCACTCGTGGCGCGCTATCAGGTTTCGCCCGCCGCCATGGGCCTCGCCGTCAACGCCAGCACCTTCGGCATGGCGGCCGCCGGCCTCGGCGTGGCGCTCCTCGGCGCCCGCATCGAGCCGAGGACCGGCATTCTCGTCAGCCTCGTGGCGCTCGCCGTGCCGACGGCGCTGCTCGCCGTCGCGCCCGATCTCAGCACGTTCGCCGCGCTCCGCGTTTTACAGGGCGTGTTCATGGCCACCGCCTTCAGCCTGACGCTCGCGCACCTCGGCGAGCGGTTCACGGCGGACGAGGCCGCCGGCGCCTTCGCCGCCTACATCACCGGCAACGTGGCGAGCAATCTCTTCGGACGGCTGATCGCCGCCGCCGTCACAGACCATGCCGGACTTTCGGCGGCATTCTATGTTTTCGCCGCCCTGAATCTGCTCGGTGCCGCGCTGATCTTCCTGACCGTAACCCCACGGCCGGACACGCTGAGGCAAGCGGCATCCGCAAGCACTTCCCCGACGGGGCCGATGTCGGCCTGGATCGACCACCTGCGCACGCCCGCACTCGCTGCCGGATTCGGAATTGGCTTCTGCATCCTGTTCGCATTCATCGGCACCTTCACCTTCGTCAATTTCGTGCTGGTCAAGCCGCCGCTCGCGGTCGGCATGATGCAGCTCGGAGTCATCTACTTCGTGTTCCTGCCGTCGATCCTCACCACACCACTGGCCGGCCGGGTTGCGCTCCGCTTCGGGACGCGCGCCGCCCTGATCGTCGGGCTCGCGGTCGCCGCCGCCGGGCTTCCGCTGCTCGTCGCGCCGTCGCTCCCCTTCGTCCTCACGGGAATGGTTCTCGTCGCCGCTGGCACGTTCTTCGCGCAGGCACTCGCCACCGGCTTCGTCAGCCGCACCGCCAAGCGCGACCGCGGCGCCGCCAGCGGCATCTATCTCGCCAGCTATTTCCTCGGCGGACTGGTCGGAACGGCCGTACTGGGACAGGTGTACGACCGGTTCGGATGGCCGGCCACCGTCGTGGGGATCGGTGCCGCACTCCTGGCCGCCGCGCTGCTGACGAGGTTCCTCGACGAAGAGCCGGCGCCTTGAGGCGCAACCGGTGTCAGCGGAATCGAGAGACGCGCTCGGCGCCTTCGGCGATCGCCCGTGCGTTGTCGGCCTCGTCCGTGCCGGCCGCCACACCGCGCACCTTGATACGCGGGTTCGACCAGATCGGCAGACGCGGACAGCCGTCGCAGCTTTCCTGGTAGCTCATCATCGTCCGCCATTCGACGCCATGCACGAAGCCATGGCCGAAGGGAAACGGCGTCGTGCTGTCGTCGAGCCCCTGGTCGTGACGCGCACCGATCAGGTGTCCGATCTCGTGCGCCAGCGAATAGCTGGTCGCGGCGCAGACGTGATGCACGACCGCGAACGCCCGGTCGGCGGCCGGCGCGACACCGGCGGCGAGACCGCAGCCGTTGGGATCGTGCACGATGAGCAGCGAGACATCGGCGCTGAGCGCGTCGCGCTTCTCATGCACTTCATCCATGAATCCGTCGCCCTTGTCGGCAAAGCGGAACACGTGCTCGAAATGCGAGCCCTCCTCGGCATAGTCCGTTCGATAAGCTCCGGCCAGCTCGAGCTTCACGTGGCCGATGCCACTGTTGACGAACGACTGGTTCGCCTCGGCGACGGCGAGCGCAATCAGATCCTTGCCGATGTCGGTATAGTGGGACGCGGCGGCCGGCGTGTAGGCGACCAGCAGCGTGATGGTGACCGGCCTGGCGCGCTGTTGCCCGCTCGCGGACGGCGGGACGTGAAGCGCCAGCTCGGTCGAGGGAGCGGGCGACGCGCCGGCCGACGCATCCTGCAAATTTCGGATCGGCTCCGGGGGCTCGATGGGCTTGCGCACAACGCTGGCATCACCCGTGCTGACCAGCGGATCGTCCTTCATGCGCGTCGTTTGGCCGGCCGCCGGCCGCATGGGTGCGTGCTCTGGAGGGAGCATCCGGGGCGCCATCTCGACGACGCCGTGCATGGTGCCGCCCATGTGACGAATGGCATAGCGGTGGCCCTGGTAGTCGAACTGGCCGGTCAGGCGGCCGGAAGGCCACCACAGCAGCGTGACCATCTCGCCCGAGCCGGCAATGGTGCCGTGCCATGCGTAACCGTCGCCGGTCGCCTCGACCGCCGTACGCCGCACGGTCACCTTCTGGCGATCATCGAGAGGAATGACGAGCTCCGTAGCGGCATCCTCGTTCGCACCGCCATCCATGCCACGGGTCAGCGCGTATTCGATCACCCGCGCGTCGGGCAGCGCCATCATGTGCACGCCCATCGCCGCCCTGTCGGACATGGCGCTCCGCATCATGGCGCTCTGCTCGGCGGTCATGTCGGCTTCCGGCATGGCCGTCATTGCCGACATCGATCCGGCCTCGATCAGCATCATGTCGACGCCGTGCGCGACGGCGGCGGCCTTCACCGCGTCCAGACTGTCGCGCGGGAACGACCACATCTCGGAGCGGGTCATTTCCAGCGCCTCGGTCTGTGGCCTTTGCGCAGCCGTCGCAAGCTCCTCGTAGGCCCTGCTGTCCTTCGACGGGAGCTTGGAGAGAATGACGCCGACCGTCGGCGTGTCTTTTTCATCCGGCCCCACGGCCCACGAGCCGGCAAGGGGAAAAGCAATCGTCGCTGTGGCGAGCAGCGCGGCCCGAAACGCGCGGACGGTCTTCGAAGCTGGCATGGAATCCTCAGATGGTCTGAAACGGCACGAGGGTTCCCGGGGCGTGCTCCCGGGAACCCCCGACGCTCGAAACTGAAGTTGGATTACTTGGACTTGGCGGCGAGGTCGGCCTCGACCTTGTCCCACACGCCCTTGGGCGAGAAGCTGTCGCCGGCCTTGCAGGAGCTGTAGGCATCGAGCGAGCGGCGAATGGCGTCGGCGAGATCGTTGGCCGGCGTTTTGTCGACGTAGGTCGTCATCTTGCTCATGTGAGCGCGGAAGCCGGCGTCGCAATCTTCCTTGGCGAAGACGGGCGAAGCGGTGGCGACGAGAGCAGTTGCGAGAACGGCGAGGGTGATCCTGGTCATCGTAAGTCTCCTGTGTTTGAACAACCGCGGCTGAGGTTCGTGTGCGGTTGACGAGGAAGCTACGAGCCGGGCGCCTCGATCTGAAATGCCGAGTGGGTTCCGTTTCCATAGCGCATTGCTATGAAACCGCCGCCGGGCGCGTTCGGGACATGACCCGATCGCCTGACGGCAGGTGAACCGCGATCGAACGTGCGCGATCGGGATCGTGTCCCGCGGAACGACAAACGATACGCGGAAACTATGGAACCGCGAGCCAAACGCTATTTTTGAGGAACGATACGCTCCTTCATCCTGATGACCGGAACGCACGCGCCGCGTGCGCAACGTCATCGATGGAGAACACCATGACCACACGCGCCGCCAGGTTCCCGAGTCTGATGCTGGCCGCGACGATGCTCGCGACCCTGCCGATCGCCCTCGTCCCCATGCATCAGGCAACCGCCAAGGTCGCCGGCAACGGCATCGTCGAGGTGAAGAGCGCCTACGGTTTCGAAGAGACCATCACGCGCCTCAAAGCCGACATCGAAGGCAAAGGCATCAAATTCTTCATCGCCGTCGATCAGTCGACGCTCGGCGCCGACGCCGGCCTGAAGCTCCGCCCTTCGACGCTGCTCATCTTCGGCAATCCGCCGCTCGGCATCCAGTTCCTGACCTCGAACCCCAACGCCGGACTCGACTGGCCGGTGCGCCTGCTGGTGCGCGAGGACGATAAGGGCCAAGTCCGCGCCGTCTACACCGACTTCGGCTGGATCGCGCGCCGCCACGGCATCAAGGACCGCGCCGCCCAGTTCAAAATGGCGTCCGAGGTGATTGCCTCGATCACGTCGAGCGTCGCGTCGAAGTGAACCTCACGCGGCCCCGTTGAAGGCTGCTCTTCAATCCCGAAGATGGAGCGCGCCATGCGCAGCATGATGACATCGACCGCCGATCTCGCCGCGCAAGGCGAAGTGCCGCCCGAACCCGTCAACGCCGCTGGCGGCAAGGGACAGATCGTGCTGGTGCTGCAGGGCGGCGGCGCGCTTGGCGCGTTTCAGGCCGGCGTCTACGCCGCGCTGCACGAGGCAGGCATCGAGCCGGATTGGGTGATCGGAACATCGATCGGCGCCATCAACGGTGCGCTGATCGTCGGCAACGAGCCAGAGAACCGCGTCGCGGCCCTGCGCGAGTTCTGGCAGAGCATGGCGCAGAAACCCCTGTGGCAGATGTGGTCTCCGTTTCCGCAGCTCAACGCTTCGCTCGGCTACTGGTCGACGCTGACGGCGGGAGTTCCCGGATTCTTCTCGCCGAACCCGCTCGCCTTCTGCGGCCTGCACGTACCACTCGGGGCGGAGAACGCCGGGTATTATTCGACGGCGCCGCTGGAGCGCACGCTCTCGCAGCTCGTCGATGTCTCGCTCATCTCGCGCAACCGGACGCGGCTCACCGTCGGGGCCGCGCAGGTTCGCACCAGCCGCATGCGCTACTTCGACAGCCGCGAGGAGGAGATCGGCATCCGGCACATCATGGCGTCCGGTGCCCTGCCGCCGGCCTTCCCGCCGATCCGCATCGACGGCGAGCTCTACTGGGACGGCGGCATCATGTCGAACACGCCGGCGGAAGCCATTTTCGACGACAGCGACCGCCAGGACAGCCTGGTGTTCGCCGTCCACATGTGGAACCCGGCCGGCGCCGAGCCCAATACGCTGTGGGAGGTGATGCACCGCCACAAGGACATCCAGTATTCGAGCCGCGTGGCTACTCATGTCGCGCGGCAGGCGCAGGCCCACCGGCTGCGCCACGTCATCAACGAGCTGGCCGGGTTCATTCCCGGCGATGTGCGCGAACGCGACGAGGTGCGCCGGCTGACCGAGCACGGCTGCCTGACGCGGATGCACGTGGTGCGGCTGCTGGCTCCGGGCCTCGACAAAGAGGACCACACCAAGGACGTCGATTTCAGCCGGGCCGGCATCCGCAACCGCTGGGAGGCGGGCTACCGCAAGACGCTCGCGATGATCGAAGCGGCGCCCTGGACGCGGGAGGTCGATCCGCTCGACGGAGTGTACCTGCACGAGCTGACGGAGACGGTCGCGCTGGACGAGATGGCGCCTGTCGTGCCGCCGCCGGCCGTGTGCCTGCCCGGCAGCGCCGATCAGTGGAGGCGAGGCGAATGACCTCGACCCGGAACCCGCGCGTGGCTGGCGCGGAAGCTGCGGGAAATTGAAAATGGTGGAGAGGGCTGGATTCGAACCAGCGTAGGCGAAGCCAACGGATTTACAGTCCGTCCCCTTTAGCCACTCGGGCACCTCTCCATTCCGCCGCAGCGCCCGGAATCGCGACGCAAACGAAAGCGCCCCGCGCTTCGAGCCGCAGGGCACGACGGTCTTATGGTGAGTGGTCCCTTGGATGTCAAACGGAAACGCGGCACAAGGGGCTCGGCGCGGCACGGGAGCCGCGCCACAGGGACACGCCGCCCACTGGGATCCGCTGACAGCCATGAAACCTTACCGAAAATTCCAGCGACCAGCGCGACCGGCGGCCTCGGGTCCGGCCCGGTACGAGACGGGCGGCGGCGACGGCCCGCTCCGGCTGTTCGGCGTGCACCCGGTCGAGGCGGCACTGCACAACCCCGCGCGGACCATCAAGCGGCTGCTGGCGACGGAGAACGGCGAGCACCGGCTGGCCGGGCCGATCGGAGCGCGCGGGATCGCGGTGGAGCGGGCCAGCCCGCGCGACCTCGACCGCCTGCTCGGCGCCGACACGGTGCACCAGGGCGTGATGCTCGAAACGGAGCCGCTGGAGGAGCCGGGGCTCGAGGAATTGACCGAGCGGGCCATGCGAGGCGGTCCGATCGTGGTGCTCGACCATGTCACCGACCCGCACAACGTCGGCGCGGTGCTGCGCTCGGCGGCGGTATTCGGCGCCTCGGGGATGATCATGACCCGGCGCCACAGTCCGCCGCTCAACGGCGTGCTCGCCAAGGCAGCCTCGGGCGCGCTGGAGCTGGTGCCGGTGCTCTTGGTGCAGAACCTGGCCAAGACGCTCGGCGAACTGAAGGCTCAGCGCATCCGCATCGTCGGCTTGGATGGCGGCGCCGAGCGGCGGCTCGAGGACGAGCCGTTTGAGGGCGCGATCGCGCTGGTGCTCGGCGCGGAAGGCAAGGGCCTGCGTCAGCTCACGGCGGAGACCTGCGACGCACTCCTTCGAATCGGTGCGACGGGTCCGCTGGCGAGCCTCAACGTGTCGAACGCCGCGGCCGTGGCGCTGCATCTCTCGGCCATGCGGCGGGGCTTGGAGAATGCGCCAGAGGTTGTCGGAGCGCACACCGGTTCCGCCCAGGGGAATCGCATTTGGACGTAGGTTGGGTCGAGGCACGAGACCCAACAACTTTGGTCGCTCGAGTTTGTTGGGTCTCCTTCGTCGACCCAACCTACATTTCGCGCCATATGCGATTGCCCTACGGTTCCGCCGGCGTCGCGGACGACGCCTGACGGGACCGGCGTCTGTCGGCATCAATCGCAGTAGGTCGGGCGCCAGCAGGTGTAGCGGCCGCCGCGGCAGACGTAGTCGCCCCAGTTGTTGTAGAAGCAGCGGCGGTTGCTCCAGCCGCACTGCTCGGGGCCGGGATAGCAGCCGCCGTGCGAGCGGTAATAGTAGCGCGGACCCCGGCGATCGTTGGCGATCGCGGCGGCGACGCCGAGACCGATGATGCCGGCGGCGACGCCGAGCGCGATGCCGCGGCCGCGGCGGGCTTCCGCCGGCTCGATCGATGAGACGAGCGTGGTCGCCATGACGCCGGCCACCAGCGCCGTCGCCATCAGCGGACGCGAGAGCTTGTTCAGCATGATATTCTCCCAGACGAGATCGGATGAATGTGCAAACGCGAAAAGCAGCGGGAGCCGCCGCCGAACCCCTGACACCGAGAGAAGATGAGGTCACATGAATATGGCATGAACGCGCGGAGCCGGTGTCGAAATGAGAGCGGCTGCAAGGCCGTTTCGCCTCGCAGCCGCCGATAAGCTCATGAGCGTGATTTCCGGAGTCCGGCGAATCACCGCAGGGGAATCGCATTAGACGTAGGTTGGGTCGAGGCACGAGACCC
>JBQTIA010000119.1:0-18295 GCA_052388455.1 Hyphomicrobium sp.
GGGGAATCGCATTTGGACGTAGGTTGGGTCGAGGCACGAGACCCAACAACTTTGGTCGCTCGAGTTTGTTGGGTCTCCTTCGTCGACCCAACCTACATTTCGCGCCATATGCGATTGCCCTGCCTGCTGATCGGGTATGACGTTAATTAGTGTCGATTTTCAATGCACCAGCTCTCGCATCGCGCCATCGAGGCCTTGCAGGGTCAGCGGGAACATCCGGCCGCCGAAGAGCTGGCGGACCATGCGGATCGACGGCGTCCAGGCCCACTGTTCCTCGGGAAGCGGGTTCAGCCAGACACAGCGGGAATAGATGGCGGTCACCCGCTGCAGCCAGGTGGCGCCGGCCTCGTCGTTCATGTGCTCCACCGCCCCGCCGACGTGGGAGATTTCATAAGGGCTCATTGAAGCATCGCCGACGAAGATCACCTTGTAGTCGGCCGGATAGGTATGCAGCACGTCCCAGGTCTTGGTCGTGTCGGTGCGCCGGCGGGCGTTGTCGCGCCACACCGCCTCATAGAGACAGTTGTGGAAATAGAAATGCTCGAGATGCTTGAACTCAGAGCGCGCCGCCGAGAACAGCTCCTCGGCGCTCCTGACGTGCCAGTCCATCGAGCCGCCGACGTCCAGGAACATGAGCACCTTGATGGCGTTTCGCCGCTCGGGCCGCATCTGGATGTCGAGATAGCCGCGATGCGCCGTGCCCCGAACGGTTCCTTCCAAGTCCAGTTCCTCGGCGGCGCCCTCGCGGGCGAACTTGCGCAGCCGTCGAAGCGCGATCTTGATATTTCGCACGCCGAGCTCCACGTCGTCGGCGAGATCGCGGAACTCACGCCTGTCCCAGACCTTGATGGCGCGGCGATGCCGGCTTTCGTGCTGCCCGATGCGGATGCCGGCCGGATTGTAGCCGTAGGCGCCGTAGGGTGACGTGCCGCCGGTGCCGATCCACTTGTTGCCGCCCTGGTGGCGGCCTTGCTGCTCGGCGAGGCGCTTTCTCAGCTCCTCCATGATTTTTTCCCAGCCGCCGAGCGCCTCGATGCGGGCCTTCTCCTCGTCGGTCAGATAGAGCTGCGACATGGCCCGCAGCCACTCCTCGGGGATCTCGGCTTTCTCGGCGGCTGCCGCGTCGGCCATCAGCTCCAGACCCTTGAAGACGTGCGCGAACACCTGATCGAAGCGATCCAGGTGGCGCTCGTCCTTCACCAGCGTGGTCCGAGCCAGATAGTAGAAGCTCTCGACCTCGCGCCCCGCAACATCGGCCTCGAGCGCCTGCAGCAGGGTCAGGTATTCCATGAGGGTGACCGGCACCCGCGCCGCGCGCAGCTCGTTGAAGAATGAGATGAACATGCCGCGATGTTATCGCGGAGGTTCGCACATGGCGACCGACAAAACGAAGAAGCCGCCCGGTGAGGGGCGGCTTCCGTGGTGTCGATCGAGTTGGGATCAGATTAGAAGCTGATCAGCGCGCCGAACTTGATCAGGTCGAACTCTTCCAGCGGTGTGGAAGCGCCGTTGTTGAGATTGATGGCGGCGCAGCTTCCGGCAGCCTGATCGGCGCAGAAGATTTCCGGCTCATAGTGACGGTAGGCGAGCCACATCGACATAGCAGCCGAGTCGATCTCCTGCACGACACCGATGCCGTACTGCTGCAGTTCAGCGTTCCTCACACCGGCGTCGAATGCCTGCGAGATGAACTTGTCGTCGTTCTCGCCGTATTCTGCGTAGAACACCGAGTGGCCGAGAGCCGAGAGCCGAGTGCGCAGACCGGCCTTGATGTACCAGTTGTCACCCTCGGGCTCGCCGTCGTTGCTGGCGACATCGACGTCGGTTTCCTCGCCGTAGGCAGCGTAGAGGAAGAGGCCCGTGGCGATGTGCTGAACGTAGGCACCGATCTGGAAGGCAGCGGCGTGGTAGTCCGTGTCACGGCCACCGAACGGCACGGCGTTACCCGTCGTGTCGACGAAGTTTTTCTGGTTGAGACCACCCGGACCATTCTCGTCCGTCGACTCGTTGTAGGCGACGGCAGCGGCGATCTTGAAGCCGTGCATTTCGCCGGCATACCGAGCCGAGATCGCCCAGATGTCGTCTTCACCCCAAGAGGCCGAGATCGCGAAACCGGCGAAGGTCGGCGAGTCGTACTTGATGTTGGCATTCGGGTAACCGTCGCAGTCAGCCGCAACGCCGCCAGAGGCGTTCAGCGTTGCGCAGTCAGCCATGAAGCGACCGAAGGTGCCGGCAGCCGCACCACCCACGAAGCTCTGCCGCGTCCCTCGATCGGAACGACGAAGGAAAAACGCGTTCATGTCGTACAACACGTAGTTGGCGACGACGAGCGAGCCCGAGCCGTCCGGCAGGATGGCCTGGTTGTCGGCAGCCGACGACTGGATGCCCATGCTGAAGCGGCCGTAGGTGTCGTGCTTCACCCACCAGTAGGAGCTTTCAACGGCGAGAGCACCCTGGGTGTTGGAGCCGACGAGAGACTGGGCGTTCTGCGGACCGAGAATGCTTTCGTCAGTGTCCTGCGAGGTGAGCAGCGAGTCGTTCGAGATCGCCTCGATGTTCAGCACGTAGCCGGCGGTCAGGTTCGGATGGATATTGGCCTGACCCGACAGCTTGAAGTGGGTGCCGATCGAAACGGACCCCACGTCCTGGATATAGGTGTTCGATTCCTTGCCGTCATCCCACCACATGACCTGCTGGGCGACCCAGCCCGAAAGGGTCAGCGTGACCTTGCGGTTGCCCTTGCGGACGGTGGTGGCTTCGAGTTCAGCGATGCGCTCTTCGAGATCTGCGCAGCAGTTTCCCCCGAGGTCGGCAGCGTTCGCGCTGGTGGCGACCGTTCCGGCCATCAGGCCAGCGGCTACCAGAGCGCTGAGGCTCAGTTTCTTCATAGAGCTTCTCCCAATTTGCGTTGGTAATCGAGATTGCGGGTACTCGACGGACGAAAACGCAAACTTGGGCCCGACATTCCGATTCAGTACGGCGCGAAGACACCCTCGCTCTGCCGCTGATGCCGGAGACTCTGTGATTCTCTCATGCGCAACAATCGGGCAGATCGATTTGCCCGTGATCACTGTGTCGTGTGTGGCGACTGAGACACGTGTGTCGTCGCCGACCCCGGTTTTATTGAGCCTTGCGCAGGTAAATAAATAGCAAACCGGCTGGGAAAAGCTGTTGAAGAGGGGGCTCGATCGGTCGGCTTTTGGGACGCTGTTGCTTCAAAGATACAGGTTTGGTCGGGTATTCCCCGCAGGGCTATCGCATTTGGACGTAGGTTGGGTCGAGGCACGAGACCCAACAACTTTGGTCGCTCGAGTTTGTTGGGTCTCCTTCGTCGACCCAACCTACATTTCGCGCCATATGCGATTGCCCTGGTGTTCCCCGGGGTTGCGCAGGGCCGTGAGGGAGGTTGGGGGTCCAGCGCAAGACTCGTCGAAGACGCGATATTTTTTGTGCCTTCGGCACGCTTGACGCTGGATCCCCGCCTTGCTCGGCCCGAAGGGGCCTCGCGCGGCGAGGATGACGGGATTTTTCCCCAAGACGCGTGCCGGAGTGAATGGAGGGCGCTGCAAGCGCCCGCCATGAAGTCCGACACCTTTGCCAGCCAAGGTGTTGGACTTCGTTCGCGCGCTTTCAGCTCCCGAACTCCCTCCGACCTACGTAGACTCGGTTGGCCCAAAAGAAAGAAGCCGCCCGGTGAGGGGCGGCTTCCGTCGTGTCGATCGAGTCGGGATCAGATTAGAAGCTGATCAGAGCGCCGAACTTGACCAGGTCGAAGTCTGACAGCGGCGTCGAGACGCCGTTGTTGAGATTGAGACCAGCGCAGCTTCCGGCTGCCTGATCGGCGCAGAAGATCTCCGACTCGTAGTGACGGTAAGCGAGCCAGATCGACATCGCAGCCGCGTCGATTTCCTGCACGACGCCGATGCCGTACTGCTGCATTTCCGTTGTTCTCACGCCGGCGTCGAAAGCTGCCGAGTTGAACTTGTCGTCGTTCTCGCCGTATTCACCGTAGAAGACGGTGTGGCCGAGAGCCGAGAGACGGGTGCGGATACCGGCCTTGATGTACCAGTTGTCACCCTCGGGCTCGCCGTCGTTGCTGGCGACGTCGACGTCGGTTTCCTCGCCGTAGGCACCGTAGAGGAAGAGGCCCGTCGCCACGTGCTGGATGTAGGCACCAGCCTGGAAGGCAGCGGCGTGGAAGTCGGTATCGCGTCCACCGAACGGCGCGCCGTGAGTCGTGCCGACGAAGTTGTTCTGGCTCAGACCGCCCGGACCGTTCTCGTCCGAAGTCTCAGTGTAGGCGACAGCAGCGGCCAACTTGAAGCCCGCGTGCTCACCGGCGTAACGGCCGGACACGGCCCAGATGTCGTCTTCACCCCACGAGGCCGACACCGAGAAGCCGGCGAAGGTCGGAGAGTCGTACTTGATGTTGGCATTCGGCACGCCGTCGCAGTCCGCAACCGCACCGCCGGCACCGTTCAGGTTGGCGCAATCGCCCATCAGAGTGCCATACACGCCACCGACGAAGCTGGCGCGCGTGCCGCGATCCGAACGGCGGAGGAAGAAGCCGTTGACGTCATACAACACGTAGTTGGCGACGACGAGCGAGCCCGAGCCGTCCGGCAGGATGGCCTGGTTGTCGGCAGCCGACGACTGGATGCCCATGCTGAAGCGGCCGAGATGGTCGCTCTTCACCCACCAATAGGAACTCTCAACCGCGAGGGCGCCCGTGGTGCCGCTCAGAATGCTCTGGGCGTTCTGGCCGCCGAGGACGCTTTCGTCGGTGTCCTGGGTGGTCAGCAGCGAGTCGTTGGCGATCGCTTCGATGTTCAGAACGTAGCCGGCGGTCAGGCCGGGATGAATGGCAGCCTGGCCCGACAGCTTGAAGTGGGTGCCGATCGAGATGGAGCCGGTGTCGGTGATGTAGGTGTTCGACTCGAAGCCGTCATCCCACCACATGACCTGCTGGGCAACCCAACCCGACAGCGTCAGAGAAACCTTGCGGTTGCCCTTGCGGACGGTGGTGGCTTCCAGTTCAGCGATGCGCTCCTCGAGATCGGCGCAGCAGTTACCCCCGAGATCGGCGGCGTTCGCGCTGGTGATGCTCATCGTGCCTGCGAGCAGGCCGGCGGCCACCAGGGCGCTTAGGCTGTATGTTTTCATTTACCTTCTCCCGTCTACTTACTTCATTTAACGGGCGCTTGACGCGACCAACGCCAACACGACCGAAACTCGACCAGCGGCACGACGACTTTCGAATCACCGCTTGGGCACAAATACTAAGCAGAAAGGTCCGGCTGCGGGAACCATTGAATGGGTCTCCGAGGGCGAATCCCCCGCCGCTGTTGCGGTCTTGCAACGGCAAATCCCAGGCCCGAGCAGAATATTTAAGATATTGAAATTCATTGTTTTTTTTCTCATCTCTTCACGGCTTGTGCCCAGGAAGCTCACAGGTCAAGCCCGTGCCGCAACAGCCTCTTTGGCCGGCAGCCCGCCGCACTTTACGCCAGCGGCGCCCGCCGGCGGGCCTGGATGAACGACTTCGACACGAAGGCCAGGATGACCACCGCGAAGGCCATGCCGTGGGTGATCTTCACCAGATCAGGCCGGTCGCTGAAACGCGCCATCACGAACTCCGCGTAGAAGGACGGACGGAAGCGCGTCACATCTCCATAAAGATGCCGGTACTGGTCGAGCATGGCGTCGAGCAGCCGGTAGGTGTTGGCCAGCGCGTTGCCGTTGATCCACTCGAACAGCGCCACGCCGGCCACCGCGAAGGCCCGGGCCAGAATGTTCAGGTTCTCGACCGCGTGGTCGTAAATGAACAGCAGCGCGAAAATGGCGATGTGCACGGTGACGAAGAACTGCCAGAGGAAATCGATCTGCTGGCGGGTCTCCATGATGGCTGAAATGAGGGCCTGTTCTTCGATCATGGTCGCGAACGATGCTCCGGTTACCGCGCCCGTACACTCCGCCGAAGGTGGCGGGCGGGGCGTGGCCGGCACCTTAGCCGTGCGCGATCGTGAAACAAAGCGTCGGGGGAGCGCGTTCTGCCGCACGTCGATCCCGAGCCGCCGAGAGGTCCGACCTTGTGCGCATCCGCACGCGTGTTTATAATATTGCATTGCAGCATGGCCGGCCGGGAGGGTCAGAGCCGGGCGCAGCCGGAGGTCGGCGAGCCGTTGAGCGAGGCAACTCGTGAGCACGCCGCCTCGGGCGAACGAGTGAAGCACACGGCGGCGATCAGGGGACGCGGCGGCAGCGGGAATTGCCACAAATTCCGGCTCGTGTCCCGATCGCGAAGTCCGTCACAGTCTTCCGCTCGCACCGGACGGACTTCGCGATCGAAAGGACACGAGAGAGTCAATAAATCTAGTGTGATTCAGATTTCGAAGTCCGCTACCGAGCCAGCCGCTAAGTATGAAGCGGACTTCGAAATCATCACACTGGCAGGGATTCCGAGGTCGCTCGGCGCAATTCAATCGGATCACAGGCGAGGCGCGGGACGACGCCGATGCGTCCCGGTGGGGCACGTGTGCGGTCAGACATGACCAACGAAACAATCGAAATACCGAAATCCGAACCGTCGCGCCGCGAGCTTCTGCTCGGCGCCGGAGCCACCGGATTGCTGGCGGTGCTGGCGGGGCTCGTGCAGGGACGCGAGGCCCTGGCGCAGCAGCCGGCCGAGGCAGCCGTCGATCCGGGCATCGCCTTCCAGGCCGGGGACATCGCCAAACGGGCCGAAGAGCTGGCGGCGGCCGAGTTCGCGTGGCCGAAGGTCGATCTGCCGGCGCCGTTCGATGCGCTCACGGCCGAGCAGTACCGCGACATCCGATTCCGGCCCGAGGCCACCCTGTGGCGCGGAGAGCAGCTTCAGCATGAACTGCAATTCCTGCCCTATGGCTGGATCTACAACGTTCCCGTCGACATCTTCGTGGTCGATGGCGGCATGTCGCGCCGGCTCATTGCCGATGGCCGGCTGTTCTCCTTCGGGCCGGCGATCGAGATGGTGCCGGACGGCGCTCCGCTCGCCTTCTCTGGGTTCCGCCTGCTCGGGCCGATCAATCGCTCGGACCTGCTCGAAAGCTACGCCCTCTTTCAGGGCGCGAGCTACTTCCGCAGCGTCGGTCGCGGCCAGGGCTACGGGCTGTCTGCGCGAGGTCTGGCGGTCAACACCGCGCAGCCCGGCGGTGAGGAATTCCCGATGTTCCGCGGCTTCTGGATCGAGAAGCCGGCGGCCAGCGCGGCGGCGGTGGTCGTTCACGCGCTGCTCGACAGTCCGTCGGTGGCGGGCGCTTACAAATTCACGATCGAGCCCGGCGTCAGCACCACGATCGACGTCGAGGCGACGCTCTATGCACGCAAAAAGCTGCCCCATGCCGGGCTTGCGCCCTTGACCAGCATGTTCCTGCACGGCGGCGCCAGCCGGCACAGGTCCGACGACGTCCGCCCGGCGGTGCACGACAGCGAAGGGCTGGCCATGCTCAACGGCCAGGGCGAGCGGCTCTGGCGCCCGCTGACCAACCCCATGAAGCTGCAGACCAGCGCCTTCATCGACGCCGGGCCGCGCGGGTTCGGCCTTGCTCAGCGGGATCGCGCCTTCACCAGCTTCGAGGATCTCGACGCGCGCTACGAGCGCCGCCCGACCGTCTGGATCGAGCCGAAAGGCTCCTGGGGGGCCGGCTACGTCGAGCTGATCGAGATTCCAGCAGCGGAACAAATCCACGACAACATCGTTGCGTACTGGAAGCCGGCCGAGGCGCTGGAGCCGGGCAAGCCGTTCTCCTACGCCTACCGGCTGACCTGGGGCGAGACCGTTCCCGTGGCCTGGACCGGGGCGCAGGTTCGCAAGACGCGCGTCGGCAAGGTGCGGCGCGACAAGGATGAGCATGAGGTTTTCGTCGTCGATTTCGACGGCGCCGCCCTCGAGCAGCAGGCCGAGCTGCCGCGCGCCGAGCTGGCGGCATCGGCCGGAACCGTCGCCAAATTGTCGGTCGCACGGCATCCCGAAATCGAAGGCGTCAGGGTCAGCTTCGAGCTGGCGCCGGGCGATGCCGAAACCATCGAGCTGAGACTGGGACTGAAGCTCGGCGATCAGTTGATTTCGGAAAGCTGGCTGTTCCGCTGGACGAAGGCATGAAACTGCGATGAGCCCTGCACAGAGGTCTGCAACTTCCCATTCGGTTCCGACGGGTCTCGGCGCGAGCCATGCCGGTGGCGCCACCGCGCACCCGGCTGCCCGACCGATCGAACTTGCCCAGCCCGGCGGTTCCGTGAGGGGCGCTGGTCTTGCGACTGGCTTGCTGCCGCAGGAGTCGCCGCTCGCCATGCCGGCGCAGGACTTTTCCAAGCGCATTCCGCTGACGCGCGAGCGTCGCCGGCGCGGGTACTGGGTGCCGCGGGCCGCCGTCTTCTTCGGCTCGGCGCTGATGACCGCCGCCTTCGCCGTCGAGCTGCACGCGGCGCTGAGCCTCGCTCAGATGACGCCCTTCCAGTTCGTCTTTCTTGTGCTCGCCACGCTGTCTTTCGGGTGGATCGCGCTCGGCACGCTGTCGGCGGCCATGGGTTTCCTGCCGCTCTTCGCCAGCGAGCCCGCCGACACCATCGACGTCTCGCGCACCGAAGGCACGCTCGGCGGCAAGGTCGCCCTGCTGCTGCCGGTCTATCACGAGGAC
The DNA here is from genome assembly GCA_052388455.1 of Hyphomicrobium sp. Classification (GTDB taxonomy): domain Bacteria; phylum Pseudomonadota; class Alphaproteobacteria; order Rhizobiales; family Hyphomicrobiaceae; genus CAZSNH01. Next base: position 8,676 of record JBQTIA010000119.1, read on the forward strand.
GCCTCCCGCATCGCAGGCACGATCTCCGGTCTCGCCACCGAGCTGCAGTCCATGGGGCGGGCGGGGAGCTTCGACATTTTCGTGCTGTCGGACACGCGCGGCGACGAGGCGGGCGCGGCGGAGGAGGCGCGCTATGCCGCCGTCCGCAGTGCGCTCGCCGGAACGATCCCCGTCTACTATCGCCGCCGACCGGACAACAAGGCGAGCAAAGCCGGCAACATTCACGACTGGGTCGAGCGCTTCGGCGGCGCCTACGAGAGTTTCGTCATCCTCGACGCCGACAGCATCATGACCGGCGATACGCTGCTGCGCCTCGCCCTCGCCATGGAAGGCGATCCGAAGGCGGGACTCATCCAGACCGTGCCGCGGCTGGCCGGCGGAACCACGCTGCTCCAGAAACTGCAGCAGTTCGCCTCCAACACCTATGGTCCCTCGGTCGCCGCCGGCATCGCCTTCTGGCACCGGGACCAGGGCAACTACTGGGGCCACAACGCCATCATCCGCACGCGCGCCTTCGCCGCCGCGGCCGGTCTGCCGGAGCTGCCGGGCAAGGCGCCCTTCGGCGGCTCGATCCAGAGCCACGATTTCGTCGAGGCGGTGCTGCTCCAGCGGGCCGGGTGGGGCGTTCACATGGTGCCCTCTCTCGGCGGCTCCTTCGAGGGAGCGCCGCCGACGCTGCTCGACCTCACGGTGCGCGACCGGCGCTGGGCGCAGGGCAACCTGCAGCACCTCGCGATCCTCGGTTCTGCGGGTCTCACCCCGATGGGCCGCGTGCACCTCAGCATGGGGGCCGCGTCGTATCTCATTTCGGTGGTCTGGGCGGCCTCCCTCGCCGTCGGCGCCGTTCTGGCGTTGCAGGGCCAGCAGCTCATCCCGAGCTATTTCCAGGACAGCAAGACGCTGTTTCCCATCTGGCCGGTCATGGACCCCGGCGCCGCCATGCGCCTGTTCCTGACGACCATGGCCGTGGTGCTGCTGCCGAAGGCGCTGGGGCTTATTCTCGAGATCAAGCGCGCTGCGACCTCGCGCGAGCTGTTCGGAATGCCGCGCGCCATCGCCGGCGTCGCGACCGAAACGCTGTTCTCGATCCTCATCGCGCCGATCCTGATGATGACCCAGACCGCCGCCGTCTTCGAGATTCTGCTGCGTCGGGATTCCGGGTGGAAGACGCAGCGGCGGGATGGCGCGAAGATCACTCTGGCCGAAGCGGTGCGCTGGCATGGCAAGCACGCCCTCGCGGGCCTCGCGCTCGCCGCCCTCTGCTGGCAGGCCTCTCCGGGACTTCTGCTCTGGATGTCGCCGGTGATCCTCGGGCTGCTCTTGTCGGGACCAGTCCACTGGCTGACGGCGCACGAGGCGGGGCCGGTGCTCTCGACGCTGCTGACCACCGAGGTCGATCGCAATCCGGCCGCCATCCTGGCGCGCACGGATCAGGAAAGTGCGCGCTGGGCGCTCCAATTCGCGGTGCCGAGCGTCGAAGCTCCGACCGAGGCCGCGCTCAAGACGGCCGCCTGAGCATCTTCCGAACGTTCACGGTGCCGGCTTTTCGGCCGCCGGCCGTGTGGTCCAGCTCCGCAGAAGCTCCGGCAGCAGGTCCCTGACCCGCACCGCCTCGGCTTCGAGGAACGGCATCGGCCGGGTGACCTCGATGGCCGCCGTTCCGATACGCGCGGTCATGGCGCCGTTGAAGGTGCCTTCGCCGAGCCGCCTCGATAGCCGGCCGAGCAGGTCCTGGCCGAGGAACTGCCCGAGCAGGTCGTCGGTCATGGCAAGGCCGCCGGTGGCGACGATGTGGCCGATCACCAGCCGCGCCAGCCGCACAGATCCGACGAACCCCGGCCGGCCGCCGTAGAGCCCCGCGAGGCGGCGCAGCAGGCGCAGGTTCTCGGCCAGCACGAACAGCATAGCCGCCCAAACGAACGGGCTCAGCGCCGTCACCATGCTGACCCGCTTGGCGGACTTCACGATCAGGCCGCGGGCGTGCTGGTCGAGCGGTACCAGCAATTCCCGTTCCGCGAGCCTGAGCAGATCGCCCGAGTCGGTCACATCGCTCTCGTGCTCGGCGAGACGCTTCAGACCCCATTGCAGGTCGGGCCGTTCACCGAGCAGCAGCTTGAGCCGCTCGACCGCCTTGCGCTCGCGCGGACGGTCGGCGTCGGACAGCGCCGCGTCGATGTCCTTGCGCAGCCCGGCGAGCTTTCCGAGCCGGAAGATGCCGATCAGCTCCTTGACCACGATGACGGCCGCCGCCAGAACGCCGATCGCGGCCAGCGCCGTGGCTGTCCAGCCGATCCAGTCGTCGCGGGCGATCGCATCGGCGACGAAGCGGGTGAAGGCGAGCCCCGCCGCCAGCGAGGCGAGGGCCGCCATGGCCGCAAGAAAGATCGAGCCCCAGCGGATGCCGCGACGCAGGACGGCGGCCGGTGGCAGCGGCACGGCCGGATCGGCGGCGGGTGGCGGGACGGGTGATCCCGTAGGCTCGCTAGTGGCGCGCGTCGGCGTCATCGCCGGATCGTCGGGCGCGAAGGCGCGCGGTTTGCGGGGTTCCGCGGGAGCGGTCATCTCAGCCAGTCTCCGATCAGAAACTCCAGCGCACGGTCGAGGCGGATATGCGGCGGCACCTGAGGCTGCCCGGCCAGAGCTTTGCTGCGCATCGCAGGGGGTCTGAAGCGCACGAAGGCCGCGGCGCCCGGACCCGCCCACGGGCCGGCGGGATCGAGGGCGGCGGCCGGATCGGCCGGAAGGTCGCCCGGAAACAGTGCCGCCTCGCGCACGCCGTCGTAGACCTCGCCGTCGATCCGCTCGCCTGCGCTCGGTACGCCGATGATGCAGGGCAGCCGCTCGCCGCCGTGCTGGACCTCCGCCTCGCGAGTCGAGCGCACCGCCGCCAGCGCCACCGTGCCGACCGCCGCGCCGGCCCCCGTCGCCCTCGCCATCGCCCGCTGAACGAGCAGCTTCAGGATGGCCTCCAGCCGGTCATGGCTGGAGTGGTGCAGGTGGTCGGCCTTTGTGGCGGCGAACAGCAGCCGGTCGATGCGCGGCCGGAAGAGGGAACTCAGCCAGGTATTGGTGCCCGGCCGGAATGCCGTCAGCACCCCGGAGAGCGCCCGCTCCAGATCGGCCAGCGCCGCCGGGCCGTCGTTCAGGGCCCCGAGCACGTCGATCAGCACGATCTGCCGGTCGAGGCGGCTGAAATGGCTGCGGAAGAACGGGCGGACGATCCGCTCGCAATAGCTGCGGTAGCGTTTTTCAAGCAGCGTTCTCAGCGGACCGGTTCCGGCACTGGCCGGGAGTGGAAAGAAGGTCAGCATCGGCGAACCGGCAGCGTCACCCGGCAGCAGGAATCGTCCCGGTCCGAGGGTGGCGACACCGGAGCCAGCCGCGCGGGTCTGGGTCAAGGCCGCCGTATAGAGCCGGGCGCCTTCGATGGCCGTCGGCTCGGCATCGGCCTGGCCCGCATCGAGAGCGTCGAGGAACCCGACGAAAGCGGCCGCCGCGGCGCGGTGAGCCGGCGCCTCCAGCGTGGCGAGCGTGGCCGCCGACCAGTCGGGGTAGGATTGATCGAGCAGGGCGAGATCCAGCAGCCATTCACCGGGGTAATCGACGATGTCGACGTTCAGGCGGGCGGCACTGGGAAGATAGCGCAGTCGGCTCTGCGGCGTGAAGGCGAGGGCGACGCGGAGCTGCGAAATCTGCCGGGTGCTGGCCGGCCAGTGCGGCGGCTGGCCGTCGAGCGCCGCCAGATGCGCCTCGTAGTCGAAGCGCGGGACGTCGTCGTCGGGCTGCGGCTGCAGGAAGGCGGAAGTCAGCCGTCCCTGCGACTGGACGGCGAAGAACGGCAACCGCCCGCCGGCGGTCAGGTTGCGGACCAGCGAGGTGATGAACACCGTCTTGCCGGCCCGCGACAGACCGGTCACGCCGAGGCGCAGGGCGGGGGCGTAGAGTCCGGTGGCATTGGCGATCTGGGTGAAATTCAAAAGGGGACCTCGCGAGGCCCCCCTTAGTAGGATTTCGGGACTGCAACGGCAAGGCGGCGGCGTCCGTGATGGCCTGCGCGCGGGCCGATCCGCGCCACCTCTGGGTCGTTCAGGCGTAGAACACGACCACCACGCCGGCGCCGATCACCGTCAAACCCATCAGCAGAATGGCACCTGATCTCAGGAACTCACCCATGGCATGTCTCCATCGACCCGGGCTGGATCGTCATGCACTGATCCTACGTCATGCCCGGTGAACCGGTTCTGAAGGGCGCTTGCAGGCGCCGTTCATTTGGTGAGCAAAGTTTTGCCTGACCAGGGTTGCGCGCGTCGTCGCAACGGAGTGCAAACGATGCCCGCCCGTTCCGTCGGGACGTTTCTCCGGACCGAGCGGCCTTGCTATGGCGAAACGGCGGAAGCACGAGGGCATTCCCCGGTTGCGTCTGGATGCCACGCCGTATCTCGTTCGCTGATCGCGGTGTGCGACCTTCACGTGGCCAGGGCCGCGGGGCTATTCCCCCTTGCGGCGGCTCAGGAATGCCAGCCGCTCGAACAGATGCACGTCCTGCTCGTTCGTCAGCAGCGCGCCGGCCAGCGGCGGGATCAGCTTGCGGCTGTCGGTCTCGCGCAGGGTTTCGGCGCTGATGTCCTCGTTCAGCAGCAGCTTGATCCAGTCGAGCAGCTCGGAGGTCGACGGCTTTTTCTTCAGTCCCGGCAGCTCGCGCAGCTCGTAGAAGATGCGCATGGCCTCCGACACCATCCGCCCCTTCAGTCCGGGGAAGTGGACGGCCACGATGCGGGCCATGGTCTCGGTATCGGGGAACTTGATGTAGTGGAAGAAGCAGCGGCGCAGGAAGGCGTCGGGCAGCTCCTTTTCGTTGTTCGACGTGATGAGAACGATCGGACGCTTGTCGGCTCGTACCGTCTCGCCGGTCTCGTAGACGTGAAACTCCATGCGGTCGAGTTCCTGCAGCAAATCATTGGGAAACTCGATGTCCGCCTTGTCGATTTCATCGATCAGCAGCACCGGGCGCCGGTCCATGCGGAACGCTTCCCAGAGCTTGCCGCGCCGGATGTAGTTGGAGATGTCCTTGACGCGCGGGTCACCGAGCTGGCTGTCGCGCAGGCGCGAAACGGCGTCGTACTCGTAGAGACCCTGCTGCGCCTTGGTCGTCGACTTGATATGCCACTCGAGCATGGGTGCATCGAGCGCGCGTGCCACCTCGGCGGCCAGCACTGTCTTGCCGGTGCCAGGCTCGCCCTTGATCAGCAGCGGACGCTGGAGCGTGACGGCCGCATTGACCGCCACCTTTAGGTCGGCGGTGGCGACATACGATGTGGTGCCTTCGAACCTGGCGGCCATGCGCGGCGGCTCCCGTCGGTGTGGGGAAGAGCCGACAGCGAGTATCGAATTGCGCGCTGAATGTCGATTCAGCCCGGGTCGCCGCAACACATTGCCAGCCGAGGAGTCGTCACCGAGGGACAAGGGTTCGCCTCAAGTGCCGAGGTGGAGGCTGGGGCGGCCTCTCACAGCGGCGAAAGCGTGCATCGCTCCCGAGTGATGAACCCGACTGTTTCAGACCACTCTTCGCGCATCTTCGGGATCTTGCTCGATCGGGCAAGATGAAGACTGAAACGCAATCACTCCGTAAGGACTGGACTGAACGAGAGCCAGTACGACGCGAATGCAACCGATGACACACGTAAGGATTGCAACAATAGCGCTAATGCCATCTTGAATAGACTCTGGAATCCAGGAGTTCTTGCACTCGTTTGGTCTAACCTCCTCAAATATCGAATTAAACCGAACTCTGCGAAGCGTCTTGACTTGCCTGCGACACCCGGTCATTAGGGGCGGCAACGACAGGGTTCGGACCGGAGGGATCCGTAACAGCAGGGGTGTAGGCAGTCGGCGGGCTTGCGGAGGCAGCATGGGCAAGCGGGAGCAGAAGGCTAAAAAAAAGCCGGTGGTGGTACGGCCGAAAGCCAAGTCCGCAGCGCCGGATTTGGCCGCATCGAAATCCGCTGCGGCGAGAGCGGGCTCCAGCAAGTCCGCGGCATCGAAGTCCGCTCCGCCCAAGTCTGCGGCATCGAAGTCCGCGTCCGCCAAGGCCGCAGGACCGAAGTCCACCCGACTTGCGGCGCCAGCTTCAGCCCGATTGAAGACTGAACCAGCGAAGGCCAAATCCGTACCAGTCAGCAGCAAGAGCCCGCCGAGCAAAAAGTTGACCGCCCGCGCCAGGACATCAGAGATCGTGCTGCCCCAGAATTACCGACCGAGTGAAGACGAGCCGTTCATGAATGAGCGGCAGCGCACCTATTTTCGTCAGAAGCTGCTGGCGTGGAGAGAGGAAATCGTCCGCCAGACCAGAGAGACCCTCGCCGGCCTGCACGAGGATTCGGCCCAACATGCCGACATCGCCGACCGGGCCACGTCCGAGACCGACCGCGCACTCGAGCTGCGCGCCCGCGACCGTCAGCGCAAGCTGGTGTCGAAGATCGATGCGGCCCTGGCCCGGATCGAGGACGGCACCTACGGCTATTGCGAGGAAACAGGCGAGCCGATCGGCTTGAAGCGCCTCGATGCCCGGCCGATCGCGACCCTCTCGCTCGAAGCCCAGGAGCGCCACGAGCGACGTGAGCGTGTCTATCGCGAGGACTGAAGTTCCGCCGATCGTCGGAAGCCTCACACAGTCAGGGGGATCTTGCTGTTCGCGCGTGTCCGCAGCCGCGTCCCCCGAGTGACAGCACCAGCGAAATGTCCCGAAACGGGACGCAGCTTAAGTCTCGGCTAACCAATCTCGCGCATCCTTCTGTTACGGCATCTCCGCCGTCACCGTCAGGAGCGCGTCGTGTCGAGGTCGATGTGGGGTTGCAGCGGGAGGCACTGGCTGAAATCGGCGATGGCGTGGCTGTCTCTCGCCGCCGTCGTCTCGCTCTTCGTCGAGACGGGATCGACCGCCGTCTCTGACGAGTGGGAGCAGGCCGATCCCACCATTGCCCGCGCCAGCGCGGTTCACGCGGATCGGCAGCGTGCGGACCCGATCTCCGTGCGATCGATCGAGATGGACCTTCGGCTGATCTCGGCCGAGATGTTCGGCGACCACGACCGCGAGTGGCCGACCTCGCCGCCCGCCCGGACGGCGCCTGCGCAGGGGCGGTCGAAGTCTCAGCTTTCGCCGACCGCCTGTCCGAACTTGCGCGGCTGCCGGGTGAATACGGCGGCCGGCGGATCGACGATCTCCGCCAGGTGAGGGCGGCGCTGACCGATGCCTGTTTCGATCACCACGTCGACAGGTCCGCCGGTCATGATCAGATGCTCGATCTCGTCACGGCGCACCAGCAGCAGCCGGCGGCGGCCGTCGACGTTGGCCTGCTCGACCACGTCGAGCCTGCGCTCCGGTGGTGGCCCGAACATGGGTCCGATGAGCGGCATCGCCGGCAGCGAGCCGCCGAGGTAGGCGCGGACGATCAGGGCGCCGCCGACGATCAGTCCCGCAAAAAGCGCCACGACGAACATTGAATAGAGGACGTCCCACATCGCTGTGCCCCGCGGCCGCGTTCGCCGCGCTCCCTGATTCCCGATTGAGCGAGGCTAACCCGGAATTCACGGCACCTTAACCTTAATCATCGAACTGTTGACAGGTACTCGCGCCCGGCTCCGGCCGTCGTCGCCGGGTCGTTCGACGGTTCCCGAGTTTGCGTAGCGTTCAGAGTCCCGACCGATGCAGGCGCCCGACATCGCCCCCCCTCCGAATCAGATAGCTTTTGCGTTCATGAGCGAAAGCGAGGCGGGGATGCCGGGGGCTGCCATGGCGGTCGACCTGACCGTGCGTGCGCGGGATGCCAGCCGGTCGCGGCCGGCCCTCCTGATCGCGGCGCTGTTCGCCGTATCGGCCGTCGTGCTGTTCCTCGTCGCCTCGGGTGCGCGCGAGCCGCTTCTGCTGACGGTACTCTCGGCGCTGGCGATGGCCGGCATGTTCTTCGGCTTTGCCGTGGTCGCCGGGCACGTGCGCCTCGGCGAGCGCGTGCGCGACAACGACCTCATCCGTTTGCTGGTCGACGGGCTGCCTGACGGCGCCGTGCTCACCACCATCGACGGCTCCGTTCTTTTCGCCAACCAGTCCTATATGGACGTCGTCGGCAGGCCCCAGGACGGGCAGCCGGTCGGGCTCGACACCGCGCTTGCCGGCGACCCGACGGCCGTTTCAGCACTCTACCGGCTGAACCGGGCGATCGCGATGGGCGAAAGCCGTTCGGAGGAGCTGTCCATCGCGCCGCGTTCGCCTCGCGGGCGGCGCACCGTCCGCGTCACCGCGCGCCGGCTCGATCACCCGTCTCTGGAACGGGATATCGGCCCGCTGGTGCTGTGGACCCTCGCCGACGTCACCGAGGAGAAGGCCCGGGAGACCGAGCGGTTCGATCTGCTGAAGGAGCAGATCGCCGGCTACGAGCGGCTGCCTGTCGGGCTCGTGACGGTCGGTGCCGACGGGCTCATCCGGCAGATGAACGCCGCCTTCTCGGGGTGGATCGGGGTCGACACCGCCGTCTCGCGCGATCGGGGGCTGCGGCTCGCCGACCTCGTCTCTCCAGACGGCGCCGAATTGTTGCGATCAGCGGCCCGCCGCAGCGGGGAGCCGGCCACCGGATTCGATCTGGCGGTGACGGCATCGAACGGGCTGCTGGTGCCGATGCGGTTCTTCGTGGCAGGGCGGCCGGCGGGTGGAAAGGTGGGGGATACCGGCAGCGAAATCCTGCTCGCGGCCCACAACCGCCGCACCGAGGAGGCCGCCGCCGCCGGCGACGATACCATCGACGTCCGCTTCGCCAGCTTCTTCCAGTCGGCGCCGTTCGGCATCGCGACCGTGGCCGCCGACGGCCGCATCGCCACCGCCAACGCCGCCTTCATGCGCATGATCGTCGACGGCTCGCGCGGCGTCGGCCAGCCGGCGATCGACGTGCTGGTGCGCTCGGAGACCGACGAGGCCCGCGCCGAGGTCGCCACCGGGCTCAAGCACGTCCTCTCGGGCCGCGCCCACGCCACGCCGATCGAAATCACCGTCGGCCGCAAAGGCGAGTTTTCACGCCGCGTCTATATGAGCCCGCTGATCCGTTCCGGCGAGGCGCGCGAGGCGGCCATCCTCTACGTTCTCGACGCGACCGAGCAGAAAGCGCTCGAATCCAAATTCGCACAAAGCTCGAAGATGGAAGCGGTGGGCAAGCTGGCGGGCGGCATCGCGCACGACTTCAACAACGTGCTGACGGCGATCATCGGCTTCTCGGACCTTCTGCTGCAGACCCACCGGCCGGCCGATCCCGCCTACAAGGACATTGCCAACATCCGCTCGAGCGCCGTCCGGGCGGCGGGCCTCGTCGCCAAGCTGCTGGCCTTCTCGCGCCGCCAGACGCTGCAGACCGAGCCCTTGCAATTGGGCGAGGTGCTCACCGATCTCGCTCCGCTGCTCAAGCGCTCGATCGGCGAGAAGATCGAGCTCAAGATTCCGACCGGCCGCGATCTCTGGTATGTCAAGGCCGACAAGACCCAGTTCGAGCAGGTGGTGATCAATCTCGCGGTCAACGCCCGCGATGCCATGCCCGACGGCGGCTCGCTCACCATCCGCACGCGCAACATCACCGAGCGCG
>JBQTIA010000120.1:0-33556 GCA_052388455.1 Hyphomicrobium sp.
ACCCGCAAAACTAATGGGTCAGACCCTTCATGTCGGAGACATGCCTCCAACACGGGTCTGACCATTTACCTTGTTCGGTGTCAGACCCTCCGGTTCTGACACCAACGTCACCAACATCAGTGCGCCGCACCCGCGTTTGCGCCGGCGCCCCAGACGTAGATGGCTGCGAAAAGGAACAGCCAGACCACGTCGACGAAATGCCAGTACCAGGCGGCCGCCTCGAAGCCGAAGTGCTGCTGCGGCGTGAAGTGACCCTTCATCGCGCGCAGCAGGCACACCAGAAGGAAGATGGTGCCGATGATCACGTGCGCACCGTGGAAGCCGGTCGCCATGAAGAAGGTCGAGCCGTAGATGTGGCCGCCGTAGCTGAACGCGGCGTGCTGATATTCGTACGCCTGGAACGCCGTGAAGATGGCGCCGAGGATCACCGTCAGCGTCAGCCCGATGATGAGCTGCTTGCGGTTGTTCTTGAGCAGGGCGTGATGCGCCCAGGTGACCGTGCAGCCCGACGAGAGCAGGATCAGCGTGTTGATCAGCGGAATGGTCCACGGATCGAAGGTGCCCTTGAAGTAGCCGGAGGTCGGCGCTTCGGTTCCCTCGACGGGCACCGGCGGCCACACGCCACCGAGAAGCTCATTTCGCTGCACCATGCCGACACCTTCCTTGACGTTTTCGAGACTGATCACGTCGTTGGGGAAGAGCGAGGCGTCGAAATAGGCCCAGAACCACGCGAGGAAGAACATCACTTCCGAAGCGATGAAGAGCAGCATCCCGTAGCGCAGGTGCAACTGCACGACCGGGGTGTGGTCGCCCTTGTGGGCTTCCGCGATGACATCGCGCCACCACAGCGCGGAAATGAAGGAGACGCCGGCGAAACCGGCCGCGAACAGCCAGGGCCCCTTGAGAGTCATCGGACCGATGACGAGACCAGTGGCCCCTTCACCGATCGACCGCATCCAGGCAATGGCGCCGAAGGCCATCAGCAATGCAAAGAACGATGCGATCACCGGCCATGGGCTCGGGTCGACGAGGTGATAGTCGTGATGCTTGTGTCCTGAGGCCATCTGTCTTTCTCCGTCGTCCCCGTGTGGTCTTCTGCTGCGCTGAGCGGCCGGTTGTCCGCCGCACGACGCAGCGTCGATTCAACTTCCCCTGCCCTGGATCGGGCTCGTCAATGCCGCGCCCTTCGCCGGCTCGCCCGGCGTCGCACCGCCAGTGCCGCTCGCCGGCTCCGACGGATAGAAGGTGTAGGAGAGCGTGATCTCCTTGAGATGCGCCGCGTCGCGATCGCTGACGATCGCCGGATCGACGTAGAAGGAGACCGGCATGTCGACCGTCTCGCCCGGCGCCAGCGTCTGCTCCTTGAAGCAGAAGCATTCGATCTTGTTGAAATGCACCCCGGCGACGTCCGGCGACACGTTGAACATCGCGGTGCCCGTGACGGCGACGGCCGACGTGTTGGTGGCCCGGTAGAAGGCCAGGGCGTTCTCGCCGATTTTGACGTGCATGGTCTGCTGGACCGGCTCGAAGGTCCAAGCAATGTCGCGGGAGACGTTGGCGTCGAAGCGGATGTCGATCTGCCGGTCGAGCACGGTGCCGGAGGCCTTGTCGACCCGCTGCGTGGTGCCGCCGAACCCGGTCACCTGACAGTAGAGCTTGTAGAGCGGCACCGCCGCGAACGCGAGGCCGGTCATCACGACCACGCCTCCGACGCACATGGCAGCCACCCGGGTGTCGCGACTGGCTAGCATGTGCCGGCTTCCTTGCATTTGGCCGCGTCGCCAGCAGGGGTCGGGGCCTCGACAGCGGGAAGGGCGGGAGCAGGAGGGGCGAATTCGTCGCGACGCAGCGCGTTGGGGCCGAGCCGGATGATGGTGGCCGCATAGAAGATCAGTACCAGGGCTCCGAGGCAGAGGGCGATCGCGACCGAGCGCGTGCGCTGGCGCCGTTCGACGCCCGCTGCCGGGTCCGACTTGCTCGCGCCTGCCGCAGGATCCGCCGCCATCGCCCGCCTCACGCCATCAGCCGGACGACGGCGTGCTCGACCAGCAGCACGGCGAAGAGGACGAACAGGTACAGGATCGAATAGAGGAACAGCCGCTTGGCGACCGTGTCCGCCTCACGTCCTTCCGTCACCTGCCAGACCCGCCATGCGAGCCAAAGGAAAACGGCTCCGGTGACGACGGCGGTAACGAGATAGGCGATCCCGCCGAGACCGACGGCGGACGGCAGCAGCGACGACGCCACCAGCAGCACGGAATAGATCAGGATCTGCTTGCGTGTTTCGCGCGGGCCAGCGACGACCGGCAGCATCGGCACGCCGGCGCGCTCGTAATCGCGATTGCGGTAGAGCGCCAGCGCCCAGAAGTGCGGCGGCGTCCACATGAAGATGATCAAAAACAGCACGATGCTTTCGATCGAGATCGTGCCCGTTACCGCCGCCCATCCAATGACCGGCGGAAACGCGCCGGCGGCGCCGCCGATCACGATGTTCTGCGGCGTCCAGCGCTTCAGCCACATGGTGTAGATCAGCACGTAAAACAGAATGGTGAAGGCGAGCAGCGCGCCGGACAGCCAGTTGACCAGCAGGCCGAGCGTCACCACCGAGGCGGCCGACAGGAAGACGCCGAAGCCCAGCGCCTCATCTGCAGTGACGAGGCCGCGCGGAATGGGGCGGGCCGCGGTGCGCTGCATCACGGCATCGATGTCGGCATCGTACCACATGTTGAGAGCCCCCGAGGCGCCCGCACCGACCGTGATGGCCACGAGCGCGACGAGCGCGAGGAAGGGGTGGATCTCTCCGGGAGCGGCGACCATGCCGGTCAGCGCGGTGAACACCACAAGAGACATGACCCGCGGCTTCATCAGCTGCACGAAGTCGCGAACCGATGGCTCGAAGGTGGTGCTGGCGCTCTCGACGCCGGCGTGAACGCCTGAAACGGCCATCTCTGTTCCTTCTCTCCCGGACTGCCGGCGGATGCGATCCGCTCTTTTTCACGAATTCAAGGTCGTCGGGTGCACTGCGCCCCGCGAACCGCCGGCGCAAGTCTTGCGCGCACTCATGGTCAGCGGGGTCAGGCCCGGCGGGCCTGACCCCAGTCGTGTCAGTGGTGCTGCTTGGCGCTGATGCGCGGCAGCGTCTCGAACGAGTGGAACGGCGGCGGCGAGGAGAGCGTCCATTCCAGCGTCATGGTGCTGGCACCGACGCCCCACGGATTGTCGCCTGCCTTCTGCTTCCTCGCGAAGGCCGCGAACACGCCGATCAGGAAGCAGACCGTGCCGAGCGCCGTGATGTAGGAGCCGATCGACGACACATGGTTCCAGTACGCATAGGCATCCGGATAGTCGACGTACCGGCGCGGCATGCCGGCGAGACCGAGGAAGTGCTGCGGGAAGAACAGGATGTTGGCGCCGATGAAGGTCAGCCAGAAGTGCAGCTTGCCCCAGAACTCGGAGTAGGCGTAGCCGCTCATTTTGGGGAACCAGTAGTACCAGCCTGCGAAAATCGAGAACACGGCGCCGAGCGAGAGCACGTAGTGGAAGTGCGCGACGACGTAGTAGGTGTCGTGCAGCGCGCGGTCGAGGCCGGCATTGGCCAGCACGACGCCGGTGACGCCGCCGACCGTGAACAGGAAGATGAAGCCGAGCGCCCAGATCATCGGCAGCTCGAAGCGGATCGAGCCGCCCCACATGGTTGCGATCCAGGAGAAGATCTTCACGCCGGTCGGCACCGCGATAACCATGGTGGCGAACACGAAGTAGGCCTGCGTGTTGACCTTCATGCCGGCGGCATACATGTGGTGCGCCCACACGATGAAGCCGACGAGGCCGATGGCGACCATGGCGTAGGCCATGCCGAGATAGCCGAAGATCGGCTTCTTGGAGAAGGTCGACACGACGTGGCTGATCATGCCGAAGCCCGGCAGGATGAGAATGTAGACCTCGGGATGACCGAAGAACCAGAACAGGTGCTGGTAGAGCACCGGGTCGCCGCCGCCCCTGGGATCGAAGAACACAGTGCCGAAGTTACGATCCGTGAGCAGCATGGTGATGGCGCCGGCGAGAACCGGCAGCGACAGCAGCAGCAGGAACGCCGTAACGAGCACCGACCACACGAACAGCGGCATCTTGTGCAGCGTCATGCCGGGCGCGCGCATGTTGAAGATGGTGGTGATGAAGTTGATCGCACCGAGGATCGACGACGCGCCAGCGACGTGCAGCGCCAGGATGCCGAAGTCCATTGCCGGTCCGGGGTGGCCGGTGAGCGACGACAGTGGAGCATAGATCGTCCAGCCGGCGCCGACGCCGTTCATGCCCGGCGGGCCTTCGACGAACATCGAAGTCAGCAGCAGGATGAAGGCCACCGGCAGCAGCCAGAAGGAAATGTTGTTCATGCGCGGGAACGCCATGTCAGGCGCGCCGATCATCAGCGGAACGAACCAGTTGCCAAAACCGCCGATCATGGCCGGCATGACCATGAAGAACACCATGATCAGACCGTGACCGGTCACGAACACGTTGTACATGTGCGGGTTGGTGAAATACTGCATGCCCGGCTCTGCGAGCTCGAGCCGCATGCCGACCGACAGCGCACCGCCGATGAGACCGGCGATGATCGCGAAGATGAGATACATCGTGCCGATGTCTTTGTGATTGGTCGAATAAAGCCAGCGACCGATGCCGTAGGGGCTGTGATCGTGGCTGTCGTCGGCGTGAGCTGTGCTACCCATGGTTCAAGAACCTTTTGCGTTCGTCTTTGGGTGTGTTGTTCGGTGTCGTTGACGGCGGCTTCCCTCGAGGCTCGTTCTGCGGCCGCGGAGCCGCAGAGCCGTCCTCAGCGGGCGGCATCGGCGACTTTTTTCGCCCCGGCCTCTTCGAGCGCCACCTGATCGAGAATCTGCTTCGCCTTCTTGCGATCCTTGGCCTTCATGGCCGCGGCCCACTCCTGGAAAGTCGCGTCCTTCACGACACGGACCGCGATCGGCATGAAGGCGTGGTTCATGCCGCACAGCTCAGAGCACTGTCCGTAGAACATGCCCTCCTTCTCGGCCTTGAACCACGTGGAGGTGAGGCGGCCAGGAACGGCGTCGATCTTCGAGCCGAACGGCTGCACCGTCCAGTTGTGGATGACGTCAGAGGCGGTGACGAGCACATGCACCACCTTGTCGACCGGAACGACGACGGGATTATCGACCGCCAGCAGCCGAGGCGCATCGACGCCTTTGGCGCGGAGCGCTGCGGTGTCCTCGTCGGAGAGCATGTTGCTGTCGAACTCGAAGCCGCCCTGATCGGGATAGGCGTGCGTCCAGTACCAGGCGCTGCCCGTGGCTTTGATGGTGAGATCGGCCTTGGGGTAGGAATACTGCATGTGCAGCAGCTTGAACGACGGGATCGAAATCGCGACGAGGATGAAAATCGGAACGACGGTCCAGGCCACTTCCAGCAGTGTGTTGTGGGTGGTGGCCGAAGGTTTCGGATTCTTTTTCTCGCTGAACCGCCACATCACGTAGAGCAGCAGCGCCATCACGAAAATCGAAATCAGAATGATGATCGGATTGACGAAGTTGTGGAAGTCGACGATCGCCTGCATCACCGGCGTGGCGGGCGTCGGCAGGTCGATCTGGCCGGGGAGGGCATGTCCCTCGACAGCCATCGCGCCACCCGAAGGAACTGCAATCGCGCCCGTGGCGGCCACCGTGAGCAACGGCGCCAACCCTCTAAGCCTTTTCAGCATGCTTTCGCTCCCGGTTTTTTTGACGGCCCGAACGGCCGCATCAGGCTTTTCCGACGGGTCTACCGGCAGCGCTTGCCACGGCGCGCCTTCTGCGAGCTGCCACGAGCACCGCAGAGTTGCCAACATCCGGCCGATCTTCCCCTGCTCACACAGAGCACAGTTGACGAGCCCGTCACAAGTCAAGATTTATGCGTCAAATATTCGCGTTGGCGATGGCGCGGCCGGAGCTTCGGACGAGAGTGTCGTCCGCCGGCATCACAGAGCCCGGAAATCGCCGGTCCCACTTTGGCCGCGTTGGCGCGGGATGGGAGCGGCGTTAGATGTTCCCGGCGATTCCTCGTCGATCCGCGTCTCGGCACCAGGAGCTGACTTGACCACCGACCGTTCGCCCGCCGCCGCGCGGGTCTATCGACAGGGCCCGCCGGGCTCATTGCTCCGCAGCATCGGCCACTGGCTCGCGGTTGCCTTGGCCGTCTGCGGATTATTCGCCATTTTTTCGAGCGGTGTCGTGGAGGCCGGCGGAACAACCGCCGCGACCGCCCCGGCGACACCCCCGGGCGACGGCACCGTGAAGGCGCAGCATGGGGACTGGCAGATCGTCTGCAAGCCGCCCCCGCCCGGCGCCAAGAATGAAGTCTGCGCGCTGGTTCAGGCCGTCACCGCCGAGGACCGCAATAATGTCGGTCTCACCGTCTATTTCCAGAAATTCTCGGACGGCACCCGCGTGCTCAGGGTCTTTGCCCCGCTCGGCGTGCTGCTCCCGCGCGGCATCGGTCTCAAGATTGACGACAAGGACGTCGGAAATGCGCCGTTCCTGCGCTGCCACTCCTTCGCCTGCTACGCGCAGGTGGTCGTCGAAGACAAGCTGATCGATCAGCTCAAGGGCGGCAAGACGGCGATTTTCATCATTTTCCAGACCGAGGAAGCCGGCATCGGCATCCCCATCTCGCTCGCCGGCTTCGGCGACGCTCTCGCTGGTCTCAACTGAGGCGCCAGGTCGTGAGCGCTCGATCCGCTAAAAAAATCGGTGCCGTGACTATGCCGCGTGCCGGTCGCGGGCGCTGCGGGCATGGCCGTTCGCTTCCTTCGGATCGGCGAACGAGATGTAGTCGCGTTCGACGGCCGCGTCGCGCGAGTGAGCCGCGGACATGGGCATCACCTGCGCCCAGGCCTCCATGATCCGCCGCGAGCTTTCGTTGTACTGCTGAAAGGCGGTCTGCCAGAACCGTGTCTGCTCGGCGACGAGATCCTGCGGGGTGCGGCAGCGGCTCAGGCGCGACGGAATTTCCATCAGTGCCTGCCCGCGGCGGTTCAGCAGGCCCATCGTCTCGAGTTGAATGCGCGCCAGCCCCTTCATCGGCCCCATGCTCTGGGCCATGGTGTCGAGATTGCTGAAGTACATCTGGAACGGTGCCGTGAAGGCCGAGGGATTGAATCCGCCGAACGGCATTTGACTCGACATGGCCCAGTACTCCCTGAACATTTTCTATGGTTGGCGAGTGCGACTGACGACGTGCCCGGTCATTCATATGACGGGTGCTGGCCGGGTCGGGCGACCGGCAGCACCTCTAAAAGCAATGAGAAGCATCCGCGCGTCGTTCCGCAACGACCGGATAACGCGAAACATTATCGACGGACCGACGGCACCGCAATAATGCGCTGCGCCGCAGGATGGATTCCCACCGTCAATTATTGATGAACCAATCGCCGCGACGTCGAAAACCGACATGCGTCGAGTCCCGAAAACAACCCTTAGCAGCTAGTAATTCGATAGAATTCTATCTTTGGTTGCATGAAAAGGCTCTGCAATACTGAAACGTCGGTTTGGTTAACGGCAATCATTGACTTGTTAACCATTCGAGCGCTTCATCACTTCGCTCAAGTTGTAGTCGCTCCTTTTATTTTTATGCGTTTTTTCGGGGCTGTTCGTGTTGCGTGGCGGGGCACACGGCAATTTGCCGCTCGGTTGGCGGCTCTTCGGGCGTCGGGCATGGGTTGCCGCGCTCGCTATTTCCGGTGGGATACTCTCCACGAGTATCGTTTCGACGTCCGCTGCAGCGGAACCGGCTACTGCTCCAAAGGCATCTTCACCCGCTGACGCCAAAACCGACGCCCAGGCTGCCACGCCAGCAAAACCCATGCTGTGGAGAGAAGTTTTCGCCGGTGCCGACGCCACGGCCGACGGCTGGCTGGTGTTCTCCGGCGCCACGGTCGCGCCCTTCGGACACATCCACGACCAAGGCTTCAGGATGCGCGTCACGTCCGGATACGGCGCCTACCAGTATTCCGGAATTCGCTGCCTGACCAAAAAAAGGTGCCTTCAAGGCCACCCCGGAACTCGCTTGGCCCTCACCAAATACCAGGCGGAAACGTCCTTCACGGATCTCGTGGCCGGCTACCTTTGGCGGTTCGATCCGCTGATCGTGAAAATCCTCGCCGGTGGATCGATCATCGGACACAACATCGCGCCGTTCGATGAAGAGAACCTCGCCATCGGCTTCGACTGGGGACCAAAAGTCGGTGTCGAACTCTGGCTCAACATGGGCGACGACATGTGGGCTTCGCTCGATGCCTCCTGGACCGGGGCACACGAGGCGTTCGGCGTCCGCAGCCGGATAGGGTATCGACTGTGGCCGCACCTCTCGGTCGGCTTGGAAGCGCGCCTCAATCTGGATCGACAAGGGGCCTGCGATCTCGATTGGGACACATCAGACGCGTGCCAGGTCCAGTTCGCTGATCAGATAGACGACAACGAATTCGACCTCCTCGATTTCGGTCGCGGCGGACTGTTCGCGCGCTACGAGTGGACGGGCGGCGAAATCTCTCTTTCCGGCGGCATCTCGGGGTCCAGCATCGGCCGCGCCGACCTCGACGACCCCGATCCCTACGGGATGATTGCGTGGATCATGCAGTACTGACGGGGAGTGGGGAGTTGCGAACTGTGCCAGCCTGTCAACTGCCGACTGTCCTTAATCCACCATCCACCTGGCCACTCACCACTCACCACTCCCACCTTTTTTCACTATCCGCCCCAAGGAACCCGCAATGCCGTCCGTCTTAGGGGTGTGAACCGGCCGTTGGGCAAGGCACGCGCGGGTGAGTGACGGGACCGACAAGGAACTGGCGGGGCGGGCGGCGGCGGGTGACCGCGCGGCCTTCGCGGCGCTGACCGATCGACATTACGATCGCGTCTACCGTCTCGCCTGGCGCTGGTCGGGCGCCGAGACGCTGGCCGAGGACATCGCCCAGGACGTCATGGTGAAGCTGGCAACGGCCATCACATCGTTCCGCGGTGAATCCCAATTTTCGACCTGGCTCTACCGCATCGCCTACGCTGCCACGATCGATCACCTGCGCGCCCGGCAAAGGATTGTGCCGTTTGCGCCGTCAGACATGATGATGCTGATGGAGGCCGCTCCGCAGGGACCGTCGACCGGCACGCCGGAGGATCACGTCGTCGGCGCCGAGTTGTGGCAAGCGGTGCGGGCGCTCCCCGATCAGCAGCGCGATGCCGTGCTGCTCGTTTATGGCGAAGACCTGTCGCACCAGGAGGCGGCAGCGATCATGGGCTGCTCGGAGAAGACCGTCTCCTGGCATTTGTTCGAAGCGAGAAAGCGCCTCAGAGTGAAGCTGGAGGCGGTGGGCTGACATGACGAACCGCGACCTGTCGAGCTTGAAGGATCTGCCGGTGCCGGCCGCACGCGAGACGGCACGCCGCGCCGCCATCGATGCCGCCATGGCGGCCTTCGACTCCGCCGAAAAAAACACCGGGACACCCCAAGGAACCGGCGCCGGCGACCGTCCTACTCCCGCATCGCATCCGGCGATGAGGAGAAAATTCATGTCGTTCACCCGCTCTCAGTATGCACTGGCTGCCTCCATCGCCGCGCTGATGATCGCCGCGCCCGCCGCATTCAACGTCATGCAGAGCGACCGCCACCGGCAGGCATTCGATCCGATGCAGGCGGCGGCGCCCGCAAAGGTCCAGCCCGCACTCGAGCCCGAACCCATCGCCGGCGAAAAGGCCGGCGACAAGGGAGACATCGCGTCGTCTCGCTCGCAGGAACCGTCGGCACCGGCGGCCTCGACGACCGTGGCACGCCAGGACCAGCCGGCCGACGAGAAGAAGAGCGCAGAAGCAGGTGCGGACGCGGACAGCATGACGTCGGTCGACGACCTGCTGCGCAAAACGCCCGAAGCCGAGGCGGTGACGAACCGGCAGGAGCTTGCCGAAAGCCCCGCTCCCAGCCCGGCCGCCGAGCTTGCCAAGAGTAAAAAAGTTGAGCGCCATGCCGGCCTGCCGTCCGGTGGAAGGAACCGTATGCTGGCGGAAATTCCGGTCTTGGCCCCCCCGCCACCCACGCATGGCTTGGGAGCGATCTCCGGAAACGCCGGCCCGCGCTCGATCGACGGCCGCATCTCTGCGGCACCGACCGTCGCCGCACTGGACAGCGCGAAGCCGTACGAGGCCGATCTTCGCCGCACGAATGTCGATCAGGAGTTCCGCGACAAGTTCGATTCGAAAGACATCAACCCGGTCAAGCAGGTCGCTGCCGAACCGGTCTCGACCTTCTCGATCGACGTCGATACGGCGTCGTATGCCTTCGTGCGCCGCGCCCTCAACTCCGGAACGCTGCCGCCGAAGGATGCGATCCGCGTCGAGGAGATGATCAACTATTTCCCCTACGACTACGCCAAGCCCGACACCGCCGAGACGCCGTTCAAGCCCACTGTCACCGTGCTGCCGAGCCCCTGGAACGCCGGCAACCAGCTCGTGCACGTCGCCATCAAAGGCTACGACATTCAGGCAACCGAGCGACCGCGTGCCAACCTCGTGTTCCTGATCGACGTGTCGGGCTCGATGGAATCGTCGGACAAGCTGCCGCTGGTCAAGAACGCCTTCCGGATGCTCGTCGACGAGCTGAAGCCCGACGACACCGTGGCCATCGTCACCTATGCGTCGGGGTCCGGCATCTGCCTCGAGCCGACCAATGCCTCCGACAAGGCGAAGATCCTCGCGGCGGTCGACAGCCTCGGCGCGGGTGGATCGACGGCGGGCGCCGAAGGCATCCAGGATGCTTACCGGCTGGCGGAATCGAACTTCGACAAGAGCGCGGTCAATCGCGTGATTCTCGCCACCGACGGCGACTTCAACGTCGGCGTCACCGATCACGACGATCTCAAGGGGCTCATCGAAAGGAAGCGCGAGAAGGGCATCTTCCTGTCGATCCTCGGCGTCGGTCAGGGCAACTACAACGACGCGCTGATGCAGACGCTGGCTCAGAACGGCAACGGCACTGCGGCTTACGTCGACACGTTGAACGAGGCGCGCAAGGTGCTGGTTGACGAGGCATCCTCGACACTCTTCACCATCGCCAAGGACGTGAAAGCTCAGATCGAGTGGAACCCGGCGCGCGTCGCCGAATACCGGCTGGTCGGCTACGAGACCCGAGCCCTGAAGCGCGAGGATTTCAACAACGACAAAGTCGATGCCGGTGACATCGGCTCTGGCCACACCGTCACTGCCATCTACGAGGTGACACCGGCCGGTTCGAGCCAGAAGCTGGTCGACGACTTGCGCTACGCCAAGCCCGAGGCGGCGCGACGCGAGCCGGCCGCCACGACGACCACGACCGTGGTGGCCGACGGCGAGATCGGGTTCCTGAAGCTGCGCTACAAGCTGCCGAAGGAAGATGCATCCAAGCTGGTAACCCTCGCCATCAACGATGGACTGGCGAAAGACACGGTCGCCACCGCGCCGGCCGAGGCCCGCTTCTCGATCGCCGTCGCCGCCTTCGGGCAATTGCTCAAGGGCGCGCCGTACCTCAAGGTCTTCGGCTACGACGACGTGATCGGTCTCGCGCAGTCGGCCAAGGGCGAGGACCGCTTCGGCTACCGCGCCGAGTTCATCAACCTCGTCCGCCTCGCCAAGTCGGCGCGGCCGTAGTCCCAATTTGCAAGCGATGCCCGAAGGTCCGGCGAGAGTTCTCTCGCCGGACCTTAAGATTTGCTACGACGGTCAATCCCATCAAACAGAACGATCGTTCGCCTTGACTTTGCCGCGATCACGCATCAAAAAGAACGAACATTCATTTTAACCGACTGGCATCGATCGGTGCGACCGGGTTCCCTAGGTTGCATCCACGGCTCCAGAAATCGGGTACGGGGAGGCCATGCCGAAGCTCAAGCCAGACACCCAGCGGGCGCGCCGCGAGCATATTCTAGACGCCGCCGAGCAATGCTTCGCGCGCGCCGGATTCCATGCCTCGACCATGCAGGACATCTGCCGCGAGGCGGCGGTCAGCCCGGGCGCACTCTATGTCTATTTCGCCTCCAAGGAGGCGCTGATCGCGGGCCTGTGCGAGCGCAACCGGGCCGAGTTCCAGGCGCGCTTCGCCGATCTCGCCACCGCCCCCGATTTCATGGCCGCCCTTTCGGTGCTCGGCGAGCGCTATTTGGTCGAGGAGCCACCGCACAAGCAGCTGATGTGCGTCGAAATGGGTGTCGAGGCGACGCGCAACGCCCAGGTCAGCCAGATCTATCATTCCGTCGACCGCTACGTGGCGGACAGCTTCGAGCAGCTCTTCGCGCGTCTCGCCGCCGAGGGTCGCATCGCGCCGGCCATGGACATTCCCACCCTGTCGAAGGTGTTCTCCGTGATCTGCGACGGCATGTTCTGGCGTCGTGCCATCGATCCGAATTTCGACGCGGGCGCCCTCGTGCCGGCGATCATCGCCACGGTTCAAGGACTGCTCAATCCCGTCGATCGGGATCGACCGGCAGACCCGTGCGCAACCCCTCGCCGTGAGACGTGCGAGGCCGGCACATGACACGGATGCGAAAACTCGGCGTGCTGATCGCGCTCACCGGACTGGGGGCCGTCGCCTACTGGACCGGCGCTGGCAACACGGCGCTGATCAAGGTCAATGAAAAAGTCGCCACCCACATGGCCGACCGCAAGGCCAAGACGGCTGCGGCAACGGTCGAAAAGGCGCCCCTCGCGCCGGCCGTCTCGGTCACGCCGGTCGAGGTCAGGGAGTTCACCGAAACCGTGCTCGTCACCGGCACGCTGGTGCCGCGCGACGAGATCCTGGTCGCGCCCGAAGTCGAAGGGCTGAAGGTGCTGACGCTGAGGGTCGACGAAGGCGATCAGGTCACCAAGGGTCAGGTATTGGCGACGCTGGTGTCGGACAGTCTCGACGCGCAGGTGGCCGAGAGCGACGCGCAACTCGCGCGTGCCACAGCGGCCATCGCCCAGGCCAAGAGCCAGATCGCCGAGGCGGAGGCCCGCGCCAAGGAAGCGACCCAATCGCTGGAGCGTGCGCAACCGCTGCGCAAGCAGGGCTGGATCGCCGAGAGCACCGTCGATCAGCGGCAGTCCGCGGCGTCCTCGACGCGGGCGCAGGTGGTGGCCGCCCGTGACGGCCTGCGGCTCGCCGAAGCTGAGAAGGCGCAGGTTGAGGCCAAGCGCCGCGATCTCGACTGGCGACGTGGCAACATCGAGGTGAAATCGCCCGCCGACGGGCTCGTCTCCCGGCGCAATGCGCGCATCGGCGGCCTTGCGCTGTCGGCCGGCGAGCCGATGTTCCGGATCATCGCGCGCGGCGAAATCGAGCTCGATGCCGAAGTCCCCGAGCAGCGTCTCGTCAAGCTCGCCGCCGGTCAAAAGGCTCACATCGAATCGTCGGCCGCCGGCAAGGTCGAAGGCACGGTGCGCCTCGTCTCGCCCGAGGTCGACAAGGCGACGCGGCTCGGCCGCGTACGCGTATTCCTCGGCGTCGATCCCAACCTGCGCATCGGCACCTTCGCGCGTGGCACCATCGAGACGGCGCGCGTCAAGAGCATCGCCGTGCCGCAGTCGGCCATCCTCTACGGAGACGAGGGTGCGCGCGTGCTGGTGGTGATAGACGGGTCGGTGCGCGAGCGTGCCATCGTGACCGGCCTCAGCGCCGCCGGGCTGGTCGAGGTGAAGTCGGGATTGGAGGCCGGCGACGTCGTGGTGGCGAAATCCGGCACCTTCCTGCGAGACGGCGACGCCGTGCGACCCGTCGAGCCCGACTCGAAGGTCAGTGCCTCGCGCAGCGGAGGGGGCACGTGAACCTCAATATCTCCGCGTGGTCGATCCGCAATCCCGTGCCGGCCCTCGTGCTGTTCATGGTGCTGATGACGCTCGGCTACCTGAGCTTCACCGCCCTGCCGATCACCCGCTTTCCGAACATCGACGTGCCGATCATCCAGGCCCGCGTCTATCAGTCCGGTGCTGCGCCGGCCGAGCTCGAAACGCAGGTGACGAAAAAAGTAGAGGATGCGATCGCCGGCGTCACCGGCGTCAAGCACATCTCGTCCAACGTCTCGGAAGGCGCATCGATCACGACAATCGAGTTCCGTCTCGAGGTCGATCCCGATCGTGCCCTCAACGACGTGAAGGACGCCATCGCCCGCATCCGCACCGATCTGCCGCGCACCATCGACGAGCCGGTGACCTCGCGGCTGGAGATCGAGGGCCTTCCCATCGTCACTTACGCGGCCCGTGCGCCGGCCATGACTCCGGAAGAGCTGTCGTGGTTCGTGGACGACACGGTCGTGCGCATCCTGCAGGGTGTCAAAGGCGTCTCGGAGGTGAAGCGCATCGGCGGCGTGACGCGCGAAATCCGCATTGCCCTCGATCCCGACCGGCTGCTGGCCCTCGGCATCACGTCGGGTGACGTCAACCGTCAGGTGCGGGCGACCAACGTCGACCTCGCCGGCGGACGCGGCGAGCTGAGCGGCCGCGAGCAGGCGATCCGGACCCTCGCCGGCAAGCGGACCGTCGAGGACCTCTCGTCGACCATGATCGCGCTGCCACAGGGCCGCAAGGTGAGGCTCGACGAGCTCGGCACGGTGACCGACAGCGTCCAGGAGCAGCGGACCTACGCCGATCTCGACGGACAGCCGGTGGTCGGCTTCTCGATCTCGCGCGGCAAGGGTGCGAGCGACACGGTGGTCGCCGCCGAGGTCGCCCGCAAGATCGCCGAGATCCAGAAGAGCTACCCGGATGTCCAGCTGCCGCTGATCGACGATACCGTGCAGTACACGTTCGGCGTCTACGAGCAGACGATGACCACGCTGATAGAAGGGGCGCTGCTCGCCATCCTGGTCGTGTTCGTGTTCCTGAAGGACTGGCGTGCCACCATCGTCTCGGCCATCGCGCTGCCGCTCTCCATCATTCCGGCTTTCTGGGCCATGGATGCGATGGACTTCAGCTTGAACCTCGTCAGCCTGCTCGCCATCACCATCGTCACCGGCATTCTCGTCGACGACGCGATCGTCGAAATCGAAAATATCGTGCGCCACATGCGCATGGGAAAATCCGCCTATCGCGCATCGATCGAAGCGGCCGACGAGATCGGCCTCGCGGTCATCGCGATCACATTTACGATCATCGCGGTCTTTACACCCGTCTCCTTCATGGGCGGAATCGCGGGCCAGTACTTCAAGCAATTCGGTCTCGTCGTGGCGGCTGCCGTGTTCTTCTCACTTCTGGTCGCGCGTCTCATCACGCCGATGCTCGCCGCCTACTTCCTCCGGGCCGGACACGAGGAGAAGCCCGAGGGCTGGCTGCTCAGAGCCTACACCCGCCTCGTGCGCTGGTCGGCGATCAACCGCATCAAGACCGTCGCCCTCGGCCTGATGATCTTTGCCGGCTCCATCGGCAGCTTCTTCCTGCTGCCATCCGGCTTCCTGCCGGCGGAGGACTCTGGCCGCGCGCTGCTCGGCGTCGAGCTGCCGCCGGGCACGCGCCTCGCCGACACCCGAACCGTGACGCGCGACATCTCGCGGCGCATCGCGGCCCGCCCCGACGTGGCGAGCGTGTTCGTCAACGGCGGAACGCTGCTCGGCTCGGGCGAGGAGGTGCGCAAGGCGACCTTCATCATCATCCTGAAGCCGCGCGGCGAGCGCCCGAAGCAGACCGTCATCAAGGAGCAGATCGGACGCGAACTCGCCGAAATTCCCGACATCCGCTACTGGTTCCTGCAGGACGACGGCCAGCGCCAGATGCAGCTCGTCGTTTCGGGACGTGACGGCGAAGCCGTCACCCGCATCGCGGCCGAGGTGACGAGCCAGGCGAAGCGCCTGCCGGCACTGCTCAACGTCGTCTCGACCGCCGAGCTGGACCGGCCCGAGCTGCGCGTTTATCCGAAAACGGAAATCGCCGCCGAGCTCGGCATCTCGACGGAGACGATCTCGGAGGCCGTGCGCATCGCGACCATCGGCGACATCGGCGCCAATCTCGCCAAGTTCGATGTCGGCGACCGGCAGGTACCGATCCGCGTGCAGCTCGAAGAGAAGGCGCGCGAAAACCGCCAGATCATCGAGGAACTGAAGGTTCAGACGCCGAGCGGCGCCTCCGTGCCGCTGACCACCGTCGCCCGCTTCGAGTTCGGCCAGGGCCCAACCTCGATCGATCGCTACGACCGCACCCGGCGCATCCTGATCGGCGCCGATCTCAGGGGCGAGACGCCGCTCGGCGATGCCGTGCAGTCGATCCTCAAGCTCCCTGCTGCGCAGAACCTGCCGGCGGGAGTCGAGATCAAGCAGTTCGGCGACGCCGAGATCATGGCGGAAGTGTTCCAGGGATTCGCCGATGCCATGGGCGCCGGCATCATGATGGTGTTTGCCGTGCTGGTGTTGCTGTTCGCCAGCTTCCTGCAGCCCATCACCATTCTCTTCTCGCTGCCGCTGTCGATCGGCGGCGCCATCGTCGCGCTCGCAATCACCGGCAAGCCGATCAGCCTGCCGGTCGTGATCGGCATCCTCATGCTGATGGGCATCGTCACCAAGAACGCCATCATGCTCGTCGATTTTGCCGTCGAGGAGATCAAGCGCGGCGTCCCCCGCCTTGAGGCCATCGTCGATGCCGGACGCAAGCGCGCCCGGCCCATCGTGATGACAACCATCGCCATGGTCGGCGGGATGCTGCCGGCGGCGCTCGCGGTCGGCTCCGGCGGCGAGTTCCGCGCGCCGATGGCCATCGCCGTCATCGGCGGCCTCATTTCCTCGACCGTGCTCAGCCTCGTGTTCGTGCCGGCGGTGTTCGTGCTGATGGACGACATCAGCGGGCTGATCTGGCGTCTCTTCAGCCGCTTCATCGGTCCGACTGACGAGCCGGCCAGCGATCCCGAACCGATCCACACCGCCCGCGCGCACGTGCCACCTTCCGCCTGCTCTACGCCACAGCGATCGGAAACACCGCAGCCCGACCCTGTGCCGCGACCGATGGCCGCCGAATAGCATCCGCCGGCTGTTCTGATCCGCTATGGACCGCATCCAAGTTTCGCACCCTGGCGATTGCAACCCGGCGCGCCGATCCCCATCTCCCGCCTTCAAGCTCGGCAATGAGGGAGACGGCAACAGCATGTTCGACGCCAAGGCACTTCTCGACCAATTGGCCCGTGGAGCGGAACAGGCCAAGTCCGCGGCCTCCGCGGACGGCACCAGCGGCGGCGGGTTCGCCGACATCCTGGCGCAGATTCAAAAGACCGCCTCCGACGCTTCGTCGAGCAGCGGCGGGTTGTTCGGACAGGTGCTCGGTCAGGCGATCGAAGGCTTGAAGGACGGCGCCACGCGGATCGACCAGGCGACCGGCGCGGGCGCCGCTTTGAAGCAGGCGTCCGGCGGGCAATCGGCAGTCGACCTCGCGGCACGTGTGAAGCAGCTCGCGGCAGAAAATCAGCTCGCGGCCGGCGCCGTACTCGGCGGCCTCGGTGGGCTGGTCCTGGCGACCGGAACGGGCCGCTCGCTCGCCACCGGCGCGGCGAAGGCCGGCGCCCTCGCACTCATCGGTGGCCTCGCTTACAAGGCATACCAGAATCATCATGCGGGCAAGCCGCTTCTCGGCGATGCGGCGGACACACCCGCGCCAGCGCCCACCGGCTCCGGCTTCGAAAGCGCCGCGGTTTCCAACGACACTGCCACGCGCATGATCCGGGCCATGATCGCCGCCGCAGCCGCCGACGGCCGCATCGACGATGAGGAACGGCGGCGCATCCTCGGCGTGATGGATCAGAGCGGCCTCGGCGACGAAGCCCGTCAGTTCCTGGAGCGCGAGATCGCAGCGCCTGCCGATTCATCCGAGATTGCCGCTGGCGTGACGTCGCCAGCCGTTGCAGCACAGATCTACACGGCCGCGCGCATCGCCGTCGGACCCGGCGGCGGAGCAGAGAAGTCGTTCCTCGCCGGGCTGGCCCGCCGCCTCGGTATCACCCCGGCACTGGCCTCCGAAATCGACGCTGCCGCGCTGGCCAGCGGCTGAGCTTAAGGCAAGGGCACGGACGTCAGAGACCAAAAAAGAGGCGCGGTGGCCAAGCCCCGCGCCTCTGTTTTATTCCATAAGCGGCGACGCCGCCGAAACCACTCGCCGCCTATTGAACCGGCGCGGCGACTGCGGACTGCTTGTCGGAATCGGCGCGGAAGAACACGTCGACCCGCATGCCCGTCAGTAGCGGCGGCTGACCGTCGAGCGCCACCATCACCTCCAGCACCTCGACGTCGTTGGGACGGCGCGGACCGCGGGCCACGATGCGGGGAGCACCGAGCGAGGCTGCGATCGACGAGATGGTGCCGGGGAAATCACGGTCGGGATAGGCGTCGACGCGCACGACGACCGCCTGACCGACGTGAACCTTCACCACCTCGCGCTCTTCCAACTCGGCCCTGACGCGCAGGCTGGAGAGGTCGCCGAAATTCAGCAGCGGAGATTCGGGCGAGGGAACCGCCAGTTCGCCGAGCCTCGCGAAGACGTTGAGCGCGGTGCCGTCGTAGGGGGCACGGATGCGGGTCCGCTCGATGGCCGTCTCGATCAGCGAGATGTCGGCCCGCGACTGTTCCAGCGCCGTTTCGAGGCGCGTCATCAGCGGCAGATCTTCGGTCGCCTCGACCTTGCTCAAGTTCTCGCGCTCGTCGGCGAGATCGGCCCGGGCGTTGGTCAGCGCGGTGCGGGCATTGTTGACCGCTTCGGGCTTGCCCGCGCCGTCACGCAGCGCAGCAGAGGCGACATCCAGTGCGCCGAGGGCGGAGAATGCCTTGCGCTCGGCCAGCGCTACGGCGTCCTGCGCTTTGCGGCGATCCAGCCCGAGACCCTTGGTCGCCGGCTCTTCCTCGCGCTCGCGCTCGCGCACCTCGGCCTCGGCCTTGGCGGAAGCGAGCTTGTCGGAGAGGTCGGCGTCATCGAGGCGCACGAGCAGATCCCCGGCCATCACCTTGTCGTTGGCCTTGACGGCCACGGCAACGATCGGACCGGCCACCTGTGCGCTGATGCGCGTTTCGCCGTCGCGGGGCTCGACGCGGCCCGTCGCCGATGCGGCCCACGGCGAGCGCGGCGCCGGCTGATCAGCGGCGAGTGCGGCGCCGGTCGCGAGGCCACCCGGCAGCGTGCCGCCCGCGATCCATCCGGTGGTCAGGGCGACGGCGCCGGCAATCACCAGCGTCATCAGTGTCGAATCCAACTTAAGCATGAGCCTTGCGCCTCTTGGTGAGATCGGTGATTTCGGGTGCGTCGAGGCCTTGCGGCCGGCGCTCCTCACCGACGATTTTTCCATCTTCGATGCGCACCACGCGATCGGCATAGCCGAGCGTGCGCGGATCGTGCGTGACGGCGAGAACCGAACGGTTCTGCTGTTTGGCAATGCGCGCCAGGAGCGACATGACGGCCTGGCCGTTTTCGTTGTCGAGGGCGGCTGTCGGCTCGTCGGCGAGCACGATCGACGGCGAGCTCGCAATGGCGCGGGCGACCGCCACGCGCTGCTGCTCACCGCCGGACAGGTTCGACGGATAGTGCGTCAGCCGGCTGCCGAGCCCGACCTCATGCAGCACTTCCTCCGCCCGAGACGAGGCCGCGTAGCCCTTCTGCCCCAGCACATCGAGCGCGATGCGGACGTTCTCGAGCGCGTTGAGCGTCGGGAAGAGATTGTAGGACTGGAAGATGAATCCGAAATGGCGCCGGCGGAGCTCGGCGAGTTCTTCAGGCGACTTGCCTGTAATCTCCTCGCTGCCGATGCGGATGACGCCGGACGTCGGCGTCAGAATGCACCCGAGGATCGAGAGCAGCGTCGTCTTGCCTGAGCCGGAGGGCCCCATCAGCAGGGTGAGCTGTCCTGGCTCGAGCTGCAGGCTGACGCCTTTCAGCGCCATGACCTTGCCGGCCCCGGAGCCAAGCTCCTTGACCAGATTCTCGCATTCGAGAACGGCGCCGACCGTCATCTGTTGAACACCGTGGCTGGGTCGATCTTCATGACTTTCATGATCGCGGACATTGCCGAGATGGCACACATGCCGAGCGTCACGGCGAACAGAGTAACCGCGAGCCCGGGGGTCATGATCAGGGGCAGCGGAGTCGATCGGCTGAGATAGAGAATGCCGAGCGCGATGGCCATGCCGAGCAGGTAGCCGATCAGCGCACTCATACCGGCCTGCGCCAGAATAACTTTATGAATGTATCCCGACGATGACCCGAGCGCCCGGAGCGTCGCGAATTCGTGCAGATGATCCTTGGTGCTCGAATAGAGCGTCTGCGCGACGATCACGGTGCCGACGAGAATGCCGAGGATGGCGCCGCCGATGAGTGCGACGCCGGCTCCGGTGCGGAACAGCCACTGGCGCAGGCTCTTGGAATGGAACTCGTCCTTGGTGAACACCTCGACGCCTTCGATGGTCGTGGCGAGCCGGCTGCGCACCGCCTCGGCATCGGCTCCGGGCTCGAGCTGCACCAGATAGAAGCTCGATTTGTCGCGGTCGGCACCGAGCAGGTTGCGCGCGCGGTTGATCGTGGTGAAAATGTAGGGCGACTGCGTGAAGCTTCGAAGACCGCGCGTCAAAGCGCGCACGCGCACGCGGCCGTTGGCGATCTGCGCCGAGGCGCCCATGCCGTCGCCTTCGAGCCCGAGCCAGTTCAGATAGGTTTCGTCAGCGGTGACGCCGTCCGGACCCTTGATGTCCTCATAGGTTCCCTTGACCAGGCTGTAGGGAACGAGACCGCCGTATTCCGCATCGGTGCCGACCAGGATGACGCGCGTCGACCCGCCTTCCGGCTTGCGCCATTCGGCAAAGGAGACGACGAGCGGGATGACGGACGCCACACCGGGCGTTGCCAGCGCCTGATGCCGCTGACCGGGGGTCAGCAGCATGCCACCTTCCTCGAAGCTCTTGGCTCCGAAGGCGGCGATCCACAGATCGCTTTCAGATCGATCGATCATGCCTGTGATCATGCGGCTGGCACCGAGATACAGGCCGAGCTGCACCGCAACGAGCACGATCGAGAACAAAATGCCGATCAGCGTCACCGCCAAGCGGATGCGATCGTGAAACAGGTTGCGAAACGCGAGAGTGAGAATCATCGATGGAACCGACCAGATTGACTAATTTCAGTTTCTACACATGGCGCTAAATGGGGCACTTTGCGGGCAGGCGTCCCGGGCCGACAGGGCAAGTGGCGCAGGTCCGAGGCCCGAAGAGCGATCACGCGGCCTCGGAGCGCAGGGTCCGGTGCGAGGCACCGGAAGCGATCGTGCCCGTATCACTGAGGCTTATATAGTCTGATCCGGCACAATCGCTATGCGATAATTAACCTCTGGCGGTCATCCTGCCACGCACTGAGCTCGCGGGGCAGAGGATTGTCTGCTGGAGATCATCGCCCGCCGGCCTGACACCATTACCGGTGACCCGATTAAACGATCGTCCCCGGTTTTGCCGTTTTTCGCCGCCACTGTCGGGACTTCTCAGCGGGCAGGAGCGTAACAGCGAGTATCCCCATGGCTCTGGCAACGCAGCCTCATTGTCCGACCCCGCACTCCCGTGTCGGCCGCTCAGCGACGACATTGTTCGTCGCGCTGGCCATTGCGCCGGCTCATCTCCCGGCACCGGCTTCGGCGCAGTCCGCCTCGCAGGAACTCGGGTTCTGGATCAATCACACCGGCAAGGGCGCCATAGAGACCTATCTCTGCGGATCGAACCTGTGCGGTCGTATCATCTGGCTCAAGGAGCCGAACGGCAAGTCGGGCAAGCCCAAGACCGATGCCTACAATCCCGATCCCGGCCGGCGCAGCCGCCCGGTCTGTGGCATCAACACGCTGTACGGCCTGAAGCGAATGCAGGGCGGCGGTTGGGGTGACGGGCAAGCCTACAATCCCGAGGAAGGGAAATCCTATTCCGTTTCCGTCCGTCTCGCCGACGCGGATACGCTGAAGGTGACGGGAAGCGTACTGTTCTTCAGCAAAACCGTAACCTGGAAGCGGGCCAAGGAAGCCCTGCAGCGCTGCGACCGCCCGGCCGCCCCTCCGCCGGTTCCAGCCCCGACGGCGGTGGCACCGGCCCCCAACACAACGACCACGGCCGCGCAGCCGCCGGCGGCGACCACAACGCCAGCCGCGGCACGTCCAGACGATGCGACCGTCCCTCCGTCACCCAAGACAGCCCCCACAACGGCACCCTCAGCAGCCAAAGCACCGGCCGCCAAGCCGGTCGGAGCCACTCAGGTTCCGGCACCAGTTGCGGCGCCGAAACCAGCGCTCGCCGCCCCGGCCCCGAGAGCTGTGAAAAGCCCGGCCAAGGCGCTGGCACCCGCCGCTGTATCGGCTCCGGCCAAGGCCACGGCCGTGGTCCCCCCGGCAGCGGCGCCTTCCAAGGCGGCACCGGCCACGCCCTCTGCTGCTCCCGCTGAAAAGGCTCCGACTCCTGCTCAATCGGCGCCGGCCAAAGCCAGCACGGCAGCGCCGTCGGCCACCAACGCCGGCAAGACGGTGCAGCCCATCACTGCGCCGGCCTCCACCAAATCCGCTCTTCCCAATGTCGCCCCCACGCCAGGGGCCGAAGCGGTCAAAACCGGAACGGCTGCAGGACCCACGACGGCACCGCCGCCCAAGCCGAAGCCGAGGCGCGTCGATGCGGCCGACGGCGGGTTCAATCCATTCGTGTCTTCGGGTTCGCCCTGAAAATTCAGAGCTGCGCTTAGACCACGATCGTTTCGGACCCGATCGGTCCGAAGCGTGAATCGTCGGTCTCATCAAAGATCTAGGGCGCGATTGCTATTCGATGAAATGCAACCACGCTCTAATCATGCGAGATGGACGGCCGTCGGCGCTTTTGCCGTATCTGGCCGCCCATCTCGATCAGCGCGAGACGCGGTCAGTCCGCGGCGGCCTTGTCTTTGGTCCGTCGATTGGATTTGGCCGCAGCGACGGCCTCGGCGGCCTCCTGGGCCGCAAGCTGGGACAGCAGCCGCTGCGCAAATTCGACAGTGCGATCGGCGACGATACCGCGCTGCCGGTCGAGCGTCACCATGTGATAGCAGTCGTCGAGCACGATCATTTCGACCAACCCGGCGGACTCCCGCTGCAGGATCATGGCGTTGGAAATGTCGCTCTGGTCGTCCTCGCGGGGATGGAAGATGATCATGCGGTGCTTGATCTTGCCGAGGCCCCGGCGGGTCTCGCGGGCCAGACGGCGGAATTCCCACACCATCTTGCCGCCGCGCCCCAGAATATCCTCCAGCGGCCGCTTGTCGGACTTGAAGGCCTCCAGAACGAAGCTCCGCAGCCGCTCGTCCTTGATGCCGTAGGGCGCGCGCTGCTTCAGCAGCATCAGGCTGGAGACGACTTTGTGGCGGACCAGTTTGAACAGGTGCATCCGCTTTGGGAGGGCCCAACCGTTCGGCCAGAACGTCGGCGCGAACATGATCAGGCCGTGAACCTTGTCGGGCCGTTCCTCGGCGAGCCTCAAGGCCAGCATGCAGCCGGCCGACATGCCGCCGACGATGACCTTGTCGCAGCAGGACAGCAGTTCGTCGTGGGCCGCCTTGAAGGCGTCCAGCCAGTCGCTGCGCGTCGAGAGCGCCGAAAGATCGGTGCCGCCGCCCATGCCGGGCAGCAGCGGGCAATAAACCGTGTAGCCCTGCCGGCCGAGAGCCTGGGCCACGAAACGCAATTCCATGGGGCTTCCGCCGAGGCTGTGCACGAGAAGCACGCCGACCGGACCGCCCTGGATCACGTAGCTGTCACGGTACGCTTTGAATTTTTCCTTATTATTCATGCAGCTAACCGTTCATCCTCCGAATCCGGCCGAACCTCAGTAAAGCTCAACGCAGAGTGTCCGCCAAGCCTGAAAACCGACCATCTGTTGACGTTGCTGCCCGAATGACCGGCAGATTGCGCGCGCCGTGACGACCGTGCTGGACCCAGTGGCACTTCGACGACAGAGCCAGAAGCTTGCCCTGCGCCATCGCAAGTGATGAGCCTCGCGCGATCCGGATCATCAAACCACGCCGACGATTGCCTTTTCGTTGCAGTGCAACGTAGACGCGCGATTTTGGAGCAGCCCGAGTCGGATCGGAAGGCGCCCGGGCGGTGTAGTTGTAGCCGCCGGCCCGCGAAAGAGGGCGATACGTCGCGCCGCACAATTTTCGTTACGAAACAGAGATATGCTCGCTGTGGTGAGCAGCGCGACTTAAAAGGATTTGGTCGACCTGCCCGGCGGCCGCGCGTGCAACCGACAGCGGTCCTTCCGCGTTTACTGCGCACGGGATAGACGGTCATATCGCCCCCCAGACCACGTCCGCATCAGGTTGCAGTGCGAAAACTCAATCGGCAATCTAATCAGAAATGCGCGGCCTCAAAGTCTCCGCAAGCATCTTCCTTAATTCAGCATAAGAATTCTACTCGAAAGTGTCGAGTTGGCCACGGAAGGTCACACCATCGACCGACGCAGGGTCCAGGATTGGAAGAGAGGTGTTCGGGAAGCGCTTGTTTCAGCACCTGAGCAGATCAGGATAATTCTCTGCAGGACTAAGTCCGGCTTCGGCCGGATGTAACGAATGAGCCTTCTGCCAGCCGTCCTTCACCGATCCGGGCAGCGAAGAACAGGACAGAAATGCCGCGCCACAGTTACCGTAGTGTCCGCCGATCGGTACATGCGCTGATGATCATCAGCCTCGCAGGCGCCGAGATTGCCCCCGCATACGCCCAGGCTCCGATCACCCGCGCCGATTACGACGCCTGTCAGGCCAGCGACGATCAGACCATTCGCGAGGCGATTGCCGGCATCACACGCCGCGCGCTGAAGCTCGGGCTCGCGGGCGTCGACTATCGTGCGATCGTCGACGACGAGTGGCGGCGACAGGGCCTCGACCGAGTGATCGACAGGCAGGTCGATTTGACGGTGGACGAGGTTGCGGATGAAACGAGTCTCGGCAGTCTCGTCAAGTCGATCACCGACAGCGAGAAAGCCAAAGAGCTGGCCACCACCGTTGCCGAGCGGGTCTACCGCTCCGAGACCGTAAAGCAGTCCATCGAGGCGCTCGCGACCGGAGTGGGCTCAGAGGTCGGCAAGCGGATCGAGCTCGCGAGCACGGACGCTGCCGAGCCGACACTCAGGTGCCTCAAGGCTTTCCTCGGACCTCGCTATGGTACGACGGTTGCCGCCGCCGTCGCCGGCGATGCCGGCGCCGAGTTCGGGCTCGATCCCAACCGTGGCGAGGCGTCCGTGAGTCAGGGCGCCGTCCTCAAGCAGTCGACACAGGGACTGACCGGCGCCGCGCTGGTCATCATGCGCCGCCAGCTCGCGAACATGGCCGCCCGCATTGGACAGCGTGTCGTCGGCAGCGTTCTGGCGCGGCTCGTCTCGGTGGTCGCCGGCGGCATCGGCCTCGTGCTCATCGCCAAGGACATCTGGGAGCTGCGCAGAGGCGTGCTGCCGATCATCGCCGAAGAAATGAAAGCCCCGGCCACCAAGGACAAAGTGCGCGAGGAGCTGGCGACGGCGCTGGCCCAGCAGATCGGCGAGCACGTCGAAGAAATCGGCACCAAGTCGGCCGAGCGCGTCGTCGAAATCTGGAACGAGTATCGCCAGGCCCACACCAGGGTGCTCGATCTCGCCCAGCGTCGCCCGGAATTCCGCTCCTTCCTCGATACCGTTTCGGCCGACAAGCTGCCCCGCCTCGACGAGGTGACGGCCCTGCTGCTGCTGGCAGAGGGCGAGCAGGGTTTGCTGTCGCGGCTCGAGAACGGCACGCTCGACGAGGCCGTGAAAGTGCTCCCGGCGGCGGCGATGGAGATCGCGCGCGACCTGCGATCACTGGATCC
Organism: Hyphomicrobium sp.; assembly: GCA_052388455.1. Taxonomy (GTDB): domain Bacteria; phylum Pseudomonadota; class Alphaproteobacteria; order Rhizobiales; family Hyphomicrobiaceae; genus CAZSNH01. The sequence goes on from JBQTIA010000120.1 coordinate 25,843, forward strand.
GGCCATGCAGTGGTCGGCCATGGCGGGCGACCGACTTCCCGCCGTCGTCGCCAACGAGTTGCACCGGAGATCGTCACCCGATCAATTCACCGCCGCCTCGCTGCAGCGGCTGCTGGCAATCGGCGACCGGCTGGCCATCATGCGGCTCGGCGCCCTCGACCGAAGCGCGCGCGACATCCTGTTCGAGCGCCAGCCGGAGGAATTGAAGCAGCTGGCCTTGGCCCACAGCGAGCCGCAGCTGACGGCGCTGGCCCGTTACCTCGCCGAACTGCCGAAAGAGCCGCGCGACCGTCTGCTCGGCGCCGTCGTCGACGATGCCGCCGTCATGAAAGTGCTCGCCTCGGACCGCGTGCGCGGCGGCATCCTGGCGAGCCGTGATCCCGGCGCCGCCGTCGACATCATGCTGCGTCCGCAATCCGACGTTTCAGCCATCACGGGCGACGTCGTCGCCGCCTGGGAGGGTCGCGTGTCGCCCATCCTGCTGTGGGAAAAGCACCCGCTCGTGGTGCTGGGCTTCGGCTTCGCCCTGCTGCTGGTGCTGTTTATTTTCCGCCGGCTGCTGGCGCCCCGCCGCAGGTCAGAACCTCTGGATGCGACGTCGGCCTGAGGACTCTCAAGTGCGGGCCTGCATTTGCGCCTTTCGATGCGGGCAGCGCGTGAGGCAACCGAGAAGTTGCCCACACCGGAGATGCGCCGCTCCTGTCGAACCTGCCGCGTGCTTGCTATAAGCGGCGGCGCGGGTGCGAGTCGCCCGCGCGACAGGATGTCTGAAACGACATCGGTTGCGCTTCTTGAAATGCTGTTCCGGAGACGAACTCATGGTGCTCAAAGCCCCGGGAATTCTGACCTTCACGCTCTCGGTCATCATGACCGTCCTGGCACTGGTGACCTATTTCTTCGGCGCGGACATTCCGTTCGTCACCAAGCAGGAATTCTGGGTGGTTCTGCTGGCCGAGATCGTCCTCATCCTCGGCTGCGTCATGCGCGGACTTTGAGGCGTTCAAAGAGGCTGCCAATCCCGCTTCACACTTTGCAACGGCAAGATGTCTGAACGCTGTGCCCAACTGTCGCGCGACAGAGGGTGTCCTGGCGAATCCCTCGTCACTGAGGCCTACTTTGCCTCATGATGCGAAACTTTGAACAATCGTTATTTGAACGTGCGCGGCGCAAGTCGCGCGAGATCATGTTGGCGGTGGCCCTCACTCTGGCCGCCGCTATCTTCGGCGTGTCCGCGCTTCAGCAGCCGGACGCCGAGACGGCTTCCGTCGTCGACAGCTCCGGGACGCCGGAAACCTCCGATACGAATTGAATGCCCGCGGCATGACCGCGTTGGTCGATCGCTTTGTATCTGGTCAGCCCAACTCGACCCGTGAGGCCGCGATCAGTCTGGCGCCTTGATCGATCCGACCAGCGGTCGCGCTCGCACCAGTCCCCGGACCGAATTTCCGAGCCACACGGCGTCGACCGTTGCGAGATCGGCTGCCAGCACCACCTGCTCCACCGCCCGGCCGCTCGCCAGCAGCTCGGCCCGCAGCACGCCCGGCAGCAATCCCGATCCGAGAGGCGGCGTGACCAGCCGGCCGTCCCGTTCGACGAAAATGTTGGTGCGGCTGCCTTCGGCCACCTCGCCGCGCTCGTTGAGATAGATCACCTCGTCGGCGCCGAGCCGTTCGTTGTAGTGGCGCCACTCGCTGTCATAGAGTTCCCGCCGCGTCGTCTTGTGAAACAGGAACGGATTGGTGCTCTCGAGCCGGACGTCGGAGACGACGTACCGCATCTCGGCGTCGGCGACGGGGGCTCCGAGCGGCGCCGTGGTCACTGCAATGCGTCCATCCTCGGCCAGCAGGAGGCGGACGCGCAGGCGCTCGGTGGGTCGACCGACCGCCGCCTCGGCGAGTGCCGCCCGCACGTCCTTTTCGCGATAAGCGAACCCGAAATAGCTGGCCGATGCCGCGAGCCGCTCCAGATGGCGCTCCAGCAGCCAGTAACCCTGCTCGCCATCGTGCAGCAGCGTCTCGATCAGCTCGAACCGCTTCGGCGGATCAGTCAGGAATTTCATCTTCAGCAGGCACTCGGCATATTCCTTCGGGCCCTGCGAATCGAACACGACGCCGGAGCCGATGCCCATCTCCCCGCGGCCGTCGCGGAAGATCACCGGCGTGCGGATGGCGACGTTGAACAGCGCGTGGCCGTTCGGCGTGATCTGCCCGATGGCGCCGCAATAGACTCCGCGCGGCTCGGTCTCGAAGTCGCGGATCAGCTCCATCGCCCTGATCTTCGGTGCGCCGATCACCGAGCCCGGCGGGAAGATCGCGCGGATCAGCTCGACGAGCCCCACGTCGGCCTTGAGCGTGGCGCTGACGCCGGAGGTCATCTGGTGCAGCGTGCGGAACGTCTCGACCGTGAACAGGTCGCTGACCGACACCGATCCGATTTCCGAAATGCGGCCGATGTCGTTGCGCATCAGATCGACGATCATCAGATTTTCGGCGCGCTGCTTCACGTCGCTGGCCAGCACGCGGCGGGCCTCCGCATCGGCTTCGGGCGTCGGCGAGCGGGGCGCGGTGCCTTTCATCGGCCGCGTCTCGATCCGCCGCCCATGCTGCTCGATGAACAGCTCCGGCGAGGCCGAGAGCACGGTCATCGCGCCGGTATCGACGATGCCGCCATAGCCGGTGCGCTGGCGCTGGCGAAGGTCGCGATAGAAGGTCAGCGGCGAGCCGGTGAGGCGGAACCGAGCCTTGAAGGTTAGGTTGAGCTGATAGATGTCTCCGGCGCGTATTTTCTCCTGCACCTCCGTGAACCGCGCGACGTAGGCGTCGCGGTCCCAGGCATGGGTCACGTCGGTGAATTGATAGGTGCCGCTGCGGGTGTGGGTGGTGAGCCAGCGCTCGACCTCGCCTTCCGACATCACCTGCGGACCGCGGTAGAGCCCGAACCAGAGAAACGGCACGTTGCGCGTCTCGGGAAGCAGGGAGCGCAGCTTCGGCTCCAGCACGTACCCGAGTTCATAGGAGAAAAAGCCGGCGGCATAGAGGCCGCACGCCACGCCGGCCTCGATCCTGGCCAGCGCGTCCTCGACCTCGTGCGGCTCGAAAGCGGTGATGATCTCTTCGGGATGCTGGAAGAGCAGCGATGGAGGCCCGCGCCCCGAGCTGTTGTCCAGGAGCACGAACGTCTCGTCGATCTCCGAGGGCGTGGCCCGAGGCCCGGCGGCTGACGATTGCTTCTGGTGATCGGCAGGCGCCATGCGTGACCGTTCTCGAGTGCTCGAACCGGACGGCACCCTATACGACAATTGAACCCGACGGGTGCGGCCCGAAGCGGCACCGGAGACGCGAGATCAGCGCACGGCCCCGATCCCCGGCCGCAGCAGAGCGACGATCTGGCGGGCATAAAGATCGTCGGCCGGGAGCTGTGTGCCCGACAGATAGCGATACCAGAAGGCGCCGTGGATGATGTGGGCGAGCGCGTCTGTATCGATCCCCTCGCGGAACTGCCCGAGCGCGAAGCCGTGGCGGAAGATGCGCCGCAGCGCTTCGCAGCGGACACGGTGCACGCGCTCATAGAGCTTGCCGCGGAAGGCCGGATCGAGTTGCGCTTCGGCGATCAGGCTGCGCACGCCCTTACTCACCAGCTCATTGCGCATGAAGGCGAAGTAGCGGGAGAGGTCGGCTTCCAGATCGGCGAAGGCATCGCTCGAGGCGATCAGCGGCGGCATCCGGCTGAGCGAGTGCTCGGTGTAGGCTTCGAGCACCAGATCGGCCTTCGAGGTCCACCAGCGATAGATCGACTGCTTGCCAACCTTGGCACGGGCGGCGATCGCATCGATCGAGACGTCGCGGTAGTCGGCGGCGCCGATCAGGCTGACGGCGGCGTCGAGAATGGACTGGCGGGTGTCCTCGCTGCGCGGCCGGCCGGGGCTGCGTTTGGTTGCCGGAGCGGGTGCGAGGGCGGCCGGCGCATCGGGGTCTTTTATCGTCGTGGTCATCGCTGGCCATCACTGCGGCGCTGATCTTGCGCTGATATATAAAACGATACGCTCAGTATGTAAATAATAGCTACACCGCTAATCTGCCTGTGAACGACCTATGTGCGCTGAGCCTTGTGCCGCTGAAACGCAGATCTGTCGGCATAATAACCTGTATTTAATTGATAATATGCCGGCTTATCACGCAGCAAAAGTTTCAGTCTGGCTCATCACATCACCGCACATCATTGTGAATACGAACCGTCTCGTTTTTAATTGAGATTTGGGAACGACAGGTTTAGGTATTGGTCATCGGACGCGGCGACGACCGCTGCGGACCGGAAGCAAAGCCCCCACACTCTCCACAGGAGCCAGTCATGAAGCCTTTCATCATCGCCGTTCTCGCCGGTCTCTCCATCGCCTCGACGGGCATCGCGCCAGCCCAGGCCGACAGCTTCGCCATCCACGGCGCCTTCGGCACCCACTACGGCAAGTAAGCCCGCCGCCTCACGCCCCTTCCACCGAACCTGCCTGAAACCCCAAGGAGACGTCCCATGACCTCGCTGATCAAGACCGCCATCGTTGCTCTCGCCCTGATGGGTGGCGTTGCCACCGCGAATGCCGACAGCCTGCCGACCCACGGCCTCCTCGGCATGACCTCGGGCCGCTAACACTTAGCCCGATCCTGCCGGCCCTTGTGGCCGGTCACTTCCTCCTAAGGTCCCTCCGCGCCCGGTGGACCGGTCTCTGCGTCGCTCTCCCGAGCGCTCGCCGGGGCCGGTAAGCCGGGCGATGGCGTTGGCGATCGAGCCCTGCCTTATGACTGCGGCAGGCTTGGCGAGGCAGCACAGCCTTCTTCAGACCGCGCCCCTCAAATCTGCGACTTCGATGGTCCTGTTCCGCAAGGAACAGCCACTTGTTTCATGCGCAATCTATCTTGAAACGGACCATGACGATCCGACAGCAACCGCTTCGGCAGACAGCACAATTTTTTCCGTGACCAGGACGAAGGCCCGAGGAGCAGGGAGCGGAGTTTCGCCGACCCATCTCTGCTCACTCCGTATCCGCGCAAAGGCGCGGGGCACGCGCAGCGACAATCCACCACTCCCACGTCCCTAAAACAACTGGAGCGATTGATGACAACGACCGGCGTGACGGCATCGGGACAGGTTTTCGACGGAATTCTCCATACCCAGCGGTGGACGAGCTCGACTCTCACGTACAGCTTCCCGACCAGCGCGAGTTTCTATGCCGCGACCTACAGCGCCAATGAAGAGCCGGACGTGGGTTTCGAAGCGCTCAATGCGCTCCAGCAAGCCGCTGTACTCCAGCTCTGAGCGGAGATTCAGGGTTTTACCGGACTGACGTTCACCGAAATCACCGAGACGGCGACGACACACGCCGTACTTCGCTTCGCAATGACGACGAACAATATGCCAAGCGCGTTCGGCTACTTTCCGTCGGCGGGCGAAGCGGCCGGTGATTCCTGGTATCGGAACGGCGGGCTCTACGATGATCCCCGTCTAGGCAGCTTCGCCTACAACGAAGGTTTCATGCACGAGATCGGCCATACGCTCGGCCTCCGGCATGGACATGACGCCGGCAATCCGTTCAACGCGCTGCCCACGGATTGGGACTCGAACGAGTTCACCGTCATGACGTATCGCGATTTCATCGGCGATGGGGTCGATGGCAGCGAGAACGAGGCCTGGGGCAACCCCCAATCCTATATGATGCTCGACATCGCGGCACTTCAATACATGTTTGGCGCCGACTATTCCTCTTTTGGAAATATCTGGAGCGGCGACAGCACTTACCGCTTCGATCCGGATACCGGCGAGACGACGGTCAACGGCACCAGCCTCGGCATGCCGGGCGGCAACCGCATCTTCCGGACCATCTGGGACGGCCACGGCTTCGACACCTACGACCTGAGCAATTACAGCTCCGATCTCGACATCAATCTCGGTCCCGGAGAATGGTCAACGTTTTCCGACATTCAGCTTGCCGTGCTCGATGGCATCAGCATCGAGGCCCGCGGCAACGTCGCCAATGCCTTGCTCTACAACGGCGACCTGCGCTCGCTGATTGAGCGTGCCATCGGCGGCACAGGCAACGACACCATCATCGGCAACGTAGCCGACAACTGGCTCAATGGCGGCGATGGCAACGATGAGCTGTCAGGGCTCGGCGGCGCGGATCACCTCAGCGGCGATGGTGGCGATGACATTCTGACCGGCCAAGAGGGCTCAGACGATCTCATGGGTGGTCACGGCAACGATCTGCTCAGCGGGCATCAGGATGATGACTTCCTGCTCGGCGGCGACGGCCATGATCGCCTGCACGGCGGCGCTGGCAATGATCGCTTGTTTGGCGATGCGGTTGGTATCGTCTTCATCAACGGCGTCGAGCTATCCCCTATCACCGGCAACGACACGCTGTACGGTGACGATGGCGACGACTGGCTCGACGGCGGAAACGGCGACGATTTTCTAGACGGCGGCGCAGGTCACGACGCCCTGTATGCCGGCGCCGGCAACGACATATTTATGCTTTCGACCCAGGGCGACCACTATGACGGCGGCACGGGCATCGATCTCCTCAATGCGACGACGCGGCAGTTCAGTCCTTCCCCCTCCGGATTCGGCGGGACCAGTTTTCCTCTGTCTCGCACGCTCGAGATCGATCTCGAGCAGGGGTTGATCACTCACACCAGCTTCATCGGCGGCGTCCTTCACGTCGGAACCATCGCCAATGTCGAGAATGTTCTGGGACTGGCCGATTTCGCATCGACGATCCGCGGCGACGCCGCCGCCAACCACTTCCGGGGCGGAACCCAGGGCGACACGCTCGACGGCCGCGACGGCAACGATACGCTCGAAGGGTTCGGCGGCAACGACAATCTGATCGGCGGGCGTGGCCTAGACCTGCTCTTCGGCGGCGAGGGTGATGATACAATAAACGGCGGCGGCGATGTCGACACCATGCGCGGAGGCGCGGGCAACGACACCTATTTCGTCAATAGCGGGCAGGATGTCATCATCGAGCTTTTCGGCGAAGGCTCCGACACTGTCCGCAGCACGACCTCCATCACGTTGAGCGAAAATGTCGAAAACCTCGTGCTTGTGGGTAGCTCTTCACTGTCCGGCACCGGAAACGCACTCTCGAACAGGATCACAGGCAACGCGGCGGCCAACATTATCAACGGTGGCGGAGGCAAGGACATCCTCATTGGCGGCGGCGGCGACGACAGCTTCGTTTTCGATTTCGAGCTTGCCACCACATCGAGCGTCGGCCGGATCGCCGATTTCAGAAGCGGCAGCGACCGCATCCTGCTCGACGACGAAATTTTTTCATCTTTCGGATCGATTGGAGATCTCGATATCGACGCGTTCTTCGTCATGGGCACGGGACAAAGGCGCGATGCTGAAGATCGCGTCATGTACAATCCCGCCAACGGGTCGCTGTTCTATGATGCGGATGGCAACGGGTCTGAAGAGGCCATCCGTTTCGCCACCGTCTCCCAGGGCATGGTCCTCGGCAGCGGCGACTTCCTGATCATGTAGCCAAGACGCCATTGGCGTGCGCCCGGCTAGCCCGACCTATGCACCAGAACACGACCGCGATCGCGCGAACGTGAGCCGATCCACGGCGACGAATGGCGAATAGCGTAGCTTTGCCTACGGTTGAGCCATTCGTCGCCGTGGGCGGCCACGGGCGTGCGACCCTGTCCAAGCGAAGCTT
>JBQTIA010000121.1:0-8821 GCA_052388455.1 Hyphomicrobium sp.
GGCCCCGCGCCCGCAGCCGGCGGTCGCCTTGAAAACCGTGCCGAAACCCGCCGCACGACCGGTAAATGCGCTGGCGGCGAGCACGACCACCTCCCCGCCCCCATCGGTGCCGCAGGCCAAACCCGCCGTCGCCGTGGTTGCGCTGCCTGCTCCACCAGCAGCGCCGCGGGTGGACATCGCAACCGTGAAAGTCCGCGCGGTGGGCGTCCCGACGGCGGCTGCAGCCCGCCGGCCGGTCGACGTGCCGCCAAGCCCGACGTTTGCGGCCCCGACGTTTGCGGCCATGGCTCCAAAGCTCGACTTCAAAAGCCCGATGGCCACCAGCGGACCGGAACGCGTGAGCGCGCCGGCCCCCACCTCCCCGCCTGGAGCCACGGAAACCGTCCTCTCAAAGTCGCCGGCGTCGGCCGCTTCGGTCCGAAATCCAGGTACGCTCGATCAGCAGCTGGCCATTCTGACCGGCAGCGACGGCACGCCGAACCGCATCGAACCATCACCGGCACCGGACGCGATGCCAGACCGTCCGCACGATGCTTTTTCGCCCACCTCCGCGACCATGAAAGCCGCGTCCGGCGCTCCGCCGTCGACGCTGGCGGCACAAGCGGCGCGGCTGGTGCGTGAGCGGGATTCTGCCATGCCGGCACCGCTCGCCGCTCCGCAGCGGCTCGGTGGTCCTGTGGCGGAAGCGGCCGAGCATGAAATCGAGATCGGCAGCTTCACGTCGGCCATCGAAGCCGAGCAGAAGATGTCGCGGCTGCGGTCCGAGGTCGAGGTGCTGGCCGGACGCACCGCGCTCGCCATCCCCGTCGAGGAGCAGGGGCGTACGGTCTACAAGGCCAGATTCGCAGGCTTCGATGCTGGCGGCGCCCGCCGTGCGTGCCTGGAGTTGAGGCGCGCCGCCGTCGATTGTTTCGTGACCAGCCCGCACTGATCCTGCCCCTGGCCTCTCCGAGGCTCGGCGGCCACCTGGAAATGCCTCAATCTCAGTCGGGTCATCGTCATGCTGCAGCAATGGGTGACCGTCATCGGTCTCGGACTGGATTTTGCCGGCTTCGCGCTGCTGCTCCGGGAATGGTGGCTGGCGTTCTTCGACGAAGGCGTCCAGTTGCAGATGGAAGAAGCGCTCGAGCGGCAGCGGGCGCTCCGTCAGCTCGGCCGATCCAACCGCGATCCTGCCAAACCCAATCCGTTCGAAACCCTCGAGCGGGTGCAGGATGACGCGGCGATCCGCAAGGCGCGAGAAGCTCACCGCGGCGCCCGGCGGTCGCGGCAGACGGTCTTCGTCACTGCTGCCGTAATGATCGTGCTCGGATTCGTGTTGCAGATCATCGGCGCCTTGCCCGGCTGCTGTCCGCCGTGGATCGTGCCGCAGACCTGATCACGGCTCGACCTGACCGCGACCACGCTCGCGGCTTTCATCAGAACGCTTTGGGGATCAGCAGCGGTCCAGGTCAGCCGGCGCGGGCGTCCACGTCATGGTGCGCGACAGCGTCTTGTCGCCGCCCAGGTAGCCCATCACCTGCAGGCTGTCGCCGAGCGGCGTCAGCTCGACATCGAATGTCATGTCGTTCTTGGGATCGTAGATCCAGCCCTTGTCGTAAACGCCGCCGCCGACCGGAGCCGCGTTGCCGATCACCTGCAAACCGCAGACCTGCTGGCGCTTGGACGGTTCCTTGACCCAGACCACGCGGCCGCAGACGCCACCTGCGCATTCCGTGATCTCGACGGCGCCGGCGCCGGTGTCGTTCAGCCAGATGCCGAGCGGCGATTTTCCGCCGGCCGCGGCGGCCTCGGCCGGAAAAGCGGCGATGAACATTGCGGCGGCAGCCAGGGCGCTCGAAACGACACTCGACATCGGATGATCTCCTTGTATTCGCCGGCCGCTGAAGGCCACGGGGTCTCGCCCGTGGACCATGCTGCCATCACCTTGCCCGGGAATGATTGAAGGCACAGTTTCCGATGGAACACGAAGCGCTTGCACCGACATGCTGCTTGGGACGGTAAGCAAGTGGCGGGCCAGCCCGCTATCTCGCGGCGCGGGATCGGGCCTCGACGTGCAGGGCGGCGTCTGCGGGCGTCATCGCGACTGGCATAGCCGGTGCGAGCGGGCCGTCCCAGTCCCGCCAGCCGTCGGTTCCCTCGGGGTACCAGTGCACCGCGGTGTACCCGTAGGACGCGGCGCGCTTGGCCGCGTTCCAGCCCATCCAGCAGTCGGCCAGGCAGTAGATGAGGATGCGCCGGCTCTTGTCGCCGCCGGTCAGCCGATCGAGGTGACTCTTGAAGTAGTGCTCGATGCCGGGATCGAGCACGCCGCGGCCAACCTCCGGAAGCCAGACCGAGCCCGGAATGTGCTGGCGGGGTTTGCTCAGCCGCCATTCGCCGGTGGCGGGGTCGGGACCGGCCCCCTCGGCGGCCATCACGTCGAGCAGCACCGTACCCGGATCGGCGACCAGCGCCTCGACGGCGTCGAGGTCGACCCGGCGGGCGCCCGGCGCTTCATCCGGCACCGGTGCACGGTAGCGCGCGATCCTGTAACCCGTGGCAGGATCGAAATCGTCCTCGGCGCGCACGGCGGTGCTGTGAACGATCGTGACGGCAAGGAAAGCGGCGGCTGCGACAGTGACCAGGCGCCGGACGACCGGACGCCTGTCCGTCATCGCACTTCCCGGTCGCGCGAGCCGGCCGTGTAATTGGGGCCCGGCCGCACGGCGGCACCCCAGGGGTAGCGCCCGACCTTGATGGACTTGATCGGCTTCAGGCTCGGCAGATCGATCACGGTCACGTCGTTCGAGACGCCATTAGTCGTGAACAGCAGGTCGTTCTCGGGCGTCATCGCCAGGTGCCAGACCCGCTGGCCGACGAGGACATAGGACTTGACCTCCAGCGTGGCGACGTCGACGACGGCGATGCGGTTGGCCGGCCCGAGTGCGACGAAGGCGGTCGCGCCGTCGTTCGAGAAGCGGATGCCGACCGGCTGCACGCTGTCCCGCGAGACGCCGGCGATCGAGAAGCCGATTTTCTTGTCGACGGTGAACGTCGCGATGTCGATCACCGACACGTTGCCGCCGATCTCCGACGACACCCACACCTTGCGGCCGTCGGGGGTGAACTCCGCATGTCGAGGGCGCTGGTCCACCAGCACGTTGGCGATGACGGTACCGGTGGCGACATCGATGAAGTGGGCCATGTTCGTGGTTTCGGAGGTGGTGACCACGAGCCGGTCGTCGGGGGAAACAGCCATGCCCTCGGGCTCGACTCCGACATCGACTTGCTTGATCACCTTGCGAGCCTCGACATCGACGATGGTCGTGACCGCATCGTCCTCGTTGGCGATATAGAGCCGCTTGTCGTCATGCGAGAGGACGAACTGCTCGGGATCGGTGCCGGAGGGCAGATTGTAGAGCAGCGTTTCGCCCTTGGCGTCGAACACCTGCACCGCGTTGTCGTCACTGGCGCAGACGTAGAAGCGCGAGAAGTCACGCGAGAAGGTGATGCCGCGCGGACGCTTGCCGACTTTGAACGTGCGAACAACTTCGAGCGAGCGGCTGTCGATCACCGCGACCGTGTTGTCTTTCTCACTCGAAATATAGATTTCATGCGCATGCGCTGGGTGTGTCGCGGCGAGGCCGATCGACAGAAGGACAGCCCACAGGCTCCGCATTCCGTTGCTCCCTGATTTTCCGCAGCGTTGGCCGGCTCGGCACAGACTGGCCAAGTCCGGAGGAGAACGGTCCAAAGCAATCCAGCCCGTCACCCGACAGCACTGGCGCGCGCTGAGCGCCGGGATACGACCCACGCTTCGACCCGCTCGACTTATCGCGCGTTGCGTGACGGCCCGACATTCGACCTTGGTATAATGTAACAATGTGACCTCCGAATCCTGACCCGCGGATGGGGACAATCGACCACACTCTTGCTGCAGAGTTCTTGGACTAAAGGGGAATTCCGGACGCGATACCGCATTCCTAGGATGCGGAACCGGTCGCAGAAGCCGGCTGGAATCTCTGGGAGCAAACAGTCTATGACGATCAAACGACTCCTCGCCGTCCTCAGCGTCGGCGTGGTGCTGGCCGGCGTGCCTCTGGCCAAGGTTTTCGCCCACGGCGACGTAACCCCGCAGCCCATCGACACCGCCGGACTGGAGCCTCTCGGCGAAGAATGGCGCAAGGAAAACCCCTACAGCGGGAATGCCAAGGCCATTGAGATCGGCGCCTCCGGCTACAACCAGAACTGCGCCCGCTGCCACGGCCTGGAAGTGATCTCCGGCGGCCTCGCCCCCGACCTGCGCTATCTCGAGAAAGGCAAGCCCGGCGACGAATGGTTCATCGAGCGCATCCGCCACGGCGCCAAGAAGTCGGATGGAACGACGACCATGCCGGCCTTCGAGGGCACCTTCAGCCAGGAAGCCATGTGGGCGATCCGCAGCTTTATCGAATCCGTCCCGCAAGAGTGAGGGCGACCAGATCTGAAGGGCAGAGCGCTTGCGCAAAGCTTCATTGTTGAAAGCCGGTCTCAGAGGCAGAGCCGCTCTCGCTGGCGGCCTTGCCCTGTCAATTATCGCGTGGACAGCTCCGGCTTCGGCCCGCCCGCTCGACGAGGTGATCGAGGCCAAGCAGCTGCGCGTCATCGCCTATCTCGATAACGCGCCCTTCTCGTGGACAGGCCCCGACGACAAGCCGCTCGGCATCGATGTGGAGATTGCTCAAGCCGTCGCGCGCGAGCTCGGCGTCGAGGCCAACGTCATACTGAGGATGCAGGGGGAAAAGGCGGACGATGATCTCCGCGTCAACGTCTGGAAGGGTCCGCTGACAGGCGGCGGCTTGGGCGACATCATGATGCATGTCCCCATCGACCGCGAATTCGCCATGCGCAACCAGGAGGCGGTGCTCGGCAATCCGTATTTCCAGGAGCAGGTTGCGGTCGCCATCCATCCGGAGCTGACCGGCGACAATCCAACCTTCGATGTGTTCAAGGCAAAGAAGATCGGCGTGCAGATCGCAACCGTCGCTGATTATTTCCTGATGTCCTACCAGGACGGCGCGCTGATCGAGAACGTAGCCCATCACGTCAAGGCCGAGGCCGGTATCAAGGAGTTCGCCGTCAAGGAGACCGCTGCGCTGATGGGCGTGCGCTCGAAGATCGAATCGCTTCTGAAGGCCGAAGGATTGAACCCGGTCATCGTGCGCCCCGACATGGACGGAATCGTGCGGCGCGACTGGGTGGTTGGAATGGCCTGGAAGGAGGACAGCCGTGATCTCGGCCATGCCGTCGTGGCAGCGCTGGAAAAGATCAAGACGAGCGGCGAGCTGCAAAAGATCTTTGAAAAACATGGCGTGACATACATAGAGCCGCCCATCAATGATAAGACGTTGGATGGTCCAGCGCGCGCGCCGGTCAGCTATCCGCGGGTCAGAGACTAGGCAATATACCGGGTGATGATGGATCACCCACAGGGGAGGCCAGCCATGATCAGCTCCCGCCTATTGATCGTTCTTCTTCTGAGCGTGCCTCTGACGATCAGCGCCCACGCAGCACCACCCGCCGACCCTCTGGCTTCCCCGATGTGGAAGGAGCTTGCGCATCGCTACTTCGGCGACGCAGCCATCGTCTTCGACGACCGCGTCAAGGTCGTGGTGCCCGGCATCGTCGAAAATCAGGCGCAAGTGCCGGTGACCGCCGACGCCCGCGCGCTCGACGGTGTCACCGAGATGATCGTGTTCGCCGATCTCAATCCGATCCAGCTCGTTCTGACGTTCGCCCCCGTCGACGCCTCGCCCTACGTCGCCTTCCGCATGAAGGTCGAGCAGGCCACTCCGGTCAGAGCGGCGGCGCGCACGGCCGACGGTACATGGCATGTCGGCGGCGTTCACCTCGAAGCCTCGGGCGGGGGATGCTCATCACCGGCCATGGCCCGCCTGGACGCCGACTGGTCGGCGACGGTCGGCCAGGCGCAGGGCCGTCTGTGGCGCGAGGCTGGCGGACTGGCGCGGGCCCGCTTCCGCGTGCGCCATCCCATGGATACGGGCCTCGCCCGCGACAACACGCCGGCCTATTTCATCGAGGACGTGACGCTCAGCGGCGGGGGCGGCCAGCCGCTCGCGAGATTGAAGCTCTATGAACCCGTCTCAGAGGATCCGACCCTCACCCTGCTCCTGCGTCTGCCGGCGGGCGATGCGGGCCTCGACATCGAGGGCCGCGACAACAACGGAGCGATTTTCCGATCCAGCCTGCCGGCGCCCTGGCGACAGAGCCTCGCTCCCGCGTCACCCGCCTCACAGTCGCGCGCGGCGCCAACCCGCCCATGCTGACCCGGCGGGCCGCCCTCGGATTGACCGCGTCAGGCGCACTCGTCCATAGCATGCCGCGCACCGCTGCCTTGGCCGCGCCTCTCACCTACGCACTGAAACCTGAAAAACTGGACGACGGAATCTGGCTCGTTCCCGGCGCTCAGGAGGCGGTGACGCTCGCCAACGGCGGTGCCATCGCCAATGTCGCCATCCTCGATACGACGGCAGGCACCGTCATCATCGACAGCGGCCCCTCGCTCCGTTTCGGCGAGGCGCTTCGCGATCTGTCGCGGGAGCTGACGGGAAAACCCGTCGCGCGCGTGTACAATACGCATTTTCATCCCGACCACGTGCTCGGAAATCAGGCGTTCGAGCCGAAAACCATCGCCGCGCCGCAGGCGCTCGTCGATGGCCTCAAGTCGATGGGCGAAGGATTTTCCGACGCCATGTACCGCATCGCCGGAGACTGGATGCGGGGCACCGAGGTGGTGCTGCCGGGCACCGTGCTCGACGGCGGGGTCGAGGATTTCGGCAGCCGGCGCCTGAGACCGCTGGCCATGCGCGGGCACACCGGCTCGGATCTCGTCCTCTTCGACGAAGTGTCCGGTTTCATGTTCACCGGCGATCTCGTGTTCCTCGACCGGGCGCCGACGACGCCGCACGCCGACATCGAGCGCTGGCGGATCAGCCTCGCCAACCTCGGCGGCATCCCCTGCCAGCGGATCATCCCCGGCCACGGTCCTGCCGAGGCGACCGACCGCGGCCTGCTCCAGACGCGCGACTGGCTCGAAACCGTGCAGACGATCATCCGCGACGCCTTCGAGCGTGGCCTCGACATCTCCGAAGCCATCACGCTGCCACTCCCCGCCTGGACCGACAAAGTCGCTTTGTCCCGCTACGAGTTCGAGCGCACCGTCATGCATCTCTATCCGAAGCTCGAAGCCAGCCGCTGGCCGCACGTCGACAAGAAATCCTGATCGCGCGGCGGCGGGCGTCCGATCGGGCCTCGCGGCCGTAGGAGCATGGTCGGCCTCGACAGCAGGAATGCGCGGACCATGAGCCATCGATCACGCCCGAACCTGGATCATCCCCGCGGCTGGCCGGCGACGTTCGCTGTGGCCAGCGTCGGCGCCCTGCTCTCTGGTGCCGCCCTGGCGGAAGGTACCAATTGTACCGACGACGCCATCCTGGTCTTCGATGCCTCGGGCTCGATGGCCAGCGCCGGCTACAACGAACTGGAGGTTCCGCGTATTTTCGATGCCCTTGATGCCGCCCGCCGCGTGCTGCCGCAGGTGACGCCCTATCGCCGGCTGGGATTGATCGTCTACGGTCCCGGCCAGAGGGACGCCTGCAGCAACATCGACCTCGTTCTGCCGCCCGCCGCCAACGCCGCCGGGCGGATCATCGCCGAATTGGAGGCCCTGCGTCCGAACGGCGACACGCCGCTGACCGCGGCCGTCGCGGTGGCTGCCGAGGCGCTCAATTTCCGCGAGCGGCCGAGCGTTGTGGTGCTGGTGACCGACGGCGAGGAGACCTGCGGCGGCGTCCCCTGCCAGCTCGGCAGCCAGCTGCACGCTGAAGGTTTCGCGACCACGGTGCACGTGATCGGTTTCAAAGTGCGCGACCGGTTCTTCCACTGGAACTCGCAGGCCGGAGAGATGACGCGGCAGTCGGCGGGGCAGACAGCTTCGAGCTGTCTCGCCGACAAGACCGGGGGCATCTTCGTTTCGACGGAGACGACGGACGAGCTGGTCGAGGCGCTGCAGAAGACGCTTGGCTGTCCCGTCGTAACCGAGCGTCAGCCAGACAATTTGAGCATATCGTCACTCGATAGCGACAACGCGTCACAGGCTTTGCGTCACCGCGCACTGCCCGCCTCTCGCGCGCAATGCGTTGCGGACGCACCTTCGACTTTAGGCGAATAGACCAATTGCTAATTATTCCCAGAAGCACCCCGGAATAATTTCCCCACCAGCCTGACGTTTCAAGCATCTCAATAGTGGGAAAAAGTCCCGGCTCAGGCAGGAAACGCAACACAAGAGGTTCTGAATGAAAACCTGGAAGTGGTTGGCAACCGCCAGCGCGCTTGCGCTGACGGTCGGCCTCGCATCCCCGACACTCGCCGACGTTTCGATCGACGATGTCGTCAATGACGCGAAGACGACTAACGACGTCGTAACCGCCGGCCTCGGCGGTCAGGCCCAGCGCTACAGCGCGCTGAAGTCGATCAATGCCGAGAACGTTTCGGGCCTGGCTCCGGCTTGGGCCATGTCGCTCGGCGGCGAGAAGATGCGCGGCCAGGAAACGCAGCCGCTCGTCAAGGACGGCGTGATGTACATCACCGGCTCTTACAGCCGCGCCTGGGCCATCGACGCCAAGACCGGCCGTGAGCTCTGGCAGTACGATCACCGCCTTCCCGAAGGCATTCTGCCGTGCTGCGACGTCGTCAATCGTGGCGGCGCGCTGATCAACGACAAGTTCATCTTCGGCACCCTCGACGCCAAGCTCGTCGCCCTCGACCAGAAGACCGGCAA
>JBQTIA010000122.1:0-25436 GCA_052388455.1 Hyphomicrobium sp.
TCACTTCCTGACGGGGCCGTCGGGCGCGGGAAAGTCGTCGTTGCTGCGGCTGATGTTCATGTCGATCCACCCGACCCGCGGGCAGATCCACCTGTTCAATCAGGATGTCAGCCGGATCTCGACCTCCAAGCGCGCCCAGTTGCGGCGCCGGATCGGCATCGTGTTCCAGGATTTCCGCCTGCTCGATCACCTGACGACCTGGGAGAACGTCGCCCTGCCGCTGCGCGTCGTCGGCAAGCGGATCGACGATTACCGCGAGGACGTGACCGACCTTCTGCAATGGGTCGGTCTCGGCGACCGCATGCACGCCTATCCGTCCATCCTGTCCGGCGGCGAGAAGCAGAGGGCGGCCATCGCCCGCGCCGTCATCGGCAAGCCGGAGTTGCTGCTCGCCGACGAGCCGACCGGCAACGTCGACCCGCAGATGGCGCGCCGCCTGCTGCGCCTCTTCATCGAGCTCAATCGTCTCGGCACCTCGGTGCTGATCGCCACCCACGACCATCAACTGATGCGGCAGTTCAAAGCGCCGCGCCTGGAGCTGCACGAGGGTCATGTCCGGATCTACTGACAGACCGCCGGCCCGGGTGCCCTATCCCGTGCAGGCGCCGGTCGACCCGTACGATCCTTACGAGGACGTCGTGACGGGACCTGTCACCGGCCCGCCAGGGTCCCACCACGGCCTCAATCCGGGCAGTCCGCCAGGAGGGCCAATCGGCGGGCAACCCGGCGGCTACAGCCCGTACGGCAGCGACCCCTACCCGCCGTCGGCCGATTCTCCGCGCACGCAGGAGACGGGCTACCGCCCACCGCCGGCGCTGGAAGCCGACCCGCGTGAGGACATCTACGCGCCGGCCCGCGACACCAGCACGGGACGCAGCCCGCAGAAGGCGCCGATCGTGCCGGCGGGATCGGTCACCGGCCGGTCGATGACCCTCGTCGTGTCGATCATGTGCTTCCTCGCCTGCCTGACGGCGGGTGCGGTCTACATGATCAACCAGTCGGCCGACGCCTGGCTGAAGGACATCGCCAGCGAAGTCACGGTTCAGATCGAGCAAAAAGACAAAACCGATAATGACAAGGTTCTCAAGGATGTTACGGCCTTCCTTCTGAAACAGCCCGGGATCTCGCGGGCCAGCGCGCTCACGATCGACGATTCGGCCGAGCTGCTGGAGCCCTGGCTCGGCCACGTCGACGCGCTGAAAGCGCTCCCGGTGCCGCGGCTGATCGCCATCGAGCTGGACCGCGACTCTCCGCCCGACCTCGAAGTCGTGCGGGCGGAGCTGACCAAGCAGTTCCCCGCCGCGGCTCTCGACGACCATCGCCGCTGGCAGCAGCAGATCCGCACTGTGACGCGCAGCTTCGCCCTCGGCGGGCTGGCCATTCTGCTGCTGGTGGCCGCGGCCACCACGGCGATCATCGTCTCGGCGACCAAGAGCTCGATGGCCTCCAACCGCGAGATCGTCGAGGTGTTGCACTTCGTCGGCGCCACCGACCGGTTCATCGCCCGCGAATTCGAGAAGCACTTCCTGCGGCTCGGCATCCGCGCCGGCCTCGTCGGAGCCGGTTCGGCCATGCTGGTGTTCCTGCTGATGCCGAGCGTCATGCAGCTGCTCGGCGGCGGCGTCACAGTCACCGAGATGCAGCGGCTGATCGGCACCGGGGCGCTCGACCTCACTGGCTACACCCTGCTCGGCCTGATCGTGGTGGTGATCGCCGCGCTTTGCATGCTGACCTCGCGCTTCGGCGTGTTCCGCATCCTTAACGCCCGCCATTAGACCACGATCGCTTCGGACCCTATCTGTCCGAAGCGTGAATCGTCGGTCTCATCAAAGAACTAGCGAACGGTCGCTCGGGAGCACTGTCCCAGGACACGGCGCAGCACTGGCCGATGCCGGAAAAGCAAGGCTCAACAGCTATTTCGC
Organism: Hyphomicrobium sp.; assembly: GCA_052388455.1. Taxonomy (GTDB): domain Bacteria; phylum Pseudomonadota; class Alphaproteobacteria; order Rhizobiales; family Hyphomicrobiaceae; genus CAZSNH01. The sequence continues at coordinate 1,923 of JBQTIA010000122.1, forward strand.
GCAACATCGTTCAAAGACCTGTCACACCTGGGACAAAATCGGCTAGTGTCTTGTTCAGGTTCGCCGCGGAAGCTGACGGCGGACTTGGCGACCGCACGTGGACGCGGAAATCGAGCGCGGAAGGCAGGCCTGTAAGTCGGGCGCTTGGGTGATGAGCAGAGCCAGAAGGACAATCATCGGACTGGGCGGTGCCGCGGTTTGGCTGCTCGCGTTCGGGTTCGTCATGTTCGGCGCCGTCGTCATGCGGGCCCCCGAAGGCACCAGCTCGGTCGCCGACGGGATCGTCGTTCTCACCGGCGGCGAAACACGGATCGCGGAAGGCGCGCGCCTGCTCGGCGAGCGCCGCGGCGGCCGGATGCTCATTTCGGGCGTCAACCGCCGAGCCGGGCGCGACGAGCTCCTGAAAATCTCCGGGCTCGGCGAGCAGCAGTTCGATTGCTGCGTCGACCTCGGCTATGCGGCGCTCGACACGGTCGGCAATGCGGAGGAGACGCGCGACTGGGCTGCCGCCAACGGCTTCGACAGCCTGATCGTGGTGACTGCCAGCTATCACATGCCGCGCAGCATGGCGGAGCTGCGCCGGGTTCTGCCCGGCGCGCGGCTGATCCCGCATCCCGTCGTGCCGAAGTCGTTTCGCCAGAATGCGTGGTGGCTGCATTTCGGGACCACGCGGACGCTGGTCTCCGAGTATCTGAAATTCCTGCCCTCGGCGGCCCGCTTCGGCGTCGCGCGGGCGCTGGCGCCCTTCAATCGGCAATCGGTGGCCGGGACGCCGGCCCGCCATCAGGCCGGGCTCTGACGGACCCCTCGCACGCCATGCTCCGGTCTCTCGTATTTGCCGCCGCCTTCTACCTGACGACGGCGCTGTTCCTGCTGCTCGGCTCCTGGCTGCTGCTCGCACCACGAAGCTGGGCCATGGCCGGCCTCAGGGCGCACGGGCGGACCAGCCTGTGGCTGCTGGAGACGATCTGCGGCACCCGGCTCGAGGTGCGCGGCCGCGAAAAGCTCCCCGCGGGCGCCTGCCTCGTCGTCGCCAAGCACCAGTCAGCCTGGGACACCTTCGCGCTGATCCCGCTGTTCGCCGACCCGGCCATCGTGCTGAAGGACGAGCTGAAATGGATTCCGCTCTACGGCTGGTTCTGCGTCAAGTTCGAGCACATTCTGGTCAGGCGCGACAAGGGTGCGGGTGCGCTGAAGGCGATGATCCGTGACGCCCGCGCACGCGCGGCGCAAGGCCGCCAGATCGTGATCTTTCCCGAAGGAACGCGGCAGGCGCCGGGCGCGCCGCCCGACTACAAGCCGGGCTACGTCGCGCTCTACGAGGGCCTTGGGCTGCCCTGCGTGCCGCTGGCGCTCAACTCCGGCCTCTACTGGCCGCGCCGCAGCCTGTTGCGCCACCCCGGCACCATCGTCGTCGAGTTTCTGAACCCGCTGCCTCCAGGGTTGCCGCGCAAGGACTTCCGCGAGACCGTAGAGCGGCAGATCGAGGGCGCGACGGCCAAGCTGATCGCGGAGGCGGAGCGAGGCGCGGACTGAGGACTGTGACCTCAACTGTCAGGTGAATACGATTTCAGCACAAATGCCGTCGTCCCCTCTCACACCGCCACCGGCGCTGAGATGTGGGGATGCGGGTCGTAGCCGGTGAGCGTGAAGTGCTCGAAGCGGAAATCGAAGATCGAGGTCACGGACGCTTCGATCTCCATCTGCGGCAACGGCCGTGGTGATCGCGACAACTGCAGGTCCGCCTGCTCCAGGTGATTGAGGTAGAGGTGCGCATCGCCGAAGGTGTGCACGAAGTCCCCCGGCTTCAGGCCCGTCACCTGCGCCATCATTAGCGTCAGCAGCGCATAGCTGGCGATGTTGAACGGCACGCCGAGGAACACGTCGGCCGAGCGCTGGTAGAGCTGGCAGGAGAGGCGGCCGTCGGCGACATAGAACTGGAACAGGCAGTGGCAGGGTGCCAGGGCCATGCTCGGAATGTCGGCCGGGTTCCACGCCGAGACGATGATGCGGCGGCTGTCGGGGTTCGATTTAAGCGTCGCGACGGCCTCGCTGATCTGGTCGATGGTGCGCCCTTGTCCCGTCGAGGACGGGCCATCGAGATCGGGGGCCGCCCAGCTCCGCCACTGTTTGCCATAGACCGGACCGAGATTTCCGTCCCTGTCGGCCCACTCGTCCCAGATGCGCACGCCGTTCTGCTTCAGGTACGCGACGTTGGTATCGCCGGCGAGGAACCAGATCAGCTCGTGAACGATCGATTTGACGTGCAGCTTCTTGGTCGTGACCAGGGGAAAGCCGTCAGCCAGGTCGAAGCGCATCTGATGGCCGAAAATGCTGAGCGTGCCGGTCCCCGTGCGGTCGGTCTTGCGCACGCCCGTGTCGCGGATCCGCCTCAGCAGGTCGAGGTATTGCTGCATGGCTAAATGCTAGCGCGATTCCCCGCCCGGTCTATGCCACAGGAGCAGCAAAGTGCGCGAAGGCCAGCGCGCAGGCGTTGGCGAACGCATGGGCGAAGATCGGCACCCAGATCGAGCCGGTGCGTTGCAGCAGCCACGTGAGCACCAGCCCGGCGAGAAAGACGCTGGTCAGACCCTGCCAGGAGTAGCCGAGGTGGAGGAGCGTCCACAGCGCAGTCGTGACCACGCCGGCGCCCCAGAAACCGATGCGGGTCTGCGCCAGGGACGAGAGAAGGAAGCCGCGGAAGGCCAGCTCTTCCCACAACGGCGCCAGCACGACCGCGACGATCAGCGTGCCGGGCCACCAGGGGCTGGACAGGCCCTGCTTGAGCCAGACGCTGTCGGCGAAGATGTCGAAGCGGGTGAGGAAATAGAGGGCCAGCTCCAGCGTCGTCGTCGCGGCGACGACGACGAGGGCCGCCGTCAGCAGCGTCGACCATCCGGGCATCGGACGCGCGAGTTGCAGGACCAGCTTGCGCATGCCCTTGCGGCCAGCAGCCAGCCAGATGATCGCCAGCGACACGATCTGCGTTCCGGCCGCGATGGCGATACCCGACGGCGACGCGAGGGAGAACACCTGCTCCAGCTCGGGACTGTCCGGCTCCAGTGCGACGCCCGTCACGAGGTTGGCGATCACCATGGCCACCATCCCGACGATGAGAGCCGCCACGCAAGCCGCTAGCGTGACCAGCAGCGCGGCGAGCGGCGACCAGGGTGTTATGGGCTCGTAGCGGTCCGGCCCGGAGAACAGGCTGCCGGCGGCATCGCGGTCCTGGGTCGTGGTCATGGCTGAACTTCGTCCTGCATGTGCGCCAACCGTTTGCTGGCCGGGGTTTGTGGTCCGGATCGGCCAACGGCACAAGCGGTCTCTCGGCGGGGTCGGCGCGCCGTTCGGCAACCCCAGGCTGTGCTCCAATCGGCCGCTCCCCCCGAACACTTTGCAAACGGCCCGGCGCAGCCTATATCTGACGGGCCGGATTCGTCCGGCTATGGCGATAAACGCGGTCGTAATAAGCCGTTCGGACCCGGGGGCAGTACCCGGCGCCTCCACCAATTTTAGGGACTAGGGACTAGGGACTGGGGATTAGGTGAAAGCGCGGTGACATGCGCCAGACAGAACCTAGTCCCCAATCCCTAGTCCCCAGTCCCTCACTTAAGGGGGCGAACCAGGATCGACGAGGGTGTAAAGGACTTAGCTTTTGCCCGGCATGATACCGCCGTCATCGGGTCATTCAGAATAGTTGCCAATGACAACTATGCTGAGGCTGCTGTCGCTGCGTAACGCAGTGCCAAAAGCCTGAACTTGAAGTCCTTGCCCCTAGCCGGGTAAGGCGCGGTTCGGAGGGCACCGGGCAACAGAAGCCCTCCACTGATTTTCATCCGCACGGAGTTCGATCCGTGGACAGGGGACACAGCGACGAAGGAATGACGGGAGAGCCGCACATCGACTACGACGCTCTGGCCCTCGAGGCGATGCGCGGCGTGGTGCGCACGGTGTTGACGCGGGCCGCCAAATCCGGCCTCCCCGGCGATCATCATTTCTATGTGTCGTTCGACACCGAGGCGCCCGGCGTCATCATGTCGAAGCGCTTGAAGGAGCGCTACCCGCGGGACATGACGATCGTGCTGCAGCACCGCTTCTGGGATCTGGTCGTCACAGATGAGCGCTTCGAGGTGAAGCTGACCTTCGACAGCATCCCGGAACGCCTCGTGGTGCCGTTCGCGGCCATCAAGGTGTTCTTCGACCCGTCCGTGCAGTACGGCCTCAAGTTCGAGGACGGCGACGCCGCCGGCGACATCGGCGAGACGACCGCGCCGCCGGCTGCCGGCACACTGTCCGGCCCGCGCGCCGTCGGTTCGCGCGCGCAGCCGAAAAAGCCGCGCCCGGCGAAAAAGCCGCGCAACGGAACGGACGGCATCGTCTCCGTCGCACCGACGCCGATCAGCTCACATCCGGTTCAGCTTCCGTCGAGGGCCGCTCCGCTGGCGCCGGTCGCCGCGGCCCCCTCGCAGACGGCGAGCGAGGCGCCGTCCGGGCCGACCAACGCCGACCCGGCGGAAAAGCCCGCCAGCGGCGCCCAGATCGTCAGCCTCGATCAGTTCCGGAAGAAGTAAGCACAGTCGCCGAATGGTCAGCCCGCGGCTCAGCCCGTCGAGCTGTTGCGCTTCTTCTTGGCAACCTTGGCTGCCCGGAGCGTGGCGTTCCGCAGCTTGCGCTGGCGCGCTACGATCCGCTTGCGCCGATTGTCCGACATGGTCGACATGTTCAAGTCCTCGATTGAGTTGGCCGCGCGAAGGATAGGCGCGGCTGTTCGAAACATCAGGTGGCCTGTGGCGGAGAGAGATACCGGACCAGCCAATTGTTTTACAATGGCTATTTATGCACTCTCTCGACCAACCACGACACCCCTTCGCCCACAAATTCAATTGAATTCGCAGAGCTGAATATAGCCTGTGGTGCCGGTTGTCACCCCTTTACGGATCGGCCATCCAATCTCGACTGCGCCTATGCCACCGTGGCTTGTCTTCGCCTCGGACCTGATCGAGCGCGCCCCGTAGTGTCCCCGGACGAACCCCTCACGGTGTCGGGGCGGCGAAGGCGATGATCCGGCCGTCGGACTTGAGCTTTTCGACACGGGCAGCGGCAGCGGCCTGGTCGAGCACTTCGGCCGAGACTCGCACGCGATAGATGCCGCCCGCCTTCGGTCCCTCGACGATCACCGCGCCTGCCTCGGTGAGGTGTGCGGTCACGGCCTCGACGCTCGCGCCCGGCTGGAAGGCAACGAGCGCGAACGTGCCCTTGGTGATCGCTTCGACGGGACCGGACGCGGTTTGGAACCCGTCGCCGCTGCGTTCCACGAGCAGGGATCCGAGCGTGGCGGCCTGCACCGTCACCACCAGCGCCGCTGCTATGCCGGCGAGCGCCCGCGTGCGCGGCGTGAATCCGTCGACCCATTCGACGCATCGCTCCCAGAGCCCGCTCGCGGCGCGCTTAGCGATCTGCCGCGGCTCGGCCTCGATGGTGGCCATCAGATGCTCGAGGGCGGCGCGGCCCGGAGGCGCGATGGCCTCGTTTGCGGCGAAGGTCGCGTCCGCCTCCTCGCCGGCGAGATCGACGACACGCCGCATGTCGGGATGGGCGGCGAGATAGCTCTCGACCGCGGCTTTGTCCTTCGCGTCGAGCTTGCCGGTGGCGTACCAGGGCAGCAGCAGCTCGATCTCCTCGCGATCGGTGTCTCTCATTTCGTTGTCCTGGCCGCTCATCATGGCCATCCTCTGTCGATGCCGCGGGCCTTGAGGTGCTCTGACAGCTTCTTGCGCGCATAGAACATGCGCGTCTTGACGGTGTTCTCCGGGATGCAGAGGATCTCGGCGATCTCCGAGATCGAGCGTTCCTGGTAATAGACGAGATCCAGGATCGTCCGATGCTCCTCAGACAGCCTGTCGATGCAGGCGCGCATGATCTGGCCTTTGTCCAGCTTCTGCGTCACCACCTCGGGCGTATCGTCCTCGTCGGCGATCTCGGCTGCCGCCTCGTCGACGAGACCCAGAACCTCTCTTCGCTTGCGCAGCGTGCTCACCGCCTTGTTGTGGGCGATGGAGAGCAGCCATGTCAGCGGTTCGCTCCGGCCCTCGAAACGGCTGGCACTCTGCCATGCTGCCAGAAACACCTCGTTCAGTAGCTCCTCGGCCGTGGCCGTGTTGGCGACTTTCCGCGTCAGGAAACGGAAGACGCGGGGCGAATGAAGGGTGAAGAGCCGCTCGAAGGCGCGCGCGTCACCCTTGCCGACGGCTTCGAGAAGGATCCGGTCCTGGGCTTTCTGTTCCATGAGACATCCGGGGCCTCGAGCCGCCTGCAACACCTTGGTCGCCGGAAGTGCCGGAAAGGTTCGATCGCAATCCGATTATTCTGCCAGACCATCCGCCGCCGAGCCAGCGGCGGCTCGCAGGATCGGCCGACGTGAGTTTTTTCAAACCGCGGCTCGAACCCTTTCCGATGCCCGAGCGACAGACGGGTACAGCCGATCGAGATCGGGCTGAACCAGACGTCAGCGAAACCTGATCACCCTACTGGAGGCACCCATGACCGCTCACATCAAGCCCTGCTCCCGCGCCACCCGCTTTTTCGCGGTTCCCCTGATGGGCCTCGCCGTGATGGCCGGCTCGCTCACCGCCGCAGCTCCCAAGGCCGAGGCCGGCCGCAAGAGCGCCGCCGCCGCCCTGGCGGTGGGCCTCGTCGTCGGCATGGCCGTCGCCGAGGGCGCGCGCCGTAACCGCGGCTGGGGCGGCGGCGGACGTCGCTTCGAACGGGCCCGCTTCGGCGGCGGCGGTTTCGGCGGACCGCGCTGCTTCACCCGCCAGATCTGCTCGCCCGACGGCTGGTGCGAAACCCGCAGCGTCTGCTGACCCGACACCTCGATCAACGGAGAACGGGAGTCCCCCAACAAGGTGGCTCCCGTTTCCGTTTCTGGTGGACCCAAATGAGGTTCGGATCACGGTCTGGTCGCCGGCCGGCTTCAACTCAACGCGCGCCGCTCACGGCCTTGGCGGCGTCGAGGATGCCGGCGCCGATCTCGGCTGGATCGCGGCCGGAGGCTGGGCTGCGGGCCGAGCCGGTCAGGATCGCCCTCATATCCGCGCTGGTGACGCCGGGTCGGCGCTCCATGATCAGCGCCGCGACCCCACAGACGTGCGCCGCCGCGAGCGACGTCCCCGACTGCAGCTCGTACGTGCGGGAGAGCGACGGCACCAGGATGTCGACGCCGGGCGCGGCTATCGAGATGTAGGCGCCGCGATTGGCAGCGGCGTAGAGGCGGTCCTCGCTGTCGGTGGCACTGACGGCAATCACCTCGGGGAACGCCGCCGGATAGGCCGGGCGGGCGTCGGGCCCGCCGTTGCCGGCGGCAGCGAGCACGATGGCACCCTGAGCCGCCGCGCCACTGATGACCCGGCCGAGCAGCGGATCGCGTGGGCCCGCGAAGCTCATGTTGAAGAGCCGCGCGCCGTTGGCGTAGGCCCAGTCCAGTCCCTTGACGAGCGCGAAGCTCGTCGAGGAGGCGGGACCCCGGCCACCGGTGCGAAAGGCTCGGACCGAAAGCACGCGCGCCTCCGGAGCGACGCCGGTCATGCTGTCCCGCGCGGCGAGCACGCCGGCGATGGCTGTACCGTGGGCCTCCGGCTTCACCACGCCGTCGCCGATGGCGTCGAACGTGGCGGCCACCGCTCCGGCGAGCTCGGGATGCGAGCTGTCGATGGCCGTGTCGATGATAGCCACCGACACTTTTCGTCCTCGTGCCAGCGCATGCGCCTCGGCGAGCCGGATCTTGTCGGGTGCGTACTGGGGAACGGCGAGCTTGGCCACGGCCGCTCCGATCACTCGGAAAACGTAGCTCGGCTGCACGGCGACGACGCGCGCATCGCTGGCAAGCGCGGCGATCACCTGATCCAGAGGTCGCGCGCCGCGGATGCGGTAGAGCACGACGCGCTGGCCGGCGAGGGGCGAGGTATGCACCTCGATGGGCTCGAGGTCGAAGTCGCGCCCCAAGGCCGCGTCATCGGCCGGCGTAGCATCGGGCCGGGTGATGACGACGACCTCGCCCTCGCGTACCTCGTCGGCGGCGAGCGCGGCGCTTCCGGAACCGCCGGCATCGACGGCGAGCGGCGCCGGCAGCGCGGCCGTGCGGATCGACGACGGCTGCATGCTGGCGATGCCGGCAACCGCGCCGAGCAGGTAGGGGAAGCCTCCAGTTACAGCCTGAAGCGGTGCCGCATCCGAGGCTGTACCGCCGGCCTCGATCGTCGCGACCGCGACCTGGACCGCGCCGCGCCGCACCCTGGTCCAATGCGGCTCGTCGGGGAGCTGCACCAGCCCGCAGAGCGTCTTGGCCGAGTCGCGGTCGAGCGCACCCGACTTGGCGCGGCGGAACTTCGAGCCCTTCCCGTTCTGATCGTCATCGCTCGTCGCCTGCATGGTGGCGCACAGAGTTGAACCGTCTCGGCTCGCCGCGGCACCCCCGCCGAGGGCACCCCCGCCGAGGGCACCGCCGCCGGCACCTCCACCGGCGCCGCCACCACCGATGCCGTCGCCGACATCGCCGCCGCCGCCAGCACCGCCCACGCCCCCTCCCCCGTCGAAGTGAAAGACCATCGGCAGCCAGGGGCTGTCCCCATCGTTCGTGGTCAGGACCAAGATCTGCTGGGGTGCCGGCTGCAGGACGAACATGCCGCTATCGGGGAAGGAGACGGCGCTGACCCCGCAGCCGAGATCCGGGCAGCCGGGCTGTGCCGCGGCCTGCGGCAGGAAGAACCCGATGTCGGCATAGGAGATGGCGGCGCTCGGGCAGCCGAGATCGCCGCAGCCGGGATCGCCGGGGGGCGGGCTGCCACTGCCGTTGATCTCGCTCAGAGGCGGGAACTCGTTGACCGGTTCGCCCGGGGCCTGTGCTTCGGCGACCGCGTCCGTGAAGACGACGACCGAAATGGCGGCGATGGCGTCGTCCGAGCCGTCGTCGAATTCGTCGTAGGGAGCTGAAGGCGCGGTGGTGTACTCGCCTGGCGGCGGGCCTTTGCTCTCGCCGCGGCTCGGCTCGCGGTCGCGCGACCGCGGCGCGCGGCGGACGGCCTGCGTGGATGTTTCGCCGCCCGCAGGCTCGGCACTGTCCTTCTTGTCCTGGTCCCTCGTCGCCCGGCGCGCTTTCTTCGTCTTTGTCGAATCGTCGTCGTCCGGCTTGGTGACGACCTTCTTCTTCGGCTCCGGCGGCGGCTCCGTCTTGGCGGACTCGACCTTTGGCTTGGACGGCTTCTTCGGCTTGGCGACCTTGGTCTCGTCCCCCCTGTCGCGCGGCCTTTTGATCGACTCGCGTGGAATGTTGATCCGTGAAGGCGGCGCGGCGCGCGGAACGGACGACGTCGACGGCGGCGCCACGCGCGGCGGCGGTGGAGGAGCGACAAAGACCTTGATCGGAGGGCCTACCGGAACTTTTTGAGCGAAGGCATGAGTTACCGGCTTCAGGAGCAGGAGCGCTCCAGCCATAGCCAGGATTATGCGCGTCGAAAACCGGCCGGGCATCATGATCGCAACTTTCTGAAATGACGGCAGTTGCGGGCGACCTTGCTGATTAGTCTAGATCAACTCGCATGCGCCGTCATCAGCCTCTCCCCTGCGGGAGTTGAACGAGCCGAAGCGCAGCAGGCTGTCGGGCACGCGAAACCGGTTGAACTCGCGAACCGCCCGAAGTCAGTCGTCGCAGGCTCGGCAAAGGTTCACAGAGCCGGGCACGGTGGCCGGATAGGGTTCAGAATTTGTAGAGCAGGTATCCACGCCCGCCGTAGGTCTCGGTCTCGTCGCGGCCGACGGTGGTCTGGAACTCGCCGCCGAGGGTGAGCGCCCCGTCGATGTAATTGAGCGACGCGGAGAGGTCTGCCGCATCGCGATCGCGAAAGCCGTCCGAAAGATTGAAGTCGTGGACCCAATAAGCGCGGAGGATGGGCACGAGATAGGCGCTGCCACACTGGAAGAAATAGCCGATGTCGGTGCCGAACTGGCCACGAAGCAGATCGTCGTCGGTGGCAACCACATCAGCGGTCTGGAAGAATGTGCCGTTGAGGGGATCGTCAATCCGGGAGACCACCCGATAGGGAGCGTTGTGGGTATCGGTGTAGAGCACACGAGCGCCGGGCACGGCGAACCAGCGATCCCAACGCTGGGTGTAGGAAATGTTGCCGCCGATGAACCAGTTCTCGCTGTCCCTCGACCACGATTGGCGGGCCGTGCTGATGCCGGTCAGCTCCAGGTCTCGGACCTCGTCCGCTTCTGTCTCGGAGTAGCCGCCGATTGCTCCCAATCCGAAATTTCCGGGCAAAGTCACCGTGGCGCGACCAAAGACCGTCCAACTCTGGGTCTTTGCCTCGCCGCCAACCACCTGAGACGTGAAGAAATCAGCTCCGTTGGTAACGATGGTGACGGGTCCGCGCCCGAAATCCGTATCACCGTCTCCAATCGTGACGCCGCCGCCGATCTCCAGCCAGGTCGTCACCGCGAGATCGAGCCCCGCGGTGAGTTGCCAATTGTCGGACAGCGACGGGCTTTCCGTTCGCTTGTCCTGGACGCGCGTGTACCCGCCGTCGACGTAAGGCGTGATCTTGATGCCCGCCTGTGCCGGTTGGTCTTGAGCGGCAGCGGAGCCGTGCGTCACAGCCAAGAGCAAGGCCGCCCCGCCCGCCCATCCGACACCTAGCCTCGAAGACCTCTGAATCACGGAGTCGCTCAGCATTCTAGTTAGGCGGACAGTTCGAGAGATCGGCGTCGGGATTGCTTTCACGCAGCTTCTTGCAGCGAGCAACCCAGTCGGAAACCTGTTTGGGCGTGTCCTGTGCCTTGCCTTGTTGAGGAATGATCTGTGGCAAGTACGACGGCAAGGGAAGCGGGGGCGGAGGTGGCAGTCTTGGACACGCCGAAGTGCACACCTGTGCGCCCGCCGGCACCGCTACGAATGCGGCGCTCAGACCCATGATCAGGCCCATGATCAGTCTTGCCAGTCGATGCCGTCTCAAGCGATGCCGACCGTCAGGCACTGTCTCGATATGCGAGGAGACAGACATGCCATTAACTCCTGAAAAATTGGACTGATGATTAACACTCGCACGTGCTGGCAATCAATTGCCTTGGCCTAACTTCTTAGTCCTCAGTCGCCATTCAGCCACAGAAACCTCGACCGCCAGAAAGGAATTCCGCGACCATCGACTTTGGCACTCTCAAATTGAACCTTTGAGCACCGCTCCGCGACCAAGGCTCGTCGAAGCTTTCACGCCTTGAAGGTGAACTATGATCAAGTCTCTGGGATTTCTCGTTCTTGTCACCATTGCAAATCCTGTCGCCGCGGCCGAGCAAGGATCGGCGCAGGCCATTCGCGAGCCATTGAACGCTGAGCAGCCTCCGTTTGTCGGCAAGTGGGGCACGGGCAAGCACGCTTGCGACGCGAGCGCGTACTTCTTCCGGAAAAGCGACAGGCTCGTCGTCTTCGGCGCCGGCACCGCCCAGTACATCCGCGGCTTCAGTCTCGGCCACACCTGCCTGAACGCGAAAATCGGAGCGACCGGCGGCCGGCTTGGCTTCTCCTCCGCCTGCCAGGGCGGCGAATCGCTCGACCGCCGCAAAGGCATCACCGACCAGGACGGAGAGATGAAGCTCGTCGTCGACGGCGAAAAGCTGACCGGCACTGGCCCCGACGGCCACAGGCTGAAGCTCGTGCGGTGCCGCTGACGAGGCGCCCGGCACGATTGCCCAAGTTCGTTTGAGCCCATCCCAAGGCGTCCGCCCGCCTTTTGAACCTTCCGCCGCGCCGCGGCGACTGACGGGCATCGGCAGCACCCAGCCCAAAGGAGAATTCCAATGCCCACCTTCAAATATGGCACGAGCGGAAACGACTGGAACCTGCGCTTCGACATGGGCTACTCGACGAACGACTGGAATTACATGTACGGCCGCGAAGGCCACGACACGATGTACTCCGGCGCTCACAATGACTACCTCGTGGGGGGCACGGGAGACGATATGATGGTTGTCGCCGACGACCGTGTCGCCGACTACTTCATCGGCGAGGACGGCTCGGATACGGTGCAATATGCCAGCGCAACGGCCGGGGTCGACGTGAACCTCGCCAGATTGGACAACCTCGGCCAATCGTTCGGTGCCGGCGCTGCGGTCGGCGACGTTTTCGTCGGCATCGAAAGTGTGATGGGGAGCCGCTACGGGGACTGACTGACGGCCGGAACGAACGCTTGGGCGTTGGGCGGATTCGGCGTTGACCACCTCTATGGCAATGCGAACGGTGCGTTCGACGTCCTCGTGGGCGGAGCGGACAGAGACCATCTGCACATGGCAACGAGCAGCGCGGACGCCGGAACTCTGGCCTGGCTCGAGCCCGGCATGGGAGCCGACGTTCTCTACGGCTTCCGCGAGAACAAGGACAACTTCCTGATTGAAAAATGGCGGTTCGGCATCGGCGAGCGCCTCGACTCCTGGGAGCTCAGGAACAATGTGACAGGCCACGCCAGTGGCACACACGCCCAGTTCATCTTCGAGCAGGATACGGGCGTCCTGTGGTTCGATTCCAACGGAAATCAAAGCGGCGGCCGCCAGGAGCTGGCCCGTTTCGACAATATGAGCGGGCTCGTCGACAACAATGGCGACGGCTTGAAGGAACTCGATACGAAGCAGTGCCTTTCTATCAATATCCCACAGGTGAGCCGACGAATTGTCGCCCGTGACGAGCAATTTACCGTCTCCAGACAAATCGGCAGCCCACACGTATACACCGCCCTGAAATTGCGGCATCACCACTGCAGGAGCACGAGGTTTCGGCAGCGCCGCAGGCGTGTGGCCGAAGACCGTCACTAAGGTCCCGAAAGATAGAGCTAGGCTCCGAGCCGCCAGCACCCGAGCATCAATACTTCCGCGCCACCGCTCGACTCTGCGTGCATCCCACATTGGCATGGCCGTCCCCCGCGCAAAACGAGAGTCTAAATATTTCAGATAGCGTCTCCGAGCTTCTCATAAGACTTCACTTCCAGCAATCGCGAGCAGCGCCGATGATTGGGTAAGGACTGCCAGCTTCCGAATTGATCGATTGCGGAGGGCATGTCCTTCTGCCCCCCAGCCGCCATACGTAGCGCGCGCCCCCGTCACTTCAAACTCGGGAAGTTGAACTCGGCGCCGCCGCGGATGCCCGTGGGCCAGCGGGCGGTGACGGTTTTCAGCCGGGTGTAGAAGCGCAAGCCTTCGGGGCCGTAGATGGCGTGATCGCCGAACAGCGAGCGCTTCCAGCCGCCGAAGGAGTGATAAGCGACCGGCACGGGGATCGGCACGTTGATGCCGACCATGCCGACCTCGATACGGTCGGCAAAGGCGCGGGCGGCGTCGCCGTCGCGGGTGAAGATGGCGGTGCCGTTGCCGTACTCGTGCGCGTTGATGAGATGGGCCGCGTCCTCGAAGCTCTCCGAGCGCACGACCGAGAGCACGGGTCCGAAAATCTCCTCGCGGTAGATGGCCATGTCCCGCGTCACGCGGTCGAACAGCGAGCCGCCGAGAAAGTAGCCGTTCTCGTAACCCTGCAGCGTCAGTCCGCGGCCGTCGACCACGAGCTTGGCGCCTTCCGCGACGCCTCGATCGATCAAGCCGGTGATGCGCCGCTTTGCCTCCGCCGTCACCACCGGACCCATCTCGGTCTCGGTGTCGCTCGCCGGGCCGACCTTCAAGGCGCGCACCTTCGGGGCGAGCGCCTCGATCAGCCGGTCGGCCGTTCGCTCGCCGACCGGAACGGCGACCGAGATCGCCATGCAGCGTTCGCCCGCCGAGCCGTAGCCGGCCCCCATCAGCGCGTCGACCGCCTGATCCATGTCGGCGTCGGGCATGACGATCATGTGGTTCTTGGCGCCGCCCAGCGCCTGCACGCGCTTTCCGGCCGCGCCACCCCGCCGGTAGACGTACTCGGCGATCGGCGTCGAGCCGACGAAGCTCACCGCCGCGATGCCCGGATGGTCGAGAATGGCGTCCACCGCCTGCTTGTCGCCGTGCACGATGTTGAGCACACCGTCGGGAAAGCCCGCCTCCTGGAACAGCTCCCAGATCAGCATCGGCGCCGAGGGGTCGCGCTCCGACGGTTTCAGGATGAAGGCGTTGCCGCAGGCGACGGCGACGGGGAACATCCACATCGGCACCATGGCCGGGAAGTTGAACGGCGTGATGCCGGCGGCAACACCGAGCGGCTGGCGATCGGACCACGAGTCGATGTCGGGGCCGACGTTGCGCGAGTACTCGCCCTTCAAGAGCTGCGGGATTCCGCAGGCGAAATCGACCACGTCGATACCGCGCGAAAGCTCGCCGAGCGCGTCCGCGTGCGTCTTGCCATGTTCCCTTGAAATGGCCCGCGCGATGTCGTTCGCGTGCTTTTCGAGCAGCTCCTTGAACTTGAACATCGGCTTGACGCGCCGGGTCGGCGGCGTCGTCCCCCAGGTTGCCGCCGCCGTCTTTGCTGCGGCGACGGCGGCGTCCACCTCGTCCCCGGTCGAGAGCGGCAGCAGGGCGGACGGCTCGCCGGTCGCCGGATTGAACACGGGAGACGACCGCGCGGACAAAGACGCGACCTTGCGGCCGGCGATGGCGTTGGGGATCTTTTCGAGATCGTGCATGGGAGGCATCCAGCGGTGTGAGTGCAGTTCATAAAGCGATCGGGCTGGGGACGTCAGAGGCCGTCGGGCACATGCAGCGGCCACGTCCACGGCAGCACGAACACGGCGTCGAAATGCATGTCGTGATCGTGGTAGCGAGCGTTTCGCGCCAGCCAGAGGTCGGCGGCGTCGCGCACGCGGCGACTCTGCATCGGCGTGATGGACGCCTCGGCCATCTCGCGGCTGGCCCGCTGTTTGACCTCGACGAACGCCAGCCGCCGGCCGCGTGCGGCAACGAGATCGATCTCACCCAGCGGGCAGGACCAGCGGCGTGCCAGGATGCGATAGCCCTTGGCCATCAGCACGGCCGCTGCCAGCCGTTCCGACCATTGGCCCTGTCGCTCACGCGCGCGGCGGCGTCCGCTGTCCCCGGTGCGCGTTGCCATGCGTCGGGGTCCGCGTCCGCTCATGTCCCGCTCTCACGCTTGAGCTTCAAGCCGAGGTCGTAGACGCGGGCCTTCGGCACGCCGAGGGCGTCCGCCACGGCCTTGGCCGCATCGCGCAGGCTGGCAATCTGGAGCGCGGCATCGAGGTGCTCGCGGATACGCTCGTCGGTGACCTCGACGGCGAGCGCCGGGCCGACGACGATGACCACTTCGCCGCGCAGCTCGCGCGCCGCGAATGCCACGGCGAGATCGTCGAGCGGACCCCGTGCGATCTCCTCGTGCAGCTTGGTCAGCTCCCTCGCCACGGCAGCGGCGCGGCTGCCGAGCAGGCCCGCGAGATCGGCCAGGGTCTCGGCCACGCGCTGCGGCGCTTCGAAGAGCACGAGGCTGCCCGGCACCGCGGCAAGCTCTGATACTCGTGCGCGTCGTGCGGCGGACTTGGGAGGGAGAAATCCGGCGAAGAAAAAGGCGTCGGTCGGCAAGCCCGACGGGACGAGGGCGGCGAGGATCGAAGAGGGGCCGGGCAGCGCGACGACCGGGTGACCGGCGGCGGCCGCTTCGCGCACCAGCTTGAAGCCGGGGTCGGACACGAGCGGCGTGCCGGCGTCCGAGATGAGGGCGATACGGCGTCCCTTCGCCAGCTCGGCGAGAATGCGCGGACGCTCGGCGGCGGCATTGTGCTCGTGATAGGGCCGCGTCGGCGTGGGGATCGCGAAATGCTGCAGAAGGATGCCACTGTGGCGGGTATCCTCGCAGCAGACGAGATCGGCGCGGGCCAGCACGGCGAGCGCCCTGAGTGTCATGTCCCCGAGATTCCCGATCGGCGTCGCGACGAGATAAAGCCCCGGGGCCAGCGGCGCAGCGAGATTCGACGCGAGGTCTGCTCCCACCCGCTGAACGACGGACGCGGCCTTCAGGTCTTCCACGTCACGCTCCCGTCGTTTTCCTTGCGCGGACCGCAGCCCGGTCGCAGCGGGCCGATGCCAGCCGCCGGCATCAGCGCTGCAACCCATCGACAGCGCCCCGTCGCGCCGGACCCTGCGGCTTGGCTGGCGATCCGGCCGGCGGCCCTGCGGGTGAAGCGTTCGGCGGCTGCGGTGTCGGCTGGCCCGTCATCTTTGCGGTGAACCTGTCGTAGGCGACCGAAAGCCGTCGCGCCAGGGCGTCGTGGCGGTCGGTGTCGCCGGGCTTGGCGTCGTAGCAGATCGGCTCGGTGCGCCATGTCGCGCCCTTGGTCGTCAGCAGCTCGGTGACGGTCGCAAACTCATAGCCCCTGGCGCGCAGCGCCGGCACGATGATGGCGAGGGCGGCGGCGGTATTCCAGCCGCGGCCATTGCCGTGGAACAGCACGATCGAGCCGGACCGCACACGGCGGATCACCTCGGACGCCATGGTCGCGGCGCTGAGACCGACGGTCGGATCGCCCGAAGAGACATCCCACTGGATCGGCAGCAGCCCAAGGCTCGACACGGCCTCCAGCGCCTCGGCGTTGCAGGCGCCATAGGGAAAACGGAACAGCGACATGCGGGCGTTGGCGCGGGTCCGCACAACGAGGTTGCCGTCGCGGCCGAGGCAGCGGCGCGAGGCCAGCTCGGCGACCGTCTTCTCGTAGGCCGCCTGCGCCCAGCCGATCTCGTCGCTCTGGCGCCGGCCGATCAGCAGCCGCAGGTTGCGATGCTCCCAGGCGTGGTTTCCCACCTCGAACAGGGGATCGGCGATGAGCTGCTGTGCGTGCTCGGCGTGGGTCAGCAGCCATTTGCCGCCGCTGAAGAACGTCGCCTTGACGTTCTGCTGGCGCAGCAGGTTGACGATCGCCGCGTCGTAGCCCGCCACCTCGTAAGGCTGCTCGCACAAGTCGAAGGTGAGCGCGACCCGCTTGATGCCCGGCGGCAGGTCGACGCGACGGATGGCGCCGCGCGCGGCAGGGACATAGGTGATCAGGTCCTGATCCGGCGGAGCGACCATCGCGGCGCGCGTGCCCTTGACGATGGCCTTCTCCGCTGGACGGCCGGCGAGAGACTGCGGCGACCAGCATTGCCCCGCTGCGGCCGGTGGACGCTGGTCCGGCGACACTCCCGCCTCCCCGGCATGGACGGGGTGAGCGGAGAGCAGGGCGAGCCCTACCACCCAAACTCCCAAAATGGCCACTATTCCCCGGTGATGCTCGACCGACATTCCTCGATGGCCCGTCATGTTGCGCCTGCGGCGGCGATCGGCCGCCGGAAAGCGACATATTCTCCCCGGCGTGTCCTGCAAACGCTACTCCGAAGCAGCGGGGAGCGCTATTCGAGTTGACGTGCGTCGCGATTTCACCCGAGTCTCGGCCGAGCATGTGACGCGGGGGCGTCTGACGGGGCCATTCGGGGACGGAGCCTCGCGGGGGTGACAGGCGAACCAGCGGCATTGGAAGGTCGAATGATCAGCAGCCTCTGCAATTCCGGTCCGGCCCCCAGATGCGGCGCGCGTTCGACCTCGCGGAGCGTCCGGCCCAGGGCGACGCCCGGATGGGCGGGCTTCAAGGTCGTATCGCTTGTGCTCACAGCAGCCCTGTTGGGCGCCGGCTGCTCGGCCAATATCGGGGGCAGCTCGCAGGGCCCGGAATCACAGCCGCCCACCGCCGCGGCCCCGGCTTCGCAGAGCACCAAGACGCAGCCAACGCGCATCGCGATGCTGCTTCCGCTCGCAGGTTTCGGGCAGAGCGCGGTCACTGCCAAGGCGCTCAAGCAGGCCGGAGAGCTGGCCCTGTTCGAACTCGACAATCCGCTGGTCCAGCTGGTGGTCAAGGATGATCGCGGCACTGCGGACGGGGCCAAGGCGGCCGCCGAGGAGGCCGTGCTGGAGGGTGCCGACATCGTCGTCGGGCCGCTGTTCTCCGCCGCCGTGGCCGGCGCGGCCGCGGTGGCGAGAAGCGGCAAGGTTCCGGTCGTCGGCTTCTCCAACGACGCGGCCGTCGCCGGCAACGGCGTTTATCTGCTCAGCTTCCTCGCCGAGCCCGAGGTGGAGCGCATCGTCGCCTTCGCCGCCAAGCAAGGCAAATCGCGCTTCGCCGCTCTGATCCCGGCCGACGCCTATGGCAAGGCCATCGAGCCCGTGTTCCGTGACGCCGTCAGCCGGTCCGGCGGAACCGTCGTGGCGATCGAGACCTATCCCGTCCAGGCCAACGCCATGGTGGCCCCGGCCAAACGCCTCGTCGCGGCGATCATGGATTGGGAAGGGCGTGGCCAGCCGGTCGACGCGCTGTTCGTGCCGGCGGGTGCCGAGGCGATCCCGCATCTCGGGCCGGTTCTCGCCTATTCCGGATTGGACACGAGCCGGGTCAAGCTGATCGGTACCGGCGCCTGGGACCAACCGAACACGGGGCGCGAGAAGATCTTCGTCGGCGGATGGTATCCGGCTCCCGATCCGCGCGGCTTCCAGGATTTCTCGGCCCGCTTCACGCGCACCTTCGGGTCGCAGCCCCCGCGCATCGCCAGTCTGGCCTACGATGCCGTCGCCATGGCTGTCCGGCTGTCGTCCGAGCCGCAGGCCAGCCGCTTCACGGCCGCCAGCCTGCTGCGTCCATCGGGCTTCAGCGGCATCGACGGCGGCTACCGATTCACCGCTGCGGGCATCGCAGAGCGTCCGCTCGCCGTCCTCGAGGTGCAGTCCTTCGGCACCCGTGTGATCGAACCGGCTGGTGCGGCGGGCTCACCTGCCGCGCCCGTCGTTTCGGCACCCGTGCCCACCAGCGGTGGCGTCGGCGCTGCGCCGGCGAGCCCGCGCGCGGCCGAGCCGGCTAGGCCGCCATGGCCTTTCGCGGCCGCAGGGGCGACGCAGCTCGCACCGGGATCCTGATCGGAACGACCTCGGCATTTGACTGGGGCGCAACCGCGATGGTCATCACGGCCGACAGCTCGATCATCAGTCGACCGAGCGCATAGCCGGCGGCGTCGAGATGAAGGCTGGCCTCGGAGTGCAATCGCGATACGTCGACCTGCCCGGACGTGGCCCGCGACACGACATCCTCCAGCCGACCCCATTGGCGCACGTCACTGATCGGCGATGGTAGCGGCCCCGCATGCGCCCGGCGAGGGGGCGGATTGCGCCCCGAAAGGTCGCGCAGTCCCGGAGCGAAGCGCTTCAGAAACGACATTGGTATTGACCGTCGTTGGACGCGCGCACGCAAGCTATTCAGATGTTCACGCGAAAGGCCAGCCATTTGGATTGGCGGCACAACCACAGCGGCAACATAGGCAATTCGTCGCCCGCCGCCGATCAGGCGAATTGCGACGAAACTCTTATTCTGTTAATTAAGAATGAATTCGCAGAAATGTGCAAGTCATTACCGCCAATTAGCCTGGCGAGAGCGAGCTTCAGAAACGAACGCTTTCGCCGACTGCTACCGGCGGCTGACGGCGACACCGCCGTTGAGCACGGTCTGCGCGCGGCGGTTCTGACTCCAGCAGGAGATGTCGTTGCAAACCGCCACCGGGCGCTCCTTGCCATAGGAGACGGTGCGGATGCGGCCCGCGCTGACACCCTGGCCGGCCAGGTAGCGCTTCACGCTTTCGGCGCGTCGGGCGCCAAGCGCGATGTTGTATTCGCGTGTGCCTCGCTCGTCGGCATGGCCCTCGATGGTGATGGTCTGCGAGGAAAACTGCTGCAGCCACTGGGCCTGATTGGACAGCGTCTGCTGACCCTCCGGCGTCAGGTCCGAGCTGTCGGAGGAGAAATAGACGATGTCGCCGGCATTGACCTGGAAATCGCCGTTGGAGCCGGGCGACTGCCCGTTGGCCCCCGAGCGGGCGTAGCGGCCGCCGTTCCCATAGCCGTTGCCATAATCGGAGCCGAGCCGGCTGTCGGGACCGGTGCCGCTTTCACTGGCGCAGGCCGCCAGGCTCAAGGCGGCGGCACTGGCCAGCAGCACCTTGAAGCACGGGTTGAAGCTCTGGACGACCGCAGCGGCGGCCGATTTCAATTGACGCGACATGGAGATACTCCTGACTCACCTGGGTGCGAGGATGTGCGCGCCGATGGTGAACACGGCGTTAATGACCGCCCTCCATGGCCCGAGTTCGACGGAAAAACAGCTTTTTGTAGGTTTGGTTTTGCGTTTGATCTGAGCTGCTTGCGCGCAGAGGCCGGCAAGGTATGGACGAGCGGGGCCGGCCTGTGGCACGCCCGGATCAGCCGCCTTACCCTCGGCCGACCGGAGCGAACGCCCACAGGAGACCATCGCCATGAGCCGCCTCTACGGACCCTCACACCGCGATCTTCAGGACGAGTTCGACAGCCGACGCATGGCCGATCGCATCGAGACGATCGCGGTCAAGCCGGAACTGGACGACATGGCCCGCGCCTTCATCGAGAGCCGCGACATGTTTTTCCTGTCGTCAATCGACCATCAGGGCCGGCCGACGGTCTCCTACAAGGGCGGCGATGCGGGCTTCGTCAGGGTGGTCGATGCGGGGCGCATCGCCTTCCCGAGCTACGACGGCAACGGCATGTACTTCTCGATGGGCAACATCGCCGCCAACCCGGAGATCGGCTGCCTGTTCATCGATTTCGAGCGGCCGTTCCGCTTGCGATTGCAAGGGCGTGCCGAGCTGGTGAGGTCCGGCCCGTTGTTGGGCCTGTTCAAGGAAGCGGAGCTGGTCGTCAGCGTCGCCGTTTCGGACGTTTGGATGAACTGCCCGCGCTACGTGCATCGTTATCAGAAAATCGCGCGCTCGCGCTACGTGCCGGCGGCCGGCGCGGAGACGCCGCTCTGCGAATGGAAACGCATCGATATGCTGGCCGATGCGCTGCCCGCCAAGGATGTTCCGAAGGTCGCGTCGGCCGGCAGCATCACGATCGACGACTGGATGGGCAAGGTGATGACCGGCGACGAAGGCGTGTGAAGGCTTCTCTGGGGTCGCGAGCAAAGGTCTCTCTGTCCGATTGACAGGCCCGCCGCTGAACGTAGCATTGGCCGATCGGAGGCCAATCGAACAAGGGCGACACATGACGGCTCGCTTGACCTACCAGATCACGCTCAGGCCAGAACCGGAAGGTGGGTTCACGGTCCGGGTTCCAGCACTGCCTGAAATCATCACGTATGGTGAGGATGAACCGGAAGCGCTGGCGATGGCCAAGGACGCCATCGAACTCGTTCTAGCCAGCCGTCGGGAACGGGGCGAGGACATTCCGGACGACGTCCGTACCGTTCTGCGCTCGGTCGAAGTCACACTCGCCGCTTGACAGGTCCAATGAATGCGCGGCGCCTGCCTTCACTGAACGGAAGAACCGTCATTCGGGCACTCGAGAAGGCTGGCTTCGAGGTCGTTCGGGTTTCAGGCAGTCATTTTCGCATGATCCATTCGGTCGATCCCTCGCGGCAGACGACCGTCCCTCACCACCGAGGAAAGGATATTCCCCGTGGAACTTTGAGGGACATCATCGAGCAGGCCGGCCTGACGGTCGACGAATTTTTGGACTTGTTGTGAGCCATCGGAAGTCCACATGCCCCTGCGCATCGCCTGTCAGATGGACCCGATCGAGCGGATCGATATCCGCGGCGACAGCACGTTCGCGATCCTGCTGGAGGCCCAGCGGCGCGGGCACGAAATTTTCTATTACACGCCGCAGAACCTCTCGCTCCTCGGCAGTGAGCTCAGGGCGCGTGGCTCGTCGCTGACGATCAAGGACAAGGCGGGCGATCACTACAAGGTGTCGCGACCGCGCGTGGTGAACCTCGCAGAATGGGACGTGGTTCTGCTGCGCCAGGATCCCCCGTTCGACATGGCCTACATCACATCGACGCATCTGCTGGAGCGCATTCACCCCGATACGCTGGTCGTCAACGACCCGGCCGAGGTGCGCAATGCGCCCGAAAAAATCTGGGTGCTGGACTTCATCGACCTGATGCCGCCGACGCTCGTCACCCGCAGCCTCGACGACGTGCTGACCTTCCGCGCCGAGCACAAGGACATCATCGTCAAGCCGCTCTACGGCAACGGTGGGGCCGGCGTGTTCCGAATCCGCTCGGAGGACACCAATCTCGCGAGCCTCGTCGAGCTGTTTCAGAGCGTCTTCCGCGAGCCGTTCATGGTCCAGCGCTACCTCTCCGAGGTCAGGGCTGGCGACAAGCGCATCATCCTCGTCGACGGCGAGCCGGCCGGCGCCATCAACCGCGTGCCCGCCAAGGACGAGACGCGCTCGAACCTGCACGTCGGCGGCACGGCGAAACCCGTCGAGCTGACCAAGCGCGACAAGGCGATCTGTGCCCGGCTCGGACCGGAGCTGAAGCGCCGTGGCCTGATCTTCACCGGCATCGACGTGATCGGCGACAGCCTGACCGAGATCAACGTCACCTCGCCGACCGGCATCCGGCAGGTGAAAGCCTTCGGCGGCAACGACATCGCCGCCATGATCTGGGACACCATCGAATCGAAGATCGCCGCGCACAGGAAGCGCAAGCCGGACCGTTTATGATGGCAGAAGCGGCGCGTCCCAGAAATCACCGCGACAACATCGGCATCGATAGGGGCTGCACCGATCGGCCGTGCAGCCCCGACCTGTTCATCGCGACGATTACGCTGCCGCCTTGACAACCTCACCGTTGATTACGAGCGAGCCGTCGCGGACGGAGACCCGTGCTGGCTCGCCGTCCCGGATGCGTCCGGCGAGGATCATCTCGGCGAGCGTGTCCTGCACGTGCTTCTGGATCACACGCTTCAAAGGACGCGCGCCGTAGATCGGGTCATAGCCCTTGTTGGCGATCCAGGTGCGGGCCTGATCGTCGAGCTCGATGGAGATCTTGCGATCGGCGAGCAGCTTGCGGAGGCGGCCCATTTGAATGTCGACGATGGTTCCCATGTCCTCGCGCGCGAGGCGGTGGAACACGACGATCTCGTCGATGCGATTGATGAACTCGGGCCGGAAGTGACGCCGGACCGCCTCCATCACCATTGAATAGGCTTCCTTGTCGGAAACCACCTTGTTCTCGCCGGGAATCGCGAAACCCATGGGTTGCCGCGGATCGGCCAGGAACTCGGCGCCGAGGTTCGAGGTCATGACGATCAGCGTATTCTTGAAGTCGACCGTGCGACCCTGGCCATCCGTCAGGCGCCCGTCGTCGAGCACCTGCAGCAGCACGTTGAACACGTCCGGATGCGCCTTTTCGATCTCGTCGAACAGGATGACCTGATAGGGCCGACGGCGCACGGCTTCGGTCAGCGCGCCGCCCTCCTCATAGCCGACGTAGCCCGGTGGTGCACCGATCAGCCGCGAGACCGAGTGCTTCTCCCTGTATTCCGACATGTCGATGCGCACGAGCGCGTGCTCGTCGTCGAACAGGAACTGCGCGAGCGCCTTGGTCAGCTCGGTCTTGCCGACGCCGGTCGGGCCCAGGAACAGGAACGAGCCCAGGGGCCGGTTCTCGTCGTTGAGCCCCGCCCGCGCCCGCCGCACGGCGCGCGAGACCG
>JBQTIA010000123.1:0-17888 GCA_052388455.1 Hyphomicrobium sp.
GCCATGATGGATTTCGAAGTGAGTGAGTTGAAGACGATCAGGACTTTGGCATTGGCCGGCTTGCCCTTGCCTTGCTGATCGACATAGGTGAACTCGGAGATGGGCGAGAACACGAGATCGTCGTCGCCGTCCTCGGACTTCAAATGGAAGCGGGTCTTGGCGAGCACGAGCAATGCCTCGCGGATCTGCGGATAGGTATAGCTGTCGTGCTTGGCGGTATCTTTCCCTCTCGCCTTGAGCTCCTCGTGAATCCTGTAGAGGCTGGTGGTGAGAGCAAAGCTGCCTTTGCCCTCGGACTCGCTTCTCTCCTCGGTGAAGAACCCGTCATCGACGCCGAGCTTGTAGAGGATGAATTCGATCAGCTCCTCGCGGATTCACGGGAACTGTGCCTTGCTGGTTCCGTCCGTATGATCGATGTAGGCGGGAGTGATGGAAAGGCGGAAATGCCTGCCTCAGAAGGTGAAGTGACGCTTGAGCGGTGCCGTGCTGCCGTCCGGATTGCGCTGGTAATGGCGGTGCTTTCCTCGCGCCACCACGAAGCGGGGAATGGCCTCGTAGAAGTTGAAGGCGTTGGTGAAGCCTTCCTGCACCAGGCGGAACAGCCCGAGCTGGGAGGGTTGGAGCATCCTGGGAACGGCAAGCGCGGTACGCGCCCTGGTCGTCGTCACGACGGCCGCCGGCGGGCTCTCCGTCTCCGGATCGTTCTCTTTCGTGATGACGGGCGTTTTGTCCTCGGCGATCGGCGGCGCTGTCGCTGCCGTAACCGGGTGCAATGGCGGCTCGATGGCCAACGGCATAGGCTGGCACTCGGTTTCCGGCAAAGTGGCTGGCGGAGCTTTGAGGAATATCTCGGCCGTCGGCACAGGTGGTTGGCATTCGGCGACCATCGCCGGTTCTTCCGGCGCGGCGACCTGCCCGGTGAGTGATTTCCCGGCGGCTGTCGGTAGGCTCGATGTCCAGCGTCAGAGCAGCCAGGATGTGATGCGGGACCAGAGTTTCATAAGCGGATTGATGAGGGATATGTCTTCCTGCATTCAGTATGAGAAAAAATGCCGGACAGTCAATAAATTGTCAGCAACTCGCGTCAGGGGGCGAAGCCGGATGGCCGAGACTCCTCCTCGCCCTTCATCGCCAGCACGAAAACCGAGGCTCGGTGCACGAGCACCCGACCCTGCGTACTCGACGCAGGGGGACGCCCAGCTCGTCCTGCAATTCCTGCCCAAGTGCATTCCATGCCTCGAGCATCCTCATGCCGCCGAGACAATATCCGTCGGCTTGAAGTCGTCGCCCTTGTAGAGCAGCGGCAGGCTGAGATGCTTGGCGAGCGCATAGGACACGCAATCGCCCATGTTGAGCTTGGCGGCGGTTCCCATGCCTTTGCCGTACCGCTCGAAAGCGGCAAAGGCGACATCCATCTGCACGTGGTCGAAGTGTACGACCTCGGCATCGATTTCGGTCAACAACACGGCAAGGTCTTTGAATGCAACGGCGCCGAACCGCCCTCGAACAACCATACGAGTTTCGAGCAGCGTGACGGCCGAGACGAAGCAGCCATCGGCTTTCTCGATGGTGTGGAGCAAGGATACCCGTTCAGGCTCGCGATTGATGATTGCCACAAGCGCCGAGCTGTCGATCACGATCACCGCGGCACTCCGTATTCGTCATAGCCGATAATATCCTCCGGGCTCCGATCGTCGAGCACCGGATAGGCGGCAAACCGGTCGCTGATCTCCATCATGCGTTCGAAGCTCGGCTTGCGGCGAGGCTTCGTGGGCAACGGGATGCCGGCAGTTCTTGCCCGTTCCTCCAAGGCTTGTCTGATGATCTCTTCGGGAGCCTTGCCGGCTTGTCGTGCCAGGGTTCGGGCGAGCTGCTCGGTGTCTTGGGATAATGTGATCATGCTGGTTTCCCGGATTTCGGATGCATCCTGATCGTGCTTGTTCATCAGCGGCGGCAAGCGGCGATCATGATGGCAAGCCGTTTCGTGTCTTCGGCGAGTTCAAGCATGGTCCTCTCCTTCGAGTGGAAGCCTATCATACCTGCTGGTTGCACTCCGAGGGATGAGCTCCGAGGGTGCTCGCTCCGACGTGAGCCGATTCAGGTAAGCCTCCCAGAGGGCGAGGGCATGGCGCATCTCGGGCAGGTAGTGGAACCGATTGTAGATGCCGGCAACACCGCCCAGGACACCTGTCGAATGGTTGAGGAGCTTCTCGATGACATGGGGAGCCACACCCAGGCCGGCGAGCTTGGTCGCCGTGGTGCGTCTGAGATCATGCAGCGTCCAGCCCGTCACGCCGGACAGCTCGTCGAGCTGGCGCTTCAACTTGGAGAAGCCTGAGAATGTCTGTGTGTCGTTGCCGCGTGCGGGGAACGCGAGGGTCTCGTTGAGCCTCGGCAGGTCCGTGATGATCGCCGTCGCCATCGGCAGAAGCGGGATCTGGTGGGGCCTGGCATTCTTGGTGCGCTCGGCGGGCATGGACCACACCTCGCGACCGACATCGACCTCCGACCATCTGAGCCCCGTGACCTCGCTGCGGCGCTGGGCCGTGAGAATCAGCAGTCTGACGAGGCTCGCATAGGGATAGCCCATGCTCCCGGCCGCCCTCCACACGCCAACGAGCTCGTCGTCGGTGAGCACGCGCTCGCGCTCGACGGTCGCGGACGGGGCGCCGATCCCGCTGCATGGATTGACGTCGACGATGCCCCGCTGAACGCACCAGCTGAACAGCTTGCGGATGGCGGCGAAGGTGTGGTTGGCGGCGCCCGGCTTGCCTTCGTCCATGATGCCGTCGACGAGCGTGAGCACATGGTGCTTGCCGATCCGGCGGATATCCTCGGCCGCCCAGGATTTGAGGACGCGGGCCCGCAGGAGGCGCTCGGTCTCGCGCGCGGTGCGCTCCCGGTTATGGCGGTTGCAGTAGAGCCTGACAAAGTCGTCGAGCGTCTCGTCGAATCTCGGGTAGGTGCGTGCCTCCGCCTTCTCGGCCTGCGGATCGGCGCCCTGGCTCAGCTTGCAGAGGACCTCCGTGGCCCGCTTCCGGGCATCGCTGAGACAGAGCAGGGGATAGCGCCCGAGGGTCATGCGCTTTTGCCGGCCGTTGAGCCGATAAAGCAGGACGAACGATTTCGTTCCGGTCGGCGAGACACGGATTCCGAGCCCGGCGATCTTGTCGTCCCAGGCCTCGACGCGGGTGCCGCCCCGGGCCTTCAGGTTGCGGATGGTGAGGTCGGTGAATGGTGGTTTGCTACCCAGGATCGGCCTCCCGCTGCTTGTGCACCAGTCCCCTGACACGAAGAGAATCAGGGGGTTAGGATGGTGCGACTGATGCCCGTTGGGTAGCATTTGGATAGCAAAATGTCACGCGCTGCAGTGATCCGCCCTGGTCCACTCCGAGACGGCCCTGATCAGGGTAACTACCGGGAATGACAAGTGAATATTGCGACCGTTGAAACCTCCTGATTTCCGGTGAGACAAGAAAAAGTCGCCCTGGGGGACTGGGGGTCGGAGGTTCAAATCCTCTCGCTCCGACCAATTATTTCAAAGGATTACGTCAAAATCGTCATCCTCAAAAAATTGCCTCGGACGCATATGGGACGCAGAACACGTCTGTTGCGGTGAGCTTACTCACGGGATCGAGCGTGGCACTGGACGTATAAGGCGGCAAAGCCAGTTGTGATAAGCAACCAGCAGGCTCTCAATTGGCATGCTGGCGAGCGTCTGAACAAAATTTGTGTCGCCGGCATCGTGAGGTAGAGCGCCGAGTATCTCGGCGCGGAGATCAGCCTTCAGGTCCATTTGTCTTCCGCTGGTTTGACGGTCCAGTTTTGACGGTTAGTTCGTCCACGGTAGCAAGACGATAACTTGTGCTACGGCCGCCGCCCGAATTCTGAATAAGGATTCCGCGCTCCACCAGTTCGCGAATATCGCGCAGTGCGGTGTCGGACGAAGACTTGGTGATCTTGGCGTATTTCGATGTCGTTAGGTTACCCTCGAAGCCGTCGAGAAGCCTATTGATGATGGTGCGCTGGCGGACGTTTATGGGCTTGCGGTTGAGGGCCTCCCACGTCCTGGCTTTGATCGTCACCGTCGTCAGGGTGTCATCGGCGCGCGTGAGTGCGCGATCAAGACACGCTAGAAACCAGCTCAGCCAAGTCGTGACATCGAGCGTGCCGCGCTGCTGCTGTTCGAGTTGCTCGTAGTACATCCTGCGCTCAGCCTCGATCTGTGAGGACATACTGTAAAAGCGGTTCTTGGTGCGGTCAGCGCGGGCAAGGGCCATGTCTGCGATGGCGCGCGCTATGCGGCCATTGCCGTCCTCGAACGGGTGAATGGTGACAAACCAAAGATGAGCGAGGCCCGCCTTGAGAACAGCGTCAAGATCGGCTGGGGAATTGAACCACTCGATGAAGCGCGTCATCTCAACGTCGAGCCGAATAGCGGGCGGCGCCTCGAAATGAATGCGCTCGCGGCCAAAGGGGCCGGAGACAACCTGCATGGGTCCTGCTTCGATGGGACGCCATGCTCCGACGGCGATACGGTGCAGTCCGCTGCGTCCTGTTGGAAACAGGGATGCATGCCAGTCGAACAGTCGTTCGGCAGTGAGGCGTGCTTCATAATTCTGCGTGGCGTCGAGCATCATCTCGACGACGCCATCCACATCGCGGCTGACTGTAATATAGCCGCCGACATCGATGCCAAGCCGGCGCGCAATCGATGAGCGGACTTCATCGGCGTTCAGATCTTCGCCCTCGATAGCCGAGGATTTCACGACATCGGCCGTCAGTGTCTGGAGTGTGGCTTCGGCCTGCAGGTCAAAACCAAAGGCCTCCATCCGACCCAGCAGGCGTCCCTGACGATGGCGCACGTCCACCAGCAGCCTTTCAAGGGTCTGAGCCTCCCAGGTGAAGGCCGGCCAGTCGGGTCTCTCGTGAATAAAGGGCATAATCACCGCATTCTCTGCGGTGATTGTGCCAGCTATTCGCCGCAGAGGCAAGAATCACCGCAATTCATGCGGTTAATAATGCAAGCTCCGCCCCGCGTGATCCTCGGAACTCATCCTTACTCCACCGCCCCCACCGGCACGCCGGGCGATAGCTTGGCGCGGCGGATGGCGAGGTTGGTCTTCACGCTGGCGACGTTAGGCGCTGCGGTCAGCTTCTTCAGGATGAAATCCTGGAACTCGGTCATGTCGCGGGCGAGGCACTTCAGGATGTAGTCGCTCTCGCCGGCCAGCATGTGGGCTTCGCGCACGATCGGCCATCCGAGCACGAGGTTCTCGAAGGCTCTGAGGTCGCCCTCGGCCTGGGCATGCAGCCCGACCATGGCATAGGCGGTGACCGCGAACCCGAGGGCGGTTTCGTCGACCAGTGCCGTGTAGCCCGCCACGAGCCCCGCCTCCTCGAGGGCCCGCACGCGGCGCAGGCAGGGCGGCGCGGAGAGGCCGACGCGTCGGGCCAGAGTGACGTTGGTGATCGAGCCGTCGGCCATCAGCTCCTTGAGTATGCGCCAGTCGGTCGCGTCGAGCGGTGTCGTCATCGCGGATCCTGAAGCGCCTCCCAGTGACAGGCGGGCGTGCGGCGGAGGGAGCCGCCGATGTATCCCGAGCCGTCAAGTTCCGCAACATCCAGAAACTCTGCTGCTCAATTCTTTTTCAGAACTTGCGTGGCGTCGTCGTGCCAGGCGGGGATGGACCGGCTCAAACGGGGTTGCGTCCCGGACGATGGCCGCTGCGATCGCGGCGTGGCGTATGGCGCCTCGACAGCGGCGCGGCAAGGCGGGAGAAAAGCCGATGCCTGATGCCGATTCCAAAATCCGAGCCCCGTTGCGCCCCCTCGCGGGTGCCCGGGCGTGGATCATCACAGACGGCAAGGCCGGGATGAACGTGCAGGCGCGCGGCGTCGCCGATGCGCTGGGTCTCGACACCACCATGCAGTGCGTGACGCCGCGCGGACTTTCGGGGCTGCTGGCGCCGTGGGGGCCGGTGGATGGGTCGGAGCGTTTCGGCCAGGCCGGCAGCCGCTTCGCGCCGCCATGGCCGGTCGTGGCGATCGCCACCGGACGCGCCAGCATCCCCTACATCCGCGCCATCCGGAGGGCGGCCGGCGCATCGACCTTCACCGTCGTCCTCCAGGACCCGAAGACGGGAACCGGAACGGCCGACGTGATCTGGGTGCCGGCGCACGATACGCGGCGCGGTCCCAACGTCATCACCACGCTCACCGCTCCGCACAGCTTCTCGCCGGAGAAACTCGCAGCCCTGCGTGCCGCCGTTCCGCCGGCCATCGCGGCGCTGCCGGCCCCCCGTGTCGCCGTCATTCTCGGCGGCAAGAATGCGGTCTACAAATTCACCGAGGCCGACGATGCGCGCCTCGCCGGAGCGCTCGCCTCCCTTGCCGCGCACGGCGCCAGCTTCATGGTCACGCCCTCGCGGCGAACCCATCAGCGCCTGATCCACGCTGCCGAGGCGGCGACGCGCAGCGCCCCGCGACTTTTCTGGGACGGTGAGGGGGCCAATCCCTATCCGGACTTCCTGGCCCACGCGGACCTCTTCGTGGTGACGGCCGACAGCGTCAACATGACCGGCGAGGCGTGCGCGACAGGCCGGGCTGTCTACGTCTTCGAACCCTCTCGGGGGTCGGCCAAGTTCCGCCGCTTCCATGCCGCCCTCAATGGTTGCGGCGCAACACGCCCGCTGCCGGCGGCCTTCGACGCAATCGGGACCTGGAGCTACGAACCGCTGGATTCGGCTCATAACATCGCGCGCGAGATCGAGCGGCGCTGGACCGGCCGCGCGGCTGTGCTATGAGGCGATATTACATCAAACGGGCGGTCGATCGGCGCGGCCAGCCGCAACGCTCGAGAGGACAACGCGAGGCATGGCACATCTCAACATCGACAAGCTGCGCACGGCGAAGATCGAGGCCGAGCCCTATCTCTACACCATCGTGCCGGGATTTCTTTCCCCCGACACCGTGAAGCGCATCAACGCCACCTATCCAAAAATCGAGAAGGGCGGCTCCTATCCGGTCGAGATGCTCGATGAAAACATGGCGATCAAAGAAGTCATCGCAGAGCTCGACGGTCCTGAGTTTGAACATGTGATCGAGGATCGCTTCTCGGTCGCGCTCAAGGATCGTCCGAAGATGTACTCGCTGCGCGGCTACACGCGCGCCAAGGACGGTCAGATCCACACCGACAGCAAGGACAAGATCATCACCGTCCTGCTCTATCTCAACGACAACTGGCAGCAGCCGGGCGGACGTCTGCGAATCCTCAAGAATGGCCACGATGTCGATGATTTCGTCGCCGAAGTGCCGCCGGACCAGGGCACGCTCCTGGTCTTCAAGCGCTCCGACAACTCCTGGCACGGCCATCATCCCTTCGAGGGACAGCGCCGCTCGCTGCAGATGAACTGGATGACGACGGAAGGCTCGCTCGGCTGGCACAAGTTCCGGCACACGATCTCGGCGGCGGTCAAGAAGCTGACCACGGCCGGCTGAGACGTGGCGCGGTGCCTCAGCGAATATTTCGCACTCGGACCGACTGAGGCAGGCCCGCTGACGGCGGGCGGTACGCTTGCGGCGGATGCCGCAGGGTCGGGTCGCGATCCGCCGCTGCGACCGGTCACGCCTGCCCGCCGGCTCTGGCTGCTGCTCGAAATGGCCGCGCTGTTCGGCGCCGCGCCGCTCGCCATGCACCTCGCCGTGCACGGAGAGCGCGTGCCGCTGTTTCTGGCCCTGATGCCGGTGCTGGCGCTGGCACTCGTGCTGCTGGCGGCCGATCCGACGTTTCATCTGACGAAGGAGGCCTGTCGCCGGCCCGGATGGCGGGCGGTGCTCTCGATTCTCGTGATGTTCTTGGTGCTGGGCGGCGCCACCGCGGCGTGGACGGCGTGGACGCATCCGGACTGGTTTCTCGAGTTTCCTCGGCGGAGGCCGGAGACGTATCAGCGGGTGCTGCTCGTCTATCCATTGATGAGCGTCGCGGCGCAGGAACTCGTCTACAGGACCTTCTATTTTCACCGCTACGGGCCGCTGTTCGGAGAGCGGCGCTGGCTCGGCATCGTCGTCAATGGGGTGCTGTTCGGCTTCGGGCATATCGTCGTCGGCACGACGTTCGCGGTTCTGGCGACCACGGCGACGGGGCTTCTGTTCGCCATGCGCTACGCCGCAACGCGGTCCTTCTGGGCCGTATTCATAGAGCACACGCTGTGGGGCTGGCTGGTCTTCACCGTCGGCCTCGGCCGTTACTTCTTCACCGGCATACCCTTCGTCCGCTGAGCGGCCGGCGGAGGCCATCGCATCGTTCGCGTCCAGCGGCGTGCGTCTGCGGCCAGACATGCGAAAGGCGCGGGCGCATCGACGTGCGCCCGCGCCAATCACAATCATGCGGCCGCGTTCAGTCGTGGATGCCGCGATACTTTTCGCCGTAGAGCGTCGCGTCGTGGAAGCGGCGCATGGTCGAATTGTCGAGGTAATTGCCGAAGTCGCGGATGTTGGGATGGCTCAAGCGGAAGTCCACCGAGCAGTGGCGGCACTTCTGTGAGTTGCGATGCTTGTGCGGCTTATAGGGAATGTCGCGCACGTGATAGGGCTCGGGAACGTAGGCGCAGGTCGTCACGCCGCTCGGCTGCATCCAGCACACCCAGTCGTCGCTGCGACCGGCGGCGCTCGACGGGGTTGAAAACGCGAATGTGCAGGTCGTCGCGAGTGCGAGCGCACTCGCCAGGATTGATGTTCTACGCATTGTTACCAACCTCCCGCGCTCCGGAGCGGAGGGCCGAAGCGTCCAATTGTGAATAATCAGCCGCGCAGCCCCCCGCCAATTCCGCTGGGGCCACCCGGTGGTCAGACACTACAGATATGGGGAGCCAGGACAATTCATAACTGCGTTGACAGTTTACGAAGGTGCCGACGGAAGTGCCGGGTGCGCCAGGGTTTTCAGAGATTGAAAAACTTGAGCTTTTTCAGTCGGACGTTCGCGCGCTCGGTATGCCCCACCCGTCCGGCCAGCGCCGTTGAGCCGGCCCGAGGGATCGGATAGAAGGCGCTCAACCCGTTCACAGAGAACCGTTTTCCAATTGAAAGAGGCGCCCCCGATGGCCGCAGCCCACCAGTACGTCTTCCACATGCACAAGCTCTCCAAGACCTATCCGGGCGGCAAGCAGGTGCTGAAGGATATTTCCCTTTCGTTCCTGCCCGGCGCCAAGATCGGCGTCGTCGGCCTCAACGGCTCGGGCAAGTCCACGCTGCTCAAGATCATGGCCGGTACCGTCGATGATTTCATCGGCGAGGCGAAGCCGGCCGAAGGAATTCGCGTCGGCTACCTGCCGCAGGAGCCGGAGCTCGATTCCGAAAAAAACGTGCTCGGCAACGCCATGGAAGGCGTCGCGGAGAAAAAGGCCATTCTCGACCGCTACAACGAGATCGCCGCCAACTACTCGGAGGAAACCGCCGACGAGATGACGGCGCTGCAGGATCAGATCGACGCCAACAATCTCTGGGATCTCGACGCGCAGGTCGAGCAGGCGCTCGACGCACTGCGCTGCCCGCCGGGAGAGTCGGCGGTGACGAAGCTCTCGGGTGGCGAGAAGAGGCGCGTGGCGCTGACGCGTCTCCTGCTCTCCAAGCCCGATATCCTGCTGCTGGACGAGCCGACCAACCACCTCGACGCCGAAAGCGTCGCGTGGCTGGAAAAGTATCTGAAGGAGTACGCCGGCTGCGTCATCCTGGTCACGCACGACCGCTACTTCCTCGACAACCTGACCGACTGGACGCTGGAATTGGACCGCGGCCAGGGCGTGCCGTGGAAGGGCAACTATTCCTCCTGGCTCGACCAGAAGGCCAAGCGCGCCGAGGCAGAGAAGGCGGCCGAAGAGGGCAAGCAGAAGACGCTTGCCCGTGAGCTGGAATGGATTCGCGCGTCTCCGAAGGCCAGGCAGGCCAAGTCGAAGGCGCGCATCACGGCCTACGAAAAACTGGTCGAGGAAGCGGGACGCGAGCAGGTGGGGCGCGCAACGATCCAACTCGCTCCCGCGCCGCGTCTCGGTGGCGTCGTCATCGAGTGCGAGGGGCTGTCGAAAGCCTACGGCGACAGGCTGCTGATCGACGGGCTCACCTTCAAGCTGCCGCCGGGCGGCATCGTCGGCGTGATCGGCCCCAACGGCGCCGGCAAGACCACCCTCTTCAAGATGCTGACCGGCAAGGAGACGCCCGACGCCGGCACGATCCGGCTCGGCAACTCGGTGAAGCTCTCCTACGTCGATCAGAGCCGTGATCACCTCGACGACAAGAAAACCGTCTGGGAGGAGATGTCCGGCGGCCTCGACATCATGAAGCTCGGCGACAAAAAGGAAGTGAACTCGCGCGCCTACTGCGGGTGGTTCAACTTCAAGGGCGCCGACCAGCAGAAAAAAGTCGGCATGCTGTCGGGCGGCGAAAGGAACCGCGTGCATCTCGCCAAGATGCTGAAGGAGGGCGGCAACCTGCTGCTCCTCGACGAGCCGACCAACGACCTCGACACCGAGACGCTCGGCGCGCTCGAAGCGGCGCTGGAAGATTTTCCCGGCTGCGCGGTGGTCATCTCACATGACCGCTTCTTCCTCGACCGCCTCGCGACGCACATCCTCGCCTTCGAAGGCGACAGCCACGTCGAGTGGTTCGAAGGTAATTTCCAGGACTACGAAGCCGACAAAAAACGCCGCCTAGGCGACGCGGCGATCGAGCCGCACCGCATCAAGTTCAAGCGGTTCGAGAGGAAGTAGCGCGTCGTGCAGGCCTCATAGAGTAGGGCTGAATAGGCTCGGAGCGGTGTCAGCCGAAGCGTCTGACACCGCGCGACAGTTATGCTAAGCTCATTTCAGCAGCACGCACCATGGACGATGTAAATCTTAAGCTCGCCAAGGAGCACCTCGAGGATTTGATTATGCGCGCAACTCGCGGCGAAGAGGTGCGCTTCAGCGATCCCAGGCTCGGAACCGTGCGGCTCGCTCCCGTACCGACGTTCGATGTGACAGCACCCCGCGTGACCGAGACCATGGGGCCGTTTGTGCCTCTGGCAGAAAACCGTGTGCCTGGCCGACTGAAGGGTAAAATGAGAGTTCCCGCCAGGCTCATGGAGCCGATGTCAAAAGACGAGCTTCGGGACTGGTACGGTGACGACACGTGAGATTGCTGCTCGATACCCACACCATCTTCTGGTGGCTGATCGACGAAACGTCATTGCGCCCAAAGCAGATCGCACCATTCGTGCGAGGGATTGCGAGGTTTACGTCAGCGTCGCCAGCGTTTGGGAAATGGCGATCAAGGTAGGAGTTGGAAAGTGGCCGGAGGCCAACGATCTGGTCCGCGAGTTTGAGAAGCAGACCGCCGCCGAAGGCTTCCGCCTGCTGCAAATCTCGGGGGCGCACGCAAGGGCGGCGGGTCTGATGCAGACTGAGCACCGCGATCCCTTCGACCGCCTGATTGTGGCTCAGGCTCAGATCGAGGGGCTCACACTCGTCACCGCCGACGCCCGGCCAGCCGAACTCGGCGCCGCATGTCTGTAGTGACCGATGAAATGAGCATCGTTCGAAACACAGGCGCCCCCCGAGCCACCCTCGCCACCTGGATCGGGCTGGCGGTGATCGCGATTCCCTGCCTGCTCTACGCCATGGACCTGACGGTGCTGGCGCTCGCCGTGCCGCAGATCACGCAGGAGCTGAGCCCCACCGCGTCTGAGCTGCTGTGGATCATGGATGTCTACGGCTTCATGGTCGCGGGCTTTCTCGTCACCATGGGCACGCTCGGCGACCGCATCGGCCGGAGGCGGCTGCTGATGTGGGGTGCGGCGGCATTCGGCATCGCGTCGGTGCTCGTCGCGCTCTCGACGAGCGCCGAGATGCTGATCGCCGCGCGTGCGCTGCAAGGCATAGCGGGGGCTACGCTCGCGCCATCGACGCTCTCCCTCATCCGCAACATGTTTCTCGACGATCGTGAGCGCACCTTGGCCGTCGGTGTGTGGGTGGCGAGCTTCTCGGCCGGCGCGGCGCTCGGGCCCGTGCTCGGCGGGCTGCTGCTGGAGCACTTCCACTGGGGTGCGATTTTCCTGATCACCGTGCCGGTGATGTTGCTTCTGCTCGTCGTTGCGCCGCGGCTGCTGCCGGAATTTCGCGATCCCGATGCCGGACGCATGGACGTTCCGAGCGCCGTGCAGTCGCTCGCCGCCGTTCTTCCGGTGATCTACGGCATCAAGCGTATTGCTGAGGGCGGCCCGCCGCTGGAGAGTGCGCTCGCCGTTGCGCTGGGTCTGGTGGCTGGAGCGCTGTTCGTGAGGCGTCAGGCGCGCCTCGCCGATCCGATGATCGACGTGCGTCTGCTGCGTACGCCGGGTCTGCGCACCGCGCTCGCGATCAACATCCTCGGGCTGTTCACGGTCTTCGCCACGTTTCTGTTCATTGCACAGTATTTGCAGCTGGTGCTCGGCATGGGTCCGCTCGAGGCCGGGCTTTGGACGGCTCCCTCGGGCATCGTGTTCGCGCTTGGATCGATCGTCACGCCGTTCGTGCTCCGGCATGCCTCGCCGGCCAGCGTTCTGATCGTGGGCTTCGTGATCGCCGCCATCGGATTCGCGATGCTGACGCAGCTGCGTGGACAAGACGATCTCGGTTTGCTGTTCGCCGGCATGATCGTGCTGTGCATCGGGCTTGCCCCGGTTGGCGCCATCACCACCGATCTCGTGCTGTCGTCGGCGCCGCCGGAACGCGCGGGTGCGGCATCCGCGATCTCCGAGACGAGCTTCGAGTTCGGCGCCGCAGCGGGCATCGCGGTTCTCGGCAGCGTGTTCACGGCTGTGTATCGCCTGGCCCTCGACCCTTCGGACTTCGCCGGCGTGTCGCCCGCCGCCGCCACTGCGGCCCGCGAAAGCCTGGGGGGAGCAATGGAGGCGGTGCGTCAATTGCCATTCGACGACGGACAGCGTCTCACACGAGCGGCGCGCGAGGCTTTTGCTTTGGCCTTCGCCGTCGCCTCGGCGCTATCGGCGGCGTGCGCGCTCGGCGCTGCGGCTCTCTCGGGCACGTTGTTGCGCCGGGCCGGGGGCTGATCTGGTGCAACGACAGCATAATACCAGTCGGCTGAGGTGCAGCCCGTGCGGTATGTGCTATCCTGTGGCCTGGAGGCTGTCTGTCATGGAAGACGTGACACTGAAAGAGGCTAAGGAGCGGCTCGAGGATCTCGTCGCCC
The DNA here is from genome assembly GCA_052388455.1 of Hyphomicrobium sp. Taxonomy (GTDB): domain Bacteria; phylum Pseudomonadota; class Alphaproteobacteria; order Rhizobiales; family Hyphomicrobiaceae; genus CAZSNH01. The sequence continues at coordinate 13,222 of JBQTIA010000123.1, forward strand.
GCGCCGCGCGGGGCGAGGATGTGCGCATTGTCGATCCAAAAATCGGAGCAGTGCGGTTGACGCCCATCCGCCAGCTAGATGAGGCAGCGACACGCATCAGCGATTCCGCAGGACCATTCGTGCCGTTGAAGCAGAAGCGTGTTCCCGGGCAGCTCGAAGGGAAAATTCCGCCGCCGCAGGACGGCTTCTTCGATCCGCTGACCGAAGACGAGTTGAAGGTCAGCACGGTGACGATCGGTGAAGCTGTTACTGGACACCCATGCCTTCGTCTGGTGGGGGCTGGACAGGCCGCAGTTGTCTCACCATGCGGCTGTCGCGATTGCAGCCGAAGTCAATCAGGTTCTCGTGAGCACTGGAACGGCCTGGGAGCTTGCGATCAAGATCGGACTGGGCAAGTGGCCCGGCGCCGAAGGCGTGATCGAGAATTTCGAGGGCGAGGTTGCGAAGGCGCAATTCGAATTGTTGCCGATCACCGTCGCTCACGTTCGGGCAGCCGGACTCTCGACGTCTGCGCATCGCGATCCGTTCGACCGGTTGTTGGTCGCTCAGTCTCGCATTGAGGGCAGGGGAATCGCATTTGGACGTAGGTTGGGTCGAGGCACGAGACCCAACAACTTTGGTCGCTCGAGTTTGTTGGGTCTCCTTCGTCGACCCAACCTACATTTCGCGCTATATGCGATTGCCCTGGCATTGAGGGGGCGACGCTGGTCACCACAGATGCGAAACTCGTGAGCATGGACATCGATGTGCTGTGGTGAATGTCGACGGCACAGTTTGAATATGTCTGACGAGGCCGGCTGGATCGCCCAATGTACGCCATCAAGGAAATCTTCTACACGCTGCAGGGCGAGGGCGCGAATGCCGGAACGCCGGCGGTGTTCTGCCGGTTCGCCGGCTGCAATCTGTGGTCAGGGCGCGAAGCCGACCGTGCAGCCGCGCAGTGCACATTCTGCGATACAGATTTCGTCGGGACCGACGGCCCCGGTGGCGGCCGGTTCGCAACCGCCGACGACCTCGCCCGCGCGTGCTCGGAAGCCCGTGGTGGCACCCGCGGTCCGAGCCTCGTGGTGCTGACGGGCGGAGAGCCGATGCTCCAGGTCGATCGGCCGCTGATCGACGCGCTGCACGCGCGGGGGTTTTCCATCGCCATCGAGACCAACGGCACGCTTCCCGTTCCGGAGGACATCGACTGGGTCTGCGTCTCTCCGAAGGCCGGCACCGAGCTGATACAGACGACCGGCGACGAGTTGAAGCTCGTCTTTCCGCAGCCCGCGCTCGATCCCGGCGAACTGCTCGCCCTCGACTTCGAGCACCGCTTCCTGCAGCCCATGGACGGCCCCCGGCGGGCGGAGAACACGGCCGCGGCGATCGCGTACTGCAAGGCGAATCCGCCCTGGCGGCTTTCGGTGCAGACCCACAAGGTCATCGGCATACCCTGAGCCGTTCTCAGGTTCGGTGCGACAGTTGCGGCGCCGCGGGTCGAGGGGAAGCGGGTTGCCCCTCCGGCGGCGATCCCCTATTCCCTCACCCATGCGCATCTACAAGGACTTTCATTTCGAGGCGGCGCACTTTCTGCCGAGCGCCGCGCCGGGAACGGCGAATGCCCGCATCCACGGACATTCGTTCCGCGCCCGTGTCGTCGTCGACGGCGAGCCGGATGATGAGACGGGCTACGTCATGCACTTCGACGAGTTGACGCGATTGATCGCGGACGCGGAGGCCGCCCTCGATCACCGGCTGCTCAACGAGATCGAGGGGCTGTCGGCGCCGACGCTCGAGCGCATCGCGATCTGGCTCTGGAACCGCATGCAGAATCGCGTTCCGGGACTCGCCGAGATTCATGTTTCCCGCGACACCTGCCGCGAAGGCGTGATCTATTGCGGTCCCGTTCGCAGGACCTGAGCCGTCGAAATTCGAGGACTCGATTCCATGGCGCGCAAGGCACCGGCTACCACCCATCTCGGCCGCCCGTCGGAGCTACCGCTCAGCCCGGAGGCGGCGCTACTCGACCGCGTGCCCAATCCGCACGCCGACACGCTTTATGCGGCCCGCTTCACCGCGCCCGAGTTCACCTCGCTCTGTCCGGTGACCGGTCAGCCCGACTTCGCCCACATCGTGATCGACTACGTGCCGAAAGAGTGGCTGGTCGAAAGCAAGAGCCTCAAGCTCTACCTCGCCGCCTTCCGCAATCACGGCGCCTTTCACGAGGATTGCACGGTGGCCATCGGCAAGCGGCTCGTGGCCCTGCTGGAGCCGCACTATCTTCGCATCGGCGGCTACTGGTATCCGCGCGGCGGCATGCCGATCGACGTCTTCTGGCAGTGGGGGAAACTCGACCGCGGCGTCTGGCTGCCCGACCAAGGCGTCCCGACGTACCGCGGGCGCGGCTAGACCACGTTTTGCTTCGGACCCTGTCAGTCCGAAGCGTGAATCTTCGGTCCAAATAGAAATCTAGGCCGTGCCCGCTGATTGTTCCAAAATGGTTTTCGCTCAGTCGTCGTAGCCGTAATCGAAGATCGAGCGGTAGCGCTGGTAACGCTGCGGCTTGTAGTAAGGCCGGTAGACGGGCTGGTAGGTCTCGCGCCACGTATTCCGCCAGGCCCGCGCATAGCGCGTGTTGCGCCGCGGCGTGGCGCTCGCGATCGCCTCGTCCTTCTTGCGGGCGATGACTTCCGGCATCTGCACGATGAAATCGGTGCCCTTGCCGACCTCGCTGCGGGCCATGTCGTAATCGGAAATGATCAGCGAAGAGCCGGGCTTCACCACCTCCGCGATCTTCAGGTGGACGTCGGCCGGGATGCGGATGCGGTCGAGCGCAGCCATGGCACGGCGCACGTCGGTCGCGCGCGGCAGCACGTTGGCGTCCGAATTGCGGATCTTCGGCGGCGTCAGTCCCGTTTCATCGACCGACACCACGTTCCAGTCGAGCGCCGTCCGGCTGTCGTCGCGCCACCGGGTGGCGGTGAACACGAACGTGCCGAGCCGGCGGTCGTTGCCGGTGATGCTCGCCTCGGCTTCAGTGATCGGCTCGAAGCCCTGGCGGACGGACACCATACCGGTGCGGCTCGAGACGAACACGGAGACGGGCTTGGGCCGGTTGCGTTCGGCAAGCTGGAAATCCTCCAGTGCCTTGGTGGTGTCCTTGGACGTCGCCTGGGCCTGCGCGAGGGCCGCCTTGGTCGCTTTCGCGGCAGCCTCGGTCTCGTCAATCAGCCGCTCGGATTCCGTAACGGCGCTGCGGGCGGCCTTCAACTCGTCGGTGGCGGCATTGGCGCTCGTCCGCAGGATCGCGACACGAGAGCGCTCAGTGCTTTCCTTGCGGCTCAGCACCAGCAGCTTGTCGGCGCGCATGCGGGGTGCGCGGGCCGCGAGGTCCTTCGCCTGTGCGGCGAGGCGGCTCTCGGCGGAGACGGCGATGCGGCGGGTTTTTTCGGCCAGCCCCGCAAGGCGCTTGCTTTCGAGGCGCAGCGTCTTGATGTCGGCCTTGGAGGCGATCAGTGCCAGCCGGGCGCTCTCGGCCGCCGTCGCCGCCGTGTCGAGAACGGCCTTCGCCGCAAGCTCGGCGGCGACGATGCGGTCCTTCTCGATCTGGCGCGCGGCCCCCAGGGCCGCGAGCGTGGACGGCGAGCCGCCGTCAGTAGGTCCGCCGATCAGCGATCCCGGAGCCATCGAGCCGTCATCCGTCGCGGAATTGGCCGCCACCTGCGTATCGACGGCGGGCAGGGCGGAGAACAGCGCGGGATGCGAGATGCGCACCGGGGCCTGCACGTCAGGCACGATGATCACGCGGGTATTGAGCGCGGTCATACCAAAAAAGCTCTGCGCGAAATCGTGGGGCAGCCGTATGCAGCCGTGCGAGGCCGCGTAGCGCGGAACTTCGCCCGCGTGCATCGCGATACCGCTCCACAGCAGTCGCTGCATGTGCGGCATGGAGGCCCCGAGATAGATGTTGGAGGTGTGCTCCACCTTCTTCTGAATGACGCTGTAGATGCCCTTCGGCGTGTCGTAGCCGACGGTGCCGGTCGAGACGCGCGACTGCACCACGAAGCCGTTGGCGTCGTAGACGTACATGCGCTGTCGGTTGAGCGAGATCAGCGACAGCAAAGGCGGCGCAGCCTGCGGAACCGGCGCCGTCTTGGCGGTATCGCCGACGTACGCGAGCCGCTGGTTTTGTGCCATCGCCGCCTCCGGCAGGCTGAGAGCGGCGGCGAGCAGTGCGGCGAGACCGATGTGGCGGCTGGCGCTGCGGGTGGGGTGATCGTGGCGGGAACAATCTGGGTGGAGCTTGGACACGGACTTTGACCCCCTGACGCGAGGTCCGGCCGGCAGTGGACGGACCCCTTACAACTCACTCCAACAAATCAAAGGAGCGTCCTCAAATGCTTGCATGAAACTTGGTTACGCGGCAGCTAAAATTTGGAGCTGTCCAAACACATTGGTGTGAGCACGGAATGGCAGCAGGTCCGGCCTGCGCTACGGTTAACCCGACCTATGCACCAGAACGCGGCCGCGACGAAGGTGAATTTGGCGGTACGCCAGAAGAAGCGCGCAGTTCGATGCCGTCGCATCGGACAAGCGTTTCGACGCCGCGTGGCGTCAAATTCACCCCGCCCGTCTTGGCGAAGCCAAGCTTCGCTTGGACAGGGTCGCACGCCCGTGGCCGCCCA
>JBQTIA010000124.1:0-19175 GCA_052388455.1 Hyphomicrobium sp.
GTGCTGCCGACGGTGATGCCGCGCTATCTGTTGGGCTTCGGCACGCCGCTGTACTTGATCTAACGCGTCGCGCGCGGCATCGAAATGTTCTATTGGGTGATGCCGACGCGCAACGGCCGCCACGGCATGGCCTTCACCTGGAGTGGCAAGCTCAATCTGCACAACGCGAAGCACGCCGAGGACCTGAGCCCGCTCGACGCGCAAAGCTCGTGTTCGGCGGCGCGCGATTATTCCCGCGCCTACGTCCATCACCTCGTCAAGTCGGGTGAGTATCTCGGCGCCATGATCCTCTCGTGGGTCAACACGTGCTTCTATCAGGACCTCATGGCCGCCATGCGCCAGGCCATCTCCGAGGGCCGCTTCGCGGACTGGGCCGAGGAGACGAAGAGAAGATTGGCGTAGGCCGGAGTGAGCGTCGGGAGCGAAGCGACCGAAGCGACCGAAGCGAAGTCCGACGACTTGGCCAGCAAAGTCGTCGGACTTCGGTTCTGCCCGGTTGCAGTTTGGTGTCAGACGCTCCGGGTCTGACACCATGGTCGCGCTACCTGCCGCATTCGGGGCAATGGTGTCAGACCCAGAGGGTCTGACACCTCAAAGAGCCGGGCCTCTCTCAGTGCGACGGCTTGTTTGCTGTCGCCCGTTCTCGGTGGAGCAGGTAGATGCCCGACGCGACGACGATGGCCGCGCCGGTCAGTGTAAAGGCATCCGGGACGTCGCCGAACACCAGATAGCCGAGCGCCACCATCGACAGGATCTGCGTGTAGAGAAACGGTGCCACGCTCGATGCCGGCGCCAGCCGGTAGGCGTGCAGGAAGAGATAGTGCCCCGTCCCGCCGAGGATGCCCATCATCACGAGCAGCAGCCAGCCGGCGGGTTCGCTCGGAGACACCCAGTCTTTCACCGCCCACGGCGCCAAGGCCACGGTGCCGACGAACATCGAGTAGAACAGCGTCACCAGCGGCGGGTCGAGATTGGCCATGTGGCGCGTCAGCAGCATGAAGAGCGCATAGGCCAGCATGGCGAGAAGCGAATAGACGACCCCGATATCGAGTCCGCGCGTATCCGGGTGCACGGCGACGAGCACGCCCGTGAAGCCGATCAGGATCGCCACCATGCGCCGCCAGCCGACCCATTCGCCGAGGAACGGCCCGGCGAGCAGCGCGACAACCAGCGGCGCCAGGAACACGATCGTGATCGCCTGATCGAGCCGCAGCGTCTGCAGGGCGAGAAAGTTGAAGGCGGTCGTCGCCAGCATCAGCACCGAGCGCACCATCTGCAGCCAGAAGCCGTTGGTGCGGAACATGGCGGCCGGACGCATGATGCCGAGGGCCGGAAGCAGGATCAGCAGCCCGACGAACTGCACGAGGAAGCGCACCCACACGGCCTCGATCACCGGCACGCCCATGCGGGTGGTCAGCAGCTTGGCCGTGGTGTCGAGCCCCGAGAAGAGGGCCACCGCGATGCACATCAGTCCGATGGCCTTCAGGCGGTCGCGGCCGGGCTTCGCTGCGCTGTCGGCGGACGGGGCGGGTTGGCTGGTCATGGGGCTCCCCGGCGCGTTGTCATGAGCTGCCTTATGGCATCCGACGAAGGGCAGCGTGACGGCCAACTGCCGCATCCGCCTGCGACCAAATCGGCGATCGTGATCACGAACGAGGCGGTTCGCCGCGGCTTGCGGCAGGTCCCTGCACAGCCCCTGTGCGGCGCCTGCCGCTCGCCTTGCCTTCCCCGTAAATCCCCTGTATCCCGCACCGACGAGCGGGCCCGTAGCTCAGCGGTAGAGCATCTGACTTTTAATCAGGTGGTCGTTGGTTCGAGTCCAACCGGGCTCACCAAGGACTTCAACAGTTTGGCTGGAACGGGCGGCACACGATCCGCGGCTGCGGCCAGGCGCACGATGCGGAGGACCCCGTGGTCAAGGATGCCAGAAACTGGATCGTCGAGACGGAATGGCTGGCGTCTCATCTCGACGCTCCCGATCTGGTGGTTCTCGACGGCTCCTGGCACCTGCCGACGGCGGGGCGCGACGCGAAGGCCGAGTATCTCGCCGAACACATCCCCGGCGCTCTGTTCTTCGACATCGACGACCTCTCGGACGAGAAGTCCGATCTGCCGCACATGCTGCCCTCGACGGTCAAGTTCGCCTCGCGGGTGAAGAAGATGGGTATCGGCGACGGCAAGCGCATCGTCGTCTACGATACGCACGGGCTCTTCTCCGCCGCGCGCGTGTGGTGGACGTTCCGTGCCATGGGTCACCAGGACGTGGCGGTGCTCAACGGCGGCTTGCGCAAGTGGAAGGCGGAAGGCCGCCCGCTCGAGGACGGTCCGCCACCGCCCCGGCAGACGCGGCATTACACGCCGCTTCAAAACAGCGAGCTGCTGCGCGACGTGTCCGACATGAAATCCTATGTCGACAAGGGCAACATGCAGATCGTCGACGCGCGGCCGGCCGGCCGCGTCGAGGGCCGCGATCCCGAGCCGCGGCCGGGCCTGCGGCAGGGACATATTCCGGGATCGAGGAACGTGCCCTCGCAGTCGATCCTGAATGCGGACGGCACGCTGAAGTCGAAAGCGGAACTGGTGGAGATCTTCAAGGCCGCCGGCATCGATCCGCACAAGCCGGTGGTGACCACCTGCGGCTCCGGTGTGACGGCCTCCATGCTGGCGCTGGCGCTCGCTGTCGTCGGCCAGACCAACGCCGCCGTCTACGACGGCTCGTTCGCCGAATGGGGCCGCAACGACAACGGCCTCCCCGTCGCGACCGGCAAGGCGGGCTGAGCGCCTCCCGGGTAGAGCATCGCAAGGCTCACACGCTCGGGAAATCCTGATAGATCCAGGTCTCGGTCAGCGCGATGGCGCCTTTGCGCAGGAACGCGCGCAGGTCGACGGGCTCGCGGCCGTAGGCTTCCAGATCGAAGAACGCGCGCCAGCGTTCCCGCTGATCGACGACCGGGTGCGTGTAGGCGTTCGACACCGTGCCGCGCGACGCGGTGACGACGATCTCGACGCCGTCGTTGCGGCCGAGACCGGCGAACACCGGCCCCTGGAAATCGACGACGAATTTCTTCACGCCCGGCGGCCGCTTGAAACCGGGTCGTCCCCCGAGACCGGTCCAGGTGGCGGTGGCGCGGCCGAGCGTCTCGGGAAACGCAATGTCGTCGAGCCAGGTGAGACGGTAGCGGAAGCGGCGCTCCTCGCCGGCGCGCATCGGCTGCTTCGGGCACCAGTAGGCGACGATGTTGTCGAAGGTCTCGTCGCTGGTCGGAATTTCGAGCAGGTGTACGGCGCCCTCGCCCCAGGCATCGAGCGGCTCGACCCACACCGACGGGCGACGCTCGTAGAACACCCCGTCGTCGAGGTAGTGCACGAAATCGCGGTCGCGCTGCAGGAGGCCGAAGCCCTTGGGGTCGCGGTCGAGGAAGGCATTGGTGATCACGCGCGGCGGGTTGGCGATCGGCCGCCAGATGCGCTCGCCGGAGCCGGTGTGGATGGCGAGGCCGTCGCTGTCGTGGATCTCGGGTCGCCAGTCCGCCGCCTCCTTGCGGGCGGCTTCGCCGTACCAGAACATGGAGGAGAACGGTGCGACGCCCAGGCGCTCGATGTCGGCGCGCGCGCAGATGGTGGCGTCGACCGTCATGATGACCTTGTGCACGTCGCGGGCGTCGGTCTGCCGCTCGGCTGTGATGCGATAGGCCCCGGTGACGCTGCGGCTGTCGAGCAGCGCGTGGACGGTGAGTGGCGCCCCGGCCCGGTTCTCGGCTCCGAGCCAGAACTCGGTGAAGCGCGGGAACTCTTCCGCGCGGTCGAGGCCGGTATCGACGGCGAGGCCGCGTGCCGAGAGGCCGTACTGATTGTAGGGGCCGGACGCGCGGAAATAGGAGGCGCCGAGGAACGACAGCCAGTCGTTGGCCTGTGCCGGACCCATCACGCGGAACCCAGCGAAGCCGGTCGTGTCCGGCAGCGCCTCGGCCGGGTGACCCGCGGGAATGTCGAACAGCGCGTTGTCGTAGGCGACCAGCCGGGCCATGTCCCCGCTGAGCTCGTTGATGCGCACCGGCTCACGGAAGAGCTGCCCGAGGTGAAAGAGCTGGACCGGGTAGGCGCCGTCGGGTCCGAGCTGGAGGCTGGCGTCGCGCTTGAAGCGGATTTTCTGATAGGCGTCGTAGTCGATGCGCTGGAGGATGTCGTCGCTGCCGATCGAGACCGCTTGAAAGGGCGCGCGGGCGGCGGCTCGCGCCGTCTCGATCATCGTATCGAAAGAGAACTTCGGCCCGAGGCCGGCCGCCTGCGACACGGCTAGCTGCTGTGCCGCGGCCCGGGGCGGGTCGGGCAACGCGGCACCCAGCAGGCCAAGCGCCGAGCCCTTGAGCAGGTCGCGTCGGTGAAGGGAGCGGGGCATGGGAGACGTCCTGGGGCACCGGCGGTCGAGGCAGTCGGGTGGCGCGTGACACTTTCGTGTCGGCTGCCGCACGTTCTGCGGTCCTAGCCGGAAATGCAGCCTGCCGCCAGCGTTGGCGCCATCACCTGCCTACCATTTGGGCAAGGAAGAGATGGCCATCGAAGCGCCGCTCGGGTTCGAGTGTCACTCGCGCGCGCGCCCCTCGCAATCTTGCCAAGTCTCGCATATGACAGTCTAATCTGTCATCTCGTCAGGGCATCAACAGCAACACAGGGGTCTGTGATGATCACCGCACTCCGTGCTTCGGCATGGACCGCTGCCGTCCTCGGGCTCGCCGGGCTGAGCTGCGCCGCAGACGCGCAGGGACCGCCCCCTCCGAAAGTCTCGGTCGCCGTGCCGCTCGAGAAGCGCATCACCACCTGGGACGAGTACTCGGGCCGGTTCGAGGCCGTCGAAAGCGTCGAGGTGCGCGCCCGCGTCTCGGGGTTCATCGACAAGATTCACTTCAAGGACGGCGAGATCGTCAAGGCCGGCGACCCGCTCTACACCATCGATCCGCGCCCGTTCCGCATCGCCGTCGATAGCGCCAACGCCGAGTTGACGCGCACGAAGGCGCAGGTGGCGCTGGCCGAGAACGAGGTTGAGCGCGCCCGCCCCCTGCTCAAATCCGCCGCCGTCACCGAGCGCGACTTCGACCAGCGGCAGGCGGCCCTCAGCGTCACGCGCGCCCAGCAGCTCTCCGCCGAGGCCGCTCTGAAAAACGCCGAGCTCAACCTCGAATGGACGGAAGTCAAGGCGCCGATCTCGGGACGAATCTCCGACAGCAAGGTCGATCTGGGCAGTCTGGTGGCCGGCGGCAGCGCCGCCACGACGACGCTGCTGACCACCATCGTCTCCCTGGACCCCATCCATTTCGTGTTCGACGCGGCGGAGGCCGATTACCTGCGCTACATGAGGAAGCAGATGGACGGCTCGCGTCCCTCCTCGCGGAGCACCGCCAATCCGGTCCGCGTGCGCCTCGCCGACGAGCAGGAGTGGCGGCACGAGGGCCGCATGGATTTCGTCGACAACCAGTTGAACCCGCGCTCGGGCACCATGCGCGGCCGGGCGATCTTCGACAACAAAGACCAGCTGCTGGCTCCGGGTGTGTTCGGCAGACTGCAACTGTTCGGCGGCGAGAGTGACGCCCTGCTCGTGCCCGACAGCGCCATCGTCGCCGATCAGATGCGCAAGATCGTCTACACGGTGGGAGACGATGCCATCGTCCAGGCGGTGCCTGTGGTCGTCGGGCCGATCGATTCCGGCCTGCGCGTCATCACCAGCGGTCTGTCGCGCACCGACAAGGTGGTGATCGACGGGCTCGCCAATCCCTTCGTGCGGCCCGGCGCCAAGGTAACGCCCGAGCCGGGCAAAATCAAAACGGCAGCCTCCGACTAGTCATGCCGACAGGCGACGAGGACCCGACACCTGCCGCGCACCTTTCCCGATTACCCAAGGCGCGTGCGCCTCACAGGATCAAGCTATGCGCTTCCCGCATTTCTTCATCAAACGGCCGATCTTCGCGACGGTTCTTTCCGTGCTGATCACCATCGTCGGGCTGATCGCCGGCCGCGTGCTGCCGATCGCGGAGTATCCCGAGATCGCACCGCCGACGGTCAACATCTCGGCCAGCTATCCCGGTGCGTCGGCTGCCGTCATCGCGGAGACGGTCGCCGCGCCGATCGAGCAGGAGGTGAACGGCGTCGACAACATGCTCTACGTCGTCTCGCAATCGACGGGCGACGGGCGGCTGTCGATCAACATCGTCTTCAAGCCCGGCACCAACATCGATACCGCGCAGGTGCTGGTCCAGAACCGCGTCGCCGTCGCCGAGCCGCGGCTGCCGGAGGACGTTCGGCGCCTGGGTCTCACGGTACGCAAGGCGTCGCCCGACCTGATGATGGTCGTGCACATGACCTCGCCCGACGGAACACGCGATCAGCAGTACATCTCGAATTACGCGACGCTGTTCGTGAAGGACCGGCTCGGGCGCATCGACGGCGTCGGCGACGTGCGCATCTTCGGCGCCCGCGACTACGCCATGCGGGTGTGGCTCGACCCCGCAAAGGTAGCGGCGCGCGGGCTGACGGCAGGCGAGGTGGTGCAATCGCTGCGCGCGGCCAACCTGCAGGTTGCGGCCGGATCGATCAACCAGCCGCCCGCGGCGTCCGACGGCGCCTTCACGCTGACGGTGCAGACGCTCGGCCGGCTGACGGCGCCCGAGGAGTTCGAGAACATCGTCGTCCGTGCCGATCCCGACGGGCAGGTGATCCGGGTGCGCGACATCGCGCGGGTCGAGCTCGGTTCGCAGGACTATACGGTCAACGCCTATCTCAACAACAAGAACGCCACCGCCGTCGTCATCTTCCAGCGGCCCGGGTCCAACGCACTCTCGACGGCGGCCGCCATCAAGGCCGAGATGGCGCGCGTGGAAAAGGATTTCCCGCCGGGTGTGGGCTATTCCATCGTCTACAACCCGACCGAGTTCATCCAGTATTCGATCGACGCCGTCGTCGTGACCTTCATCGAGGCGCTGCTGCTGGTGGTGCTGGTCGTCATCGTCTTCCTGCAGACGTGGCGGGCGGCGGTCATCCCGATCATCGCCATTCCGGTGTCGCTGATCGGCACCTTTGCGGTCATGGCGGCGTTCGGTATCTCGTTCAACTCGCTGTCGCTGTTCGGGCTGGTGCTGGCCATCGGCATCGTCGTCGACGATGCCATCGTCGTCGTCGAAAACGTCGAGCGCTATCTCGCCGAAGGCATGTCGCCGAAGGAGGCCGCCCACAGGACGATGGACGAGGTCGGCAGCGCGCTGATCGCCATCAGCCTCGTGCTCATCGGCGTGTTCCTGCCGACCGCCTTCATCACCGGATTGCAGGGCACGTTCTACAAGCAGTTCGCGATCACCATCGCGGCATCGACCGCGATTTCGTGTATCGTCTCGCTCACACTGTCGCCGGCGCTGGCGGCGGTGCTGCTGAAGCCGCACGAGCATCATCCCCGCCGCGGCATCGGATACATCCTCGGCTCGCCGCTGCGCTGGTTCTTCGCCGCCTTCAACTGGATGTTCGGCGCCTTCTCGAACGGGTACGCTTGGCTGACGGCGCGGCTGGTACGCGTCGGTGCCATCGTGCTCATCGCCTATGCCGGCCTGCTGTTTCTCACCTGGCAGCGGTTGGCGGCGACGCCGACCGGCCTCATCCCGCAGCTCGACCGGACCTATTTCATCACAGCCATCCAGTTGCCGCCTGGCTCGACGCTGTCGCGCACCGATACGGTCGTGCGGCAGGTCACCGACGAGTTCCTCAAGCGCCCCGGCGTTTTCGCGGCGGTGGCCTTTGCCGGGTTCGACGGCGCGACCTTCACCAATGCGCCCAACACGGCCGTCATCTTCGTGCGGCTGACGCCGTTCGAGGAGCGCCTGAAGAACAAGCTGACCAAGGACGCCATCCTGGCCGACCTGCGCGGCAAGCTGTCGGAATTCCGCGACGCCTTCGGGTTCGTCATCGAACCGCCCTCGGTTCCCGGCATCGGTACTGGCGGCGGTCTGAAAGGGTACGTGCAGGACCGGTCTGGGCGCGGGCTGCCGGCGCTCGAAGGTGCCGCCTGGGCGGTCGCCGGGTCGGCGGCGCAGGTGCCGGGCCTCGTGCAGCCGTTCACGCTCTTCAACACGCGCACGCCGCAGGTGTGGGCCGAGATCGACCGCACCAAGGCCGAGCAGTTGGGCGTACCCATCGGCCGGGTGTTCGAGGCGCTGTCGACCTACATGGGCTCCTCGTTCGTCAACGATTTCAACATCCTGGGGCGGACCTACCGTGTCACAGCCCAGGCCGACAATCCTTATCGGCTGACCTTGCGGGACGTCGCCAACCTCAAGACGCGCAACGCCACCGGCGACATGGTGCCGATCGGCGCGGTTGCGCAGTTCTCGGACACGACGGGGCCTTACCGTGTGCCCCGCTACAACCTGTTCCCCGCCGCCGAGGTGCAGATGGGCCTGGCGCGCGGCACGTCCTCCGGGCAGGGCATCGCGGCGGTGGAAAAGATCGTCGAGGAAAAGCTGCCGTCCGGCTTCGGTTTCGAATGGACGGAAATTGCTCTGCAGGAAAAGCTCGCCGGCAGCACGGCGGCGGTCGCCTTCGGTCTGGCCGTGGTGTTCGTGTTCCTGCTGCTGGCGGCGCTCTACGAGAGCTGGCTGCTGCCGCTCTCGGTCATTCTCATCGTGCCGCTGTGCATCCTGGCGGCGATGATCGGCGTCAATCTGCGCGGCCTCGACCGCAACATCCTGGTCGAGGTCGGACTCGTGGTTCTGGTCGGTCTGGCGGCCAAGAACGCCATTCTGATCGTCGAATTCGCCAAGCAGGCCGAGGAGGGGGGGATGGACCGCTTCGAGGCGGCTATCGCCGCCGCCCGCACGCGGCTTCGGCCGATCATCATGACCTCGCTGGCGTTCATCCTCGGCGTGCTGCCGCTGGTCAATGCCACCGGGGCGGGCGCCGAAATGCGCCAGTCGCTCGGCACGGCCGTGTTCTCCGGAATGATCGGCGTCACGGCCTTCGGTCTGGTGTTCACGCCCGTGTTCTACGTGTTGGTGCGGGCCTTCGCCGACCGCCGCAAGGGCGGCAGTGGTGATCGGCCGTCAGACTCTCCCGTCGACCGCCCCGCCATCCCGGGCACCGAGGCCGTCCCCACTCCGTCAACTCCAGTGTAGGGCGCAACGCAAACGCACCTCCCGACCCGACCGGCTCGCTTGCACTTTGCGTTGGGCACCTTGATCCGTGACCTAGCCCGACCTATGACATGCGAGAAGTGCCAGCCTCCAAATGGGTCCTCGGGCCAAGCCCGAGGACCCATCGTGCTGCGGCTGCCCGGCATAGACCAAGCAGGGTGGATCGCAACGGGCTCTTGGCGATAACCAATTGACCAAAACTGCCCATGCCTGACTGCCGGGCAGGGCAATCGCATATGGCGCGAAATGTAGGTTGGGTCGACGAAGGAGACCCAACAAACTCGAGCGACCAAAGTTGTTGGGTCTCGTGCCTCGACCCCACCTACGTCCAAATGCGATTCCCCTGGGGTGGGTGCGGGTAGGCGGTGGGGCGGCCGGCAGGACAAAAATAGGGGGCCAACCTCCAGCACTCGGAGGCGGGGCGGGGAGAATACTCGAGACCCGGACCTTGCCGCATCGTACCGAAGGCAGACGTCAGGCGCTCGACGCGACGGGCCAATACCGTCATGGCATCAACACAGACAATCTGATGACCTGTGGTATCCCCGTTGCTCAGTTGACTGTCTCGTTGGCAGCACTGCGCCCCTATTCGTGGCTGGGCCGTGCGATATAAATGCGCATGAAGACGAATCAGACTGGACCGGGCGCAAGTGCACTCCTCGGTGCCATACGAAACTATGATTGGGTGAACTACCGGCAGCTCTTCACGCCCAAGCTCGCCACAGCGCTGAAGGCAGGCTACACCTCCGATACCTTCCGCAAGGACGCATTAGCTGGGCTGACCGTCGCTATTCTCGCCCTGCCGCTGTCTATGGCAATTGCTATCGGCTGTGGCGTAACGCCCGACCGCGGCTTGATTACCGCGGTCGTCGCGGGAACGCTTATTTCGGTTCTCGGCGGCAGCCGCTTTCAGATCGGCGGTCCCGCCGCGGCATTCATCGTCATCGTTGCGCAGGTCTTCGCACAGCACGGCAATGCAGGACTTCTGGCGGCAACTCTTCTCGCGGGCACTATCCTCGTCGTAGCCGGGCTTTCTCAACTCGGCAGCTACATCAAGTACGTTCCCGGCCCCGTCATACTTGGCTTCACGAGCGGCATCGGCGCGGTCATCGCTGTCGGCCAGCTGAAGGACTTCTTTGGCTTGACGGGCACCGTACCGGCCGAATTCTTCGGCAAGATCGAAGCCCTTTGGCACATGCGCGGAACTTTCAATGCTCCGGCCTTCGCGATTGGCGCCGGCTCCCTGGCGGGCATTTTTGCGTTGAAATACTGGAGGCCTCAGTGGCCGGGACTGCTGATCGCCGTTGTCGCTGCGTCAGCTGTTGTATGGGTTCTCAAGCTTCCTGTCGAAACGATCGGCAGTCGTTTTGGCGGCATTCCCTCGTCGTTGCCATTTCCGACGTTGCCAGCTCTTTCGTGGGGAACAGTGAGAGACATCCTGCCGTCCTCGTTCACCATCGCATTCCTGATCGGCGTCGAAAGCCTGCTTTCCGCAGTAGCTGCCGATACCATGGCGCGTACACGGCACCGCTCGAACATGGAAATCGTCGCCCAGGGTGTCGCAAATATCGGCTCGGCGCTGTTCGGAGGCTTGCCTGCAACAGGTGTCATCGCCCGCACTGGCACAAACATCCAGGCGGGTGCCAAGACTCCCGTAGCAGGTGTGCTGCACGCGCTTTTTGTATTGGCGTTCATGTTGCTGTTAGCGCCGCTCGCCGCGTATCTCGCTTTGCCTTGCCTTGCAGCCGTGCTCCTGGCCACGGCTTGGCGATTGATGGAGATCGGCCACGTCTCACATTTTCTGAGCCGGGCGCCGTGGGATGACCGCAGCGTTCTCGCTGCAACCCTGTCGCTCACAATTGCTGTCGACCTATCGGTGGCCATTGCCGTAGGCGTGGTCCTCGCGTCGATGCTATTCATGCATCGCATGGCCGAGAACTACACGCTTGATTTGGCAGGTGCCCACATGGTCCTCGACGACGTAGTCGATGGCAGCGAAGAACGCTCTGTGATTCTGACGCAGCCGTTGCCAGATGGCATTCGCGTTTTCGATCTGCGCGGCCCGCTGTTCTTCGGAGCCACGGCACGCCTTGGTGTGGCGCTTGCGGGGCTTGGCAAATGGCCAAAGGTCGTCATCTTGCGCATGCGCGACGTACCGCTCGTCGACGCCACGGGCATCGACGCCCTCGATGAGCTGATAGCAATGGCTGAAGGCCATGATTGCCGCATCGTCATTTCGGGCATTCAAAAGCAGCCGCGCGAAGCCATGCATCGCTATGGCCTGATGCGCAAGCACCGCGTCGTACCGGCGTCGAACAGTTATGTAGCCATGGAGAAGGCCAAGCAGTTACTTGATGACGCGGTTCGCCGAACGTAGTCCCTGACGAACCGGTCGGACGTCAGATGACGGAATCGGTCGGTGGCTTTGCGGTGAGGATGATCCATCACGGGTAGCCACGCGACTGTTGCGCACCAGCACAGAGTCGACTTCGGGTCAATCTCATCGCTCAGCGGGCCGGTTTCGTCCGCTTTGCGCGCTTAGCGCACAGCCACCGGCCCAGCCCCAACCCCTTAAACCTTAAACTCCTCGATCTTGGCGAACGCCTGCCGCAAGGCATCCGACCACGCCGACGACAGCTTCCTGAAATATTCGTCGTCCTGATAGATGCGCTTCACGCGCTTTACGTCGAGGCTGTCGCGATCGTAGAGCAGGATGTCGATCGGCATTCCGACGGAGAGGTTCGACCGCAGCGTCGAATCGTAGGACAGCAGCACCAGCTTGGCCGCCGCCCCGAGCCGCATCTTCGGATCGGTCACGCGGTCGAGGATCGGCTTGCCGTACTTGTGCTCGCCGATCTGGAAGTACGGCGTGTCGTCGGTTGCCTCGATGAAGTTGCCCTCGGCATAGATCTGGAACAGCCGCGGCGGCTCCGAGCCGATCTGCCCTCCGAGAATGAACGAGGCGTTGAACCCGGTCTTGCTGCTCTCCAGCGCCAGCCCGTCGATCCGGCGCACATCGCGCACCGCGTCGCCGACGAGCCGGGCCGCGCGGTACATGGTGGGAACCGCGAACAGGCTTTCCTTGCCGTCCTCGCCGGATTCGAGCTGCTCGTTGAGCGTCGAGACGACGGATTGCGTGACGGCGAGATTGCCGGCCGTCAGCACCACGAGCACCCGCTCACCGGGGCGGCGCCAGTAATGCAGCTTGCGGAACTGCGCGATGTTGTCGACGCCCGCATTGGTGCGCGTGTCGGCCGCGAACAGCAGCCCGCCGTCCAGACGCATGGCCACGCAGTAGGTCATCCGCAGGTCCCCGAGAGCTGCGCATCGACAGCGGGTTGCCGATCGCAAATAGCGACGATCATGGCCGATTCATTGGGCTCGAGCCGTCCTACTGCTGCTGCGAGCTTTGCTGCTGGACTTCGACCTTGACGTCAAGCGTCTCGTTCTCGCCGCCGCGGCGGGTGCCGCGGATGGGGGCGGCCGACAGCGCATCGAGACCGACCGAGAGGCGCACGTAGCGATCGGTCGGGCAGATGAGGTTCGCCGCGTCGAAGCCGATCCATCCGAGCCCGTCGACCCAGGCCTCCGCCCAGGCGTGGTGCGCCTCCGCCGGGGTGCTGGCGCCGGAAAGGAAATAGCCGTTGACATAGCGGGCCGGGAAGTCGAGCGAGCGCGCGGCCGAGATGAAGACATGCGCGTGGTCCTGGCAGACGCCCTTGCCCTCGGCGAGCGCCTCGGCGGCGCTGGTGTGGGCGTCGGTGCTGCCGACCTCATAGGTCACCGCCTCGTTGACCGCCTGCATCAGCGCGTGCAGGCAGGCTAGGCCATTGTCCTCCTTGACCGAGCCCGCCAGCTTGCGGATGGCATCGTCGGGGCGGGTCTTGGCCGTCTCGCGCAGGAAAACCCGCAGCGGCGCCGGATCCGACAGCCCGCGCACGAGGCCATTCGTATCGATGGTTTCGACGAGGCCGCTCGCCTCGATGGTCGTCTCGTCGTGGGGACCGCGCGTCGCGGCGAGGAGCACCGTGTTGCCGAACCCGTCGCGGAAGCGGGCGGGCGACGGCAGGCCAGGCCCGTGAATGTGCCAGTCGATCACCCGCTGGCCGTCGAACGACGGCGGCGTCAGCCGCAGCGCCTGGATCGAATAGCGCGCACCGCCCTTGTAGCGGTAGGTCGTGGTATGGCGGATTTCGACGATCATGGGTTTCAAGCGTTGAAGTGATAGGCGTCCGAGATCTCAGACCCGAGCTTGTGGTTGCGGGCGATGAAGTCCTGGATGAACTCGTGCAGCCCCTCCTGGAAGATGGCAGTCATGTCGGAGCGCTCGAGCCGGCCCATCGTCGAGCGTGCGGTCACCAGACACGGGCGGCGATCGTCGTAGAGCGAGGCCAGCGCGGCCAGCGCCGCCGTCGTCTCGCCATAGCAGAACTTGAGTGATCGCGGCATCTCGGCGTTCAGGATCAGGTAGTCGGCGATCTTCCACGGCCGGTAGCTGTCGCGGTAGACCCAGTGATAGCTGCGGTGCGCCGAGACCGAGCGCAGGATCGCACCCCACTGCACGTTGTCGACGCTGCTTCCGACCATCTCGGGACGCGGAAGCAGCACATAATACTTCACGTCGAGGATGCGGGCCGTGTTGTCCGCCCGCTCGATGAAGGTGCCGAGCTGGGAGAAGTGGAAGGTGTCGTTGCGCAGGATGGTGTTCATCAGGGCGCCGCGATAGGCGGCCGAACGCTCCTTGATCCAGTCGAGCAGCTCGGCGAGCTTGTCGGAGGCGAGGCTCTGCGGCTTGATCGTCTCGAATTCCATCCACGAGCTGTTGAGGCTCTCCCACATCTCGCGCGTAAGCGCGGTGCGCTGCGCCCGCGCGTTGCGCCGCGCGATTGCGAGGCACGAGCGCACGCTCGACGGATTGTCGAGGTCGAACAGCAGATAGTTGACTACGTCGCGGGTCTGCAGCGTGCCGTGCTTGGCGTCGTAGCCGCTTTCGCAGGCGGCGCTCTGCAGCGTCGAGCGCCACTCGTTGTGATCGCGCTCGCCCTCACGCGGCAGCATCGCGATGCGGTATCCCACCTCGACGAGGCGGGCCATGTTTTCCGCCCGCTCCAGATAGCGTGACAGCCAGAAGAGGTCGTTGGCCGTGCGTCCCAGCATGCGTTTGTCGCTTTCGCCGCTATCCGGCGCCCCGCTTTAATCGATCAGTCCTGTAGGACCCAGGTGTCCTTGGTGCCGCCGCCCTGGCTCGAATTGACGACGAGCGAGCCGTTCTTCAATGCAACGCGCGTCAGGCCGCCGGGCACGAGGCGCACCTCGTCGCCGACCAGCACGAAAGGGCGCAGATCGACGTGGCGCGGCGCGAGCCCCGTCTCCACCAGCGTCGGTACGGTGGACAGCGCCAGCGTCGGCTGCCCGATGTAGTTGTCCGGCCGGGCGACGAGCTTATCGCGGAAGCGGGCGAGTTCCTCTCTCGACGCGGCCGGCCCAATCAGCATCCCGTAGCCGCCGGAGCCGTGCACCTCCTTCACCACCAGCTCGGAGAGGTGATCGAGCACGTAGGCGAGGTCGTCCTTGCGGCGGCAGTTGTAGGTCGGCACGTTCTTCAGGATCGGCCGGGCGCCCATGTAGAATTCGACGATCTCCGGAATGTAATTGTAGATCGCCTTGTCGTCGGCGATGCCGGCCCCCGGCGCGTTGACGATCGTCACCTTGCCCGAGCGGTAGACGTCGAAGATGCCGGGCACGCCGAGCAGCGAGGACGGCTCGAATACGATCGGGTCGAGGTAGTCGTCGTCGATGCGGCGGTAGACGACATCGACCCGACGCAGCCCGCGCGTCGTCTTCATGTTGAGCACGCCGTCGAGCACGACGAGATCGTGGCCCTCGACCAGCTCCACCCCCATCTGGTCGGCGAGAAACGAGTGCTCGAAATAGGCGCTGTTGTAGAGCCCCGGCGTCAGCACGGCGATGACGGGATCGTGGTCGATGCCGGCGGGCGCCACGCTTTCCAGCGTCTTCAGCAGATTGTCGGGATAGGTCTCGACGGGCGCCACGCGGTTCGAGGCAAAGAGATCCGGAAACATGTGCATCATCGTCTCGCGGTTCTCCAGCATGTAGGAGACCCCGGACGGCGTGCGCGTGTTGTCCTCGAGCACGAAGAAATCATCTTCCCCGGTACGCACGATGTCGATGCCGAGGATGTGGGAGTAGATGCCGAGCGGGGGATCGACGCCGATCATCTCCGGGATGAACTGCGAGTTCTGTATGACGAGCTCGGCCGGGATGCGCCCCGCCTTGATGATCTCCTGGCGATGATAGATGTCGTACATGAAGGCGTTGAGCGCCCGCACCCGCTGCTCGATGCCGGCCGCCAGCCGCCGCCATTCCGCCGCCGAGATGATGCGCGGCACGATGTCGAAGGGGATCAGACGCTCGGACGCCTCGCCGTCACCGTACACCGCGAACGTAATGCCGGTCCGGCGGAACAGCATCTCCGCCTCGCTGCGCTTGGCCTGCAGGTCGTCGAGGCAGCGCGTGCCGAGCCATTCGGCCACCCGCGTATAGGGCGAGCGGATGCCGCCACCCATGCCGTTCATTTCGTCGAATGCACCGGGCAAGCCTGCAATCCTCTCGAGCGTCACATGCGCGGACCGAGGCAATCCCTGGGCCGAATCTCAATCTGCCAAATCAACGGCGCTTCCGCGAGACGGTTCCTTAGGCAGGTCGGTCCTTTTGCCTGTCCGTAAGGCAGACGCCTGAAAAATCGTCAGGCCGCTCGCGGTCAGTGCGCCGAAATCCGTCTGCTGGAGGTATGGAGTCGAAAGTCACTCCCAGTGCCGCTGGCGCAGACGCGGATGAAGTCATACGGAAATTCCCGTTGACCGTCAGACACCTGATGCGCTTCGGCTCAGCGGTCGACCGAGCAGGGCTGCCTCGCCGACCCGCGGCGCGCACACTTCGGGCAGGTGTGCCATCAGCCCGCCGCATGGGCACGGCATGGACGAGACGCGGGCAGGCGGTCATTTGTTGTGCCAGGCCCGGCAGCGGCAGCCTATAACGAACCGAAGTCATGTTGCGGCGAGCGGGTATTCAGCGATGACGCGCCAGTCGGACGAATTGGACCGGGTCGGCATCGTCGTCATCCACGGTGTCGGCGGGGCGCGGCCGGGCTGGATCAACTCCTACCTCATCCCCAATCTGTCGCGCTATGACGACACGCTCCCGTTTGTCGACCACAGCGAAGTGCACGATCTCGATGAGGAGGAAGCGCAAGCCCCTTCCGAAGGTCAGCCCTCCCCGGCCGCCCCGATCAGGAACCAGTTCGCCGCCTATCTCCGTCGGACGGACACCGATGCGAAGCCGGTCGCCATCGTCGAGCTGTTCTGGGCCGATCTTTCTCGCGTCGGATACGGGCCGGTCACCAGCTTCCTCTCGATGATGCAGCTCTTCTACGAGGCGCCTCTCGTGCTCGGTGCCGCCTTGATGCGCGAGACCCAGCGAGGTCTCGGAAAGCTCGTCAATACGCTCGTCGTGATCGCCAACTGGCTCGTCCGCGCGCCCATTACGGGCCTCAACGCGACGATCTTCGTGGCCGCGCTGGCGATGCTGCTGCTGCAGAAGCTGCGCGAGGCATTGCCGACCCTCGTCTTCCCGAAGTCGTTCGATGTCTATTACATCGGCGCAGTTCTTGCGATCACGGTGCTCATCGCCACGCTCAGTGCGCGCCGGAGCCGGAGCGCCAACAAGCCGATCATCCTGACCGACCTCGCCGCCTCCATGGCCGGTTTCGGCGCCTGTCTCGTCGGCGCCTATCTCCTCGGCATGCTGATCGTCGGGCCTTCGGCGATGAACGATCCGGCGCCTTATCTCCGCTGGGCGTCGTTCCCCATCCTCGCGCTCTGGTGGCTATGGAGCCATCTGGTGGTGGCCGCGATCTTCCTGCTGCTCGCCATGTATGTCTGGCGGCTCGTGACGCCGCGAAGCTGGCGCCGCGCCAATCTTGTACGTCTATCGGCGGCCCTCGGCCTGACGACCATCCAGGGCATGATCTGGAAAATTCTGATCGCCGTCACCTGGGTGCTGCTGATCGGCTCCCTCGTTCCAGGCAGCGTCAACAAATCGTTGTGTTTCGAAAGCCGGCAGGAGGCCTGTCTCTACCTCTACGATCTCAACTCCGAACTGATCGGAGTTTTCCTGATGAACCTCGCCATGGCCGGCGTGCTCGGGATGGCGGTGCTCGCCGTCATCGGCCTGCGCAAGCTCAGGGTGAAGGCGCGGCGCAAGTCGAAGTCGCTGGCGTCGGTGAAAATGCCACGGCTCATCGTCAACCGCTGGCTGATGGTGCTCATGTTCGCGCAGACGCTGGTCAACTACACCATGTTCTACATGCCGAAGTAC
This sequence comes from Hyphomicrobium sp., assembly GCA_052388455.1. GTDB lineage: Bacteria > Pseudomonadota > Alphaproteobacteria > Rhizobiales > Hyphomicrobiaceae > CAZSNH01. The sequence goes on from JBQTIA010000124.1 coordinate 17,565, forward strand.
GCGAGCTTTCTCAATGCGCGCTACGGCACCTCGCTCGACCTCGAATTCGACTTCATCGGCATCGTCCGCCAGCAGGTGCTTGACAGCGGATTTCTCGCGCCGTTCATCGGGCTGTCCATGCTGCTGGTCCTGCTGATCGTGTTCCGCACCGCGCAGAACGCGCTGCGCGGCACGCTTCACATCGTGCGCGACATCGTCGATCACCAGTATGTGCCCGAGCGGATGTACCAGCCCTCGCGGCCCGGCCGCAGCAAATCGGTGAAGCTTGACCAGCCGCGCCGCGACCGCATCCAGAAGCGCTTCGACCGGCTGATGAACCGTATTGTGCAGCACGAGCACTGCCAGAATTTGATCCTGGTGGCGCACAGCCAGGGCACGGTCATCCTGCTCGACTACCTGATGTCGACCGAGGATGATGCAGCACTGGCCAAGGCCAAGGATCTGCACATCGTGACGCTGGGATCGCCCATCGATCACATCTACAAGCACTACTTCCCCAAGTACGACGCCTCGGTGGACAGCGCCGACCTGCTCAATCCCAAGCTGCGCTCGTGGACGAACATTTACCGCGTCGACGATCCGATCGGGAACAAGGTCGAGGCGATCAGCGGCGGCTTCATAACCAACATCGTTCTGCCGGCCGGCGGTCACGTCGACTACTGGAAGGAAGAGCGCGTCTGCGAGGTCATCCTCGACCTCGTCGATCCCGGTCGACCCAGCGTGCAGCCCAAGACGACGGCTCAACGCGTCTGATTTGCAATTCGCGCAAACCAGGGCGACGATAGTCTTTGGATTGCTCGTTATGGCTGCAATGCACCCATCGTTCAGAACGGTCGCGACGCTGGTCATGCTATCGATCACTGCGTCGGCCAATGCGCTTGTCGGCCAACTCGATTCCAGTAATAAATTTCCATACGTTGTTCGGATTTTCAGCGAGTTCAGAAGTGGAGCCACGAAGCCCTGCACGGGCGCTGTGAGCCGCAACAGCCTCATTAGCACTGCCGCACATTGCATCTTCGATTCGGTGTATGGTCCTGCCATAAAAATTACGATCCACTTCACTGACGCAGACGGAAAAGACCGCCGAATTGACCATAAAGAGCTATTCTATCCAAAAAAATTCGAGACAGACTTGCGAGCTTGGGAAGAAGAGCAGGACACCGAGAAAAGAAGCCTCCTTTTCAAAAGAATGATTTTGCAAGATATCGCATTCATCGTACCCGACTCCTTCGTCGAGGTTGAAGGTTACCCCCATTGGGCAGGCGAGCTTTTCCGAGAGCTTGATTGCATGCTCCCGGGCCGCCACACGTACGCAGACCAGCCATCGCCAGATCGATGCACTCGAGAAGAAATAATCGGTGGGCTTGAAAAAGAGCTTGGCGCGTTTGCCAGCCTGAGGACACTGACGGTTGGTTTCGGAATTTTCGAATGTCAGGACTACGAGCGCAATCTCAATTGCCGTGCCGACGAGAAACGTCGATTCGCAGAATTACCTCTCGTCGATCGCATCACAGTAAGCGGCGAGACGTTTTCTGCGCCACGGATTTGGTGCACGGCTCAAAACGATAAAAAAATAAATCCTCTGCAACCTGGAGACAGCGGCGGCCCCCG
>JBQTIA010000125.1:0-34337 GCA_052388455.1 Hyphomicrobium sp.
CGCTTGGCCGTCTCGACCCGGGTCCGTTCGGCCTTTTCGAGAGCCTTGGCCCTGGCGGCGGCGACCAGGGCGCGATCCAGCTCGATCGGGCTGGCCTTGCCAGCGGTAACGCGGGCAGCGACGCTCTTGCGCGTCTTCTCGGCAATACCAACGAAATCGCCGAGCACCTTCACGCGGTTCTGGGCGGTCAGCACATCGATGAACAATTGGGCCGCTTGCGTGGCAATCTGAACGCGGACGGTCTCCAGATCCCAGGCCGCGAGCGAGGTATCGAGGTTGGCGGCCTGAAGGCGCAGAAACCTCTTGTCGCCAAGCTCGATCAACTGTGTGAGGCTGGCGGTTTCCTCGGCCGCATCGAAGCTGCTCTTGTCCTTGCTTCCAGCGAAATTCTCCACCTCCAGCAGCAGCTCGGGATTGGGCCTCAGGCCCGATTGATACGCTTCGCCCTCCTGCGCCTCGATCTCGCGATGCGCCGAAGCAATGGCCGGATGATGGGCAAGCGCACGCCCGACGGCCTCGCGCAGCATCAACCCCTCGGTGTAGCCCGCCTCGCTGTAGGGGGGGCCGTGCGTCTGCCCGGCACGCGATGTGCCCGCCGCGGGCGTTGTTTCGACAGCCCAGCCATTGGCGTCTTCTGCATGAGCCGCACCCCCGAGCGCGACGAGAGCCGTCACGAAAAGGCTGAGTGCAAGATAAGAAGGGAAATGGCGCAGCATGGTTCGGTCCTGGGGCATGGATAGAGACGCACCCTCGCCGACTCGTCGCCGGGAGCGTGCCTTCCAGATCAGCCGGAGGACTTAAATGAGGAGGATAACCGTCCTGAGAGCCGCAAGCTGCGGATCGCCCAGCAGCGCGACAGGATACTGGTATCGCGACAGAACATACGGCGCGGGTACCGGATCGAAGCCCGCAACGCGGGTCAGGTCAGCCGTGCCAAAGCCGGTATCCAGCTTCGAAGACTTGCCGTCGGTGCTCGACGCATGGCCCAGGCTATGCGCGGCAAACAGCGGGCGATCGAAGCAAGGGCGTGCGTCGTCGTGGGTATCAGCAACGGCAGCCGATATCTGAGCGACGTCAACACCCGCAGCCATGTCGTGGGGAGCATGGGCCAGCTCGACGGCATGACTCCCGTCCTGCGACATGCAAAGCCGCACCGGCCCCGCCAGCACCGCGACGGGGATGAACACCATCAGCATGAGTGCCGCGATGAGGCGGTGCACTCTTCTCATGCGTGCGTTCCTCTAAACCTATTGTCTCGGTACCATGACTCGGAAAATGTCCGCAATTGAGGTGTCACCCTGCGGCCACAGGCCTTCATAGTCAATCCCGTCCCCCAGGATAGGTTGGTCGTACTGCGTCACGATTTCCGGCGCCACTCTTGATCTCGTGCTGGCGTCGCGCAGCATGGGCATCGGGGCAGGTGTCGTGCAATGCCAGCGACGAGGCGCCGGCGCATTGTGGCAATGGAATCGGGGACGTGCCGTTCAGGCCTGAGCGGGGGAGCCTCGGGGTCGGTAGCTCGCGGGAACTGCAGTCGCCGGGACATGCCGGGAGGGTTGCGCTTTCGAGGGGGGAAAAGCTCCCCTCTCGGAGATCAGGAATCCATAGGCAGCGATGCACATCGTGGCGTGGTGGTGGAACCCCACCCATCCTCGGCCTTCGAAGTGGCCGAGCCCGACCTCCTGCTTGAGGTCCAGATAATCGCGCTCGATGCGCCAGCGCATCATGGTGATGTCGACGAGACGCTCGAACGCAATGCTGTGATCCAATGTGGAGAGCCAGAACTTCGTCGGCTTCTCCTCGTCCTGGGGCCATTCGATCAGCAGCCATTCCTCGGGCTCGTTCGAGGTGCAGCCTTCGCCACGAGCACGCACGCGCAGTCGCGCAAAGCGCGAGCGCAACGGCTCGGCTGCGCCTTGGCGCCACGTGATCGCCTGCCATGCCCGCTTCGGCAGCGCGAGCGCCAGCGCCTCGGCCGTCATCCTGACCGCATCCTTTTTGCACGCCTCGACCAGCGTTCTGGCGTGGATGGCAGCCGAATAGTCGAGGCCGAGATCTCGCGCGCCTCGACGCAGGAATGCATCGGTCCCGTAGGCCGAATCCATCAGAACGACACCACGCGGCAGGCCGGCCGCGCACGCCCATGCGAGGTGATCGAGCGCGATCTTGGGCTTGGTCTGGAACTGGATGTCGTCGGGCACGCCCGCTTTCGCGCGGCGCGCTGCGTCGTCCGCCCAGCTCCTGGGAAGGTAGAGCCGATAGGCTACCGGCAGGCTCGCGTGATGGTCGGCGAGCGATAACGACACGGCGACCTGGCAGTTGTCCTGCTTGCCGCTCTGGCCGCAGTACTGATGCGACACGCCGATCGAATGCTTGCCGTGCTTGGGGAAGCCGGTGTCGTCGATGACCCACGCCTCGATCGCGCTATGCCGCTCGATCGCAGGCAGCACCATCTCACGACCTCACCCCCTTACTCACACACTGTTGTCGCCATCCAGCATCCCGCCGAGCGGACCGAGGATGGAGCCCTCGCCCTTGCCGCCGGCGACGCTGGCGTTGGCCAGGATGCGGCCCGCGAGGCGCGAGAAGGGCAGGCTCTGGATCCACACCTTGCCGGGGCCGCGCAGCTCCGCGAAGAACACGCCTTCGCCGCCGAAGATCATCGACTTGACCGAGCCGGCCCTCACGACATCGAAACTGACGTCTGCGGTCATCGCGGCGACGCAGCCGGTGTCGATGTGCAGCACCTCGCCCGGCCGAAGCTCGCGCTCGATCACACAGCCGCCGACGTGGACGAAGGCCATGCCGTCACCCTCGAGTCTCTGCATGATGAACCCTTCCCCGCCAAACAGGCCGGTCATGATCCGCTTCTGAAAGAAGATGCCGATCGACACGCCCTTGGCGGCGGCGAGGAAGCTGTCCTTCTGCGCGATCAGCGTGCCGCCGAGGTCGGCGAGCGAGAAGGCGAGAATGCTGCCCGGATAGGGAGCGGCGAAGGCGACGCGCGCCTTGCCTTGTCCCTGGTGGGTGAAAACGGTCATGAACAGGCTTTCGCCGGTCAGCACGCGCTTGCCGGCCGACCAGACCTTGGACAGAAACCCGCTCGTCTGTTGTGAGCCGTCGCCGAAGATGGTGTCCATGTGGACGCTGTGGTCCTTGAACATCATCGAGCCGGCCTCGGCGATGGCGCTTTCACCGGGATCGAGCTCGATTTCGACGAACTGCATCTCCTGTCCGCGGATGGCGTAATCGACCACGTCCGCCCGGCTGCCGCCGCGGCCTGCCGTACTCGGAACCGATCCCGCTGCCATTGATCCCTCCTGCCGTCATCGCATCCGATTCCTGGCGATTCTTAGCACAGAGGCCGGGGTCGGACGCACCCCCCAAGCGGGGCCGGATCAGGCCGGAATACCGTGTCATACGCTTGTAATCTGGGGTGTTTAAGGGTGCCGGCGTGATCACGATGCGTCGGTCATCGAGGCCAAGTGCACTTCTGGTCCGGCCGACCCAACGAGCGCCTGCGGTGTCTTGCCCTCTCACGAACGGCACCGCGGCTCGCTGAGAGGCCAGTCATGCTCCGCCCAAGGGCCCCGCACCCCGGGCGGCGCAGGCTGGCCTCGTTTGCGTTTGGCCGTGTGGCCGAATTGCCTGAAAAATCCGCGCGGCTGCTGCAACCTCTGGCAAGAATCAGCGGCGCGTGATGTGCTCCGGCTGCGGTGACGGCCGGCATAATGGCCGGCCGCTTGCGCCGCTCGGTCGCTCGCTCGATCGAACGTCCACCCGATACAACTCGCTCGAGATTTCCGGATTGCTGCTGACCATTGCGCTCCTCGTCCTGCTGACGATCGCCGCGGCGGCGCGAATGCTCATTCCGCTCCAGGGCGAGATGGGTGTGCGCTTCCGCACCGACCCCGACGGCCCGGCGGCGTTCGGCTGCAGCATGGCGTGGATCGCCATCCGCTCCCGTGATACGGCCGCGGTCATGGATGCCCTGGGGCTGACGAGCGTCAGTATCTGCAACTGGAACGCCGGCATCGGCACCGTCTACGATGCCAAGCTCGGTGAAAACCACGTCTACGTTTCGCCACCGGTTGGACCCTGGACCTTTGTCGTCGGCCTGCCGCTACCGCATCCGGTCGGCCGCTCCTTCGCCGACAAATGCACGCCTCTGCTCGTGTCCCTCGGCGGTCGCTTTCCCGACGTGCAATTCTACTTCAGCTATCCGCCGCTCGATTTCTTCGCCTGGGCTCGAATGCTGGACGGGCGGCTGATGCGCGCCTTCGCCATCGGCGACGAGGGCATCCTGTGGAGCAAGGGGCGGCTCTCGCGCGAGGAAAAGGCGCTGGGGCTCAAGCTCTACGAGTTGCGCGGCGTCAAGGGCCGGCGCGGCGATGCCGGAGGCGAGATGATCCTGCACCCAACCGAGGATCACGTGCTGGGCCTCGCCGCGCGCTGGAGCCTCGATCCGACGCGGCTGGACACCGGTTCGGCCCCACCGGCGCTCGGCCACATCGCCCTGGCCCCGCTGGTCTGGCGCGCCGAGCGGCTCAAGAAAACAGCCTGAAATCCTTCTGAAAACAACCAGTTGTGCTCAGGTGTGGCATTGCTTCTGCCACCTCGGTGCCGCATCTCCAACCGCTTTCCGCCGCACCGCTCCGCTACGCCGATCCATGGCAAGGGGCTTGGGGGCTCACAGGCCGCGAGGAACCGAACGTCAACACGTCGGTTCTTAAGTTCGCGCGGACAATGGAGAACTCGATCATGAGCTTACGAACGAATTCAAGCCTGCTGGCCGCGGTCGCACTGCTGATGCCGGCGCTGGCGCAGGCTGCCGATCTCGGGCGCGGTCCGGCGGTATCGCCCGAGCCCTACGAGTACCACGAGCCGGCGCAGTTCGGCCGCTGGAACGGCTTCTATCTCGGTCTGACCTACGGCTATGCCGGCGGATGGACCGACGTGTCGAGCGGCGGCTCGAGCTTCGACATCGACACCGAGGGCGGAAACGGCTCTCTGTTCGCCGGTTACAACTGGCAGTTCGGCCGCATCGTCACGGGCCTCGAAGCCGACATCGGCATTGGCGATCTCGGCGGCAACGAGAATGGGATCAGCACCGATCTCAATTCTCTGGGCTCGGTCCGCGGCCGTCTCGGCTATCTGGTGACGCCGAACTTCATGCTGTTCGGCACCGCTGGTTTCGCCTACGCCGATATCGATTTCTCAGGGCGCGGCGATACCGTCTCCGAAACTCTCACCGGCTATCAGGTGGGCGGCGGCACGGAGCTGAAATTCTCCGATCCCTGGTCGCTCAAGCTCGAATACGTCTACACCGATCTCGACCCCGAGACCGTCGATCTCGGCGGAGTCGGCCACACATTCGAGCCCGATTTCCACACCGTCCGCGCCGGCTAGTCCTACAAGTTCTGACGCTGCCGCATCCGGTGCTGCAATGACAAAAAAGGGCCCGTCCTGAGACGGGTTTTTTGCGCGTGTGGTGTGGGACGTCTCTACCGATCAGGCGGCGCGGCGGTTGGCGGTGGGGCGCAGGCGGGGCTTGGCCGTCGTGATGTCGATGATCTCGGCGGAGGGGCGCGACTTGCGCGGCGGGCGCGGGCGGGCCGTCGCCGTAGGCAGGCGCTCCGTCTTCATCGCCTTGATATCGAGGCCGCGCGGCATCGGGATGGCCCGTCCGGCCGGAGGTACGCGATCTCCGCGCCGGGTGGCCCGAACCGAGGGTGCGTTCAGCTTGGCGACCGCTGCGAGCCGGGCTGCGAGCATGAAGTTCGCCGCCGGGGTCGAGGTGGCCATTGCCGCCTCGGTCGCATCCGTGGTGGCCTCGAACGCCGTCGCTTCGGCTTCGACGCTGTCGTCGCGAGTCGGCTCTGAAACGTCCGACTCCAGCACCACAGGTGCCAGATCGTCGATCGCGATCGCGGGCTCTTCGAGTTCGATGATTTCGGATGATTGGGACTCGATCTCAGACACGACGAGTTCCGTATTGTCGGCCGTTTCGCCGTCGCTGGTGGTCACGTCTGCGAGGTCGATCGCGGACGGCGAGGCTTCGATGTCGTCCTTTACGGGTTCGTCATCGCCAGTGCTTGCAACGAGGGCTTCGACCGGCTCCAAGTCAAGCGCGATGTCCGCCGGCTCTTCGTCCGCGAGCGCTTCCTTTGACTCCTCGAGAGACGTCTCGATCATCGGCTCTGCCGTGAGGTCCGTCACTGCGAGAGCAGACGACTCTTCCAGAGCGGACGGCTCGGCCAGATCGGTCGTCGCCGCGATCGTTGGAATGTCCACCGTAGTGATGTCGCTCGCCACCCGTGCAGCAGGTGCTGCGACGGCGATCATGGCCGATGCGGGGACGGCAACTATGGGCGAACGTGCTTTGAGCAGCACGTCCATACTGGGGGCAGTCGTGACCGGCGACGTGTCAATCGAAGCCTTCGCCGTCGCGACCTCGTCGGCCCAGCGGGCCGAAAGCCAAGAGGCGACCCCGATTGCTGCTCGCGAGAATATGTTGCGACCTGACCCCTGCATAATCCCCACCCGTAATCCACAGCCCAACATTGAGCGACATTACGGAAGGTTCCCATGCTGAGGTTAATAGGAGGCAAACGCCCGTTACATGCGAGGACAGGTATGAAACAACACATTGAAAACACAATGGAAAAATAGTGTTCTTTTTCGTTGAAAATGGATCAGGCGGCACTCAGTCCGACGATTTTGGCCATCTGATGCGCGATCAGGTGATCGAGATAGCCGTCGAATGGAACCGTGAATGTCGTCAAGCCTTTCGGGTCGTTGCACCATTCATCCAGCTTGTCGGCGAAGGAAGGGGCCGGATCGCCGGGGCCGTCTTCGGCGACGGCCGTGGCCGCGAACGCGTCCTGCGTGAGGGGGAGGAACGGGATGGTCACTTTGTCGATGCTGCCATCGGCGTGGCGGCGCGGTGCGCCGCTGACCGAGCAGCAGATGACGGGCTCGGATCCCTCGAACTTGACGATGGCACCGATGACGAGCCGCGAAGGCTCGAAACCGTGGGGGGCATTATAGGTCCAGCGCTGACCGGCTGCAAAACTCATGCGTCCCATCTCCTGTATTGATGGCTGCCTCCAGCACGATGTGGTGCTCACTATGGCATGGCGGCAGCATGTGCTCATTGTCGTTCGGCGCGAAACCCGCTCCTGACCGACCGAAGTATGTCAGTCTGGCGTTCAATTGTGGCCGAATGCGTCCTAGCGGACACAGCGGATGGCAGCTCTGCACGACCCAAGGGTTGTGCTCGCGGCGTTTCAATCCTGGCCGAGAAGCGTGGCCTGTTCCGCACGCACCACCCAGGCCCCTGGCTCCGTTCCAGTGGCCCTGTCGCCGCGGGCCGAAACACCGATGTGGGGCAGACGCCGGTCGGCCGATGAGCAGTTGCGCGTGCGTGTTTCAAGGGCTGCCCGGTCGAGCACCAGCTTGACGCAGGCTGCCGCCTCGCGGAGATGCGCCGGCACGCGGTGTGGTGCGGCCTGCGCGGCGTTGCGCCGGACAGCCGCGACGGCCGGCTGGTCGCCGGGTCCGGCGTAGACGATCTCGGAAACGAAGCCCCAGAATCCGACGAAATGCCAGAACACGGCGCCGAGGATGAATCCGGCGCCGCTCCAGACCAGAGCCTGCGGCGCCACCGCCAGCGGCAGAACGCCGTACGAGCGCAGTGCACCCGCGCGCCGTCCGAAATCGGCAGTGGTCGAATTCATCATCTGGGCCATGGGTCGAATCTCTCACGACCCAGACTGCGGGCGTCGTCCCTGGCCTGCAAGGTGAGCCGACCGCTCGGAGCCGGTTCTCAACAGGCTATCCACGGCGTAGTCCGTGGACCTGACTCGGATGGCTCATCGATGGGCCATTCCAATTCGGTCCACGGGCTGGTGGCACATCCGCATGCTGGACCACCCTTCGACCGTGACGGCATTCGCGTGAAGCTCGTGCCACCCCATCCCTGCCGGATCTATTTTCGCATCGGCAGGAGCACGATCGAAATTCTCCATGTGCGCCACAGCGCTCGACGACAACCGAAAGCGGATGAGTTTCAATGAAATGTGCGGTGTTCGACCGCTCCGGTGGACAATCGCGTTGCGGCACCCGAAGATACCCGCCGACGGGCAACAGGGTCCGATCGGGGGGAACCGATGACGACGGCCAAAGACAAGCACGGTGTCGATCTCGACATCAAGGATGCGATCGAGGGTTTCGAACGCTTCCGGGCCGAGTTCGAGCGCGATAAGGCATTCTACAAAAGCCTTGCCACCAAGAAGCAGAAGCCGCGGCTGCTGTGGATCGGCTGCTGCGACAGCCGCGTGGTGCCGGCGCAGATCACGTCCGCCGATCCCGGCGAGCTGTTCGAGGTTCGCAACATCGCCAACACCGTGCCGCCGGCTGGAGCCGACGACGATTCGGTCGGCGCGGCGATCGAGTACGCCATCGGGCATCTCGGTATCGACGACATCGTTGTCTGCGGACACACCGGCTGCGGCGGCATGCAGGCGCTGGCCGAGCCGATCCCGCCCGCCACCGAGGCGCATCTCGGCCGCTGGGTGGAGTTCACGCGCAAGGCGCACGATCTGGTGCGCGCGGCGCGCGTTCCCGAAGCCGAGCGTTCTTTGGCCACCATCAAGGCGCATATCCATTTTCAGCTCGACAACCTGATGACCTATCCGGTCGTGCGCGACGGCGTCGCCGACGGTCGCGTCACCATCCATGGCTGGCTCTACGACATGGAGCACGGAAACATCCTCGCCTACGACTCCACGACGGGCGACTGGCGGGGGCTGCTCGAATTGACGGCTGCATGATCACCGCTCATTCGAGAACAGGACTTTGGTGCGTTGGCTACGGAGGCGGCCTTTTTTCCCAATGCAATCGGGTCTAGCTTTGGTCATATTGCGCAGCAACATGAGTCGGTGGGGAAGACGTGCCGTGGCGGGCACATCTGCTGGCAGCGAAGCATTTCGACCGAGGCGAGCGGCGCCAGTGTGATGATTTCGAAGTCAGCGTCATACCTTGCGGCTGGGTGAGCAGCGGACTTCGAAATCTGAAACACACGAGAATCATGGACTTGATAGTGTCCCGATCGCGAAGTCCCTACGGAGCGTTTGGAAGACCATGAGGGACTTCGCGATCGGGACACAAGAGTCGATGCGTTTCGGCTCGGCCGGCGACTGTCGTGGCCAGAAAGCTAGTTGAGCGAAGATGAATCCTGCTGATCTTCTGAAATCGACCATCGAGCCGGCGCACGCGGCCGGCTTCTCGTTCACCGATCTCTTTCTCAATGCCTCGCTGACGGTGCAGATCGTCATGGTCGGCCTGCTCATCGCTTCGATCTGGTCGTGGGCGATCATCATCGAGAAGGTGTTCGCGTTCCGCCGGGCCAAGCTCGAAACGGACCGCTTCGAGCAGACCTTCTGGTCGGGCCAGTCGCTGGACGAACTCTACACCGGCCTCTCACGCGGCCGCACGATCGCCATGGCGGCGCTCTTCGTCGCCGCCATGCGCGAGTGGAAGCGATCGGTGGAGGGCAACATCCGCGCGCTCGGCGGCATTCAGCTTCGCGTCGAGAAGGTGATGGACGTCACCATAAGCCGCGAAATGGAGCGGCTCGATCGCCGCCTGCTGTTCCTGGCGACGGTCGGCTCGACGGCGCCGTTCGTCGGCCTCTTCGGCACGGTCTGGGGTATCATGACCAGCTTCCAGGCGATCGCCATTTCGAAGAATACCAACCTCGCCGTCGTGGCGCCGGGCATCGCGGAAGCTCTGTTCGCCACCGCGCTCGGGCTGATGGCGGCGATCCCGGCGGTCATTTTCTACAACAAGTTTTCGGCCGATTCGGCGCAGATCAGTCAGCGCCTCGAAGCCTTTGCCGACGAGTTCGCGGCCATCGTCTCGCGCCAGATCGACGTCAGGAGCTGAGGTCATGGTTTCGAGCGTCAAGCCGACGCAGCAGTTGAAGGGCCGCCGCCGCCGCGGGCGACGTCACGCGCCGATGAGCGAGATCAACGTCACGCCGATGGTCGACGTGATGCTGGTTCTGCTGATCATTTTCATGGTCGCCGCGCCGCTGCTCACCGTCGGCGTGCCGATCGAGCTGCCGAGCGCCAAGGGCCAGCAGTTGCCTTCGGATACCAAGGAGCCGCTGACCTTGTCGGTGGCGACGGGCGGCGACGTTTTCATCGGCGAGACGAAGGTGGCGCTCACCGAGTTGTCTGAAAAGCTGGCGGAACTGGCCAAGAGCCGGGCCGACGATGCGATCTACGTGCGCGGCGACAAGGGCGTCGACTACGGCACGGTTCTCAAAGTGATGGGGCGCGTCAACGCGGCCGGGTTCCGCAAGATTTCCCTGGTGAGCGAGAAGGAAGAAGGAGGCTGAGTTTCCTTGCAGGTCGGTCTCGCCATATCGCTGGTGCTGCACGCGGCGCTGCTCGGCTGGGCACTCTTCACGATCCAGCAGACGCCCGAGCTGCGCGTCGCCGAGCCCGATCCGATCGAAATCGCGCTGATCGATCCTTCCGAGTTCCTGCGCTTGAAGAAGGGCGCGCTCGACGTGTCGGAGCTGGAGGCCAAGGCCAAGGAGGCGCCGAAGCCCGATCAGTCCGTGAAGGAAGCCGACAAGCCGAAGCCGGTCGAAGCGCCGGAACCGCCGGCCGCCGAGCCGCCCCCGCCGGTCGAGGCCAAACCAGAGCCGCCGAAGCCAGAGCCGCCGAAACCCGATCCGATCGCCGAGAAGCTCGCCGAGCCGCCGCCTCCGGGTCCGACGCCCGAGGAGCAGCAGAAGCTCGCCGATCTCGCGGCAAAGGCCGAGCAGGAGCGCAAGGCCGAGGAGAAGCGAAAGGCGGACGAGGCCAAGAAAAAAGCCGCTGAGGAAAAGCGCAAGGCCGAGGAGCGCAAGAAGCGAATCGAGCAGGCGCGCAAGGACCGGGAGCAGAAGCAGAAAAAATCCGACGCCGACCGCCTCGCCGCCCTGCTCGACAAGGATCCGACAAAACGCGGCGCGCCCAATGCGGCGAGCGCGCCGACCAAGCCGACCGACTACACGGGCCGCACGGCCGGCGCCAATCAGGGCGAGGACACGGTGCTCTCGGCGCGCGAGCAGGATCTGCTCGTGTCGCAGCTCCGCTCGCAGATCCGCGACTGCTGGAAACTGCCCGGAGGCGGCGGCGGCATCGATTCGACCGTCGTCGTGCTGAGCTGGCGCCTGCGACCCGACGGGTCCCTCGACGGCGAGCCCGAAGTGATGAACCGGCAGTCGGACAGCATCTATCAGATCGCGGTCGAAGCGGCGATCCGGGCGGTCAAGTCCTGCTCGCCGTTCAACCTGCCGCCCGACAAGTACGGCGCCTGGAAGTTCATCGACGAGTGGAAATTCGATCCGCGCGAAATGCTGTGAGCGCCGCCGTCCGCCCTGCGGGCGCGCTGCCGCCGTTGCCGATAGACCACGATCGCTTCGGACCCAATCAGTCCGAAGCGTGAATCGTCGGTCTCATCAAAGATCTAGAGCGTGATTGCGATTCAAGGAAAAGCAAACCCGCTCTAGATGGGCGTGGACGCCAAGGTGTTTGCCCGTCGCGGCCCTTGATCTCGGTGAGCAAATCGACAAACAACGGCCTCAAAGGGACGCTGAAGGTCAGGGCATGACGATGCTGCAGTCTCGATACCTCCGACGCGCCATGATCCGCAGGCTGAGCGGCGCTTGCTGTCTCGCACTGCTGCCCGTGCTGGTGGCTTCCCCGTCGGCCGCGCAGCGCGCCGATGACAGCTACAAGGGTCCGCCGCCGGCCTCCAGCGGGCTCGACGGTCAGATGCGGGCGATCCAGGGGTTGCCGCCGACGCCGGAGCGGGTCCCCGCCGATGCCGGCGGACGGTCCGGCGACGGCGCGGGCGGCGGCTCGATCGGCGCCCGCGGCGGTCTGCGCGGCACACAGAGCCAGGGCACGATCGCGCCGATTCCCATCGCTATCCCGGAGTTTCTCGGCGACGACCCGCAGATGGGCGTCGAACTCGCCAATATCGTGGCCGGCGACCTGGAGCGCTCGGGGCTGTTCCGTCCGCTCAACCGCTCGTCTTTTCTGGAACAGGTCCGCGATGTGAATGCCACGCCGCGGTTCCCCGACTGGCGGCAGGTCGGTGCCGATGCCCTGTCCGTCGGACGCATCGCCAAAACGCCTGACGGGCGCCTTGCCGCCGAGTTCCGGCTGTGGGATCCGGCGACGGGCAAGCAGCTGTCCGGCCAGCGGTTTGCTCTCAGCGGTCAGAACTGGCGCCGCGCCGGGCATCTGATCGCCGACCAGATCTACGAGCGGCTGACCGGCGAAAAGGGATACTTCGACACCCGCGTGGTGTTCGTCGACGAAACGGGTCCGAAGGAAAAACGGGTCAAGCGGCTCGCCATCATGGATCAGGACGGCGCCAACGTGCGCCTGCTCAGCCAGGGCAGCGAACTGGTGCTGACGCCCCGCTTCTCGCCGACCTCGCAGGAAATCGTGTTCATGGCCTACACGCAGGACCAGCCGCGCGTGTTCCTGATGAACCTGGAAACCGGGCAGCGGCAGGTGGTCGGCGAATTTCCGGGCATGACCTTTGCGCCGCGCTTCTCCCCCGACGGCCAGCGCGTCGTGATGAGCCTGCAATCGGGGTCGGAATCGAACATCTTCGAGCTAGACCTGCGCTCGCGCCAGAGCCGGCAGCTCAGCAGCGGCGGGGCTCTGGATACCGGCCCCTGCTACGCGCCGGACGGCCGCCAGATCGTGTTCGAGTCGGACCGCGAAGGTACCCAGCAGCTCTACGTCATGAATTCCGACGGCTCGGGCGTGCGCCGCATCAGCAGCGGAGAAGGACGCTACTCGACTCCGGTGTGGTCGCCACGTGGAGATTACATCGCATTTACCAAGCAGCTCGCCGGCCGCTTCCTGATCGGCGTGCTGCGTCCCGACGGGTCGGAAGAGCGCATCCTGACCGAGGGCTATCACAACGAAGGCCCCACCTGGGCGCCGAACGGCCGGGTCCTGATGTTCTTCCGCGAGGGGCAGGGGTCGGCCGGACCCCGCATCCACTCCGTCGATCTCACGGGATACAACGAGCGAGTCGTCCAGACTCCCTCCTACAGCTCCGATCCCGCCTGGTCGCCGCTCCTGAATTGAAACGACGCTTTACCGTCGCTTAACCAATTCAGAGCCATAGTAGCGGCTGAACCCCTACCGGTACGGGGAGCGATAAGTTGCGTGATTTCAGGCACTTGAGGCGTCAGCTCTGCCGATGTCGCCGTGTCTGGTGTGCGTCACACACGGCGTGGCATTTTCGCACCTCTGAGGGTGGAAAACAGCGGGATAACCCTCTGTTCCCTTGATTGGAGCGGGCTCTGCCGGTACCCCAATATTCGGCTAGTTGCCGACTAAGCATCAGGAGACAAGACCATGCAAGGTGTGAAGGGGCTGTTCGTTCTTTCGGCGGCCATCGTGGCTGTTGCTCTCGGCGCTTGCCGTCGTGAGGAAGCGGCCCCGATGAAACTC
Source organism: Hyphomicrobium sp. (assembly GCA_052388455.1). Taxonomy (GTDB): domain Bacteria; phylum Pseudomonadota; class Alphaproteobacteria; order Rhizobiales; family Hyphomicrobiaceae; genus CAZSNH01. The sequence continues at coordinate 13,542 of JBQTIA010000125.1, forward strand.
GGTGCCGACGTCCCGGCGACCACGGAAGTGGCTCGCTAATCGTCCGGTTCTGGCCAGGAATTTAGGACCAACCAAGGAGAGAAGACCATGAAGGGCGCAATTCTCGTTGCCACCGCAGTTGTTGCTATCGCTCTCGGCGCTTGCCGTCGCGAAGAAGCTGCTCCGATGAAGCTCGGCGCGGACGTTCCCGCGGCTGCCCAGACCCGCTAAGGGTCGGCAGACGACTCGCAACTTCGGTTGCGAGGGAAGAGACCACAAGACCGGATTGCTGCTGCGTGATGCGGTAGTAATCCGGTCTTCGTCGTTTTGGGCATCCCTTCGCCTTGCTCCCGCTGCTCGCTCCGCTCCGGTCATTGATATAGATTCGAATCGCTTTTTCAAAGGCTTGAGGTCCTGATCCGCTTAATCGGGACTGCCTGTTGGCCGCGCGACCTGGAAGCCTGGAAGGCCGCCACCCTGCCCCATCAAAACGTCATGTCGAATTCGGTTGGCCGCGTGACCCAGCCTCGGTATCGCCGTCAGCGACCGAACGGCGTCCGATCGTGGGGAAATCAGGGAAATAATTTGGCGCGCGTCACATTTTCGGACGATGTGTGGGCTATCGAACTACAATAACGTTGAAATCCATGCATTTTCGCCGCCGTGCGGTGCAGCATGAGACCGGTCCCCAAAGCGTTGGCGGCGCCGGATGTGAGAGAAGGCAGAATTTGCTCAGTCGGATCCGTTGCCGGTCCGAAGTTGGAGTCTGCGGCACAAATCGGTGGGTTGGCGGCAGGCCGGGACACAATGTCCAACCGGATCAGCAATGGCGGATGTTAGGGTCGGACGATGACGATGGATAGAACTTTGGCCCCCTCGGCCCGGCTGATGGTGATGGTCGGTTTGCTGGCCGGCATGGCGGCGCTCGCCGGCTGTGCGAGCCAGGCGCAACCGGATGCGACGCAGCTCAACCCGGACGGCAAAGGTCCGGTGACGCCCGGCACGCAGCGCGATTTCAGTGTCAACGTCGGCGATCTGGTCTATTTCTCGTCCGACAGCACGGACCTGACGCCCGAGGCGCAGACCACGCTGCGCAAGCAGTCCCAGTGGCTGAACCAGTATCCGCAGTTCACCATCACCATCGAAGGTCATGCCGACGAACGCGGCACGCGCGAGTACAACATCGCGCTCGGCGCCCGTCGCGCCACGGCCGTGCGCAACTTCCTGGCCCAGAACGGCGTGACGGCTTCGCGGCTGCGCACCATATCCTACGGCAAGGAGCGGCCGGTGGCGGTGTGCAACGACATCTCGTGCTGGTCGCAGAACCGGCGCGCGCAGACGGTGCTGAATAGCCGCGTGGCCGGCTGATCTCGGCAATCTCTGCCGGGCATTCCCGTCGGACGGCTCTCCTGCCCCGGTTTTACGGACGACGGTTGACGCAAAGCGTCCGGCGGCGGCTGCTCATCCGGAGCAGAACCCCAAAAAATCATCCGAATGCCGCACTTCTGCCATCGGCCGAGCATGGAACGGGTGGCAATCGAGCATATTTAAGCCCCATTGATTGCTCACTATTCGTTCAGAGTGTGCGGCGTAGTGAGGCAACAACATGCTCCGGCTGTTTTCCGGACCTGCGGGGGTCGATCGCAGGGCATGGGCGATTCTGTTCGCATTCGGGTGGCTAAACTTGGCGGCCGGTCCGGCATGGTCGTTCGACGATCAGCCCGATGACGTCGGTCCCGATGGCGGCACACGAGAGACCCTGATCGGCACGTTCAACCTCAATGCACCGGGTGTCAGTTCGCCACCGTCCGGTGTCGGTTCGGCCGGCAGCGACAGACGGCGCACCGATGCGGCCGCTTCCGCCTCCCCCGACGACGAGGCCGAAGCCCAGCAACTCTATCACGATGCCCTCGAGGACCTGGAGGCTGGAAACCGTGCCTCGGCGCAGCGGTTGTTCGAGCGTTTGATTGCTCGCCAGCCGAACAGCGATCTCGCCGGGCAATCCCGTCGTCACCTCGCCGACCTCTACGCCGATCGCGACCTTCGATCGGTAGCGGTGCCGGCTGCGGCTCGCGAAGCGGGGCGATCGTCGCAATTGCAGCCGCGACAGGGTGAGCGCCCGCTGTTGGCATTGCCCGTCGCGCAGACCCTGCCGCAGGGCGTCGATTCGGCGGCCGCCGCGCCGCTTCCCGCGCAGCCTCGACCAAAGGCGCGCTGGGTTTCACCCGATACGGAGATGGAATTCATCACGCAGGCCGGTGACCGGGTATTCTTCGGCGCCGGCAGCGACAGCCTCGGCGCGCGGGCGGTGTCCGTCATCGCCGCCCAGGCCCGCTGGCTCGAGCAAAATCCCGGCTACGACGTCACCATCGAAGGATACGCCGACGACGCGCCGCTGGCCGGCGAGCAGCAGGTCGCGTTGTCCGCCTCCCGCGCCGCAACCGTGCGGGAGCGGCTGATCGCCGAAGGCATCGATGCCCGGCGCATCGCTGTCGCCGCCCGCGGGAGGGAGGATCGAATCGCCACCTGCGACGAGCCCGAATGCGCGGCTCAGAACCGCCGGGCCGTCTCCCGTGTTGCCGAAGGCGCCGGTGCCTACCTGCCCCGCAGCGGCAGCCCCAGTAGTGCCGCCTCGCGTCTCCCCGTGGCCTCCGAAAGCCGCAGCTTCAGCACGCGCTGACCCGCATCCCGCCGCTATCGATCGTTGGGCACTGCCGGATGGCACAACGCACGGGTCCTGCACGCAGGGGCGGTTTGAGAGTAGCTCCGGATGCGACACGCGCATGACTATTGGCGCGTACTGGATGTCCTGGGCGTGAGTTGACAATCCCCCCCAAACGAAAGAAGCCTAGGTTTTAGAGTTCGGTCGCCCTGACGCATCTGCAACGACAGAAACGCGCGCGTCCGTTCGTTCAGTAGTGGGGTCCGGTCACGATCGGTGACACGACCCACGCACTCTTGCAGTTCGCGGTCATTCGAGGGGACAGAACTTTGATGGCTCGTCGGGCAATCTTTTCGGCTGCGGTGTTGATGCTCTCCTTCGGTCTTCCGACCGGAGTTGTCGCGCAGCAGCAGCCGGCACCTGCGGCGACCGGCGGTGGTCAGGCCGCGCCGGCTGCCCCGGCTTCGGGGGCCGCCCGCGTCACGCGCACGCCGCCCAAGGACGCAACCGCGGCGGCAGCAGCGGCTGGTCAGCCGGGCGGCGGAGACGCGGCGCTGCGCAAGCGCATCGAGCAGCTCGAAGAGCAGCTGGTCGATCTTCAGGTGGTGATCGGCACTCTCGAATCGCTGGCTAAGCAGGGGGCAGGTGCCGCTGGCGCGCCGGCCTACCGTCCGCCGGCTGGAGCCGCAAATGCGGACCTTGGCAGGATCGACGGCCTCGAAACCCAGATCAGGGCCTTGACCCAGCAGCTGGAACAGCTCGCTGCCGAAGTGCGCGGCTCGACGGCGGCTGCCCGCGGCGGCAACGCGGCGAGCCTGCAGCCCGATGCCGGTGTCATGGCGCCCCCGCAATCCGGCCAGTTCGGTTCGACGAGTGTTGCGCCCGCCACCGACGATCCGATTGGCGGCATTCTGGCCAATCCCCCTCTGGCGCCGTCCGATACCGTGGCCGCGCTCCCGCCGCAGAGCGAAGACCCGAAGGCGGCTTACGAACAGGCTTACGGGATGATGCTCCAGCAGGATTACGGAGCGGCGCAGGCCGGGTTCGGCGATTTCCTGCGGCGCTTTCCCAGTCACGCGCTGGTGCCGAACGCGCTCTACTGGCTGGGCGAGACCTACTACGTCCAGCGCAACTACTCCGATGCGGCGGAGGCCTTCGACATCGTGCTGTCCGCGCATGCCGCCAGCAACAAAGCGCCCGACAGCCAGCTGAAAAAGGCTATGTCTCTGTCGCAGCTCGGCAAGTCGGCGGATGCCTGCTCGGCGCTGCGCCAGCTTTCGGTCCGCTATCCCAACGCGCCGGCCCACGTGAAGTCGAAGGCCGACAGCGAGCGGCGGCGCGTCGGCTGCACTTGAGTTCGGGTTAGCCATGACGGAGCGCGAGCCGGTCGCAGACGACGAATTGGCCGGGTTGTTCACGCGCTCGCTGTCCTTTCCCTTGGCCCTCGCCGTATCCGGCGGCGCCGACAGCATGGCGCTGATGCTGCTCGTCTGGCGCTGGATCACACTTCGAGGCGTGCCGTCGCAAACGCCCGATGGCCGGGCCAGCGTCCTCGTCCTGACCGTCGATCATGGCCTGAGAGCCGGCTCGGCGGCCGATGCGGTGTTCGTCTGCGCGGCGGCCGGCAGGCTGGGATTTCGATCGGCAGCCTTGGCGTGGGAGGGTGAAAAGCCGGCGACCGCAATCCAGAACGCGGCGCGGTCCGCACGCTATCGGCTGATGCACTCATATTTGGCGCGCGAAGGGGGCGGCACGACCGGTGTGGCGCCTGAGCCCGTTCGACCACTGGTGACGGCCCATCATCAGGACGATCAGGCCGAGACAGTTTTCATGCGGCTGGCCCGAGGCAGCGGGCTCGACGGTCTCGCCGGGATGCGCGTTCGCACCGATGTCTTCGGCCTCGATGTGAGACGTCCGCTCTTGAATGTCCCCAAGTCCCGATTGGTCGCGACGCTCGAGGCTGCCGGCCAGCGGTGGGTCGAGGATCCGAGCAACGAAAATCCGGCCTTCGAGAGGGTGCGGTGGCGACAGGCGTTGTCGAAGCTGCAACCGCTGGGGCTGTCGAGCGAACATATCGCCGCCAGCGTCGCGCGTCTCCGTCGGGCCAGCGATGCCCTCGATTGCGCGACATGGGGGCTCGCGCGCGCCGCCGGCCTCGACATCCACGCCGGAGCCTATGCCTCGTACGACGCCGGCCGTGCCAAGGGAGCGCCGGAAGAGTTGTCGATCCGGCTCCTCGGCTGGCTGCTGGCGCACTTTGGCGGACAGCAGGAACCCGCCAGCCTCGCCGCGGTCGAGGAACTCGACAGCCGCCTGCGATCGGGCAAATTCGAGACCTGCACGCTGGGGGGCTGCATCGTCGCACGTCGGAGCGATCGAGTGGAAGTGTTCCGCGAGCCGGGACGCGAGGGGCTGGCGACCGTCGCTCTCGAAGCCGGCCGATCGACCATCTGGGACCATCGGTTCCGGGTCCGCGCTGCCGTCGCAGACGCGGCCGCGCGACCGTTGAGCGTCGGTCCACTCGGTGACGCCGGCTGGCGATTCGTGCGTCAGCGGCTGCGACCCGACCAGCGCGTGCCGCATCGGGCCGCGGTGACCGTCCCGGCCTTTCTTATCGAAGACCGGATCGTTGCCGTTCCCACGCTCGGCTTCTTCGAGCCGCCGTGGAGCAGTGGCGACGTCACTGCCGAATTCATCTGGCCGGTGGAGGCCGATCGGGCCAACTGGCTCGGTTCTTGATAGACAGACCGGATCGTCGCTTGTCCGTGCCGCCTAAGGGCCTCAAACGGGTGATGGATTGATCCACCGCTGGCCTGCCAAGGTTAACTTGGCAAACGGTTGGGGCGCTCCTATCTTACGTGTCACAGTCGCGTGACAGTGCTCGATGCAACGAGTTCCCGCGTCCGCGACGAGGGCTCTCCGTTCAACAGGACAAGAGATGAACGCAAATTTCCAGCGACTGGCCATCTGGGTGGCTGCCTTGGTGCTGCTCATGGCCCTCTTCAACCTGTTCAACAGCCCGACGCAGAACAAGCAAGGCAATGAAATCAGCTATTCCGACTTCCTGAACGACGTTGAGAACGGCGCGGTGTCCGAGGTGACGCTGGCCGGCAGCCGCATCTACGGCAAGAAGCGCGACGGCAATACGTCCTTCAGCACCTACGCGCCGCCGGACGATCCCGGCCTCGTCGAGCGCCTGCGCAAGAAGGACATCAAATTCACCGCCCGGCCTTCGGATGAAGAGGTGCCGTCGATCCTCTCGGTGATCCTCAACTGGTTCCCCATGCTGCTGCTGATCGCGGTCTGGGTGTTCTTCATGCGCCAGATGCAGTCCGGCTCGGGGCGCGCCATGGGCTTCGGCAAGAGCCGCGCCCGGCTGCTGACCGAGCGCCAGGGCCGTGTCACCTTCGATGACGTTGCCGGCGTGGATGAAGCCAAGGCCGATCTCGAAGAGATCGTCGAGTTCCTGCGCGATCCGCAGAAGTTCCAGCGCCTCGGCGGCCGCATCCCGCGCGGCGCTCTGCTGGTCGGCCCGCCGGGCACCGGCAAGACGCTGATTGCCCGCGCGGTGGCTGGCGAAGCCAACGTGCCGTTCTTCACGATTTCGGGCTCCGACTTCGTCGAAATGTTCGTCGGCGTCGGCGCCTCGCGCGTGCGCGACATGTTCGAGCAGGCGAAGAAAAATGCGCCTTGCATCATCTTCATCGATGAAATCGACGCCGTCGGCCGGCACCGCGGCGCCGGCCTCGGCGGCGGCAACGACGAGCGCGAGCAGACGTTGAACCAGCTTCTCGTCGAGATGGATGGTTTCGAGGCCAACGAAGGCATCATCATCATCGCCGCGACGAACCGGCCCGACGTGCTCGATCCCGCTCTGCTGCGCCCCGGCCGCTTCGACCGCCAGATCGTGGTGCCGAATCCGGACGTTCTCGGCCGCGAAAAGATTCTGCGCGTGCATATGAAGAAGGTTCCCGTGGCGCCCGACGTCGATCCCAAGGTCATCGCCCGCGGCTGCCCCGGCTTCTCGGGTGCCGATCTCGCCAACCTCGTCAACGAGGCGGCTTTGCTCGCCGCGCGGCGCAACAAGCGTCTCGTGACGCAATCCGAGTTCGAAGACGCCAAGGACAAAGTCATGATGGGCGCCGAGCGGCGGTCCATGGTGATGAGTGAGGAAGAAAAGCGCAATACCGCCTACCACGAGGCCGGCCACGCCATCGTCGGCCTGTCTGTACCCTATGACCCGCTGCACAAGGTGACGATCATTCCGCGCGGCCGTGCGCTGGGCGTGACCATGAATTTGCCCGAGGGCGACCGCTACAGCCGCACCAAGTCGTGGTGCGAGGCGCGGCTCGCCGTGCTGTTCGGCGGACGCGAAGCGGAGATCATCCTCGGCGGACCCGACAACGTGACCAATGGCGCCACCGGCGACATCCAGATGGCGACGCAGCTCGCACGCGCCATGGTGATGGAGTGGGGCATGTCCGACACGCTCGGCCGCGTGCGCTACAACGGAAACGAGCAGGAAATCTTCCTCGGCCATTCCGTCACCCAGACCAAGAATATCTCGGACGGCACGGCCAAGCTGATCGACGAGGAAATCCGCGGCCTCATCGCTGCCGGCGAGGCGAAGGCCAAGTCGATCCTCACCGAGAAGATCGACAGCCTGCATGCGGTCGCCAAGGCGCTGCTGGAATTCGAGACGCTCTCCGGCGACGAGGTCAAGGCGGTCATGCGCGGCGAAAACATCGTCCGTCGCGACGATGACGGCAGCGGCAACAAGGGTCCTGCGGGGTCGGCGGTTCCGAATGCCGGCCGCAGCAAGCCGCGCGAGGAGCCCGGCCCCGGCGGCATGGAACCGCAGCCGCAGACGTGAGGGTCGTTCAACGAGGAAACGTGAATGTCTCAGCGCGATGCCGACACCGGTTGCAATGGGACATTCGCGAATTCGGGCGCAATAGCCGAGACTGAGTTCGCGAGATTCGTCCGAATGGCCGACAAAATGCAGCAGGAGAACACGAGGTCGCCCGAGTCCGCGCGCACAGCCTTGATCAAGCTCGGCATACTTGGCAGCGATGGCCGACTGAGCGACAACTACAAATAATGCATCGGCTCACATCGTCTTTCATTCTCGGTTACCATGGTTGCTCCGCCCGTTTGGCGGAGCAACTCGTTTCAGGCGACGCTAAACTCGAGGCGAGCGATAACGACTACGACTGGCTCGGCCCTGGAATCTATTACTGGCAGTCGAACCCCCGCAGGGCATTGGAGTTTGCCAACGAGAAGCGCGTCCGAGACAAGGCGTCCTGGACGCCGGCGGTCATTGGTGCATCCATTAGGCCGGGCCTTTGTCTCGACCTTGCCACTGAGGTCGGAATCGCTGAAGTGCGAACCGCCTATCGCTTGTTGACCGCGACCTTCGAGGCGTTGGGCGAGTCATTGCCCAAAAATGCCGTCGGTTCGGATTGGGTGTTACGGCGGTTGGACTGTGCGGTTGTTCGCCAGTTGCACGCAATTCGAGAGAGAAACGGCGAACCACCGGTCGATACCGTGCGGGGAATCGCATTTGGACGTAGGTTGGGTCGAGGCACGAGACCCAACAACTTTGGTCGCTCGAGTTTGTTGGGTCTCCTTCGTCGACCCAACCGACATTTCGCGCCATATGCGATTGCCCTGGACCGGACCCACGTCCAGCTATGTGTTTGCAATCGAAAGTCTATTCTTGGCGTTTTCCGCGTAGCGCCCGAAGATCTGGAAGCTCCCTGAAATGACCCGCTCCCTCTACATCCGCCCCGTCGGCATCTACAGGCCGGGCACCGGCCCCGGCACCGGCATCGAATCCGCTGGCGAGGTCTGGGGAGGTCTGCCGCTGGCCGGCGGTCCGCTGGCTTTCGCTGCGCTCGAGGTCATCGAACGCACGGGGAGCAAGGGCGTCGTGAGGCGCACCATCGGCCTCGGCGACCTGTTCGAGCGCGACTGGGGACGCAGCACGCTGGCGGCTTCAGACCTCTTGGAAGCCATCCGCTCACCCCGCCCGCGACTTGCCGGCCTCGCCATGGGTCGGCCGGTCATCATGGGCATCGTCAACGTCACGCCCGACAGCTTCTCGGACGGGGGCCGCTATGCTTCCGCCGATGCGGCCGTCGAGCAGGCCCTTCGGATGGTCGAGGAAGGCGCCGACATCCTCGACATCGGCGGGGAAAGCACGCGGCCGGGGTCCGATGCGGTCGCGTTGGAGGAGGAGCTGCGCCGGGTGCTGCCGGTGCTGGAAAAGCTGCGCGCGAAGACGGACGCCCGTATCTCGGTCGACACCCGCAAGGCCGAGGTCATGCGTCGCGCTGCGGCGGCCGGCGCCGACATCCTCAACGACGTGTCGGCACTCACTCACGATCCCGAGGCGCTGCGTGTGGCAGCCGAAAGCGGGTTGCCCGTCATGCTCATGCACGCGCAGGGCGATCCGAAGACCATGAACGATAATCCGCAGTATTCGGACGTGACGCTCGACGTGTTCGATTTCCTGGAAAGCCGAATCCGGGCGTGCGAGGCCGCCGGCATTCCGAAGGCCAAGCTGGTCGTCGACCCCGGCATCGGCTTCGGCAAGCACCTGCACCACAACGTCGCCGTGCTCGGAGCGATGAGCCTCTATCACGGCCTCGGTGTGCCGTTACTCTTGGGTGCCAGCCGCAAGAAGCTGATCGGCCAGCTCTGCAACGTGGAAGCTCCAAAGGACCGCGTGCCGGGGTCGATCGCCGCCGCGCTGTCATCGATCGCGCAGGGCGTTCAGATCGTGCGCGTCCACGACGTGGCGGCGACACGGCAGGCGGTATGCGTGTGGGAAGCGGCGACGGCCGGCAGCGAGCGCGGCCTCGTGTAAATGTCAGCTCGCGGCGGCCTTGCGATCGGCGATGCGCCGCTCGGTGGCGACGATGATGGCGGTTCGGATGTCGTCGGCGCTCGCCAGTTCGGCCGGCACGTTCACATGCTGTGCCTTGGCCAGCGCCCGCAAGTGACCGGCACTGTCGATTGAGGACAGTTTCGCGCGAAGTCCGTCGGCGCCCTCCCGCGTCCGCACGACGACGAGACTGAAAGCGAAGGGATCGAAGGGTGTGTCGATGGCGGCTGGGGCGCTCGCAACCTCGGGTTCGGTCTCGGCGCCGGCGACCGCGACATCATCCGAATCGACATCCGGTGTCGCCGGCGATGCCGGCACGTCGAGTGTCGGCAAATCGACGAACGGAAGCAGCGGGGTTCCAGCCGCCGCCGATGCTCTCGCCGGGCGGACCTTGATCGCCACCACCTCCTTTTCGAGCGCGGCGGCGATGCGGTCAGCCGCTTCTGCGGACACGCCCGGGCCGCCGGCCAGGAGGTCGCCGAGGTACTTTCGGGCTTTGGCGCCCGTGAAGGTTCGTATGGTTCTGCCCATAGTCCTCAGCCGTCCGCCGCTCAGGCTGCCATCATCGGGGAAAGCTCGTCGTAGAGCCGGCGCAGGGCGGCAATCCCGTCCGCTCCGTACTTCTCCTCGATCGATTTCAGTCCTTCGCTCCAATCGAAGGCGTTGGCAATCGAGTCCGAGTGCGGCAGGCGGGTCTGCAGCACGGCGTGGTTCAGACCGATTTCCTCGATGATCAGCCTGTCCTTGCCGTTCGGCCGCGCGCCGTTCGCCACGCAGACGTAGCGGCGCTGCTCGATCGGCACCTGGCTGAGATCGGCGTCGTTGTGCTTGCCCTCGATGAGCTGCGCCACGCGGTCAACCGCGAGCTGCGAAACGTAGTCGGGCCGGAAAGGCACGAGAACCTTGTCGGCGGTCTTGAGCGCCGCCAGCGCCGCGAACGACAGTCCCGGTGCGCAGTCGAGCAGCACGACGTCGTAGGTGCCGGCAAACCGGCGGACCAGCCGCTCGAGGCGGCCGCGCACGCGCGTCGCGACCACGTCCGGGTCCTTCGCCTGCCGCGCTTCCTTGACATACAACTCCCCCTGAACGTCCTCCAGCAGCAGCGAGCCGGGCAGCAGGGACAGCGTCGGGGCCTTGCCGTCGCGCCCTGCGACGTCGCCGGTCCGATGCGCGAGATAGTCGCGCGGCTCGGGGTGGTTCTCGTCGAAGAGATCGAAGAAATAGTCGGCGATGGTGCGCGCCGACTGCCGTGCGGCCAGCCAGCCTTCGCCCCCGAGCAGGATCAGCGAGGCATTGCACTGCGAATCGAGATCGATGACCAGCACGCGCTTGCCGCCCCACACCGCAAAGGCATGCGCCAGCATGACGGTGACGGTGGATTTGCCGACGCCACCCTTACGGTTCGCAACTGCGAGAAAGTATGCCATCTGCCCCCGGCGCTGCTGATTTCAATCTCACGTCAAACTGGGGCGCCTGCTTACCACGCATCGGCGCCGGCACCAGTCGAGACAGGGATTGTGTTGGCACCATGAGGCTTTGGCGCCACGTGGGGGTCGGCGAGGCCACCGGCCGGTCGCGCGGAGCCGGCCGTTCAGCCTCTTTGCTGCACCGCGTTTGCGGAGCAGCCGGCGTGGCTGTAAACATGCCACACAGTTTGTGATGTCGAGGGCGGCGGGCCGGCGCGGTAGCCTGGGAACTCGAATCGCTTCACGGCCCGCGACGAATCCGTCTGCAGCCCTCCGAGACCTGAACCAAGGACTGAGCCATGTCACGACGCTACTTCGGCACTGACGGTATCCGTGGTCTCGCCAACAAGCATCCGATGACCTCGGAGGTGGCGCTGAAAGTCGGCATGGCGGCGGGCACCGTGTTCCAGAGCGGCAGCCATCGCCACCGGGTGGTGATCGGCAAGGACACCCGGCTGTCCGGCTACATGCTCGAAGCGGCGCTCATGTCGGGCTTCACGTCCGTCGGTATGGACGTGTTCCTGCTCGGCCCGATGCCCACTCCGGCCGTCGCCATGCTGACGCGCTCACTGCGAGCCGACATCGGAGTGATGATCTCCGCCTCGCACAATCGCTTCGACGACAACGGCATCAAGCTGTTCGATCCCGACGGCTACAAGCTCTCCGACGACATGGAGCGCGACATCGAGCGGCTGATCGAGAGCGATACCAGCCACCTGCTCGCCGCGGCCGATCGTATCGGACGGGCGACGCGGGTGGAAAGCGCGCAGGAGCGCTACATCGAGTTCGCCAAGCGTACGCTGCCGAAGAATCTCAAACTCTCCGGCCTGCGCATCGTCATCGATTGCGCCAACGGCGCCGGCTACAAGGTGGCGCCCGAGGCGCTCTGGGAGCTCGGTGCCGAGGTGATCAAGATCGGCGTCGATCCCAACGGCCGCAACATCAATCACAAGTGCGGTTCGACGGCGCCCGAGGCGCTGGTCGACAAGGTGCGCGAGGTGCGCGCCGACATCGGCATCGCGCTCGACGGTGACGCGGACCGGGTGGTGATCGTCGATGAAAAAGGTCAGATCGTCGACGGCGATCAGCTGATGGCGGTGATCGCCGAGAGCTGGCACAGGCGCAGCAAGCTGGCGGCTGGCGGCATCGTCGCCACAGTGATGAGCAATCTCGGGCTGGAGCGCTACCTGAAAGGCATCGGCCTGTCTCTGGCGCGCACGCCCGTCGGTGACCGTTACGTCGTCGAGCACATGCGCAAGCACGGCTACAATATCGGCGGCGAGCAGTCCGGGCATATCGTGCTCTCCGACTTCACGACCACCGGCGACGGGCTCGTGTCCGCGCTGCAGGTGCTGGCCTGCGTGGTCGCAACTGGCAAGACGGTTTCAGAGGTGTGCTCGCGGTTCGAGCCGCTGCCGCAGGTCTTGCAGAACGTCCGCTACGAGGAGGGCAAGCCGCTGGAGGACAGCCGCGTGCGCAAAGCCATCGAGGGCGCCAAGGCGCGGCTCGGCGACAAGGGCCGCCTCGTCATCCGCCCGTCCGGCACCGAGCCCGTCATCCGCGTCATGGCCGAGGGCGACGACGAAAAGCTCGTCTCGACCGTCGTCGGCGACATCGTCGAAGCCGTGCGCGCCGCCGCGCAGGCGGCGTGAAGGACGGCAGTCGGCAGATCGGCAGTTGGCAGGTCGGTGACCGTCGAGTTTGCTGGCGCTCAGGCTTTTTCGAGCGAGCGAATGAGCCCGCGCAGCATCTTGCCCACCGTATCGCTGTTCGTCAGCAGCGGTTCGATGGTCTTGGCATCTGCGAGGCCGACACCTTCAGCGAGCAGCAGGTGCGTTTCCAGTTCTTTGAGGGAGCCTTGAGCAACGCGCAAATGTTGAACGTATGCACCTTTGCTTTCGCGACCGTATCCTTCGGTGATGTTCGCTGGAATGGAAGCTGCCGCTCGACGAATTTGAGACGTCATCCCAAAGAGTTCGTGGCTTGGTAGCTGTGAAGAAAATCTATAAGCGAGGATCGCGAGGCTCATAGCCTCCTTCCAAACCCTCAAGTCACGGTAAGAGCTGATCTTGTTGTCCTCACGCACGGCGTCCCCTCCGACTGCCTAACTGCCTACCTGCCGACTGCCGCCCCGCCGACTGCCGGCCTGCGGCTCGGCCGATCTCGTTTTTTAACAATTCGTTAACGGACGATCGCTTCGAAATGCGACGCCGATTAAGCGCTCTTTAAATCTTCTCATGCACAGTCTCGATCTGAAGCGTGCTGCGTCATCGCATATCTCGTTCCGGCTGAAGCGGCCGATCAGATCACGAAAGGGACTGTCATGACTACCTCACGCGCAACCATCCTTTTGGGCGCGGCCATCGGTCTGGCTGGATTGGCCGCTCCGTCGGCCGGCGCCATCGCTGCCGACCTGAACTACGGCGGCAGCGTCAAGGACACCTACGCTCCCCCGCCACCTCCGGGCCGCACCTGGTACATCAAGGGCTTCCTGGGCATGCACAATTACGACTCGGATGATCTCGACAGCGAGATCATCGCCGGGAACTTCACGCTGCATCATCAGGACTACAAGAGCGCTCCGTTCTTCGGTCTCGGTCTGGGCGTGATGTGCAATCGCTGGCTGCGCCTCGAAGGAACGGCCGAATATCGCGGCAGCTCGGTGTTCTTCGCTCAGGACTCCTACACCGGCAACGGCTTCCCGCCCGGTACCAACGAGTACACCGCCGACATCGAGAGCTGGGTCGGTCTCGCCAACGCCTACATCGACGTCTTCACCTGGCGCGGCATCACGCCGTACGTCGGCGCCGGCATCGGCATCGCGTCGATCTCGGTCGACGGCCTGAAGGACGTCAACGTGCCGAACAACTCGGTGTTCTACGGCGCCGACAACACCGAGACGAACTTCGCCTGGGCCCTGCATGCCGGTCTGGCCTACGACGTCACCTCCACCGTCACGCTGGACATCGGCTATCGCTACCTCAATCTCGGCGATGCCAAGAGCGGCAAGGTGCGCGCCTACGACGGCTCGAGCGAGTACGCGAGCGTCGATCTTGACGACGTCGACTCCCACGACCTGATGCTCGGCATGCGCTGGAAGCTCGACCACCCGGCGCCCGTCTATCAGGCGATGAAGTGATCACTTCAAGGGGCTTGGGGACGGGCGCTTGCCATAGGCGCCGCCTCGGTCCTCTCAGACCCGGACGATCGGGGGATCGCCCCCGATCGTCTCGACCCTCAGCCGCATTGAAGTGCCGGCTACCGGATCGCCCGATCCACGCGTCCCCCGATCCGCGCGTCCCCCGATCCGCGCGTCCCGTTGCGTCGCCCCCAGTCGCGTTGCCCACTGTCGCGTCACCCAGTGTCCCCAAATTCAGTTCCCCAATTTCGAAATGGCGTTCGGGGTTTCGCGTTCCCCTCGCCCCTGACCAGGGATCGACGCAGATGAAAAGCAAGTTCCTCACGCTGCCGCTGTGCCTCGCCGCGCTCGGACTGACGAGCGGCCCTGGCGTCGCCGGCGGCGACTGGACCGACGACGGCATCACCAATTACAATCGCAGCGTCCCGGTTCCCGCACCGATCCCCGTGCCGGTGAACGCGGCGCAGTGGTATCTGCGCGGCGATCTCGCCTACGCGGCCGCCAGCACCGGCTCGGTCGATGCGCTGGGCTATCCCGTCGATACCTTTGATTATGGCAGCGGTGACGGAACCCACAGCTACGGCTTCGGCATCGGCTACTATCTCTCACGCAGCTTCCGCCTGGAAGTCGCCGGCGACTGGTCGAGCGAACGCACCACCTCGCGTCACTCTGAAGGTGTGACGCAATCGGTCGACGTCGTCGGCCCCGACCATCCGACCGTGGTGGGCACGACGTCCGTCGATACCCTGCACTACTCCGGCGAGTACGATCACAAGTCGACGCTGCATTCATCGGCCCTGCTGATCAATCTCTATTACGATCTGGAGACGGGCTCGCGATTCAAGCCGTACATCGGTGGCGGTCTCGGTCTCAGCGTGCATCGTCTGCGCGTGACCGGCGACAGCACGCTGAATTGCCAGAGCCTCGATCGCGACTACACGCCCGATCCCGGCGTCCTCAATCCACCACAGGATCAGGTGGGCATGAATTGCGGAAACAATCCCGCGTCAGGTCCGATCGGCTCCAGCGACGGCAATACGAACACCATCTACGGTCTTGCAGCCACCGCCATGGCGGGCGTCGCCATCGAGATCAGCCCGGGCATCAACTGGGATACGGGCTATCGCTTCATCTATCGGGGCGGCACGCCGTCGATCAACTTCCACACGCCGACCAGCGAAGCGACCATCGACATCGGCGAGCGGACGGACCACGAGATTCGCACCGGCATCCGCTTCGACATCTTCTGATTGTCAAAATAACAGGCAGGCGTTGCGCGGAAGGCGGGCTGAAAGGCCCGCCTTTCGGCTGTTTTGTGGGTCGTCGCGGTCTCGACCTTCGTCGGCATTGACGCAAGGCTGCGCGCGGACGTACACCCGCGGCGGGACACCTCTCCCCAACGAGAGGCAGCTATCTGTGAGGGTAGAGCCATGACGACGATGACCAAGCCGGCGAAGCGCCCGGCCAATGCGTGCTTCTCTTCCGGCCCCTGCGCCAAGCGCCCCGGCTGGACTCCTCGATCCCTCGACAAAGCGTTCCTCGGCCGCTCGCATCGGGCGAAGGAGGGCAAGGCTCGCCTGAAGCTCGCCATCGAGAAGACGAAGAGTCTGCTCGGGCTGCCGTCGGGCTATCACGTCGGGATCGTACCGGGCTCCGACACGGGCGCCTTCGAGATGGCCATGTGGTCGCTGCTCGGCGCGCGCGGCCTCGACATCCTCGCCTGGGAAAGTTTTGGCAGCGTCTGGGTGACGGACGCGGTGAAGCAGCTCCGTCTGAAGGACTGCCGCACCATGCAGGCGAACTTCGGCGCATTGCCCGACCTCGGCAAGGTCGATTTCACGCGCGATGTTGCCTTCACAGCCAACGGCACGACTTCGGGCGTGCGCATTCCGAACTACGACTGGATTCCGGCGAGCCGCGAGGGGCTGACCCTTGTCGATGCCACGTCGGCGGTGTTCGCGCAGCCGGTTGACTGGGCGAAAGTCGATTGCCTCACCTACTCCTGGCAGAAGGTGCTCGGGGGCGAGGCTGCGCACGGGATGCTGATCCTTTCGCCGCGCGCGGTCGCTAGGCTCGAAAGCTACACGCCGCCCTGGCCGCTGCCCAAGCTCTTCCGCATGACCAAGGGCGGCAAGCTCGACGCCGGCATTTTCGAGGGCGAAACCATCAACACGCCATCGATGCTGTGCGTGGAAGATTACCTCGATGCGCTCGCCTGGGCCGAGAGCCTCGGCGGGCTGAGCGCTCTGCATGCGCGCGCCGATGCCAATGCCAAGGTGCTCTGGGACTGGATCGATCGAACGCCGTGGGTGGCCAATCTGGCCATCGACCGGGCGACGTGGTCGAACACCTCGGTCTGCCTGAAGATCGTCGATCCTAAGGTGACGGCGCTGCCGGCCGACGCGCAGGCGAAGATCGCCAAGGACCTGGCCGCGCGTCTCGAAAAGGAAGGTGTCGCCTTCGACATCGGCGCCTATCGCGACGCTCCGCCGGGCCTGCGCATCTGGTGCGGCGCGACCGTCGAGGCGAGCGACCTCGAAATACTGACATCGTGGCTCGACTGGGGTTTTTGTGAAGTGCAGGGGTGAGGTGGTCAGTTCGTGAGGTGGTGAGTTCGAATTCTCGCTGTCTCTCCATCCGACCACCTCACCATCTCACCATCTCACGACCTTCCAGCATCGCGGAGCAAAACATGGCCCCCAAAGTCCTCATTTCCGATGATCTCTCGCCCGCGGCCGTCGCCATCTTCAAGCATCGCGGCGTCGACGCCGACGTGAAGGTGGGGCTTGCCAAGGAAGAGCTGGAGAAAATCATCGGCGGGTATGACGGCCTCGCCATCCGCTCCGCGACCAAGGTGACGCCGAAGATCATCGCGGCGGCCGAGCGGCTGAAAGTCGTCGGCCGTGCCGGCATCGGTGTCGACAACGTCGACGTCAAGGCGGCGACCGCCAAGGGCATCATCGTGATGAACACGCCCTTCGGCAATTCGGTGACGACGGCCGAGCACGCCATCTCGCTGATGCTGGCGCTCGCGCGGCAGATTCCCGCCGCCGACCGCTCGACGCAGGCCGGCAAGTGGGAGAAGTCGAAGTTCCTCGGCGTCGAGGTGGCGGCGAAGACGCTCGGCCTCATCGGCTGCGGCAACATCGGCCGCATCGTCGCCGATCGGGCGCTGGGCCTCAAGATGAAGGTCGTCGCCTTCGATCCCTACCTGTCCGCCGAGCGGGCGACCGAAATCGGTGTAGAGAAAGTCGAGCTGGACGAACTGCTCGCCCGTGCCGATTTCATCACGCTGCATACGCCGCTCACCGACAAGACGAAGAACATCATCGGCCGCGAGGCGCTGGCCAAGGCGAAGCCGGGCGTCAGGATCGTCAACTGCGCGCGCGGCGGCCTCGTCGATGAGGCGGCGCTGGCCGAAGCTCTGAAGTCGGGTCACGTGGCGGGTGCCGCACTCGACGTATTCGAGACAGAGCCGGCGAAGGAAAGCCCGCTGTTTGGTCTCGACAACGTGGTGTGCACGCCGCACCTCGGGGCCTCCACCGTCGAGGCGCAGGAGAAGGTCGCCTTGCAGGTCGCCGAGCAGATGTCGGATTACCTGCTGAAGGGCGCCATCACCAACGCCGTCAATTTCCCGTCCATCGCCGCGGAAGAGGCACCACGCCTGACGCCGTGGGTGAAGCTCGCCGAGCAGCTCGGGCTGTTTGCCGGGCAATTGACCGATACGGGCATCAAGGCCATCCGGCTCGAATACTCGGGCGAAGTCGCCGGTCTCAACACCAAGCCGGTCACCGCCGCGGCGATCGCGGGTGTGCTGCGTCCGGCGCTGGCCGAGGTCAACATGGTCTCGGCGGGACAGATCGCGAAGGATCGCGGCATCGTCGTCGAGGAGGTCTCGCGCGGCAAGGCGGAGGCGTTCGAAAGCGTGTTGCGACTCACCGTGAAAACCGATGCCTACGAGCGTTCAGTCGCCGGTACGGTGTTCGCCGGCGGTCGCGGAAGGGTCGTCGAGGTGCGCGACATCGCCATGGACTTCGATTTCGGTCCGCACATGCTGTTCGTGAGGAACCGCGATATGCCGGGGTTCATCGGCCGGCTCGGCACGCTGTTCGGTGACGCCGGAGTCAACATCGCGACCTTCAATCTCGGACGCGAGAAACCGGGCGGGGATGCCATCTGCATGGTCGCCGTGGATGCCCCCGTGCCCGACGACGTCCTCGCCAAGGTGACGGCCCTGCCGCACGTCGTGCGCGCCAAGCGCTTGGCATTTTGAGACGATTTTCCTGTGCCGAAACGGGTCTTCACGGATGCCGGAAAGTCGCCATAATTAGGACGGGATGCGGCCGCAAACGGAACGCCTTCGCCTGCTCCCATCGATCCGTCATGCCATTCCCACGAAGAGGTTAGACCCCATGCGCGCCCTGATCGCCGCCACGCTGCTGCTCGTGCCCGCCGCCGCCGTTGCGGCGGACGTGACGGCCACCTCGCGCATCGACAGCGTGGTCGTCTTTCCCTCGGGTGCCGAGGTGATGCGCGTCGCGGGAGAGGTGAAGCTCGAGCAGGGTGAGCATGTCATCGTCTTCAGCGATGTTGCGGCCTCGGCGCTGCCGGGCTCCATCCGCGTCGAGGGCAAGGCGACCGGCAAGCTGGAGATCGGCTCCGTCGACAGCCGCCGGCTGTTCGTGCCGCGCACGGCCGGCGAGGTGGCCGAAACGGAACGCCGCCGGCTTGAAACCGAGGTCGAGAAGCTGCGCGACGAGCGTGCGCAGCACGAAGCCGAGGTGCAGGGCGCTGAAACACAGAAATCGCTGATCGCCAATCTGGCGCAGTTGCCGACGCGGCCGGCGCCGAGTGCCGGCGGGGATCGCGGCGAGGACTGGCCGCAGGTGCTGGCACTGATCGCCTCGGGAAGCCGCGAGGCGCAGCGCGGGCTGGTCGAGGCGCAGGTCAAAATCCGCGACGTCGATCGCAGGATCCAGGACATCGAAGGCAAGCTGGCGGCCCTCGCCCCGGCCAAGGAGGAGCGGACCGAGGTGAAGGTGTTCGTCTCCGCCGCGACTCCGCTCGAAGCCGTGTTCACGGTCCGCTATCAGGTGCCGAATGCCTCCTGGCAGCCGATGTACGACGCGCGGCTCGCTACGGGGGCCAAGAACGTCGCCCCCAAGCTCGACCTGACACGGCGGGCGTCGATCACACAGAGCACCGGCGAGGTTTGGGATCAGGTCGCGCTGACGCTCTCGACGACCCGTCCCTCGGCGGGGGCGTCGGCGCCGGAACTCTATCCGACGACGGTGGATTTCGAGCCGGAAATGAAACCACGGCCCGTGGCGGCACCCGCTCCGATGGCCGGGGCGCCTGAGTCGATGGCGGAAGAACGCATGGCCGACGCCGAGTCCGATGGCGACGCGCCGAGGAGAAAGCTGCGCAGCATGGCGGCCGCCAGGCAGGACGTGGTGCAGCAGCAGGCCGAGGTCGTCGCGGCGCCGTTCCAGGCGCTCTACAACGTGCCGGGGCGGCTGACGATCCCGGATACCGGTGAGGCCAAGCGTGTTCAGCTTGTCGAGGAATCGATCGAGCCGGTGCTGACGGTGCGCACGGTGCCGAAGGAGGATGCCAAGGCCTTCCTCTACGCCAAGGTGATGCTGCCGAAGTCGGGCCTTCCGCTGCTGCCGGGACAGGTTTCGATGTTCCGCGACGGTACGTTCGTCGGCACCGGCCGGCTGCCGGTGCTCTCTCCGGGCGAGGAGCACGAGCTCGGCTTCGGTATCGACGATCTGGTGCGCGTCAAGTATGCAATCGCCGAGGAGAAGCGCGGCGAGACGGGGCTGATTTCCACCTCGCGGACCGACAGCCGCAACTTCCGTATCGCGGTCAAGAATCTGCACGAGCGGTCGGTCGGCCTTACCGTCTTCGACCAGCTCCCGAATTCCAAGAACCAGGACATCAAGGTCGAGCTGCTCGGCAAGAGCCCGCCGACGCGTCAGGACGTCGAGGACAAGCGCGGCGTGCTCGCCTGGGACAGCCGTCTCGAGCCGGACCAGGAGCAGGTGATCGACTTCGGCTACCGGGTGACGTGGCCGAGCGGCAAGCAGATCATCTACGGACGCTGACACAAACTCGGGGGAACAGGGAACCGGCCTATGCGCAAGCTGATCTACGTCGTTTTCGGCCTCATGATTTTCACCGGGGCCGCGGGACTGCTCTACAACCGGCAGATGCGGGTGGTGGATGACGCCGGCCCGGGCATCGCCTCGGAGACGGACGGTGGCACGGAGCGCGGCGTCACCGGTCGCGGGCTCGATCGTCCGGAGGCCCTGCAGAAGCGGCAGGCGCAGCGCGCCGAGCGCCGCATCGATCGCGGCTTGCGCCAGTATCGCACGCCGTCGGGAAACTGGCAGACGTTCGAGGCCGTCGTCGATGTGCTGAACGTCGTCGTCGGCCTCGTCGGTATCGGGCTGGCGGTTTCCGGAATGCGCATGCGCCGCGCGAACTCCGGCGCTCGCAACAACGCTTGAAGTCCTGAGCAGGCGCACGACCGCCCACCCATCGCGGTCGTCATCCTCGGCGCGGCGCGGACCCTCCAGGCCGCGCAAGCCGGGGATCCAGCGTCAGACTCGCCGAAGGCGTCGAGATTTGTGGTGTCTCCGACGAGTCTCACGCT
>JBQTIA010000126.1:0-27688 GCA_052388455.1 Hyphomicrobium sp.
ACCACGGCGAGCCCGCTGGAACCGCGGCGGTTGCGGGCCCACCCACCCGGTGACCGGGTCGGTGGGGCCGATCCACGCGCGGCCATCGTGCTGGCCTTTGGCCCACCGCATGACGCGGGATGGACACCCAACGGTTCTCGCGCGACTGTTGGGTACCATTCGCGCCGCTTCGCTTTGCTCCGATCGACCCAACCTACGGCTTATGCGGGCTTAGCCAGACTGACACATCGAGCGGGCGGCACCCAGGACAGACCCATGCTTATTCGCGCTGAAACCGAGTGTGACCGCGAGGCCATTCACGCGCTGGTGGCTGACGCCTTCGGGAAGGCGGGCGAGGCGACGCTGGTCGATGCCCTGCGGCAGGACGGGGTGCTGGTGATTTCGCTGGTTGCCGAGGAGGCGGGTCGCCTGCTCGGTCACGTGGCGATGTCGCATCTCAAATCCCCGCCCAATACACTTGCCCTCGCACCCCTGTCGGTCGTCGCCGACCGGCGTCAGCAAGGCATCGGGAGCGCGCTGGTTCGCGCTGCGATCGAGCTGTCACGCGACAGCGGTTTCGACGTGGTGTTCGTGCTTGGCGAACCGTCCACCTATGCCCGCTTCGGGTTTTCAACCGCCGCAGCCGAGCGCTTTGCTTCACCCTTCGCCGGGTCCTACTTTCAGGCGCTGGAATTGTCCGACGTCCCGATTCCCGCAGTTCCGGTCCATTACGCCCGGGCCTTCAGCGACCTGGAGTGAGTAGGGTCATTGCCGCCACACACCCATCGGGACGCGATCCCGATCGCGCGGGCGCTGGCGTCGAACGGGCCATGCCGTCGGGTGATCGGGTCATGTCCCTTGAAACAGCTCAATACGGACTGAAAAGTCCGCGCGAGACGTAGCGGCGGGGCGGGGCGGTGACGACGCGGGCGGAGCCGCGCCGTCTCGGCGCCGGCACGTAGTAGGCGTTGGGCGCGCCGTAGTAGGCAGTGGCACCCGCCGGTCCGCGGCGCTGGCCGTAGCCGTAGCGCGGACCGCTGCTGCGGTAGGACACGGCCGGATGCCTCGGTGTGCCGTGCACGCTGATGCGCGTCATGTCCTTCCCGTGCCGGCCGACCATCTTGTAGAGCGTTGCCGCGTTGCCGGGCGCGAGGCGCACGCAGCCGTGCGAGGCGGGTCGGCCGAGCTGACGCAACGCCTGCGTGGCGTGAATGGCAACGCCGCGGTGGAAGAAGATGGCGTGCGGCATCGGCGACCAGTCGTACTGGCGCGAGTACCACATGCGGGCCATCCACGCCGGCTTGAAGGTGCCGGTCGGGGTGCGATAGCCGGCGGCCGCCGAAGAGATCGCCCAGGTGTATCGGGCGTCGCCGTTTTCAGTGACGGTCATGCGCTGCGTCGAAAGATCGATGTCGATGGTCAGTGTCGGTTCGGGCGGGGGAGGAGGGGCCGCGGCCGGCTCGGTGTTCGCCGCACTCGGGGCATGACTGCCGGCGTTACTGGCGGCGGCCGGATCGACCGTCATGGCCGTATCCGCTGGAATCACAGCCGGTGTGCCGGCCGGCGCAGCGGCGAAGGGCGTTGTGGCCGTCGTGATTGAAAAGGCGGGGGTCGGCGTCGGTCCGGATGCGGCCGGAGCGGGAGCCGAAGCCGGCGGAACTGCTGCCGTGGGCACGGGTGTGGCCGCAGGCGCCGTTGTATTCGGAGCCGCCGTGACCGGCGCTTCGGGGCCGGCCGGGCGATCGACCGGCGTGACGACGGTGGCGGGCAGCGGAGCCGCGGCCCCACCCTCCGCCGAGGCCGGTCCGACGAGGACCAGCAGTGAAATGATTGCAGCCAGGCTACGCGAGACCCTCATCGGCACACTCCAATACGCATTTGGAAGGATGACTGAAGGTTTTCTACACCGCGGTTCCATGCCGATTGCTTAATGCCGGTGGCATTATGTCGAGCCACCGCCGAGCCGAGGGGATCGGCTGACCCCGACCGCCGAGACGCCTCCGGCTCAGCACATCATGATTCGCGGCCCGACGCGCCACTTCTGAAAGACTTGGCCTCTCGCGGCCAGTCCCGGTCGTTTCGGGCGCCGCATTCAGCCCGCTTTGAGCGACTTATATCCCTCGAGCGCCCGCTCGCGGGCCACGGCGTGATCGACGATGGGGAGCGGGTAGGTCTTGCCGAGCACGATGCCGGCCTTCGACAGGGCACTCGCCGGCGCCAGCCACGGCGCATGGATGTGTTCGCTGGCCAGCCTCTTCAATTCGGGGACGAAGCGGCGGACGTAGGCGCCTTCGGGATCGAACTTCTCACCCTGCGTGATGGGGTTGAAGATACGGAAGTAGGGGGCGGCGTCGGCGCCGGAGCCGGCCACCCACTGCCAGCTTGCCGCGTTGTTGGCGAGATCGGCGTCGACCAGCGTGTCCCAGAACCAGGCTTCGCCCTGCTGCCAGGGGATCAGCAGATCCTTGATCAGGAACGAGGCGACGATCATGCGCACGCGGTTGTGCATCCAGCCGGTTTCCCAGAGCTCGCGCATCCCCGCGTCGACGATCGGATAGCCGGTCAGGCCCTTCTGCCAGAGCGCGAGGCGCTTGGTGTCCTTCGCCCAGGGAAAGGCCGCGAACTCGGGCCGGAATGGCACCTCCGGCAGGTCGGGCCAGTGGACGAGGAGATTGGTGGAGAACTCGCGCCAGACCAGCTCCTTGAGGAACGTCTCGGTGCCCTTGTCGTGTGCGGGGTTGTCGGCGGCGGCCGTCACCGCCGCGTGCCAGCAGCGCCGCGGGCTGATCTCGCCGAAGTGGAGATGCGGCGAGAGGCGCGAGGTGCCGGGCATGTCGGGCCGGTTCCGCGTTTCGGCATAATCCGCCACCGCGGCTTTGAGGAACGACGCGAGACGCGCCGCGGCGCCGGCCTCGCCGGGCTTCCATGCCGCCCGCATCCCGCCGGCCCAATCGGGTTTTTTCGGCAGCAGTCCCCAGCTCGAGAGGCTGTCACTGGCGGTCGGCGTGAGCGGCGGCTGGATCGCGCGCGGCCTCGGCAACGGCTGCGCCGGTGACCAGCCCGACGAGAGCGCCTTCCAGTAGGGCGTATAGACCTTGTAGGGATTGCCGTCCTTGGTGCGGATGTCCTCGGGCTCGCGCAGCAGGCGGCCGGCGAAGCGCTTCAGTTCGATACCCTTCGAAGCCAGCGCCGCCTTGAGCGACGTTTCGAGCGCGATCTGCCGAGGCTCGTAGCCACGGCTGCAATGCACCGTCCGCGCTCCGCACTCGGCGGCGATGGCGGCCAGATGCGCGAAGGTCTCGCCGCGCCGGAGGATCAGCTTGGCGCCGAGTTTTTCGATGTCGGCGCCGAGCGCAGTCAGACTGCCGTGCAGCCACCAGCGCGAGGCCGCCCCGCGCGGCCAGGCACCATCCGCGGCATCGTCGAGGATGTAGACCGGCAGCATCGGCGCCCCCGATGCGACCGCCGCGTGCAAGGCCGGATGGTCGGCCAGTCTCAGGTCGTTGCGCAGCCAGACGATGATCGGGGCTTCTGACATTGCGGCTCTTTTCCGGGGGAGGACTTGGGGATTGCGGGGCCGCGCACGAATTGCACTGAATTGTGCTGCCACATCAATCGGGACTTGGTCTACGCTTGCGTCAGGCGTCCGGTTCAAATGGCAGTCTGCGCCGTCCCATCGTACGGCAGGGCTCGGGCGCCCGACGGGATCGGCTGTTCCCCGCGGCACAGCTCGCAATTGCCCGGCGCGCTACGTGAGATGCCCGGCGTCAGCATCGGAGACACCCCGCACATGCCAATCAGCGCCTCGTTCGGCACACTGGGCAGCTCCATGGGGCGCAAGACTGGAAAGAGGTTTTCGCAGGGCGGAGGTGCCGCGGGTTTCGTGTCGTCACCCTTCAGGGCCGGCGTCGTGTGCGCCATCGCGTGCGGCCTCCTCACCGGCTTCATGCCCGACCGCCTCTCGGCCGCCGACGACGTCAAGCCGACGACGTTCGCTCTGGAGAACGGTCTGCAGGTTCTGGTGGTGCCTGACGACCGCGTGCCGATCGTCGTCCATTCCCTCTGGTACAAGGTCGGCGGCGTCGACGACGGCGAAGGGCTTTCGGGCCGCGCGCACTTCCTCGAGCACATGATGTTCAAGGCGACGCGGACTCGCGCCAAGGGCGAGCTGGACCGTTCGGTCGCCTTTGCCGGCGGGCTGCACAACGCCATCACCACCTACGACAGCACCTACTATTATCAGGTGGTGCCCAAGGCCAAGCTCGCCGAGATGATGGCCTTCGAGGCCGACCGCATGACCAGCATCCAGTTCACCGACGATGAATTGGAGCGCGAGCGCGGCGCGATCATGCAGGAGCGCAAGTCGCGGGTCGACAGCCAGCCGGCCAGCCGGCTCGGCGAAAAGCTTCGCGGCGCCATCTACGGCGGCTCGGTCTACCGCATGATGCCGATCGGCAGCGAGGACGGCATCAACGCCGTCTCGACCGCCTCGGCGCTGGAGCTGTACCGGCGCACCTACGGTCCCAACAACGCGCTGCTCGTCGTCGCCGGCGATGTCACCGAGGCGGAGGTGCGGACGCTGGCCACCGCCACCTACGGCGTCGTGGCGCCTCTGGCGCAAAAGCCACGACGTCCCGAGGCGACCTCCTTCGCGCCGCTGCCGCAGACCGTTTTCGAGGTGCGCGATCCGCAAGTCACGCTGCCGGGCGTCGTCCGCTTCTTCCGCGCACCCGCCCTCGCTCACCCCGACTATTATCCGCTGCTGGTCCTGCAGAACCATCTCAACGTCACCGCCGGCCGGCTGCGCACGGCACTCGTCAACGAGCAGCGGGTGGCGAGCAGCGTCTCGGCAGACCTGGAGGCGTTGCGGCTTGGCGGGCTGCTGTCGGTCGGCGCCACGGCGGCCGTCGGCGTCGAGGTCGATAAGCTCGCCGCCGCGCTCGATGGCGTGCTCGACGACGTGCGCCGCAACGGCGTTCCCGACGATCAGGTCACCACCATGGCCAGCGCCATCGCCACCGCAACGACGCTGCAGCGCGACGACATCGTGGACCGGGCCAACTACTATGCCGGGCTGGTGTCCGACGGCTGGACGATCGAGGCGGCCGAGGCCCTGTCGGAACGCAGCAAGAGCGTGACGCCGGCCGACGTCCGCCGCGTGGCTGAGCAGTATCTGGCACCCGAGAACGCGGTGCGCGGCTTGTTACTTCCGGCTGCCGCCGCCGCGGCCGGCGTCGCCGACCATCCCTCTCCCAGCCCCTGAGCGCTCGACGAACGCAACGCTCGTCCGCCACTCCATCGAGGACCGATCAATATGACAATGAGACGATCCACCCCTGCCCGCGTGTGTCGCTCGCTCGCGGGCCTCGTCGCCGAGCTGGCGGTGATGCTCACCCTCGCCGCGCTCCTAGTCCGCCCGGCGTCGGCCGCGGAGGTGCAGGTCGTCCGCAGCCCGGGCGGCATCGAGGCGTGGCTGGTCGAAAATCATTCCTCCCCGCTGATCGCCGCCCGCATCGTGTTCCGCGGCGGCGCGGTGCAGGATTCCGTCGAGAAGCCCGGCGTCGCCTTCTTCACCGACTGGATGTTCAACGAGGGGGCCGGTCCCTACCGCACGCAAGAGCTTCTGCAGCGGCTGCATGTCGAGCTCGGCGCCGAGTTCTCCAAGGCCACCTATGCCGAGGCGCAGGAGTTCAGCATCCGCACGCTCACCGCCAACCGCGGCGCCGTGTTCGACCTCGTCGGACTGATGTTCCGCGAGCCGCGCTTCGACGACGACGCCATGCTGAGGGCCCGCGACGAGATCGGGGCCAGCATCGACGCCGCCGCCGCCGATTCCGGCAGCCAGGCCCTGCTGTCGTTCAACCGGGCGCTCTACGGCGATCACCCCTTCTCGCGCATGTTGTACGGAAACCGCCAGTCGCTCGCCTCGATCACGGCCGACGACCTCGTCGCCTACCGACGCCGCGTGTTCGCCCGCGACAACCTGCTGGTCGCCGTCGTCGGGGACATCGACGCCACCGCGCTCGGCGCGCTCCTCGATCGTACGTTCGGCGCGCTTCCCGCCACCTCGGAGCGCCAGCCGACGCCGCCGACTGCGCCGCCCACTGCCGGCACCCGCGTCCTTGAGTACGACGTACCGCAGGCCAGCATCACGCTCGGCAGCCTCGCCGATCTCGCCGACGTGAAGGAGCGCGCCACCGCCGACGTGATCAACGAAATCCTCGGCAGCGGCGGGCTGACCTCGCGGCTGATGGTGGAGCTGCGCGAGAAGCGCGGGCTCGTCTACTCGGTCAGCACCGGGCGCGGCGGGACGACGCTGCACGACCTCTTCTACGGCGGCGCCGCCACCAGCAACGAGAACGTCGCCGAGGTGCTGCGCATCATGCGCGAGGAGTTTACGCGGCTGCGTACCTCGGGCGTCACCGAGGACGAGCTGGCCCGCGCCAAGTCGGTGCTCAAGGGCACCCGCATGATCGGCAACCGGCTGAGCCTCGCCATCGCCGGCAAGCTGGTGTGGAACAGGTTCTGGGGCTACGCGCCGGATCACTTCAACCGCTACGACGGCTATATCGATGCGGTGACCCCCGACGACATCCGCCGCGTCACAGCCAAATACATCGATCCCGAAAATCTCAGCGTCGTCATCGTCGGCAAGGGGGTGAAGCTGTGATCAGCCGCGCAGCGCCGTCGACAGCATCGATCAAAAGCTTCGACGCCCACTAATTGAACAGCAGGTCGAACAGCGTCTTCGGCTTCTTCTTGGTTGTGTAGCGGGCGGGCGGCTTCGGCGGCCCCGACGGGCCGGTGTTGGCCCACGGGCTCTCGAACGGAGACCAGAACGAGAAGTTTTTCGGCTCTGAGGAATAGCGGCGCGTGCCGGTCGAGGGCGCGACGGCCACGGCCTCGCGGCCGACCCTGAGGTTGAACTCCTCGGTCACGCCATCGGTGCTGGCGACCGTCAGCTTGCCTTCCTCCCACGTCCAGTTGGCCACACGGCTGCCCTGCCGATGCTGCTCCACCGCGATCACCAGCCCCTGATTGATGTCGATGACGGCGGCCAGTTCCATGTCCTCCTTGCCCGACCGGCCCTCGATGGTGCCGCCCGAGAACCGCAGCACGCCGATGCCCAGGAAGGGTGCCTTTTTCAGCTCCCACCCGAGCAGTCGCGGCTGGCCCTCGCCGATCGCTTCCAGCGGCACACTCAGTCGGGGATTGTCGAGCGAGAGGGCCACCGGACGCCCCGCCCGCGAGACCACGCGCCAGCGGTCGATGGCGAGATGCGGCAGCTCCTGCTCCTCTGCCACTTCCGCCGCGCTGGTGACGCCGAGCCGGATCAGCCCCTCGGTCGCCTCCCTCAGCGACGGCTTCAACTGCAGCGCCTTGCGGAACGCCTCGACGGCGAGATCGGTCTGACCCATCGCCTCGTCGATCTCGGCCTTCGCCCACCACACCTCGGCCTTGCCCTCATCCAGCCGGAGCGCCGTCTGCACGTCCTTCTGGCCGACGTCGGTCTGCGTGTTTCGCTTGTAGACGATGGCGCGGAAAGCGAACGCGATAGCCGAGCGCGGATCGAGTTCGATCGCCAGATTGAGGTCGGCGTAGGCTTCCTCGTAGGCTTCGGCGTAGCCCTGCGCGAGCCCGCGCAACTGGTAGGCGGCGACCAGCTTCGGGTCCAGCTCGATGGCGCGCGAGAAGTCCTTGATCGCCGCCTCTGTGTTCTTGGCCCCGAGATAGGCTTCGCCGCGCACGAGGTGGATTTCCGCGTTGGTCGGATCGAAGGCGATGGCCCGCGACAGGTCTTCGATCGCCTCGTCGAACTGCGCCACGTCGAGCTTGGCCTCCGCCCGATTGCGATAACCGGAGGCGAAACGGGCATCGGCGTTGACGGCGCGCGTGAAATCGCGAATGGCGGCATAGGGCTTGTCGAGCGACAGGTAGGCGCGGCCGCGGCCCGAGAGCGGGGCGGGCTGCTGCGGCATCAGCTGTACGGCCTTGGTGTAATCCTGAATGGCGTCCGCCACCTGTCCGAGTTTGATGTAGGCCCCGGCCCGATTGTTGTAGGCCGAAGCGTATCCGGGGGCGAGCACCAGCGCCCGGTCGAAGTCCTTGATCGCCTCCTTCAGCAGGCCGAGCGAGAGCAGCAGGTTGCCGCGGTTGTTGTAGACGGCGGCATATTCCGGAAAGAGCTGTGCGGCGCGATTGAAGTCCTCGATGGCGAGCTTCGGCTGGCCGGAGCGCATGTAGGCGACGCCGCGGTCGTTGAGGATCGACGCCCGCCGGTCATTCGACAGCCCGACATCGCTCAGCGCCTCGGTGAAGCTCGTGACGGCGTCGGCGCTGTTCCCCTTGACCAGCGCCGTGGCGCCCGCGTCGACGGCGGCGCCCGAGCCGGCCGAGCCGGCTTCGGCGGACCCGTCCGCGACGGCGAGGCACCCCGCCGACAGCAGCATCACAGCCATGGCTTTCGGAATGCGCACGTGATCTCCTCGATCGCTGTCCCGGTGGCTCTCTGGTCAGGTGGCTCGCCGTCTCGCGTTCCGCCGGCACCCTCCGACGAAGCGCGCTGCCATTATAGGGTACGGCCTCGCCGAATCGAACCCATAACGCAACCCTCGCCATTGTGGCATGGTCCGGAGTTGCGTAAAGACCGTGGAATCGCTGGAAACTGCCCACCATGAACCTGTGGCTGCGCTTGTTCTGGCTGCTGATCTCGGCGCTTTGGCGGCCGGCCATCGCCCTGCCGCGCGGGGTGTCCGTGCTGCCCCTGCGGGTATGGCCGCACGACCTCGACCTCAGCCTGCACATGAACAACGGCCGCTATCTGACGCTGATGGACCTCGGCCGCATCGACATGATGCTGGCGAGCGGACTGTGGCGCGCCATCGCCCGCCACCGATGGACGCCGATCGCCAGCGCCGTCAAGGTCCGCTTCCGGCGCGAGATGCGTCTCTTCCAGCGGTTCCGGCTGGAAACCCGGCTGCTGGCCTGGGTCGGCGATCAGGTCGTCATGGAGCAGGTGTTCGTGCTGGCCAGCGGGCCACGCGCCGGACAGGTCGCCGCCCACGCGCTGTTCAAGGGGGGCCTCTATGATCGCACCACCCGCAAGTTCGTGCCGATCTCACGGCTGATGGAGGAATCCGGCGTCACCGCCGAAAATCCGCCTCTCTCCCCCGAAGTCGAAGCCTTTCTCAAAGCCGACGAGGAACTCAAACGCGCCGGCGCGGAGCGGGGGTGAGGGCGGCGGCGTTCCGGGACATGACCCGATCGCCTGACGGCACGGCCTGCTCTTTGCCGGAGCCCGCGCGATCGGGATCGTGTTCCGATAGGTCGGGCTAGTGTGATGATTCCGAAGTTCGCATTCATGTTGCTGCGAGTCCGGGCTGCGAACTTCGGAATCTGAATCACACTAGAAAACATATGCTTGGCTAGTGTCCTCATCGTTCGCGAAGTTCGCCAAGACCCTCCAGCGGGTGGTTGCGAACTTCGCCAACGGGACACTAGCTGCAACCTTTCCGCGAAGGCGCGGTCCGATGCAGCCAAATTCAAGGGTTGCGGCGGCTCTTTCGGCTCGCCACTTAGGATTTGCGAAGTTAATCTGCTCCAGAATTGACTGGCGCGGCCGAGTGAGGGCCCGGCCCTCTGTCGAACCGCGCAAAAGCCGTTTGGTCCGCCGCGCCCGCGGGGGCGGAAAGCGCCCTGACGGCCGGCGGGCTAGCGTCCTGACGCCGAGAAGGCCGCCACAGCCATTCCGTTCGGGAGGCAATTTGCCGTGACGACACTCGCGCTGCTCCTCGCAATCCTGTCCGGCGTCGTGGCGCTCGGGCTGCTGCAACCTTCGGTGTGGATTTGGGCGGCAGCGGCGGTCATGGGGGCGTGGCTGCTCTGGTCCTCCTGGCTCGGCCTGCTGCTGGCACTGGCCGCGATTCCCCTGATCGCCCTCTCTATCCCGTCGATCCGGCGGCAGTACGCCGTCGCGCCCGCCTTCCGAATGGTCAAAGGCATTTTGCCCAAAGTGTCCGACACCGAGCAGCAGGCGCTCGACGCCGGCACGGTCGGGTTCGACGCCGAGCTATTCTCCGGCGCGCCCGACTGGTCGAAGCTCCGCGCTGTCCCCGCGCTCTCGCTGACCAAGGAGGAGCAGGCGTTCCTCGACGGGCCAACCGAAGAGCTGTGCCGCATGATCGACGACTGGGAGGTGCGCTTCAGCGAGCGGCGCATCCCCGAGCGCATCTGGGATTTCGTGAAAAAGCACGGCTTCCTCGGGATGCTGATTTCGAAGGAGCACGGGGGTCTCGGTTTCTCGCCGCAGGCGCAGAGCCTGATCCTCGGCAAGATCGCCTCGCGCTCGCCCGACGTGGTGACCATCGTCATGGTGCCGAACTCCTTGGGTCCCGGCGAGCTGATCGAGAAGTACGGCACGGACGCGCAGAAGCATCATTTCCTGCCGCGTCTCGCCAAGGGGCTCGAAGTACCGTGCTTCTCGCTCACAGGCCCGACCTCCGGCTCCGACGCGGCGACCATGCGCGACATCGGCACGGTCGTGCGCGGCAAGCACGAGGGCAAGGAGACGGTCGGCATCAGGCTCTCCTGGGACAAGCGCTACATCACGCTCGGACCCGAGGCGACGCTGGTCGGCCTCGCGTTCCGTCTGTTCGATCCCGAGAACATCCTCGGCAAGGGTGAGGACGTCGGCATCACCGTCGCCATGGTGCCGGCGACGCATCCGGGCGTGCACATCGGCCGCCGGCATCTGCCCTCGGGCGCGGCGTTCCCGAACGGTCCCAACTGGGGCAAGGACGTTTTCATCCCCATCGACTGGATCATCGGCGGAGAGAAGCAGGCCGGCCAGGGCTGGCGGATGCTGATGGAATGCCTCGCTGCCGGACGTGCCATTTCGTTGCCGTCCTCGGCCACCGCCGGCGCCAAGACGATGCTGCGCCACGCGACTGCGTACGGCCGCATCCGCAAGCAGTTCGGATTGCCGATCGCCCGTATGGAAGGCGTCGAGGAGGCGCTCGGCCGGCTGGTCGAGACGGCCTACGTCAACGAGGCCGCGCGCGCGGTGACGGCGGCCATGGTCAGCCGGGGCGAGAAGCCGTCGGTTATTTCAGCGCTGATGAAGTACCAGACCACGGAGCGGATGCGCCGCGCCGTCAACGACTCGATGGACATCCACGGCGGCCGCGCGATCTGCGACGGGCCGGCGAACTACCTGCAATCGGCTTATCAGATGGTTCCCGTCGGCATCACGGTCGAGGGCGCCAACATCCTGACCCGCACGCTGATCACCTTCGCGCAGGGCGCGCTCAGGGCGCATCCCTACCTCTACAAG
Source organism: Hyphomicrobium sp. (assembly GCA_052388455.1). Lineage (GTDB taxonomy): Bacteria > Pseudomonadota > Alphaproteobacteria > Rhizobiales > Hyphomicrobiaceae > CAZSNH01. The sequence continues at coordinate 11,312 of JBQTIA010000126.1, forward strand.
GAAGTGCAGGCGGCCCAGGACGCCGACGCCGACCGCGGTCTCGAAGCCTTCGACACGGCCTTCGGCGGTCACGTGTCCTATGCGGTCGCGAACGTCAGCGGCGCGCTGTTCCACAACCTGACCATCGGCCTCTTCGCGGGTGCCCCCGAGGTGCCGGCCGAGACGAAGCAAGTTTACAAGCAGCTCTCCCGCCAGAGCCGCAACTTCGCGCTCGTCTCGGATTTGACAGTCGCCTTGCTCGGCGGCGGACTCAAGGTCAAGCAGAAGCTCTCCGGGCGTCTCGCCGATGCGCTCTCGGAACTCTATCTCACGTCGTGCGTGGTGAAGCGCTTCGAGGACGACGGCAGCCCGGCCGCCGACCGCCCCATCGTCGCCATGTCAGCACAGAACGGGCTCTGGCGGTTCGAGCAGGCCTTGAAGGGCACCATCGACAACTTCCCCGTCACGCCGGCCCGCTGGCTGATGCGCGTGCTGGTTTACCCCTTCGGCAGCCACTATCGGCCGGCCTCCGACCGGCTCGCCGGCCAGTGCGTGAAGAGCGTGCTCGAACCCGGCGAGGTCCGTGACCGGCTGACCCGTCACATCTTCGTCTCCGACGACGTCGACGATCAGACCGGCGTGCTGGAGGTGACGCTGGCAAAGGTCATCGCCGCCGAGGAAGCCGAGAAAAAGCTCGAAAAGGCCATCCGCGCCGGCACCGTGCGGCGCTATCACGGCATCGACTGGATCGGGGATGCGGCGACCAAGGGCGTCGTCACCGAGAGCGAGGCTCAGCTTCTTAAAGAGGTCGAGCGCCTGGTAGCGAAGGTCATCGCCGTCGACCACTTCGATCCGGAGGAAGTGAAGCCGAATTACAAGCCGCTCGGCCACAATTCCCGGGCACTCGAAAGCGCCGCCGCCGAGTAACGATCGATCCGAAGGAGCCGCGTCATGGCCGAGCTGTATCTGCCCGACATCGCCAGTCTCAAGGACTGGAAATTCTCCGTCGACGAGGAAGCCATCGCCTGGGCGATCTTCGACCGCGAAGGTCAGAGTGCCAACGCGCTCGGCAAGCGGCCGCTCGAGGAGCTGAACTCCATCGTCACCAGGGTCGAGGACGGCGCGAGGGACCGCTCCATCCGCGGCCTCGTCATCATGTCGGGCAAGGAGAAGGGGTTCATCGTCGGCGCCGACATCAACGAGTTCGAAAATTTTGAGACCGAGCAGCAGGTCGTCGAAATGCTGGCGCCTGTGAACAGGCTGTTGGACCGCATCGAGCGCATGAGCGTGCCGACCGTCGCCGCCATCCACGGGGTGTGCGTCGGCGGCGGCTTCGAGCTGGTTCTCGCCTGCCAGTACCGCATCGCGACCAGCGACGAAGCCACGCGCGTCGGCTTCCCCGAGGTCAAGCTCGGCATCTTTCCCGGCTTCAACGGCACGGCCCGCTCGATCCGCGCCGCGGGACCGATCGCGGCCATGCAGAACATGCTGACCGGCGCCTTCATCCGGGCTCGGGCCGCGAAAGCGCTGGGCTTCATCGACGAGCTTGTCGCCAGCAAGGGCGCCCTGCGCTGGGCGGCGCGCAAGGCCGTTCTGCAGAAGCGCAAGTCGAAGCCGGCCGGGCTCGTCAAATCCGTGCTGACCAAATGGCCGGCGCGCGGATTGCTGGCGGGCCGCATGCGGGACGAGACGAAAAAGAAGGCGCGAGAGGATCACTATCCCGCGCCGTTCCGACTGATCGATCTGTTCGAAAACCACGGCGGCGACTTCAATGCCCTGAAGGCGGCGGAAACCCGCGCCTTCGCGCCGCTGATGGTCTCCGAGCAGTCGCGAAACCTGCGCCGCGTGTTCAAGCTCTCGGAAGCGCTGAAGGCGCAGGCGCCCAAGGATGTGAAATGGCGCCCCCTTCGCGCCCACATCATCGGGGCCGGCACCATGGGCGCCGACATTGCCGGCTGGTGCGTGACCTCCGGCATGGAGGTGACGCTGCAGGATCTATCCGCCGACCAGATCGCCAAGGGCATCGCCGCTCAGGGCAAGTTGTTCGCGAAGAAATACAAGACCAAGGCCGAGCGCGACGCGGCGAAAGCCCGGCTCATCGCCGATCCCAACGGTGACGGCGTACCGCGCGCCGACATCGTCATCGAAGCCATCGTCGAAAAGCTGGACGTCAAGCAGCGGCTGTTCGGCGATCTCGAAAAGAAGCTGAAGCCCGGCGCGGTGATGGCCACCAACACGTCCTCGCTGCAGATCGAGGACATCGCCCAGCCGCTCGCCGATCCGGGCCGGCTGATCGGCATCCACTTCTTCAACCCCGTCGCGCAGATGCCGCTGGTCGAAGTGGTGCGCGGCGCGACGAGCAGGGCGGAGGAGGTGAACAAGGGATGTGCCTTCGTCACCGCGATCGGCAAGTTCCCGCTGGTGACCAAGAGCGTGCCGGGCTTCCTCGTCAACCGCGTGCTGGCGCCCTACATGATGGCAGCCATGGCGCGGCTGGAGCAAGGTGAGGACAAGGAAAAAATCGACGAGGCGGCCCGCGCCTTCGGAATGCCCATGGGTCCGATCGAGCTTGCCGACAATGTCGGTCTCGATGTCTGCGCCCACGTCGGCAAGATCCTGAAGCTCGATCCGGCCGGCTCGCGGCTGGAGCGGCTCGTGGAGAGCGGCCGGCTCGGCAAGAAGTCGGGCGAGGGCTTCTACGTCTGGAAGGACGGAAAGCCGGTGAAGGCGACGATGCGCAGCTACGACAAGGCGGAGATGGACACACTCGGCCGGGAGCTGGTCGAGCCGCTGATCGCAGAAGCCGAAAAGGCGCTGAGCGAGCGGGTGGTGGAGAGCGCCGATCTCGTCGACGCCGGCGTCATCTTCGGCACCGGCTTCGCGCCGTTCCGCGGCGGCCCGCTGCATTACAAGGCGAAGGAGACACCGGCCAAGCCGCGGCTCGTGGCGGCTGCAGCGGAATAGAGTTCGACGGGTGTCGGCCCTCAGGGTCTGACACCATGGCTCCGTACGATCCAACGACGTCCCATTGCCAATCCTGTCAGAGGTGTCAGACCCTCTGGGTCTGACACCGGTCAAGAGAGAGAAGCCCATGACCGAAGCACTTCGCCGCGTGGCCGTCATCGGCGGCGTTCGCACGCCGTTCTGCCGCTCCAACACGCTCTATGCCGATCTCTCCAACCTCGACATGATGACGGCAGCGCTGAACGGCCTTGTCGAGAAATACCGTCTAAAGGGCGCGCACATCGACGAGGTGGTCGGCGGCGCCGTCGTCACGCATTCCAAGGACTTCAACATCGCGCGCGAGGCCGTGCTCGGCACCCAGCTCGCCACCTCGACGCCGGGCATTACGCTGATCCAGGCGTGCGGCACGAGCTTGCAGGCGGCGATGGGCATTGCCGCCAAGATCGCGACGGGCGCCATCGACAGCGGCATCGCCATCGGCTCGGATACGACCAGCGACGCTCCGATCGTGTTCTCGCGCCGCTCGGCGCAGAAGTTCGTCAAGCTCGGCAACGCGCGCACGACGCAGGAGAAGCTGAAGGTCGTCTCCGAGTTCCGCCCGGCCGATTTCGCGCCGCAGCCGCCGACCGTCGCGGAGCCGCGCACGGGGCTGACCATGGGCCAGCACTGCGAGCTGATGGCGCAGCACTGGAAGATCCCCCGCGAAGCTCAGGACAAGCTCGCCTACGAAAGCCACACCAAGGCGGCGGAAGCCTACCGCTCGGGCTACATGGACGACCTCGTCGTGCCGTGCGCCGGTGTGTTCCGCGACAACAATTTGCGCACCGACGTCAGCCTCGACAAGCTGGCCACTCTCAAAACCGCCTTCGACAAATCCGACAAGGGTACGCTGACGGCGGCCAACTCGACGCCGCTGACCGATGGGGCGGCCTGCGTGCTTCTGTGCAGCGAAGAGTGGGCGAGGAAGCGCGGGCTTCCCATCGCCGCCTATCTCACGGCGTCCCAGCACGTCGCCAACGACTTCGTGGCCGGAGAGGGCCTGCTGATGGCGCCGACGCTGGCGGTCGCCAAGCTGCTCGACCGCGCCGGGCTGAAGCTCCAGGATTTCGACTATTACGAGATCCACGAGGCCTTCGCGGCGCAGGTTCTGGCAACGCTGAAGGCCTGGGAGGACCCGGAGTACTGCAAGCGGGTGCTGGGCAGGGATGCGGCGCTCGGTTCCATCGATCCGGCCAAACTCAACGTGAAGGGTTCGTCGATCGCCTTCGGCCATCCCTTCGCGGCGACCGGCGCGCGCATCGTCGCCAATCTCGCCAAGCTGCTCGCCGATCATCCCGGCCGCGGCCTCATCTCGGTGTGCACCGCCGGCGCCATGGGCGTCGCGGCGATCATGGAAAGCGCCAAGGCGGCCGAGGTGAAGGCGGCGGCTTGACGCCTATGTCAACCTAGAATCGCAGGGGCAGGGGAACCTTCACTTGGTCAACGGTCGGAGTAGAACACTGGGTGATGTGCGGGAGGCGTATCAGGTCGCGCGCCGCAAGAAACTGCCGTGGCGCGCGCATCCGTATTGGGCGCTCGCTTCGCTCGGCTTTGCTGCTGCCATCATCTGGGCCGGGATGAAGTTTCATTGGAACGGGGCCGGTCTTTACATCGGCGTGTTGGTGATGTTCTACCTGATGGCGGGTGTGTGGGTATTGCTTTACGAGTTGGTTGAAGGCGCGATCGATGCGTTCATCGCGATTGTTCGACGCCGCTTCGGCAAGAGAAAGTTTTAGACACGTGCTCGACCTTCCGAGCCACGGTGTCAGACCCGGAGGGTCTGACACCGGTCGGCGTGCATGATTTCAATCAGGCTGCGATCCGTCCGATACGTTGGGTGTCTGGCGTCACGCAGGTGTCAATCCTTCATCTCCGCATTCCGTCGGCGTGTGATCTCCTCGACGCCCTCTCGCAAGAAATCGGCATAGCGCGTGCTCGCATGCGGCGGACCAAAAAGCTCGAGGATTTCCGATGTTTGCAGCCGATCCGGTTTTGGTGAGGCGCCGAGATAGTAACGACCGCTCGACCAAGGCCAATCCTCAGCGGATTGCACCAATGCGGCCTCCACCGGGTTGAGGTGAATATACCGGCTGACCTGGGCGAAATAACCGTCATTGCCGACTTCACGAGAGGCATAGCGACCGCGAAAAAGCGGTCCGTCGCGCTCGTCCCGCATGTTCTTGAGGCGCGTAAATCGCCCCGATGCGAAACGCATGGCGTCGGGGAGTCTGCCGGTCAAGCTGCGCACGAGCAGGTGGTAGTGGTTCGTCATCAAGCAGTAGGCGTGGATTTCGATGCCGTAACGATTCGCTGCCAGAGCCACGCATTCCAGAAAGAGTTCGCATTTGTCCGGGTTGCTGAGAATAGCGGCACGGCCCGCTGCGCGATTGACGATGTTATGCCAAGCGCCTTCAAAGTCCATTCGATGTGACCGCGGCACGATTGGTTCCGATGTATCGGTTGGTTCGCTCAGAGAGCTTGCCGCGCCGCTGCCCATGAGGCAAGTGTTGGCTTCCACCAACGGTGCATGGTGTCAGGCCCATGCCGAAGGCATGTCCTCAGGTCGGAGGCGTGTCTCCGATACGACATGACGGGTCTGACACCTGTCGAGAGTTCAAATGCCAAGCGATCAGTCAGAAAAACAACTCGCTGCCGCCAGGGCGCTCGTGACGGAGCTTGGGCAGAAGCTCGATCTCGACGCGCATGTCAGGCTGTGGGACGGATCGCGGGTGCCGCTCGGGAGCAACGCCAAGGGTCCCTTCGAGATCGCGATCAACGACCCCGGCGTCATCGCCTCGATGCTGCGGCGCCCGAAGCTCGACACGCTGCTGCAGCACTACATCGCCAGGCGTATCGACTTTTCCGGCGGCACGCTGGTCGACTTCGGCCAGCAGGTGATCGCGCCGGGCCGCAAGGCGATGAAGCTCAAGGATCTCTCGAAGCTGAAGGTGCTCTCCTCGCTGTCGCCGTTCCTGCTCGCGCCGGGCGACCCGCCGCAGGAGCAAGGCGGCTTCGGCGGCGAGATGACCGGCAAGGGCCGCAAGACCGCCGACAACAAGGCGTTCATCCAGTTCCACTACGACCTCTCGAACGAGTTTTACGCGCTCTTTCTCGACCCCGAGATGGTCTACTCCTGCGCCTACTACACGGACTGGTCGAACGACGTCGCCCAGGCGCAGCGCGACAAGCTGGAGATGATCTGCCGCAAGCTGCGGCTGAAGCCAGGCGACCGGATGCTCGACATCGGCTCGGGGTGGGGCGGGCTCGTCTGCCATGCGGCGAAGAATTACGGCGTCACCGCGCACGGCTGCACGCTCAGCGAGGAGCAGCTCGCCTTCGCGCGCGAGAAGGTGAAGCGGCTCGGGCTCGAGGACCGCGTGACCTTCGAGCTGATCGACTATTCCAGCGTCACCGGCACCTACGACAAGATCGCCTCTATCGGCATGTACGAGCACATCGGGCTCGCCAACATTCCCGCTTACATGAAGAAGGTGCGCTCGCTGCTCGCCGAGGACGGACTGTTCCTCAATCACGCCATAGCGCGCCGCGCGCACGCCAAAAAGGGCTGGCTGCCCGAGCGGATGCGGCCGGAAAAGAAGGCGATTGCCAAGTACATCTTCCCCGGCGGGGAGCTGGATAACATCGGCCACTCGGTGATGGCGATGGAGGAAGTCGGGTTCGAGGTGCACGACGTCGAAGGCTGGCGCATGCACTACGCGCGAACCTGCAAGCTGTGGTGCGAGCGGTTGACGGCGGAGCGGGAGACCGCGACCCGCCTCGTCGGCGAGGAGAAGTACCGCATCTGGGTCGCCTATCTCGCGGGCGTGAGCCTCGCCTTCGAGCGCGGCACTCTCAGGCTCTTCCAGACGCTCGCGTCGAAGAGCGCCAAGCGCCCGCCCAAGCTGCCGCCGACGCGGGCCGATTTGTATCGTTGATATTTCAGTCAGGTTTCAGACCCGGAGGGTCAGACATCAAACTCCGATACGACGGGCCAGACACCAAGCTCACACGCAGACTGACGTAGCGCTTTTTCAACTCGTCATCCCGGCGAAGGCCGGGACCCAGATCATCAGGCGGCGGGCGTATGGCGAGTTGTTCTAGGTCCCGGCCGTCCGCGCGCAGCGCGGCTACGCCGCGACGCCGGGATGACGGTTGCTTGGGTTTCAGACCCGGAGGGTCAGACACCGGTCACGACTGTTTCTGTTTTTCCTCGGCCTTCAGCTCTTTTTTCGAGAGCTTACCGATCATGGTTTTGGGAAGCGTCTCGCGGAATTCGATCTCGGAGGGCAGCTCCAGCTTGGAGATTTTCGGGCCGAGGTGCTGCATGATCTCGTCGGCGGTGGCGGTCATCCCCTTCTTCAGCTTGATGAACGCCTTGGGCGCCTCGCCGCGGTAGCGGTCGGGAATGCCGATGACGGTGACCTCTTCCACAGCCGCGTGCTCATAGATCGCCTCCTCGATGCGGCGGGGATAGACGTTGTAGCCCGAGCAGATGATCAGGTCCTTGATGCGGTCGACGACGTAGAAGAAGCCGTCAGCATCGATGACGGCCACGTCGCCGGTGCGCAGGTAGCCGTCGGCGGTGAACTGTTCCCTGGTCTCGGCCGGTTTCTTCCAGTAGCCGAGCATGACCTGCGGTCCCTTGATGCAAACTTCTCCCTTCTCGCCGGGGGGAACCTCGGTCGCAGGATCGGCCACGCTGCGCAGCGACACGATGGTCTGTGGCAGCGGCAGTCCGATGGAGCCCGGCCGGGCCGGGACGTTGAGCGGATTGCAGGTGACGACGGGCGAGGCCTCCGACAGTCCGTAGCCTTCGACCAGGCTGCACCCGGTCAACGTCTCGAAGCCATTGCGGACCTCGAGCGGCAGCGGCGCTCCGCCGGAGAGGCAGAACTTCAGGCTGGCGAGGTCGTACTTTTTCAGATCGGGCGCGTTCATGATGGCGTTGAACAGCGTCGGCACGCCGGGCATCACGGTCGGCTTCAGCTTGTCGATCAGCTTCAGGGCGTCGAGCAGCACGAAGCGCGGCATGATGATGATCTCGGCCGCCTTGGCGATCCCGAAGTTCATCACCACCGTCATCGCGAAGACGTGGAAGAACGGCAGCGCGCCGAGCACCTTCTCGGTGGCGTCGCTGAGACTGGGCGCCCAGGCCGCCACCTGCTTCACGTTGATGTAGACGTTGGCGTGGGTGAGCATGGCGCCTTTCGGCGTGCCGGTGGTGCCGCCGGTGTACTGCAGCACGGCGATGTCGTTGACCGGATCGACGGGCATCCGTTTGTATTTCCCGTCGTTGGCGAGCAGGTCCGCTTCGGCGATCACCTTGTCGCGGACCGGGGAGGCCGACGGCCGGGCCAGCTCTTTGGCCTTGAACAGCCGGAAGAGGATCGACTTCGATCCGGGCAGCAGTGGCGCGAAGGCGGCAACGATGGCGCGCGGAAGAACGCCCGACTGCAAGAGACCCTCGACCTTGTCGAACAGGATCTTGAGATCGAGCGTCACCATCAGCCGGGTTTCGCTGTCCTTAACCTGAAACGTCAATTCCTCCAGTGTGTAGAGGGGGTTGTAATTGACGACCGTGCCGCCGGCCTTGAGCACGGCGAAGTAGTAGACGATGAAGGTCGGGCAGTTGGGGAGGAAGAGACCGACCTTGACGCCGGGTCCAACGCCGAGCTTCTGCAATCCCGCTGCCGCGCGGTCGACGGCGCTGCCGATCTCCGCATAGGTCAGCCGGCGCCCGAGAAAGTTGGTGCAGGTGCGGGTGCCGTGGCGGCCGACCGCGTCGTCGAGCAGCTTGTAGAGCGGTGCGGGAGCGAACGACTGGTGCCAGTCGACGTCCTTCGGATAGGCGCCGAGCCAGGGCCATCGGGCGGCGCCAGCCGCTGCCGTGGCGGTGTGGGGTGAGGCGATGGGTGCGGTCATGGGGCCAACCCTCCCGGGCCGTGTGCGCGGTTTTGTCCGAGGTCTTGTTCTGGCAGATCGGCTAGGTCGTGGTGCGAGCCGGTACGATGTTGGTGGTTGCGGTCCGCGACCCAGTCATAGCGTCGTTGGTTTAGCGCCGTATTGGCGGTGTTCCGTTCCGGCACTACGACCGCATTGAACACCTATTCCCGGGTCCGATCCAGAGCCGACAGGCGGTCGCAAGGCCCGCAGCGCGTGTTCCGGTGGGGACTGCGGCGGCGCCGGTGGCCCGGCATGGTTCTTGCGGACTGGGTTCTTGCGGAACTGATCGGAACGGCAAGCCGTTACGGGTCGGTCCGCTGTGGGCTGCTCGTCTGGACTTGATCGGCGTTTAAGTATATCTCACGCCTCATCTTGTTGCGGGCACAGTCCTGAACTGGTCGGAATCAGACATCAGATCGCTCCCTGCTCAGGCCGCCTGAGAGGGATTGGAGAACGAGATGGACGAAGTCGCTACGAAAATCATCGATATTCTCAAAAAGCACATGAAAGAACCGCGAGACGACATTTCGCTGTCGACCGCGCTTACGGACCTCAAGATCGAATCCCTCGATCTGGCGATGATCGTATTCGACATCGAAGATACGTTCGGCATCGAAATTCCCTATAATGCCAACGAAGAGGTCGACGCCTTCAAGACGGTCGGCTCGGTGGTGGATCGGGTGAAGGCCCTTATGGCTGCAGGGCCTGCGGCAGCCAGCGCCAAGGCATGAAGACCAAGGCGTGATGATAAAGTCCGCGGCGATCGGCGTTGCGGGGCCACGCTGGCCCGGCTCCGGTTCATGCGCGGTCGCAATTCGGCAGAGGTGAGATGAGTACAGCGAGCGGCCAGCGCCGCGTGGTCGTGACCGGCATGGGCGCGGTCACGCCGATCGGTCACACGGTCGACGAGATGTGGGCCGGGATGAAAGAGGGCAAATCGGGGCTCAGCGCTCTCGACGGCTTTCCTCTGGAAGATCTCAAGATCCTGATTGCCGCCCAGATCCGGGGCTTCGATCATCGCGCCCGCCTCAAGCATTTCGTGCGCGACAAGATCATCCTGCACGCCGACCGCTACGCGTGGTTCGGCGCCGCCGCCGCCGACGAGGCGGTGAAGCAGTCGGGGCTGCCGATCCCGTTCGAGAACCCCTATCGTACGGCCTGCATCATCGGCTCTGGCGCCGGCGGGCTGACGACCTACGAGACCGCCTACCGCGATCTCTTCATTCACAACAAGCGCGCCACCAATCCGCTGACGCTTCTGCGCATCATCGGCTCGTCCGGCTCGGCCCACGTCGGCATCGAGTTCGGCGTCAAGGGACCGACCTTCGCCACCTGCTCCGCCTGTTCCACCGCCACGCACGCCATAGGCATCGCCCGCGACTACATTCGCAACAACATGGTGGACGTGGCCATTGCCGGTGCCGCCGAGGCGGTGATCAATTACGGCACGATGAAAGCGTGGCAGGCGCTGCACGTGCTCTCGCCGCAGGGCTGCTTCCCGTTCTCCAAGAAGCGCAACGGGACGGTGCTCAGCGAGGGCGCCGGCATTCTGGTGCTCGAAGAATACGAGCATGCCAAGCGGCGCGGCGCCAAGATCCTCGCCGAGCTGTGCGGTTTCGGCATGACCTCCGATGCCAAGGACATGGTCAATCCGGGCATCGAAGGCCCGTATGAGGCCATGCGTCTGGCCTTGGCCGACGGCGGCATCCCGGCCGAGAAGATCGACTATCTCAACGCCCACGGCACGGCGACGACGATCAACGACGAAAACGAGACCAACGCCATAAAGCAGCTTTTCGGCAAGCACGCCTACAAGCTCGCGATCTCGTCGACGAAATCGATGCACGGCCATCCGCTCGGCGCCGGCGGCGGCATCGAGGCGACCGCCTGTCTCAAGGCGATGGAAGAAGGCTGGGTTCCGCCGACCATCGGCCTCGACGAGCCGGATCCGAAGTGCGACCTCGACTACGTCCCGAACGTCGGCCGCTCGATGAAGGTCGACTATACGATGTCGAATTCGTTCGCCTTCGGCGGTCTCAACACGGCGCTCGTGTTCGGTCCGGCTCCGGGCTGAGTGAGGTTTTAGGTTACAGGTTATAGGTTATAGGGGGCAGGTTTAGTGGGGGTCTCCCTGTAACCTGTCACCTATAACCTGTAACCTCCTCCCAAAAATGCCGACGAACATTCTGCGACAGCGTTCGAGCAAGGTGACGGGCCGCGACGGCAAGCGGTCGGCAGCCGGTCGCGCGCGTCGCGTGCTGATCCGCATCGGCCGCGTCTTGCTGCACGCCGACCTGCTCGACACGCCGACGGCCGACCGCATCTGGTCGGCTCTTCCCCTACATTCGTCGGCGGAAACGTGGGGGCAGGCCATCAAGTTCGAAATTCCGATCGAAAGCGGTCGCGAGCGCGGCGCGCGGGTGCTCGCGGCGGCTGGGGAGGTCTACTACGTCAGCGAGGACGACCGCGTGATCATCGCCTTCGGTCCGACCGCCATCTCGCGCCCCGGCGAGATGCGTCTCCCGCGCCCCTGCAACCTTTGGGCAACGATCGCCGACGATACGACCCTCTTGAAGGTTGTGACGCCAGGTGAGAAGGTGACGATTGCCGCCGCGTGAGCGGGACGTGGGTCAGCCGCGTCAGCGGGGATGTGGGCAATCGGGTCGAGTGCGGGGTCGGTTCATGGCGCGTGAGGTCCTCATCCAGGCCGGCAGGGTCGCCATTCGCGCGCGCCTGCTCGACACGCCGACCGCCGATCAGATCTGGCAGGCATTGCCGATCACCGCCGACGCCAAGACCTGGGGCCGCGAGGTCTATTTCGAGGCACCCGTGGCCTCGGTGCGGGAGCCTGGCGCCCGAGACGTCGTCAACGCCGGTGAAATCGTCTACTGGCCGGATGGGGATTCCATCGCCATCGGCTTCGGACCGACGCCGCTTTCTCGCAAGGGTGAAATCCGTCTGGCGAGCCGCTGCAACATCTGGGCGATGGCTCTGGATGACGTGACCCAGCTTCGCGGCGTTTATGCCGGAGAGCGCGTCACCGTCCTGCAGGCGCTTTGAACGGCAAAGAATTCCTTTTGCGTGACGGGACTTGGCTATGCGATGGCCAGCTCGGGCAGCCGCCGACCCAGCATGTCGGCGAGCTGATCGAGGGGATTGACCAGCAGCGGCGTCATCTGGCTCACCCGGTCGAAGTAACGGTTCGGGTTCAGCTCGGCGATGGGGATGGTCCGCGCCCAGCCGTTGGATTCGAGATATCGGCGGTAATCGCATTCGTCGGCCGGCAAAGTCATATCGGCTGGACAAACCGCGACGACGGGCCGGCGCGCCCACACGGCCTCCGACAGCATCGAGCTCGAATCCGCCGTGCAGACGAGCGTCTCGGCCCGCGCGAGCAACTCCCCGAGCGTCCCGATGCCGGTCCGCCGGACGTCGATGTACTGGATGATGCCGCTGCCCGGCGCTGTTGCGCTGCGTTCGAGGAGATCGCTGACGAAGCCCGGCGTGCGCGGCGAATTGGAGACGATCCAGCGCGTGCCAAGCGCCTTGTTGGTCGCTTCCAGGAAGCCCATGAGCTGCAGCCACTCGGCATCCGTGAAGCGCACCGTGCCGGCGTCTCCGCCGACCAGCAGGCCAGCGACGGCCGGGGGGCGGCTGACGTCGGTCCGCGGCGTGGGCAAGGTATCGGGATCGAGCCGGCTCGGTTTCAGCGTCATCACGTGCCGGGGCTGTGCCGCGTTGCGCGAATAGGATGTGAGAACGAGGCTGAACAGGTCGGGCCTGAAGCGCCGCAGCGAGCCGCAGAACACGTTGGCACAATTGAGCAGCTGCGATGCGGCGACGTTGGCGGCCAGCGTGTTGCCGCCGGCGGATACGACGATATCCGCGGGCCCGAGGGATTCGGCGGCGACGCCGTAGGCATACCCGAGGATCAGCGGGGCCGAGAGGCCGCTGTGCGACAGGCGCCAGAGGACGCCGGGCGTCAGCCAGCGCGGGCGGCGCACCTCCAGCCGTGTCACATCGACCGGGCGACGCCGCGCGATCGCGGCCAGCACGCCATCGGACAAGTGAAAGTGTCCCGGCCGGCCGTCCGAAATCAGCAGTGCTTTCAGTGAGGGCGTGGTCACCGGGTCGTTCGCTGCCTCCGGGCGGGGAATCGAGTATTTTCAGGATGAGTTACGTTCATTCAGACTAAGGGGTTTCGTCGCCATATCAACATCACTCCGGTCGTGTCCGTCATGCCCCTGTCCGCCAGTCTCCTGATCATCGTTCCGCTCGCCTTTCTGACCGGTTTCGCGCTTCAGAGGGGGCAGATCTGCTGCGTTCTGGCGGCCAAGCAGGTGGTCGAGACGGGTGGCACGTCCCGGCCGAGGGTATTCGGAACAAAAGCGGCGCCTGCGGCCCGCGATCGCGTGTCGACTGGTAGGCCCGGCCGGACTTGAACCGACAACCAGACGGTTATGAGCCGCCAGCTCTAACCATTGAGCTACGGGCCCTTTCCAGAAGCGCGCCTCTATACCAGATTTGGCCGGCTGCAAGCACCTCGCGCCTCGATTTGGCCTGCTCTCCATGCGTCTCTTTGCAGCGTTGGTGAGAAAGCGCCTGGGCAAGCCGGTGCTGGGTCCACTCCACACTGGAGAGCTTCGAAATGGCGATGAGACAGGCGGTTGCTGCAGGAGCGTTCGCCGCTGCCGCGCTGGTTCTGGCGGTGGTGGTTCCGGCAATGGCGGGAGAGAGCGAGATGCAGCGCACGGTGACGGTGACGGCCACGGGCGAGGTGGGTGCCGACCCCGACATGGCGCGCGTGACGAGCGGCGTGATCAGCGAGGCGACAACCGCCCGCGAGGCTCTCGACCGCAATTCGGCGACCATGCAGAAGGTCATCGCGGGCCTCAAGTCGACCGGCATCGAGGCGAAGGACATCCAGACGACCTCCTTCCACGTCGAGCCGCGCTACACGCAGCCACGCGACGGACAGGTGGCCGTGATCAACGGCTATCGCGTGGTCAATCAGCTCGACATCCGCATCCGCGACCTCTCACGGCTCGGCGAACTGCTCGACCAGCTGATCGTGCTCGGTGCCAATCAGATGGGCGGACTGAGCTTCGAGGTGAGCCGCGCCGAAACGCTCAATGACGAGGCCCGCCAGGCCGCCATCGCCAATGCGCGGCGGCGGGCGGAGCTTTATGCGGCGGCGGCCGGCGCCCGGGTCGGGGATGTGATCGCCATTTCGGAAGACACGTCGTTCTCGGGTCCGCGGCCGTTCGCCATGGCGCGGAAGGCGATGGCGGACGCGGTGCCGGTCGAGGCGGGGACGCAGGCGCTGGAAGCCCGCGTGACGGTCGTGTGGTCACTCGCCGCCGCGCCCTGAAGAGCGTCCCGCTTCGGAGCGGCAGTCAACCCCAGCCTCATCATGTTTTGCAACGGCCATCGTGCTTAAGTACACCTCAACATCCGCATGGCATTGATCATCAAGCTGTAAGAGGTTTGTGATCAGGTCGACGTCCATGTCGAGCAGTGCTCCGCGAGCGCCGTACGCACGATGTGTGACGATGGCCGGCCAGTTCATCGGCTGCTCGGGCGGTGGAACGGCAGCCCTGTTCGGGATAACGATTCTGTCCGTCTGTGCCGCCGCAGCGCTGGGACTGGACTACGGCCGCGCCCGCGCCGTGCAGGTTCAGCTCCAGGCGGCGGCCGACGCGGCCATTCTCGCTGCCCGCTCCGACGGCGCCGACGAAGCCGCCATCGAGGCCCGCGCCAAGACTTTCTTCCGCAAGAACGCGAAGGGCGCCTTCGGGGCGACGATCACGGGGATCGACGTCGACCCCGCGGCGGCCAGCATATCGATCGAGGTGACCGCCGACGTGAAGACGACGTTCGCCGGCGTGTTCGGTCAGGACGTGATGCAGGTGCGCGTGGTCTCCGAGGCGACGGTCGCCACCGAGAGCATCGAGCTGGCGCTGGTGCTCGACAACACCGGATCGATGGCCGGCCACATGGACGATCTGAAGCAGGGTGCCCTCGACCTCGTGACGACGGTGCGGTCCAACGCCAGCGATCCTTCGAAGATCGCCATGGCCGTCGTGCCCTATGTCGGCGCCGTGAACATCGGTAATGGGACCCAGCAGCACTCCTGGCTGGATCAGTCGGGCGATGCCCGCCATCACGGCGAGGCGATGGAGTGGATGTATTTCGGCTTCGAGCCCGGCTGCTCGTCGCCGGGCGGCGGCGGGTCTGGGGGCGCTGGGTCTGGGGGCAGCGGGCCGGGCAATGGAACCACGGGTTCGCTGTTCGACCGGCTGCCCGCCTTCGCGTCCATACTCTGGAAAGAGCTGGCCGTCACCCGTCCGGCCGCCGCGGCGAACGCCACGGACGTTCCGGCGCCCTTCAATTTTGGCAGCCCGTGCTGGATCGCGAGCCCGAGCAGGCTGAACGTCCTCGACCTCTTCGACAAGATCCCGAACAGCATCTGGAAGGGCTGCGTGGAAGCCCGCGCCGAACCCTATGATGCGACCGACGAAACGCCCGACATCAGCGAGCCGGATACGCTGTTCGTGCCTTGGTTCTGGCCCGACGAAAGCGACAACGCTGCGCTCGCCGCCCAGGGAGCGATGGTCGTGACGGCCAACGACTATCTTCCCGACCGGCTCAATCTGCGCGACGCCGTCGCTCCCCGCTTCACCGATCCATGGGCGGGCTACGGCATCAACAACGTGCTAAAATACAATGGCACCGACGGCGCCATCGACGAGGTGGCGCCCGACACCAGCGGCCCCAACAAATCCTGCGGCGACGCCGTGCTGCCGCTGACCAGCGACCTGACGGCGGTTACCGGCAAGATCAACGGGCTGATGCACTGGAACGGGTCCGGCACCAACGTCGCGGAGGGTCTGGCCTGGGGCTGGCGGGTGCTGTCGCCGACGGCGCCGTTCACCGAGGGCGCGCCCTACGGCACGGCCCGCAAGGTTCTTGTGCTGATGACGGACGGCGTCAACAACGTCGATCCGGCGCCCGACGTCGACCGCCTGTCGCACTATTCGGCCTACGGCTATCTCCAGCAGTGGGGCACGAATCGCATCGCGACCAAGACCTATGCCGGCTTCAAGGACTACGCCGACGGACGCCTGCAGCAGGTCTGCACCCATGCCAAGTCCGCCGGCATCAGCATCTATACCGTCGCCTTCGGCATCACCGATCAGACGACGCTCGACCTGCTCGAAGGCTGCGCCACCGAGCCCGTCTATGCCTATACGGCTTCGACCGCTGCCGACCTTGTACAGGCGTTCCGCGATATCGCCGTCAGTCTGACGGACCTCAGGCTTTCGAAATAGCGCCAGCGTCCATCAGACCAGGCAGGGGAATCGCATTTGGACGTAGGTTGGGTCGAGGCACGAGACCCAACAACTTTGGTCGCTCGAGTTTGTTGGGTCTCCTTCGTCGACCCAACCTACA